>NZ_JBHTFN010000001.1:0-287994 GCF_042666195.1 Bradyrhizobium sp. GCM10028915
CGTGGTTGCGAATTACACGGTCACCGACGAGCATGGCGCCAGCGCCCCCTCGACGCTGACGATCACGCTGACCGGCACCAACGACACGCCGGTTGCGGTTGCCGGTCATACGCTCAACTACACGGAAAACCACGCCGCCACCGCGATCGACCCGGCGCTGACGGTGTCAGACGTCGACAACGCCAATCTCGTCTCGGCGACGGTGCAGATCACCGGCAATTACGTCAACGGCCAGGATGTGCTGGGCTTTACCAACCAGAACGGCATCACCGGATCGTTCAACGCGGCGACCGGGACGCTCACTTTGACCGGGTCATCCAGCGTCGCGAACTACCAGACCGCGCTGGACTCGGTGACCTACTTCAACACCAGTGATAACCCGTCGGGCCTGGCCCGCACTGTCACCATCATCACCAATGACGGGGCCGCCAACAGCGTGGCCGTGACCGACACGATCAACGTGACGCCGGTCAACGACGCGCCGGTGTTGAACGCTAATGGTGGCACGCTGTCCTATACCGAGAACCAGGCGGCGACGGCCATCGACACCGTGCTGACGGCGTCGGATGTCGACAGCACGAATCTGACCGGGGCGACAGTATCGATCACAACCAACTTCGCCTCAGGCCAGGATGTGCTCGGCTTCACCAACCAGAACGGCATCACGGGCAGCTACAATGCGGGGACCGGCGTGCTGACGCTGACCGGTTCTGCGACTGTGGCGAACTACCAGGCGGCGCTACGTTCGGTGACGTATTCGAGCTCAAGCGATAACCCCTCGGGTGCGACCCGCACCATCAGCTATCAGGTGGACGATGGGGCCGGCGCCAATCACGCCAGCAACATCGCGACCTCGACGGTGGCGGTGACGCCGGTCAACGACGCGCCGGTGTTGAACGCTAATGGTGGCACGCTGTCCTATACCGAGAACCAGGCGGCGACGGCCATCGACACCGTGCTGACGGCATCGGATGTCGACAGCACGAATCTGACCGGGGCGACGGTATCGATCACAACCAACTTCGCCTCAGGCCAGGATGTGCTCGGCTTCACCAACCAGAATGGCATCACGGGCAGCTACAATGCGGGGACCGGCGTGCTGACGCTGACCGGTTCTGCGACTGTGGCGAACTACCAGGCGGCGCTACGTTCGGTGACGTATTCGAACTCAAGCGATAACCCCTCGGGTGCGACCCGCACCATCAGCTATCAGGTGGACGATGGGGCCGGCGCCAATCACGCCAGCAACATCGCGACCTCGACGGTGGCGGTGACGCCGGTCAACGACGCGCCGGTGGCGCAGAATGACGCATATATCCTCGACACTTCAGGCGGAAATATCTTGACGGTTACAACGCCAGGAGTTCTCACCAACGACTCTGATCCAGACAGTGCAATAACTGCGGTCAAAGACACCAACCCGACCCACGGAACGGTGACGCTTAACCCCAATGGCTCATTTACTTACACGCGGACAGACTCTTTCTTAGGCACGGATTCGTTCACCTATCATACTTCAGATGGCTCTCTCTCTTCCAATCCTGTGACCGTCACAATAACGTTGGCCGGTAGCGTCAGTGGACACGTGATCAATTTTGGAAACGGTACTGACATTGCCAATTTCGCCAACAATACTTTTGATGGAAATACGCCGGCCCCTTCAGGCAATTGGTCTGTCTTGATGGGCAATGGCGGCGATACTCTGGTGACAGCATGGAATCACATCAACGGGACAACCACCTATAACGGTGGAAATGGTGCAGACGACATCACCCTGGTGTTCTCCTCCACTCAGCTTGAGCAAGTTCTCTCGAATGCAACGTTCGAAGGAGCGTTACAAAACTACTTTAACGGTTCTCCGACAGGAACTCTCGACCTTTTAGCTTCGAGCTGGCAAGCGAGCGCCACCGCTTTCGAAAACGGAAATCTCGCGCTCGCACTCAATGGAGGTGGCGCTGCGACCTATTCCGCGATCGCCGATGACTTGCCCAATCTCCTTGCGGGGTTAACCGGCAATCCTTCGGATAATACCCTGGTTGGAACTGCCAACGGTGAGACAATCTCGGGTAACGACGGCAACGATATCGTGGTGGGTCTCGGCGGCGACGATACCCTGAATGGCGGAAACGGCTCCGATCTGCTTCTCGGCGGTTCTGGAAACGATACGCTCACCGGCGGGGCCGGCATTGATATTCTGTCAGGCGGCACCGGAAACAATACGTTCAGGTATACGGCCGTTACCGACTCAAACCATGCCGGCTTCGATATTGTCACCGATTTTGCGTCGGGGTCTGACAAAATCGCGGCCACCTCGGGCCTTGCAATCACATCGATCGGCACGTCGTTGGCCACGGCGACGAGCTCAGTTGCGGCCCATACATTTGCCTGGTTTGTCGATACTGCCAACAACCAGACGATCGTCTACGGTAACGCCACGAATGGCGCCCTCAACGGCGGCACCGCCAGCCTGCTGGAAATACACCTCGCAGGGGTGACGTCATTGACTGCCACCGATTTTGCGACGGGAGTAGCTCCGGCCGGCATCGCCGGCGAGCAGATCAACCTTGGTCTGACCGATCCCTCGTCGGACCTGAACGACCTGATAACGGTCACAGTCAGCGGTGTTCCGTTGGGGTGGAGTTTGAACGCGGGGACGAACGAAGGCAACGGCACCTGGACGGTGCAAACAAATGATGTCCGGTCGCTAGCAGTTACCACGCTCACCGACTTCGCGGGTGCGGTTGTCCTGAACGTTGCCGAAACGTGGACGGAGGCAGACGGCAGCACGGGAACCAGGGTTGTTTTCGACAATATTGAAGCTTACGCGGCCGGTTCACCAATCTTCGCCATTTCGGGCGACGACAACCTGACCGCTTCGAGCGGCAACGACTTGCTCGTTTTCGCTCAACCGATTGGCCGGGATACGATCTACAATTTTGACACCGCGCACGACCAGATCGATCTGGTCGGTTATGCCGAGTTCACCGGCTTTGGCGACATTCAGGCGCACACGGCCAATGACAGTAACGGCAACGCGGTGATCTCAGCGGGAGAGGGGCAGTCGATCACGCTGCATGGGGTCGATGCCTCGTCGCTCACGGCAAGCGACTTCATCTTCGATCAAACGCCGGTCACTGAAAACGCCGGCCACATGGTGATCGCCGATGGTGCAATCCTGCCGCTCTCCGGCATCATCGACAATACCGGCACGATCGAGTTGAACTCGAGCGGAAGCGAGACCGATCTCGAACTGATCGAGCACGGCATCACGCTGCAGGGCCACGGGCAGGTCATCCTGTCCGACAGCAGTGAGAACGTGATCACCGGAACGGTTTCCGATGTTACGCTGACGAACGTGGACAACACGATCTCGGGTGCCGGCCACCTCGGGGATGGGATGATGGTGCTGGTCAACGAAGGCACGATCATCGCCACCGGCACCAATGCGCTCGACATCGATACCGGAGCTAACGCCGTCACCAACACCGGCACGATCGAGGCAACAGGAACCGGTGGACTGGAGGTCCACAGCGACCTCGTCAACACCGGCGTGTTGTGGGCCAATGGCGGCAACGTCACAATCGATGGCAATGTCAGCGGTAACGGAACGGCTCAGATTAGCGGTTCGGCCACACTCGAATTCGGAGCGGCCTCATCTGCGCATGTCACGCTTGATGCCCAAGCGACCGGGACAATCGTGCTCCATGACTCCTTCGACTTTAGCGGGGTCGTGTCCGGATTTAACGGGGATGACCACCTTGATCTCCTCGATGTGGCATTCGGGGCCGGCACGACCGCGAGCTATGTCGCAAATCAGGCTGGTGCTGGAGGAACCCTGTCGGTGACCGACGGAGTCCATACCGCCAATATTACCCTGTTGGGCCAGTACGACCCCGCGGGCTTCCAAACCGAGGCAGACAAGAACACGGGAACGCTCATCAGCTACCACGACCATCTGGCCTGATGCGCGGCGGGGAAATGGGTCGGGGCGAATGTTGCGGCCCTGACTTTGGATTACGGCGTGATTTTGAAGAGGGGCGGATTTTCCGCTGATCTGTGTGAGTACTCCGTTCAAAAGACCCGACGAACTCCGGCGTTTGCTGCAAAGCTGCCGGGGCTATTTCGTCACTGCCGCGATCTTCAGCTTGGCGATCAATCTGCTTTACCTGGCCGGACCGCTCTACATGCTGCAGGTCTATGACCGGGTGATCGCAAGCGCCAGCGAGATCACGCTGCTGATGCTCACGATCGCGCTGTTGATGGCGTTGCTGGCGCTGGCAGGGCTGGATGCCGTACGCGCCCGCGTGCTGACCCGCGCCAGCATTCGCCTCGACCAGACGATCGCGGCGCGCGTGATGACGGCGATCATTCATCGCTCCGCTGGCGCCGGCGGCGCGCGCAGCCAGCTGCTGCGCGATTTCGACACCTTCCGCCAGTTCGTCACCGGCATGGGGATCCATGCGATCTTCGATCTGCCCTGGGCGCCGATCTACATTGCCGTGATTTTTGTGCTGCACCCGTTCCTGGGGGCGTTCGCATTGGGCTGCTCCATCCTGCTGATTCTTATGGCCCTGTTTAACGAGTGGCGGGTCAAGCTGCCGTTGACGGAGGCCGGCGAGGCGGCTTCCCGGAGCTATAGCTTTACCGAGATGAGCCTGCGCAATACCGAAGTGGTGCGGGCGATGGGCATGACCGAAGGGCTGCTGAGGCGTTGGGCCCGTGATCGCACCCGTATGCTTGAACGGCAGGTCTCTGCGAGCGATCGCGCCGCCACCATGCAGAGCATCATCCGTTTTCTGCGGCTTGCCATGCAGTCGATGATACTTGGCCTCGGCGCCTATCTCGTGATCGAGCGACTTGCAACCGTCGGCGCCATGTTCGCCGCGAGCATTCTGCTCGGAAGAGCCCTGCAGCCGGTAGAGCAGATCGTTGGATCCTGGCGCAATCTTGTATCTGCTCGTGGAGCATTCCTGCGCATCCGCGAGCTCTTGAAAGCCGATCCCCAACGGGAGGTCGGTTTGACGCTGCCGCGCCCGCAGGGCCGACTCTCGGTCGAGGGGCTCTCCTATGTGCCGCCGTTTGGTTCGAAGCCCATCCTGCGCGGGGTATCGTTCGCAATCGAGCCGGGCGAAGTGCTGGGCATCATTGGTCCTTCGGGCGCCGGGAAATCCACGCTTTCGCGTCATCTGGTCGGTGTGCTTGCGCCATCTGCTGGCGCGGTGCGACTGGACGGGGCGGACGTCTCGAGCTGGATCAAGAAGTCACTCGGCCAGCATATCGGTTATCTCCCCCAGGATATTGAGCTGTTTGCTGACACTGTTGCCGTCAACATCAGCCGATTCCAGGAGGGCGAAGACAGGGAGGTGATTCTGGCGGCGCGGATGGCGGACGTGCACGAGATGATCCTGCGCCTGCCGGATGGCTATGATACGCAGGTGGGAGAAGGCGGCGCCATACTCTCGGGCGGTTATCGTCAGCGTATTGGTCTTGCCCGCGCCATCTTCGCCAATCCGAGCCTTCTCGTGCTCGACGAGCCGAGCTCCAATCTCGACGCCGAAGGAGACGCCGCGCTCGCCGATTGCATTCTTCAACTCAAGAAGCGCGGCACGACGGTGGTGATTATCTCCCATCGGCCGGCCACCATCGGCGTGGCTGACAAGATCCTGGTGCTGCGTGAAGGCGTCGTCGAGATGTTCGGACCGCGCGCCGAGATCCTGGCCCGTCTGACGAGGCCCGTACCGATCCACACGGTCCGCGAGACGACGGGTTAGGACATGGTCATGGCGCTGATGGAGTTTACAAGCTGGTCGAAACCACGCGCATTAGCGCCGAGCTCGACGAGTGATCAACTCAGGAGCGGTGCACCGAGCGACTCGATTCGTCGCGTAGCACTCGCGGGATGGCTGATCATCGCCATCTTTTTCGGCGGATTCGGCACCTGGGCGCTGACGGCACCACTCAACGGCGCCGTGGTTGCAAATGCTATCGTAAAGGTCGACGGCAACCGCAAGAGCGTTCAGCACCTCGATGGCGGCATTGTCAGGGAATTGCATGTCCGGGAAGGGGAGCGGGTGCTGGCAGGCGATCTCCTGATCGTTCTGGACGATACGCAGGTCCGTGCCGAGTATGAGGTGCTCACACAACAATATGCCGTGCTTCGTGCAACGGAAGTACGGCTCCTGACGGAGCTCGATCATGGATCCGAGCTGGCCATGCCGGCCGATTTGAGGGCGCGCTCTGATGACCGCTACTTTAAGAGCGTATGGACCGGTCAGCTCAATCAGTTCGACAGTCGGCGAGCATCGCTTGACGGGCAACGAAGCGTCATTCGCGAGAAGATCAACCAGCTTGGGTCACAGATTGTGGGCGCCGAGGCACAGGTCAAGGCCTTCACCGATCAGATCAACTCGGTCCGCAACGAGGCAAAGGATCTTGCGCCGTTGGTCGAACGGGGCCTGATTGCGCGTCCGCGAATTCTCCAGCTGGAGCGGACGGCGTACGGTTTGGAAGGCCAGATCGCCGATACAAAAGCCGGTATCGCGAAGGCCCGACAGGCCATCGCCGAGCAAGAGCAGCAGATCGCCCAACTCGACAATGATCGGATGACAGATGTCACCAAGGACTTGCGTGACACGCAGGCCAGATTGCTCGAGGTCATTCCGAAGGCGTTGAGTGCAAAGTCGGTCCTGGGTCGCATGGAAATTCGGGCGCCCTATACCGGCCGGGTCGTGGGATTGACCGTGTTCGCCGTCGGCAGCGTCATCCAGCGCGGCGACAAGATCCTCGACATCGTACCGGCCGAGGACGCACTCACCATCGAAGCCCAGGTTGCGGTGGAGGACATCAGCGACGTACATCCCAATATGCGCGCCGAAGTCCATCTCACTGCCTACAAGCAGCGCATCGTCCCGATCATTCACGGCGACGTCATTCAGGTTTCGGCTGACCGCCTCACTGATCCCAAGACAAATGCGCCGTACTACACGGCCTTTGTCCGGATTGATCAGAGTGAGTTGGCGGACATGCCGAACATTCGCCTGTACCCTGGCATGCCGGCGACCGTTATGATCCCGACCGTCCAGCGAACCGCGTTTGATTACATCGTCGGGCCGCTCGCGATGTCATTCAATCAGTCGTTCCGGCAGAAGTAACCGGTCAAGCAACCGATGGACGAGGCAATCCAGTAGCGACGCCGAGCCGGACGACGAAGGATCAAATGGCCTCGTCCCGGAGGCCAACTTCGCTTGACGACGCAAATCGCTGCAAAGCCAGAGGCCGAGGAGGTGCGGTGTGAGAGGCACGAGGCCATCAAGGCATTCATAGCGCTTACCGCACGGGCGATATCAACGGCTTGCAGACGGCGCGCTAGGTCATCCGGCCGACCTCGCGAAATTTGATCCATGCACGCTGGTGTCGTCGCTGCATCCGCCGGTCATATGCGAGTGGATTGAAAGGGTTGGATGCACTCCGACAACTCATCGGCTTTGCATAAATATCGAATTTCCGAATAATCAAATTATATCGCCGTCCACCCGTAATAATCCGGTGATTCTTTAATGACTCTCAGCCAGCGCTCTGCCCAGGATTCCGATTGTTGGCCGGCTATCGTCTTTGTATTACGACGTTTTATCGATTTTTGGAATGTCACGACGGCGCGTTTTGCGGCGGTTAATTCAGTATGGTATTATATATTAAATATTGACGCTAATAAACATTTAATGGATAGTTTATCGCTGGCGGCCGGATATAATCCGCAGCCGCTGGAAGTTGCCGAGGTGTCTGCAAATTCATCTTGAAAGAAGGGATTCTTCCAATGTTGCAATATTACATCGAGACCAAGGAAGCGTTGAAGCGTCTGCGGACGGACCAGGATGGCGTGGTGTCATTCGAGTACATCATCGTCGCGGTTTGCATCGTTGGCGCAGTGGGTGCTGTGTTCGGTGGCGGAGCCGGTGGACAGATCGGGGCGGCGTTAACGACCGGGATCACCGCAATCACCACCGCTTTCACCACCGCGATCGCTGGTTGATACGGCCATCTTGGCGCCAGAGGGGGGCAATCCAAGCTGCCCCCCTCCCGCAGGAGTGCTCCCGCTAGTTTGCCTTCCACCTTTTTTGAACCGTGCATTTCATGAGTTGGATTGCTCCCACAGCCTCGACCCTGGAAATCCTGTTGTTGCTCTATGTCGCAACGATGGACGTTGCGACGCGCCTGATCCGAAACGAAATTTGTCTCGCGCTGGCGCTCCTCGGGATCGCCGGTCAGTTGCCTAGCCCGATTCAAGTCGCTGTGTCGCTGATCGCAGCCGCGATCCTCTTTCTGCTGCTTTTTGTCCTATACGCGCGCGGAGGAATTGGTGGCGGCGATGTCAAGCTGCTGGTTGCCCTGGCGGTTGGTCTCCCCCCGAGCGGCGTGATGCAGTTGCTAACGGTCACCGTGCTGGCCGGCGGCGTTCTTGCCTTGGGGCATCTGATGATGCGCCACCTGCCATATCCCAGGTTGGCACCCGCCGGATCGTCGCTCGTACGGCGGATCTACGCGATCGAGCGTTGGCGCCATTTGCGACACGCCCCGCTGCCTTACGGAGTTGCTATCGCATGTGGCGGTATCTGGACCATACTGAGCAAAGGATCGTGAAATGTCATCCGCGCTGCGTCTGTCGATCATCGTGGTGCTTTTGCTTGCAACCACAGCGTTCGGACTGATTGCCTATAGCATGAACCTGCCGAAGGCCACGCCTCCGGTCCCGGTACAGGTGACAGCGACGACCCTCGCGCCGGCGGCGCCGGCGACGGCCGGATACTTTATCGCGGTACGGCCGTTGCCGAGGGGGACGTTGGCCCGCGAAGAGGATTTCGCCGTGCGCGCGGTGCCGCCGGAGCGCGTTCCCCAGGGAGCTATCCTTGAAACCCCCGAGTCCAAGTCCGGACTTCCGGGGTCACTCATCCGCAACTTCGTCGAAGCGGGCAGTCTCATTACATTGCAGGATATCCTGCGTCCGCGGGATCGGGGTTTCCTCGCCAGTATCCTGGCGCCAGACAGCCGTGCCATCAGCATCAAGGTTGACGAGGAGGCCGGTGTCTCGGGCCTCATCAGGCCGGGCGATCACGTGGACGTCGTGTTGACCCAGGTTTTCGAGAAAGTCGATACCGCGCGTCGCGCCCTGAGCGAAACCGTTCTGCGCAATGTTCGAGTCATCGCGATTGATCAGGAGATCGTGCAGGGCGCGCGACCCATTAGCGGGATGGCAGGTAAGCAAACGCAGACTGTTTCACTGGAGCTTACGCAGGTCCAGGTCAAGAAAGTCACCGTCGCAAAGCAGCTCGGGACGCTCTCCTTGGCCGTACGCGCAGCAGTCGATCAGTGGGACAAGGCAGACACCGGCGCGATGTCGAGCTGTGATGTGTCGCCTGAACTTGCCCGCCAGTATGCAATTTCTGCACAGAGAACGGCAGTAGTCGTTCATTCAGGCGGTGAGGTCAAGCAATACACGGTCAGAAAGCAAGTGGAAGACGCTCTCGTCAGCTGCGACGGTGCATCGGATGCCGTAGGCCCGACTGCAACGGCGGTGGGTTACGATAACAGGTTGTCGGAGAAACGCTGATGAACATTGCCATAGCCACTCCGCCTGAAGAATCGACCTCAATCGTCACGCGTAACCGCATCGTCGGTTTCGTAAATGATGAGCTCAGCGCTGCGGCGTTGCGCAAGGGGCTCGAAGGCGCCAACCTCTCGATCAGGCGCGGCACGATCCGCAATGCCATACGGATGCTTGAAACCGACACCGACCTGTTTGCGCTGGTGGCAGACATCAGTGGCATCGATGATCCTTTTACTGAACTGGAAAGGCTGTCCGGCGTCTGTCCACCCGATGTCCGAGTAGCCGTGATCGGCGATAACAGGGAGATTACCTTCTACCGTGAGCTCCTGGAGCTCGGCTTGACGGAGTATCTGCCGCGGCCGCTCACGCGCGATATGGTGCTGGACAAGCTGCGCCCCAAGCTGCTCGGCGACGTGGCAGCCAACCACATCGATCGTGGCGGGCACGTGGTCTCGATCTGCGGGGCGCAGGGCGGCGCCGGCGCCACGAGCATCGCGATCAATCTGGCGCTGCAACTCGCCGAGACAACCAAGGCCAAAGTGGCGCTGCTTGATCTTCATTTGCAGGGCGGCGAGGCCGCCGTGATGCTGGGTGTTCGTCCCGGGCCGGGGCTGCGCATCGCTCTGGAAAATCCGATGCGGGCGGACACACTCTTCCTCGAGCGCGCGGCAATCGAAGTCAACGAAAGGGTTTGCTTGGTCTCGGCCGACGAGGACCTCGATGCGCAGCTCGAAATTACGGAAGCTGGCATACGACACGTGCTGGGTCTGCTGCGTCAACGGTTCAACTACATCGTCGTGGATGTACCCGTCCCGTTTCCGCCGTCGATCTATCCCGTGATTAAACTTTCCCGTCATGTGATGGTGCTGCTCGAATCCGAGGTGACCGGACTTCGCAATGCCCATGCGCTACGCGCCGCCGTGATCAACATCGCGGGCAAGGACCGGGTCTTTACCTTGCTCAACCGGGCCGGTCGTCCCGGGGGCCTGCCGAGGGCGGCGGTCGTCAAGGCGTTGGGTGCAGAGCCCGACATCGTCATTCCCGATCTCGGCAAGGGCATGACCGAGGCGCTCAATCTGGGCATTCCAGCTCTGAAGCACGTCAGAAAATTGCGGCGCCACCTGGCACCGATCGTACGGGAGATCAGCGGTGTCGCTGCTGAGCGGAGTGGCTGGTGGAGGAGGGTGCTCACAGCACATCTGCGATGAAAAAGTTTGGTAGGCGTGAAGACGACGCACCAGCTCACGTATCTTCATTGGCGACAAGCCTCCCTGCATCTGCGATGGGCTTGCCTTTGCCGCCGCTCAGCACGGCTGCATCCGCACCGAGCGTGCCGTCGCCTGCGCCAAGGCGCGACGAACCGCCGATCGACCAACCCATAATCCCGCCTTCGCTGCGTGAACGGGTGATTGAGCAGATCGAGCCATCGGTGGCCGCAACCGTCTCGCGGGAAGTTCTCCGGCGGCAGATTGAGGAGATCATCCATCAAATTGCCAACCAGGAACGGCTCGAGCTGTCGGGCCGTGAGCAGCTGCAGCTCGCAGACGAAATTGCCGACGACATGACGGGCTACGGGCCGCTCCGTCCGCTACTACTGGACCAATCGATCAACGATATCATGGTGAACGGTCCGAGTAATGTCTACGTGGAGCGAAACGGCAAGCTGGAACGAGTTGCGGTGCGATTCCGGGACAATGGTCACATTGCTTCCGTCGCTCAGAAGATTGCCGCGCAGGTTGGCCGGCGTGTCGACGAGTCCAGTCCGATGGTCGATTGTCGCCTGCTGGATGGCAGCCGGGTCAACATCATCCTCCCGCCGCTGGCGATCCATAGTCCGTGCATTTCCATCCGAAAATTTCCAAGCCGCCGTTTGGACATAGCCGGATTGATTGAAAACGGCTCAATGACCGCGGCCATCGGACGTTTGCTGGAGATCGCCGCCCGCTCGCGGCTCAATGTTCTGGTCTCCGGCGGTACCGGATCCGGCAAGACGACGCTCCTGAACGCTATGAGCCAGTTCATCGATCACACCGAACGCATTGTCACGATCGAGGACGCGGCGGAGTTGCAGCTTCAGCAGCCGCACGTGATCAGCCTGGAGACCCGGCCCCCCAGCCTCGAGGGCACAGGGCAGGTGACACAGCGCGATTTGCTGGTGAATGCCCTGCGCATGCGTCCCGACCGGATCGTCGTTGGCGAGGTGCGCAGTGCCGAAGCATTCGACATGCTGCAGGCGATGAACACCGGCCATGATGGTTCGATCTCCACGGTACACGCGAACAGTACCCGGGATGCCCTGACCCGCATCGAAAACATGGTGCAGATGGGACAGGTCAATCTACCGTCGCGCGCCATTCGAAGTCAGATCGTCGCTGCGCTGGATCTCATTGTGCAGGTCGAACGCATGCGGGACGGACAGCGCCGCATCATTCAGATCAGCGAGGTGATCGGCCTTGAAGGGGAGGTGATCACCACCAATGACATCGCAGCCTTCGAGTATCAAGAGGAGGATGTGAACGGGCGGATATCGGGCAGCTATAAGTCCAACCTTGCAACTCCGAAGTTCAAAAGCCGTCTTGTCTATTTCGGGCTAGATGGTGCTTGGGCCGAGGCCATGAGGCAAGTATGATGCTGGAGTCCGTGATCGTCACTGTTCTGGCCCTCGCGATGTGTGCAGCAGCCATCTCGTTGTGGCTCGACGCTCGGGAAAGACGCATCAATCGCCAGTTGGCGATTGCTCTGCCAACGTCGCATCCGGCTAACCTACCATCCATTCGCCGCTTGGAGACCGGGTCCCAGGCTCAGTTTCTCAATCGGCTGTCCAATTACAATCCCGATATACCCTACGTGTTGCATCCGGCCTATGTGCTGCTCGCCGGTGCATTCGGAGCAGCAGCGATCCTTTATGCGAACAGCCAGCTGGGATATTCCCTGGTCTACGTGTCCATCGTCGCCGCAATCACGGCCATTATTGTGATACGAGGCCTGTTTGGATGGCAGAAACGTCGGTTCGCTCTTCAGCTTTTTCGACAGCTGCCTGACGCGATCCAGCTGGTGACAAGTACCGTGCGATCAGGCCTGCCTGTGCACGAGGCATTTCGTGCCCTCGCGCGCGATATGCCGCAGCCAACGGCTGGGCAGTTTGCCATCGTATGCAGCGAAGTGAATCTGGGTAGACCTCCAGAGGAAGCTGTCCAGGCTGTCTATCGGCGAACTCAGGTGGCGGAGTATGCGATCTTTGCGGTGACACTTGCCGTTCAGATGAAGTCCGGTGGCAGCCTGGCCGAGACCTTGCAGAACCTGGGAGACACTGTCAGGCAACGTGTTGCGCTGGCTGCTCGCGCCAAGGCACTGGCGGGAGAGGTGATCTTTTCCTCACGAGCGCTGACGGTCTCGCCATTGATTGCAGGTGGGGTCCTATACGCAGCCAATCCGCAAACCGTCGATCTGTTGTTCACCGATCCGGTCGGAAACAAGCTGCTGGTCTACGCAGTCGTTTCGGTGCTTGTTGGAGCCCTGGTGATAAGTTGGATGGTCAGAAGGGAAACAGCACTATGACCTCTGGTCTCAGTCTGGTGGCCCTCGCAGTCGTGGCTGGGACTGCGTCCTGCATGTTGATTATCCGCGAAATACACGTTCGTACATTGGACGCCCGGGTGTCGAACGCTGTGATGGGCGTTGCTGGCCAGTCTGCCCCCTTCCAGGATGTGACCGGTTGGTTTTCGTCACTCGGCATGCGGTATCGTCGCTTCTATGCTGAGGAAAATCTGGATCAGCTACGAACCATCCTTCAATCATCAGGTTTCAATCATCATCGAGCCTTGCCGACCTGGATCGGTGTCAAAGCCGTCAGCATGGCCCTCTGCCCGATCATCGCCGGGTGTGTCGCTCAGCTTTTCGGGAAGGCACTGCTGGATGTGCTGGTCTTCACACTTATTGGCGTGGCGATCGGCATTTTAGCGCCGCGATTGATACTGGCGGTGCTGAAGCGGCGGTTTGATGCCGCCATTCGACTGGGCACGCCGGATATGATCGATTTGCTGGTTGTGTGCAGCGAATCGGGAATGGGCCTGGAAAGCGGGCTGGCACGCGTAGCGCAAGAAATGCATGAGACCAATCCTGCTATAGCCCGGGTCATGAGCGGCCTTCTTGATGATCTCCGAATCCTGCCAAGGCGCAGCGACGCATTCGATAAACTGGGATCTACGTCGGATGGGCTCCGCCGGTTCGGACTCATGGTCGCCCAAAGCCTGCAATACGGAACGCCGGTGGGCCAGGCTCTGCGGAGTGTCGCTGTCGACCTCCGGCGCGAACGTATTACCAAGCTTGAAGAAAGAGCACACAAGTTGGGCGCCAAGCTGACTATTCCGATGGTGTTGTTCCTGCTTCCAGCCATGTTCGTCATTTTGGGAGGAAGTCCCATTCTGCACCTCGTGCGTTCGTTCGCCAGCTTCGGTAAGTAGCCATGAGCACGATTGCCCTGTCGAAAACCTCCTCTTACGATCGGACGATGCAACTGTTCGGCGGCATGTGGTTCATGTTGCTGGCGCTTGGCGTCGCCATCAAGATCGGATCGTCGGCTCATGATCCCTGGCCGTCGCTCCTGTCGAGTGTTTGCCTCGCTGTCTTCTACGTGCTCCTGGCGCTGTTGATCATCACGCGGCCTCCGGCGAAGGCGCAAGCGAACGGCCGTCTGCCAAGGATAGCGGCGTTCGTCGGTACCTACATGCCGTGGACGATCGCCTTCTTCGGCGAAACCGACAAGGCGTTACCAAACCTGGCGTCCACCGCGTGCGTGTTGATCGGCATGATCATGATGCTGGTCACCATCCGACATCTTGGCAGGTCGTTCAGTCTGGTGCCACAGGCGCGCAACGTGGTGCAAACGGGCCCGTATCGGTGGATCAAGCACCCGCTCTACCTTGCGGAGGAAATCGCCGTGTTGGGCGTGGTGCTGAGAAGCCCGACGCCGCTGACAGCGGCCTTGCTCGTCTTGCATATCGGCGTTCAGGTTTGCCGCATTTATTACGAAGAGGACCTGCTTCGTCGCAACTGCCCGGAATATTCCGGTTACGAAGCATCGCGCTGGAGAGTGGTCCCTTACGTTTGGTGAGTGCTGTTCCGGTCGGAGACCGGAAGGGTGAGTATCGGTGGAGGTCAACTCATGAGCCACAAGAAGTCGTTGATCGTGGATCAACGCGGCGCCGTCGGGCTTGAGGCCATGATCGTCTACATTTTCTTGGCGTCGTTCCTGCTTGTGCCGCTCGCCGACCTGGCTGCTGCGGGCTTCCAGTTTATCTCCGCATGGAGCGCATTGCGCTCCTTCGGGCAGTATGTGCAGTACGCTAATCCGCTCGCCCCTGACGGCACGGTGAGCTGGAAGACAGGGCTACAGACCACAGTCGCAGGTCATGCGATCAGCAACCTTCAGGTTTTGTGCGGCGACGCAGGGGCCACCTGTTCGCCGAGCAATCTTGCTTCTCCAAAGTACATTACATTTTCGACAACCGTCACTTTGGCCCCGCTTGGGGCACGCCCGCCTTTTGTGGGTTCGCTGCTGTGTCCGACCACCTGCACGTACACGCTGCGTCACTCAGAACGCTTCCAGTAGGGTGTTTCCATGCGTGATCTGCTCCGTTCCCAACGAGGTTCCGCCGCATTAGCAACAGTCATCGCTCTCGTGCCGCTCATCGGAGTAGTCGCGATCGGGGCCGAGGCCGGATCGTGGTACGTCACCCGCCAGCACGCGCAGAACGCCGCGGACTCGGCGGCCTATTCGGGCGCATTGCGGCTTTCATGTACGATGGCGGGCGCGGCCTGCGAAACCCAGACAGTGGATTATCGCGGCAAGGAATTCGCGGCACAGAACGGGTTTTGCAACTACAGTCCCAACGACGCTACCGGCTATCCGGGGAGAAACTGTCCGACGAGCCTACCGACCAGAACCTCGCGGGCCGTGCAGATCGATATCGGCGATTACAATGCGGGCGCGTTCACAACGCCACCTGCAGGCACCGGCAATGCCGTTCGCGCCAGGGTCAGCCAGCAACAACCGGCGTACTTGGCGGCAGTGCTGGGTTTGACAACCGTCAACATCCCCGCCCAAGCGATTGCCATGGTTCAGCAGCCGACAAAGGCCTGCGTCCTGGCGCTTGGACCTGACTCAGGCGCGCTCAAGCTTGCTGGCAACCTCAGCAACAACGGAACCGGCTGCGCGCTGATGTCGGATAGCAGTATTCAACTTGCCAGCACTCCAACGTTCACCGGCTCGGGATGGGCAGTTTATGGTGTAAGTGGCTGCACCCCCACGGGCAGCTGCAGCAATGTCAGCGTGCCGCACAACTATTTCATGACGTACGCTAGCAATCCGCTCAGCAAACTGGACACCGCATCGTTTAACAGCAGGACGGGCAATACAAGTATGCCCTGCACCCTTCAGGCGGATGGGTGGAAGCATTGCGCGCCCAATAGCGCGGGGACTGGAGCTTACGGCAATTTCACGGTGCAGAATGGCGACAAGTACGTTTTGGATCCGGGAACATATTTCTTCTACAAAGCAAATATAAAGATGACCGGCGGACAACTGAAAGGCGCAGGCGTAACCCTCGTCTTGCTCGGAGACTCGCAGCTCACCATCAACGGGGGGACGGCTGATCTCTCCGCACCTGCCACTAACACCTTCTCCTCTGATCTAAATGGCGTCTTGATTGATGATCAGGCCCCGAGCAAGACCAGCAACAAGGTCACTATAAACGGCGGCGGCCAGGTTAGCCTGGGCGGGGCTATCTACTTTCCCAAGGTCGACGTTAGCTGGGCCGGTACGACTTCAAGTGCGAATACGACCTGTTCGCAAGTGATCGCCAAAACGATCGACATGAGCGGTGGCGGCTACCTCAGCACGCAAGGCTGTGCGCCGGCCACCATCATTTACACCCAAGTTGTCGCTTTGGTGCAATGATGAGAAAGCTCGACAATCGCGGTATCGCGCCCTTTGAATTCATCGTGGTGTTCGTGGCGCTTTTCACATTGATGTTCGTCATCTTCGATCTTGGGCGCTATGCCATCACGATGCAATCCTTGCGGACGCTTGCGAGTGCTGGCGCCCGTGCGGTCATGATCAGCTGCTATACGCCTGCCTTGCTTCAAAGCCCGCCGCAGTCGCCGGCCGGCTGCACCGGGGATCCCCTGTCCACCGCCGCCAAGAAGAACGCGGCTCCCTTCCTGTTTTTCGGAGGTCTGACGCCAACGCTGACCGTGGGGGCCAACAGCAACAGCTTGAGTGTTACAGCTTCCCAAGCAAAGTTTACGATGCTGATGCCCATATGGGGCACAGCGCTCAATGCGCCGAGCGCCTCCAACCAGATTCCCTTCTAGGGGCGAATATGGCAGCACGCCTGACATGTTTCGCCCGACAGCGCTACGTGGCCACGCCGTTCGGGCGTCCGCTTTTCGATCGGGGATTAAGAAGTTGGTCGAGTTTGGTCAAACGCGCGGGTGCGGAATTTCACCAGAGGGATTTGCACTCGGCCAAGCGAATCTCCGAGCGTGCGACCGAATGTCCTTCGATAGCAAATGCCGCGACGCAAGCGCGCGCCAATTGCACTCGTGCGGCGGGATAGTTCCCCACAGCCAGTGGGAATGATGCGCGCTGGCAACATTGAAGAGTTTTCTTTCCGCTTGCGGCGGTGCGGTAAGTATCTCGTCTTGCAAGCTGCCTGCATCAGGGAGGATGATCTTGGAAACACGAAGTAACGAATTGTAGTGGGACAGATTGTAAGCTCTGCGACGTGGTGCGCAGAGGGGAAATGTTGAGGACGTCGAGCACGTAGATTTGCGGGAATCTTCGTGGATCGCAGTGGGGGACTCGGATGAGTGGCGATGGCGTTTCGGGTAACAAGGTCGGGAGGCTTCTCGCCTTCGGCGTGATGGGTCTGGGCGCGGCGCTCGCCTCGTCTGGGTTCGCTGACCGCGCGGCGGCTGCAGACCGGCGGGGCTCATCCGGCGGCGTCATCGTCAGCGAGATGAACGACGTCCAGCGGGTCAAGCTCGTCCTCAACAAGTCACGTACCTTCAAAGTCGACACGGCCTTTGCGACGATCGTGGCGGGCTCGTCTGACATCGTCGACGTGAAGTCGCTGAGCGATCACCTCATCTACGTGCAGGGCAAGCAGACCGGCACTACCAACGTCATCCTGTTCGACAGCTCGATGAAGCAGATCGGGATTCTCGACGTCGAGGTCGTGATCGATACCGGCAATCTGCAGCAGAACATCCGGACCAGCACCGGCGGGCAAGGTATCCGCGTGTCGGCTTCCGAGGGCCAGGTGGTGCTCAGCGGGGTCGCGGCCGACGCAGTTACGGCCGAGCGGGCCATGGCGATCGCCACCAGCACGGTCGCGAAAGGGGGGGTCGTCGTCAACGCGATGAGCGTCGCGGCCCCGCAACAGGTGATGCTCGAGGTGCGCTTTCTCGAGGTCAACCGAGAAGCCGGCCGCAACCTCGGTGTCAATCTTTATGCGGCCAATGCCAACGGCACGAACGTTGGTAACACCGGGCTGGGTCGTGTGACCGCCGCCGGTCGATCAACGATTGGTGGGATCAATACCGCCAACGGTCCTCTCGGTGCCGGGGGAGGGGATGTCGGCGCTCCCCCGACGGGTAGCCTTCCGGTCCTAGGAACTCTGGGAACGCTCGCCGGTACAGCGGGGGGCATCGCGCCGGCCCCGTTCGGAAGCTTGTTGACCAGCATTGTCAGAACCAGCAGCGGCGGCTCGGTGGACCTATTGATCTCGGCGCTGGAAACCAAGGGGTTGGCACGCCGGCTGGCGGAGCCAAATCTGACCACGCTGTCCGGCGATGCCGCGCGCTTTCTTGCCGGCGGTGAGTTTCCGGTACCGATACCGACCCAGACAACAAACGGCTTTCCCACCATCACGATCGACTACAAGAAGTTCGGTGTTGAGCTCGCCTTCGTCCCCACTGTGCTCTCGCGCGGTGTGATCAATCTTCGGGTCGAGCCGTCGGTCAGCGAACTTGATTTCGCCAACGCGGTGACGATCCAGGGGACGACCGTTCCTGCGCTGACCCGTCGCGACGCGCGAACCACGGTGGAGTTGCGCGATGGCCAGAGCTTTGCCATCGCCGGCCTGTTGCAGACCCGCAATCGCCAGGACGTTTCGCAGTTACCTTGGATCGGCTCGGTGCCGGTGATTGGAAGCCTGTTCAGCAGCAAATCTTATCAGCAGGAAGAAACCGATCTGGTGATCATCGTGACGCCGCGCCTGGTCGCGCCGGCGGCGCCCGGTCAGCAATTGGCCTCGCCGCTCGACTCCCGCCTGCCGGCCAACGACGTCGATTTCTTCCTCAATGGTCAGATGGAAGTCCGCAAGCGTTACAATGACTACGTCAATTCCGGAGGCGAAGTGAAGGGACCGTATGGCCACATCATCGCGCCTGAAGTCCGGGCCCCCATCGTCGTCCCGGCCGCTAGTGCCGATCAGACGGTCGTCAAAACTCTAAACTAAAGGACGCGCGAGATGACGATCAGGCATCTGGTTCTGTTTGCGCCCATCCTGCTCGGGGGATGTTACGGCGTCGCCGGTCATGACGAGGTGGACCGCTACTTTCAGCGTTCCAACAGCATCACGATGACCGCCGGCGATGCCAAGCAGGTCAACGCCGTGACCCATACCATCCACCCATGGCCGCGATACGTGGGCGATCGCCGGATCGCGTATGACGCGCGACGTGTGGGCTCGGCCGTGACGCGCTACGGCAACCAGCAACAGCCGGTGGATCAGCTTCCCGATAACGGTGATCCGACGAAACTAATGGGCCAGCGCCCGCCCGTCACGCAGAATGTCAACGTAACTGGATTGGGAGCGGGAGCATCGTCGGGCATATCGGTGCCAGTCGGCGGGGCAGGGGGCAGGTAGCGGCTTTTGGTAGTTGAGTTCAGCGACGGGACATTGAGTGCGGTGCAGTGAGTCCGCTGGGCCGGGCGGGGGACAAAAAATTATGCGACGTGCCATTCTACTGCTGACCTGTTGCTGGCTGGCGCCAGGCCTTGCGGCATGTGACCAGACCACGAGGGTGGCTGCCGTCGTGGCTCCCGTAGACCCACCGGGTGGGGACCCGGTGCAGGAGCCGACCGACGTCAAGTACTACCCGTCGGACGAGCCTGTGCGGCTGGGGCTGGAGCATTACAATCGCGGCAGTTACGGGCTCTCACAGCGCTATTTCAAGGACGCCGTCGAGAAATCACCCAAGGACGTCACCGCCTGGATTGGTCTCGCAGCGAGCTACGACAAGCTGCGTCGTTTCGATCTGGCCGATCAGGCCTATGCGCAAGCGATCCGGCTGGGAGGCGAAACCGTTCAGATTCTGAATGACCAGGGATATTCGTACATGCTGCGCGGCAATCTGAATGCAGCGCGACGGAAATTCGAGAAGGCCTATTCACTCGACCCAGGTAATCCGGTCATCGCCAATAACCTCGAGCTTCTCAATGGCAGCCGGCGGTTCATTGAAAGACCACCAAACAACCAGCCATAAGCAATCGACCGGATACTGCGATCACGGCCAGTTCTCGTCAATTTGGCCCAATCACAGCATCAGCGTGACGGCTGCCGCTGCGGACGATGACAACAACGCCATTGCGAACGGTAAATCGTGCGCCGAGCAGTTTCCGCACCTTCTCCGTGATCGGAGAGGGAAACGGAACGGTGTCTCCCACGACGGGTTCGCCGACCTTGATCGTCTCAGTCGCGGAGCCTGCAACTGGTGCAGGCTTGATATAGTCTCGGATAAGCTGAATCTCTTCACGTGATAGGATGAGCGGAGCCTGGTCAGGACGGGTCTCCGACGGCGGCTTGGATGTTTCACTGCTTGCTTTTTCACGTATCTCATTGGTGCTTGCGATCTGATCGAGCCTGGCTACGCGTAGCTTGAGCGCGATGATGTCACGTTGCAGTGCTGCGATCTCCAATTTGCGCGCGTTGGCCTGCATGAAGACAATGATCGCGCAAACGCAGCCCACGACAAAGCCGACGCTCAGCAATGCGATCAACCACCGCTCAAAGTTTCCCATCGACCGTCCGGCCGTCCGGGGGAGTTGTTCGCGCTGGAGATGGCTCCGCCAGATGCGGCGTGCTCGGTGCATCCAGTCGGTAGAGCCCGTTACGCTTGCCGCCGGCCGGCCTGACCCAAAATGCGCGGGCGACGAGGCGGCTTCCTCTCGGGCCGGATCAACTAACGACGCCGTGTCGACTTGCTCAAGCTCTAGATCCTCGGGGACGCGATCCTCCGTAGTCAGATGAGCGGCAGGGTGGAAGGGATCCATCTGCTTATCGAGCCGGCCCATCTCCATTCTCCGTGGAGCCATCTATCAACTTCAGCAGTTCCGCCGACGCGGATAGAATAGGGTACCCGAAGATTGGATCAATCGGAACGAAAAAGGCGCCAGGCCGCGCCGTGAACCGTTCTGAGGATAGCTTCAGGAGATAGGGCACCAACAGATGCCAAGGTTCGCCCCGCGAATGCACGTTCCGACCACGCGGACCATAGACAGTGCAATGAGGCACCATGTCGTGCGACGAATGCCCAATTTCAGCTGGTTAAGCCCAGGGTGCGACCGGTACGTTATTGGTTGTTCTACCGCTGTGGCTGTCTCTTAATGAGCCGCTTTATCGGGTTCTTCAGACGCTTACGCCAAGGCGCTTGCATGCGTGATAGCGCGCGCCATGACTAAGCGAATCTGAAGGGCAGCTGCGTTGCTCGATCGATCGCTAGCTGCCCCCTTTTCATTTGGAAACACTAGCCAACCTACTGAAATTACTGGAGCGTGTTTCGACCATTTTTTCCAAATGCGCCTTGAAATCACTATATAATCGAGCAGGTGTTGATTCCGCCATTCGGAGGTTCGATCCCTCCCGCCCCAGCCAGCGCTTAGCTCTCGGCGCTTACTCGGTCGCTTCCATATGGTTTTGGTCCACGACCCGCAGCGTCCGTCGCACCATGCCCTCGACAATGACCGCCGATTCGCTTGGACGCAGATGGATCGCCGTGGACCTGAGCAGCCATGGCAACACCGCCTGCTCAAGCCGCTCCTCATAGGCGTGGCGCATCATGTCGAATGCCATCAGGCCTGGACCCGCCAGGATGACATGGTGCGGCCGCAGCACGGATATCGTTGCTGCGACCGCCTCGGCGAGCGCGCGACCCGCCTGCAGGAATAGGTGCTCGAGACGTGGATCGCCGCCCAGCGCGCGCTCGCGCAACAGGGCCATCTGTCCCTCCGATGGCTGCTGCGAGTCCGCCGGCGGCAGATCGAGAAAGGTGCGGGCGTCGCGGTAGAGCGCGTAATCGGCAAGATAAGCCTCGATACAGCCGCGCTGGCCGCAGCGGCATTGCGGCCCGTCCGGCGCCAGCTTGACATGGCCGATCTCGCTGCCGGCGCCCCAGCGTGCTTCACCATCGGCAACGACGCCCATCCCGATGCCGTGACCGACCATGATCGTGGCCGAGAGGCCTTGCGCCAATGCCGGTTCGGCGGCCGTGAGGGCGAGCGCGACCGCGACAGCGTCGTTCGCCATGACGACATCGACGCCGAACGCCTGACGTATCGGCGTCGCCAGATCGACTTCGGTGATCGACAGCGCGGGACTCCACAGTGTCGTGCCGGTGTCGACGTTCACGATGCCTTGCAGCGCAATCCCGATTCCCAACAGCCGATGGCGCGGCGTCGCCGTCGCATCGAGCAGCGCATTGATCTGCGCAATCACGAGATCGCGCAGCGCGCCTGCATCGAGCGCGCGCGTCGACAGTGCAAGTCGCGACTGCGCGACGCCGGAGCCCCGGAAATCCGCGATCAGCGTCTCGATCAGGTTCATGCGCACGGAGACCGCGGCGATGCGCCCGAACTCCGGATTCAGGGTCAGCAGCACGGCCGGCCGGCCGCGGCGGCGGCCATTCAGCCCGTCCGCATCTTCTTCCTCGCCGTCCTCGGACCACGGCGTTGCCGCCGTCTCGGTCTCACAGAGCAGCTCTTCTGCGATCAGCCGCGACGTCAGGCCGGAAACGGCCGGGAAGCTCAGCCCTGTACTCCGGGCGAGCGCCACGCGCGGCAGCGGCCCTTGGCGTCGCAAGACATCGACGAGACGGCCGCGGTTGGATTCACGGGCGGTGTTTGACACGCGTCTGGACGGCTCAATTTGGTCAACCATGCTGCCTCTTTAATTCATCAGGTAAATTTAATGGAGGGGATGGGGTGCGTGTGTGACCGGAAAAGCACAATCGGATTCGGTTTTCAGCAGCCATATTTACTATTATCGTACCATCTGTACTATTTAGACTTGAAGAAGGGGCAAGTACATCCTGATCCGGCTGGTTTGCCCTGCGGCATTTGTTCGCGACGTAAATAAAAGATAGCGCATAAGCGCTGTGAAACCCCTGAACGGGGGTGACCCAAGGGAGGTGTACATGAACGAATCGCTGAAGAAACTAATGGTGTCGCTGTTTGCGACCGCAGCTGCGCTGGCCGTCGCCACGGGGGCGGCGCAGGCCCAGCAGAAAAAGACCATCGCGCTGGTCACCAATGCCGCGGCCGATTTCTGGACGATCGCCGGCCGCGGGCTCGAAAAGGCTCAGAAGGAGCACCCGGAATACGACATCCAGTTGATCGTCACCAACGAAGCGACGGCGGCGGGCCAGCGGCGCGAGCTGGACGACCTGCTGGTGCGCGGCGTCGCCGGCATCTCCATCTCGGTCGACGATGCGCCGCACGCAACCGAAGAGCTCAACAAGGTTGCGGCCAAGACCGTGTTGATCACGACGGATAGCGACGCGCCGCAGAGCAAGCGTCTCGCCTATATCGGCACCGACAACGTCGCGGCCGGGCGCCAGGCAGGCGGGGAGATCAAGAAGGCGTTGCCGAACGGTGGCAAGATCGCGCTGTTCGTCGGCACGATGGACGCGGACAACGCCCGCGAGCGGGTGCAGGGTATCAAGGACGCGATCGCCGGCACCAAGGTCGAGCTGGTCGACGTGTTCACCGACCAGGTGGACTTCGCCAAGGCCAAGGCGAACATGGAGAACGTGCTGGTCAAATATCCCGACATCGCGCTTTTGTCCGGCCTCTGGAGCTACGAGACTCCGCTGATCTATGACGCAGTCAAGGCGGCTGGCAAGGCCGGCAAGGTGAAGATCGTCGGCTTCGACGAGGATCAGCGCACGCTGCGGGGAATATCCGACGGGACGATCGAGTCCACTGTCGTGCAGCAGCCGTACGAGTTCGGGTATCTCTCCGCCATCAACATCATCAAGACGCTGAACGGCGACAAGTCCTGGATTCCGGCTGATAGCAAGCTGATCGTGCCGACCCAGGTGGTCAGCAAGTCCAACGTTGCGGAGTTTACCGCTCATCTGAAGGAGCTGCTGAAGAAGTGACTTCAGCGTGCTTCACGGCCCGGCCGCCGCGGTGGCCGGGCTTTGGGCGGGAGGGAAGCGGAGAGATGGCAGAGACACTGCTGGAGCTCAGCGGGATCAGCAAGACCTATCCCGGGGTCAGGGCGCTCGACGACGTCAATCTGCGCGTCTATCGCGGCGAAGTGTTGGGTTTGATCGGCGAGAACGGCGCCGGCAAATCGACGCTGATGCGCGTGCTGGGTGGCGTGATCGCGCCGAGCGAAGGCGTGATCCGCATCGGCACCAGCGAGTATGCCCGAACCACGGTGACCGAGGCGACGCGGGCCGGCATCGCCTTCGTGCACCAGGAGCTGAACTTGTTCGAGAATCTCGACGTCGCAGCCAACGTGTTCATCGGGCGCGAGAAGCTGATGGGCGGGCCGCTGAAGCTGGTGGACAATGCCGAGATGCGTGCTCGGGTGACCCCGCTGCTGGAGCGGCTGGGTGCCGATTTCGCGCCGGATACGCTGGTCGAAGACCTCTCCATCGCCGAGCGGCAAATGGTGGAGATCGCCAAGGCGCTCTCGATCGACGCCCGCGTGATCATCATGGACGAGCCGACCTCCAGCCTGACGATCTCGGAGACCGAACGGCTGCTGGAGGTGATTGCCGATCTGAAGGCGCACGGCATTTCGGTGATCTATATCTCTCACCGGCTCGGAGAGATCATGACCTGCGCCGACCGCGTCGTGGTGCTGCGTGACGGTCGCACCGTGGGAGAACTGGCGCTGAACGAGCTAAGCCATGCCGCGATGATCCGGTTGATGATCGGTCGCGACCTCAAAGCGCTGCATACCCCGCCGAAACAGGCGCCGCAGCCGGGCGGCTGCGATATCGTCGGCGTCGTGACGTCGGCCTTTCCCGACCGGCAGGTTGATCTTTCCGTGCGGCATGGCGAGATCCTGGGACTGGCGGGGCTCGTGGGCGCTGGCCGCACTTCTCTTGCCCGCGCCGCCTTCGGCATTGACCCGCTGCTGGGCGGCGAGATCAGGATCGACAACGCACCGGTCGCTGTCGCATCGCCGCGCGACGCGATCAGCCAAGGCATCTATCTGGTGCCGGAGGACCGCAAGAAATCCGGGCTCGTGCTGGAGCTGCCGATCCGCGAGAACATGACGCTGGCGAGCCTATTGGATCACGCGCGGATGTGGCTGGTCAGCGGCGCGGCCGAGCGCAAGGTCGCGAAGCAGCAGGTGAGGCGCCTCTCCATCAAGGCGCCAAGCATCGATATGGAGGCCGTGACGCTCTCCGGCGGCAACCAGCAGAAGGTCGTGCTCGGCAAATGGCTGTCCATGCAGCCGCGCGTGATGTTCTTCGACGAGCCGACCCGCGGCATCGACGTCGGCGCCAAGGGCGAGATCTACGCGTTGATGCGCGAGCTTGCCGACCAGGGCGTCGCGATCGTGATGATCTCCTCGGACATGGAGGAGGTCATCGGCGTCTCCGACCGCGTGGCGGTCATGCATGAAGGCGGCGTCAGCGGCGTGCTCGAGCGGGAGCAGTTCAGCGAATACAACGTGTTGCGGCTAGCCATGGGCCAGGCGCTGGAAACCGCGGAAGCGGCCGCGCCATGATCAGGAAAGAGCTCGGTCTGGCATTGCTGCTGGTGGTGATCGCCGCCATCACCGGCGCGATCAATCCCGCCTTCCTGTCGCTGGTGAACCTCTTGAACATGGCCAATCTGATCGGCCTCTTCGGTGTGTTCGCGCTCGGCGAGGGACTCGTGATCATCACCGGCGGCATCGACCTGTCGCTCGGCTCGATGTTTGCGCTGCTCGGCGTCGTGTTCGTGGATCTTCTGACGACCTACCAGGTGCCGTGGCCCCTGGCACTGCTGGCCGTGCTGCTGGGCGGGCTGGTGCTCGGCGGCATCCAGGGGTTCCTGATCACCCGCCTGAAGATGCAGCCCTTCATCGTGACGCTGTGTGGGTTGCTGATCTATCGCGGCGCCGCCCGCTATTACACGAGCGATTCGACCCGCGGCTTCGGTTACGGCGACGAGGCGGCGACACTGAGCAACATCGCCTCGGGCCATTTGGCGGGAATCCCGAACACCTTCATCCTCCTGATCATCCTTGCGCTGATCCTTGGCGTGCTGCTGCACCGCTCGGTCTACGGGCGCTGGCTTTATGCCGTCGGCAAGAACGAGGAGGCGGCACGCTTCTCGGGCATCAACACCAATATCGTGATCGCAACCGCCTATATCATCAGCGGCGGACTCGCCGGAGTTTCGACGGTCTTGTTCGTGTTCTACACGAACTCGGTGTCGCCGAGCTCCTTCGGAAATTTCTACGAGCTCTACGCGATTGCGGCCGCCGTGCTGGGCGGGTGCAGCCTGCGCGGCGGGGAGGGGTCCATTCTCGGTATCGTGCTGGGCACGGCGCTGCTGCAGGTGTTGCAGAACCTCGTGAACATCCTGGGCATCCCGAATTCGCTGAACTTCGCGGTGATGGGCACGGTCATTCTGATCGGCGTGTTGGCGGATCAGCAATTGCAGGCGCGACGGCGGCGCAAGCTGGCACTGGCCGGCGTCGCCCGCATCGCGCCGAAATCGACATTGGCGGAGCAAGTCCAGGGCGCGTCACCGCGCCCCGCGGATGCATTGCCGGCGAGAACGGTTGATCAGGCATGACAGATCCAGGCTCCAGTTGACACAAGGCTGCCTGGTCGGCGGCCGCTGGGGGAGGGAGCGCGTTCCAGGCTCGAGGGCTTTGGGCAGGGGCGTGAGGCGAAACAAGTAAAGCCTGAGACGGCGGGAGGACGAGTAAAATGTTGCGCAGGTTTATGAACACCGCAGGGGTGTGCGGTGTGGGGATTGCTTTCTCATCGCTGTTTTGCGGTGGAGTGTATGCGGCCGACTTTTCGACGAAAGCTGCGCCTGTTCCTTATGCGGCTGACGATTTCTGGACGAGACCGTATCTGTTCGGCGATCTCGGCAGGACCAGGCTGAAGGAGCAGGGCATCGATATCGGCCTGACGCTCGGTAACGAATCGGTCGGCAATGTCTCCGGCGGAAGCAGGAATACCGCGGCCAACGCCGGCCAGTTGTGGTTCGGCGCGAAGCTGGACATGGGAAAACTCGCCGGCATTCCCGGCGGCACCGTCGGTCTCACGCTGGTCGACCGCTTCGGCAAGAATCTGAATACCGAAGCGGACATTCCCGCCCTGCAGCTGACCAACGAAGTGTTCGGCCGCGGCAATATTCTGCGCCTGACGCAGCTCTATTACTCGCAGAAGCTTTTCGATGACCGCCTTGAACTCAAGGGCGGCCGTCTTCCGGTCGGCTCCGACTTCTTCTTCGGCCTGTGCGAGTTCATCAACCTGACCTTCTGCGGCGGTCAGCCCGGCAACATCCAGGGCGGCTACATCTACAATTGGCCGGTGAGCCAGTGGGCCGGTGTCGTCCACTACAAGATCGCGCCGGAATTCACGGTGTCGGTCGGTGTCTACGATGCCAATCCGGGTTACCTGACGACGTCAGACCCGGGCGTCTACTTCTTGCCCGGCATTCCCGCCTCGAACCCCGCCAGTGGCGTGATGGTGCCGGTGGAGTTGGTCTGGACGCCGAAGGGGCCCTTGACCGGGACCTGGAGACTCGGCGGCTGGTACGACAGCGCCTCGTCCATTGATGGCGGCCTTCCGGGTGTTATCGGCACCATCCCGGGCGTCGGTGGTGTGCCCGATCAAAATATCAGCGATCAACGCGGCCGCTTCGGCGTCTACGAGTCGATCCTGCAGCGGTTGACTGTTGACGGCCCGGGTGCGGTAGGCTGGTACACCTTCCTCAATACCACCGTCGCCGATCACCGGACCTCGTACCAGGATTACCAGATCGCCCTCGGCTTCAGGCATACCGGAACGTTCTCCTGGCGTCCCCAGGACGAAGTCGGCTTCGCGGTCGGCACGACGCACGTGAACACGGCTGCCCTCAGTCCGAACGCCGGCGGCAACGAAGTGCCGCTTGAAGTCTGGTACGGATGGCAGGCGACCGGCTGGCTGAACCTCAAGTTCGACGCTCAGTATGTCATCAATCCCGGTGGGCGCGGCTATAACGCGGCGGGCGTGAAGACCGACAACGCCGTGGTTCTTGGCATGCGCACCGAGGTCCACTTCTGACGGGACGCTCACCCGTCTGATGCGAAAGGTGGGGCATGCCCGTCCCACCGGAGCGCACGCAACG
Source organism: Bradyrhizobium sp. GCM10028915 (assembly GCF_042666195.1). Classification (NCBI taxonomy): domain Bacteria; kingdom Pseudomonadati; phylum Pseudomonadota; class Alphaproteobacteria; order Hyphomicrobiales; family Nitrobacteraceae; genus Bradyrhizobium; species Bradyrhizobium sp. GCM10028915. The sequence continues at coordinate 28,245 of NZ_JBHTFN010000001.1, forward strand.
TGTGGCGGCTCCACTCAGCGGAGCCGCCCGGGACTTGGTTATCACCTATCCCTCGTATTGATCCGGTCCCATCGCCCAAGACGCCTGATCGTGACCGAACGCGTAATTGCGGTTGTTGATCGCCGGATTGCGATTGACCATCGGCCGCATGAACATCGGGTGGGTGGCGCTGCGCACCTCGTGCTCGACCGTGAACAGCGGCTTGCCGCTGTCGAGATCGACGATGTCGCAGAAGCGGTACTGGTACTGATTGTCCTCGCGCGAGATCAAATCGCGCGCCAGCAGCTTGCGGTAAGGGCCGGAAAAATCGGTGATGTACATCTGCACATGGTGGCCGTCATAGTCGCCTTGCGGTCGATCGGTCTCGCGAAACAACAGATGCTGGTCGCGGCCGGTCTTCACGGCGGCAACCGTACCGTCGCCGTTCCGTAACTCGGATGGCATGCCCATGATCTCGGGGTAGAAGGCGCAGATGCGAGCGGCCGATCCCACCGGCACGTCGAACTCGACATAGGGAACGCCGAGCGCGACACGGCCGAAGCGCGCGGCGTCGGGCTCGTAGCAGCGCAGGCGGTTGCCCCACGGACAAATCGCCTCGACATGGTCGTTATGCTCGGCGAAGGCGAACGCGGTGCCCTCGAGCTTTTTGGCGACCGACGCCAATCGCGCCAGCAGCGCCTCGCGGCCCGCGATGACGAGTCCGACATGACCGCGCAGCACCTGCGGCCGGCCGCTCGGCAAATGAAACTGGCTCCGTCCGGCGTTGATCCACATGTTGGTGTCGGACACCATCAGATACGGATCGCGGGTGAGCCCGAGACCTGCGACATAGAACAGCGTGGCGAGGCGCTGGTCCGGGACCTGGATGTTGACGTGCTCGAAATGGATCGCGTTGCCGAGATCTTCTTTGGATCGATCGAATTGTTGCGGCATGGACGGGGCTCTGATGGGGGAGGGACAGGTCCATACTAGAGCACAATTTCCGCCAGTCGAAATGATTCGCCGATCACATCTCGAGGGTGGGGCATGGCGTCCATTGCCACCTTGCCGCAAATGCCAATCCCTGTAAGCTGACAAAAAGCACAAAGGAAAGAGATCGATGGGAGGGGTTCTGGCGGGCGTCCGCGTTCTTGATTTCGGGCGCTATATCGCGGGGCCCTATTGCGCGACCTTGCTGGCCGAATTCGGCGCCGAGGTCATTCGCGTGGAGAAGCGCGACGGCAGCGAGGATCGTTTCGTGGCGCCGGTCGGCGAAACTGGCGAAGGCGCGCTGTTTCTTCAAGTCAACCGCAACAAGAAGTGCCTCACGCTCGATCCGATGAAGCCGGAAGGACAGGAGGTGATGCGCCGCCTGATTGCGACCGCGGACGTGGTCGTCGCCAATTTGCCGCCGCAGACCTTGCGCGCGATGAAGCTCGACTACGATTCGCTCAAGGCGATCAAGCCGGACATCATCCTGACGACGGCCACCGCGTTTGGCGGGCCGGGGCCATGGTCCGACCGTGTCGGCTTCGATGGTGTCGGCCAGGTCATGTCGGGCTCGGTGTACATGACGGGCGCCGGCGATCCACCCTACCGGGCCGCGGTCAACTGGGTCGATTTCGGGACCGCGCTACATTGCGCGTTCGGCACGCTCGCCGCACTGATCGAGCGCGGCAAATCCGGGCGCGGGCAGATCGTCGAGGGCGCGTTGCTCGCAACCGCCTTGTCCTTCACCAACGCGACGCTGATCGAGCAGGCCGTCATCAACGTCAATCGCGTGCCGACAGGCAATCTCGGCCAGACCGCGGCGCCCGCCGACATCTACCGCACCAGGGACGGCTGGGTGCTGTGCCAGGTCACGGGGCATCCGCTGTTCAAGCGCTGGGCGAAACTGATGGGCGAGGAGGAGGTCTGGCTGAACGATCCGCGCTTTGCCGACGACATCAGCCGCGGCAACAATGGCCCTGTCATCAGCGAGCGCATGGCGCGCTGGTGCGCCGAGCGCACCACGCAGGAAGCCGTCGACACCCTGGGCAAGGCCATGATTCCGACCGGCCCCGTGCTGAGCCCGCAGCAGGCGCTGGATCATCCGCACGTCCGCGCCGCCGGATTCATGCAGGACGTCGACTATCCAGGTCTGCCGAAGCCCGCACCGGTGGCACGCGCCGCCGTCCGCCTGTCGGAAACGCCCGGCGAAATCGCGATGCGCCCGCCCACGCTCGGCGAGCATACCGATCTTATCCTGACCGAGCTCGGCTACGACAAGGCCGCGATCGCGGCGCTCCGGCAAGGCGGCATCGTCTAGCGGTGAACAACGGCACCTGCACGGCGGCTTGCCGTCGTGATCGCCGCGCTTTGCCGCACGTTGAGCAATTGCTTCAACGCCTGTGCATCGGCCGGCGCCGCGCTCTTCTGGTCGTTGTCGAAATAGACGTAGACGTCGCAGCCCTGCCGCTTCCAGGATTTGATGCGCCGCGCCCATTGCGCCAGCGTGGGTTTCGTATAGTGCCCGTGATAGCGCCCGCTGGGCCCGTGCCCGCGCACATAGACGAAATCCGCCGTGCGCTTCCATGGCGCGGGCGCGTCGTGATGATCGGACAGGCACAGCGAGATGTTCTCGTCGGCCAGCATCCGCAAGATGCGCGGCTGATACCAGCTCGGATGACGGAATTCGAAACTGTAACGCCGCTTCCGCGACAACAGCTTGAAGAAGCCGGCGAGGCGGTCCGCGTCGGCCTCGAATTGCGGCGGGAGCTGGAACAGGATCGGGCCGGCCTTGCCGCCGAGCCGTGAGATGCGATCCTCCAGCAGTTCGAGGCTGTTCACCGAGCGATCCGACAGGCGCTTCCAGTGCGTGATGAATTTCGAGGCCTTCCAGGCAAAGACGAAATCGCGGCCGGTCTGCTCCCGCCAACCCTCGACGGCCTCCGGCGTCGGGGTGCGGTAGAACACCCCGTTCAGCTCGGTGGTGTCGAACTGTCCGGCGTAGTAGCTCAGCTGCTGCTTCAGCGTCACGCCCTTGGGAAAGAACGGGCCTCGCCAGGAGGCGTAATGCCAGCCGGAAGTTCCGATCAGAACGCGCGCCATGTTCGACGTGTCCATCCATTGCGATTTGCCGGATGGGAACGTCCGTGCGGCCGATACGTTGCTCGTGAGCTTGATCAACGCAGGACCGGAACCGATGTACGCGCTGTTCGAAGGCAACAAGCAGATCGGCGATCCCTTTCCGACGGAGAAGGAGGTGTGGGAAGCCGCCTTGATCGAGGGGCTGGTAACCGACGTACCGGTCGCGGACGAGGAGGGCGGCCGCCTTCTGCCCGCCGGCTATCACGTCGCGCAGGTCGAGGAGACGTTCGAGCCGAAGCCCGGCTGGAAGTTGCCGCGCGAGATCTCGTGAGCGGGCCTAGTTCGAGGCCAGCGCCGCCTTGGCGAGTTCCGCCATCCAGCTCGATGCCACCGGTAGGATCGCGTCGTTGAAATCATAGCGCGGGCCGTGCAGCTCGGCGCCATCCCGCAATTCGCCATTGCCGATCCAGACGAAGGCGCCCGGACGCCGCGAGAGATAGTGGGCAAAATCCTCGCCGGCCATGCTGGGCGCGAGGTCGCGCCGCAACTCGGCCCGTACCGTGTCCGCCGCGAGGCGCGCGAGATCCGCTTCTGCCGGCGTGTTGATGACCACGCCGACGCCAATGACGATCTCGGGCGTGACCTTGACGCCGAAGCTCGTGGCAATCCCGGCGCAGATCTGTTCGATCCGCGCCAAAACGGTGTCCTTCACCGCATCGCGATGGTAGCGCAGCGTGCCGCCGATCGAGACGCGTCCGGCGATTTGGTTGCGTGCCGTGCCGCCTTCGAGCGTGCAGAGCGAGAGCACGGCGGTGTCGAGCGGATCGACGCTGCGCGAGACGATCGATTGCAGCGCCACGATCAAATGGCCGGCCGCCATCACCGGATCGCGCGTCAGATGCGGCATGCCGGCGTGACCGGCATGGCCATCGATGGTGATGGTGATGCGCCCGCCGGAGGCCATGACGACGCCGTCATGGACCGCGATGGTGCCGGCGGCGAGCCCCGGCCAGTTGTGAAAGCCGAACACCCGTTGCATCGGAAAGCGGTCGAACAGCCCGGCCGCGACCATCGCGCGCGAGCCGCCATAACCTTCCTCGGCCGGCTGGAAGATGAAATCGACCGTCCCGCTCCAGCTGGTGTCGGCGGCGAGCAGCGCGGCCGCGCCGAGCAGCGAAGCGGTATGCCCGTCATGGCCGCAGGCATGCATCACACCGGGGTTTTGCGAAGCGTAAGCTAGCCCCGTATCTTCGGTGATCGGCAGCGCATCCATGTCGGCCCGCAGGCCGACGCGGCCCTGGGCGTGGCCGCGCGTCAGGGTCGCGACGATGCCGTGACCGCCGATGTTGGCCTCGAAGGAAATGCCGAGCTCGGTGAGCTTGTCCTGCACGAAGGCCGCGGTGGCTTTCTCCTGGAGGGACAGTTCGGGATGCGCATGCAAATGCCGGCGCCACGCGGTCAGTTTCTGGTGCAGCTCGGGGGTCAAGGCGGGAATCTCTCGGCTTGTGTGTCGGCGTCGACACCATAGCCGAATAACCGCAGCTTGCATCAAGCCTCAGCGAATGCCTCGCGTGCAGCAACGCGCTCCCGTCTACGCCGACAGCTTCGCCAGCCCGTCCCAATCGAAGCTGATGCCGTGGCCGATACGGTCCGGCGCGAGCGCAAGCCCGTCCTGCAGCACCAGTGGATGCTCGATAAATTTGTCGAGCCCAAAACCGTGCGCCTCCAGATACGACCGGTTCGGGCAGGCCGCGAGCAGGTGCACGGTGACGTCATGCGCGCCATGGCTGGTGACGGGCAGGTTGAACGCCTCCGACAGCCGCGCGATCTTCATGAAGGCGGAGACGCCGCCGCAATTGGTGACGTCAGGCTCGGGATAGGACACCGCGCCCGCGACGATGTAGTTCTTGAACTCCCAAAGCGAACGCAAATTCTCGCCCGCCGCGATCGGCACGCCGCCGGCCTGCATGATGCGAGTGTGGCCCGCGACGTCGTCGGGAATGATCGGCTCCTCGAGCCAGGTGAGGTCATACGGTTGGAACGCGCGGGCGGCGCGGATCGCTTCCTCGACCGTCCATTTCATGTTGGCATCCACCATCAACGGAAAGCCGTCACCGAGATGCTGTCGCATCGCCGCGACCCGCGCCACATCCGATTTGAGATCGGGGCGGCCGGCCTTCATCTTGATGGCGCGAAAGCCCTTGCTGAGATTGCCGTCAGTCTGCGCGAGCAGTGCCTCGACGGAGAGATCGAGATCGATGCCGCCCGCATAACACGGCACGCGCGCGTCGAACCCGCCGAGCAATCGATACAGCGGCAATTGCGCGCGCCGCGCCTTCAAATCCCACAGCGCGATGTCGAGTGCCGAGAGCGCCAGCACCGCCGGCCCGCCGCGCCCGCCATAATGCAGTGCCCACCAGACCTGGTGCCAGATCGCCTCGGTATCATCGGCCTCGCGGCCTTCGACGAGCGGCGGGATCTCGCGCTTGAGGATGTCGGCGACGGCGCCGCCATTGCGTCCGACCGTGTAAGTGTAGCCGACGCCCTCGGCGCCATCGGCATCCCGGATGCGGCAGGTGATCAGCTCGAACGCCGCCATGTCGCCATGCATCGAGTCCGACAGCGTGACGGGAAGGGGGATCCGGTAGAATCCGGTCTCGATGGTCGAAATGCGCGGCATGCGGCCTCCCTGCGTTTTCTTTGCAGGCTAGGCCGACGCGCACCGCCCGGCAAGCGCGCGCCATGCAAGGCAGCTCACCGCATCGTCGCGAGCTGCACGGCCAGCGCGCAGGCGCGGTCGTATTCGTCGAGATTGATCCACTCGTCGATCGTGTGCACCTCGTTCTGGCCGGCGCCGAAGGTCACGGTCGGAACGCCGTGGCGGACCATCCAGTTGGCATCGAGGCCGCCATTGGCGGTGCGCACGTTCGGGGTGCCGCCGACGGCGGACACGGCCTCCACCGCGCGTCTGACGACGGGAAGGTTGTCCTTCATGCGGAACGGGAAATAGTCGGTCTCGGCCTTGAACTTGACCTTGCCGGACTTGCCTTGCGCGTTGGTGACTTTCTTGGCCGCCTTCTCGAACGCGGCCTTGTAGGCTTTCGTGATCTCCTTGAAGAACTTTCCGTCGTGGCTGCGGCTTTCGCCGCGCACATGCACGTAGTCGGTGACGACGTTGGTGGCGTCGCCCGCGGGCCTTCCCTCGCCGCCGGTGACGGGGCCGACATTGCTGGTGCCTTGCTGCTTGCGCTTGACCACCTTGCCGAACCAGCCGCCGGCCTTCACGTCGGCGAGCGCAAGCGCGAGGATCATGGTCGAGGAGATGCCGCGCTCCGGCGCGACGCCGGCATGCGAGGCGCGGCCGAAGATTTCCACGGTCCAGCGGTCGGCACCCACGGCGCCGATGACGACGTTGGAGGCCGAGCCGCCGTCATAGTTGAAGGCCATCACCGGCGAGCCGAGCTCGTCCAGCTTGACGTGGCGCGCGCCATAGAGCCCGCTCTCCTCGCGCACGCAGAACAGCAGCGTGATCGGCGGATGATCGAGTTGCTGCTTTTCGAGCTCGGCCGCCAGCGTCACCAGCACGCCGCAGCCGCAGCGATTGTCGCCGCCGAGCGCGGTCTTCGCATCATTGACGATCTTGCGACCCGACTTTTTCGGCTTGGCGCCGGCGCATAGCGGCACGGTATCCATGTGGGTCATGAACATGATGCGCGGCTGGTTGTGCAGCGCGCCGCGGCCGGGCAGGTCGACGATGAGGTTGCCGGTCTCGGTCGGCACCGGAATGCGGGTATTGGCGTCGTCGAGCCGGATCGCTTTCGCCGGCACGCCGCTCTCCTTCAGCGCAGCCGTGAGCTCACGCCCGATCGCGGCCTCCTGTCCGGTGACGCCCTCGACGGCGAGAAAGCGCAAGAGGCGGTCGGTGGCGGCTTTGGTGTCGACAGGCATGAGATGTCCCCTTGATGCAGGGCTCTACTCTATCGTCGGTCTTGGCGAGGTATAGACCAGAAAGATCAGCGCGCCGATGCCAAGCATGGCTGCCATGAAAAGCAGCACCGCCGGCAACCCTGCAAACGCCGCCACCGCACCGGTGATCGATTGCATCAGCGCCGCGCCGAGGAAGAAGGCGAGGTTGATCGCCGCGAGCGCCTTGCCCGCAACTTGGGCGTCGACCAGCTGCCGCGACATGCCGAACAGCAGCGGCTGTGCGGAAGTGGCAAGCCCGATGAGCACGAACAGCACGAGGTCGTATTGAGGCGGCATCACCGCAACACCAGACAACACGGAAATGGCATAGCGCGGGGCCCCTAACGCCATCAGCGCCAGCAGCAATGCCCCGACGAGGTGCGTTCCCGCCACCAGCGCGCGGCGGCGTCCCAGCCTGCGGTCGATCATGCCGATGACAAGCGGACCTGCGATCATGGCCAGCGTGAACGCGCCGAGCTGGTTGCCGGCCTCGACCCGCGACAATCCCTTGACCTGCATCAGCCACGGTCCGCCCCACAGGCCGCGCAGCACCAGCGAGGTCGCAAGCGACACCAGGGCCAGCGCGATCAGGCCGCGCAAGGGCCGCGACAGTCCGAGCCTGAGCACCTCGATCATCTGCGACAGCGGCGAGGACTCGTCCTTGTGCTCGGCCGGCTGGCTCGGCACCAGCAGGAACACCGCGAGCGCCACGGCGACGCCGCCGAGCGCCGAGATCCAGAACCCGGCGCGCCAGCCGTAAGTGTCGACCACGAAGGCGAGCGGACTCGACGACAACAGCATGCCGATATTGCCGATCGAGAGGATCGCGCCCGACCACAGCCCAAAGCGCGCGGCCGACAATTGCTTGGCCGCCAACGTCATCGGGCACATCAGCATGCCGGAGGTGGCAATGCCCAGCAGCACCTGCCCGATGGCGAAGCTTTCGGGTCCCGTTGCGAACCCGGACGCGATGGCGCCGACCACGGTTCCCGCGAGCAGGCTCAGCGACACCGGCCGCACGCCAAAGCGGTCCATCGCCGCACCGACCGGGATCTGCGCGGCCGCAAACGCGAACGGGTAGACCGAGGTGAGGCTCGCCAGCGCCTGCGGTTCGATGCCGAAATCCGCCGCCATCAGGTCGAGGCTGACCGCCGGAATGGTGCGCAGCAAGGTCGAGAGCATGTGCCCGCAGGCCAGCGCAAGCAGCGCAAAGATCAGCGCGCGGGTGGCTCCCGCGTCGTGGGTGGCGGCGGTGGTCATGGGCGTTGCGTCCCGGCAAGGTTTCGGGTGGGGTTACATGATTGACGGGTGCATGCCAACATCGGGACCGCCATGGCCGCAATGTCGTGGATGCACAAGGCAACGGACGCGCAAGATCCTAAACGTGCAAGGCTAGTGACATCATGTATCTCGGCATCGACCTCGGCACCTCCGCCGTCAAAATCGTTCTGGTCGACGACGCGCAGCGCGTGGTGGCGAGCCGCAGCCGGTCACTGACGGTCTCCTCGCCGCGTCCCGGCCATTGCGAGCAGGACCCGGCACAGTGGATCGAGGCGACGTTCGCGACGCTGGACGCGCTGAAGGCGGATCACGCGCGCGAGCTGTCCGAGGTCGAGGGCATCGGCCTGTCCGGCCAGATGCACGGCGCGACGCTGCTCGACGCCAGCCACAGGCCGTTGCGGCCCTGCATTCTCTGGAATGACGGACGGTCCTTTGCGGAATGCGCCGAGCTGGAGCGGCGCTGGCCCGCCTTGCGGACCACGACAGGCAACAAGGCGATGCCGGGATTCACCGCGCCAAAATTGCTGTGGGTCGCTAGGCACGAACCGGAGATCTTCGCGGCGACAAAACTCGTGCTGCAACCAAAGGCCTATCTGCGCCTGGTGCTGACCGGCGAGGCGATCGAGGATGTCTCGGACGCCTCGGGTTCGCTGTGGCTCGATGTTAGCAGCCGCGATTGGTCGGATGAAGGACTCGCCGCGACCGCGCTATCGCGCCGGCAGATGCCCCGTCTGGTCGAGGGCTGCGCGCCGGCTGCACGGCTGCGGAGCGAGTTGGCGCAGCGCTGGGGCATGACCGGGCGGCCGATGATCGCGGGCGGGGCCGGCGACAATCCGGCGGGAGCCATCGGCATCGGCGCCATCAATCCCGGGGCAGCCTTCATTTCGCTCGGGACCTCCGGCGCATTGCTGGTGCCGACCGAGACGATCGCGGCCAATCCGGAGCGGGTCGTGCACACGTTCTGTCACGCCGTCCCCGACAGGTGGATTCAAGCCGGCGCGATCCTCTCGGCGGCCTCGTGCCTGGCCTGGATCGCGCGGCTGTTGGGGACCCCTGAGACTGAGCTGCTGGCGCCGCTCGGGTTGCGCCCGCGGGCGCCGTCGCCGGTCAGCTTCCTGCCGTACCTCTCCGGCGAACGCACCCCGCACGATGACCCCGACGTGCGCGGCATGCTCGATGGGATCAGTCACGCCACCGATCGTGACGCGATCGTGCAAGCCGTGCTCGAAGGCGTCGCCTTCGCGCTTGCGGATTGCCGGGACGTGCTGGCCGAGACCGGACTGGTAATCGCGGAGGCGGATGTCATCGGCGGCGGCTCACGGTCGCGGTTCTGGCTTTCGGTGCTGGCCAATGTCCTGAACGTGCCGGTGCATCGCTTTGCCGACGGCGAGACGGGCGCGGCGTTCGGTGCGGCGCGGCTTGGCCGCCTCGCCGTCACCGGGGAGGCGATCGACGCCGTCTGCACCGCGCCACAGCGCGTCGAGACCTTCGAGCCCGACGGCGCGCTTGCGCAGGCCTATGCCGAGCGGCTGCCGCAATGGCGCCGCCTGTACCGGCCGCGGCGCTGATCGCGATACGCGATGATGTGGCGAAGAAAAGGCATCACGCGCGGGATCGGTTCCGTCTGCAAAAGATAAAAGCAGCGCCGGACCGTTGGTCGGTATGCCGGAGGTATTGCCCTGCGCCACAACCTTTTGTTTAATGCTTGCGCGCGCGCCAGGGACCAACGAGACGCGGGTGAGATTGCGATGCCGCCGTCGGCGCATCGGGGAGGTGTGATGAGCGAGCCCATCCTCGAGATGCGCCGGGTCTCTAAATCGTTTTTCAGCATCAAGGCGCTGCGCGACGTCGACCTCACCGTCTACTCGGGCGAAATCCACGCTTTGATGGGCGAGAACGGCGCCGGCAAATCCACCCTGATGAAGATCCTGTCGGGCGCCTACCGGCCGGACCCGGGCAGCGAAATCCGCATCGACGGCCAGCCCGTGCAGATCAGCGGTCCGCTCGGCGGCCGCGCAGCCGGCATCGCGATCATCTATCAGGAACTCTCGCTCGCCCCCAACCTGAGCGTTGCGGAGAATATCTATCTCGGTCGCGAGGTCTCCCGCGGCGGCTTGCTGGCGCGCGAGGCGATGCAGGCCGGCGTCGGTCCGATCCTGGCGCGGCTCGGCGCGGATTTCACGCCGCAGACGCAGGTCGCCAATCTCTCGATGGGCCAGCGCCAACTGGTCGAGATCGCGCGCGCGCTGCACGCCCGCTCCAGGATCCTGATCATGGACGAGCCGACCACCGCGTTGTCGGCCGGTGAGAGCGAAAGGCTGTTCGCGCTGATCCGCCAGCTGCGCGCCGAAGGTCTCGCCATCATCTACATCTCGCATCGCATGGACGAGGTCTATGCGCTCGGCGACCGCGTCACGGTGCTGCGCGACGGCACGCTGGTCGGTTCGCTCGACAAGGGCGACATCCGCGCCGACACCATCGTCCGGATGATGGTGGGACGCGACGTCTCGTCCTTCTACAAGAAGGAGCATGATCCCAGGAACGATCCCAACGCGCGCTCGGGAGCTCCCGTGCTTGCGGCTGTCGATATCGCCGACGGCAGGCGCGTCAAGGGATGTTCGCTGACGGTGCATGCGGGCGAGGTGGTAGGGCTTGCCGGCCTGGTCGGCGCCGGCCGCACCGAGCTTGCGCACCTCATCATCGGCGCCGCGCCCATGATCTCCGGCCATGTCGAGATCGACGGGCGCGCGGCCTCCATCCGCACGCCCGGTGAGGCGCTGGACGCCGGCATTGCCTACCTCACCGAGGATAGGAAGGCGCTCGGCCTGTTCCTCGACATGTCCTGCCTCGACAACATCAATCTCGCGGTGCTCGGCCGCGATGCGAAATTCGGCGGCATTCTCGACCGCGACAAGGCCCGTGACCGCGCCAAGCGCGCGTTCGCGGGGCTCGGCATCCGCGCTGCGAATGTCGGTGTTCCCGCCGGCGGGCTCTCCGGCGGCAACCAGCAGAAAGTGCTGCTGTCGCGGCTGCTCGCGATCGGCCCGAAGATCCTGATCCTCGACGAGCCGACGCGCGGTGTCGACGTCGGCGCCAAGTCCGAGATCTATTCGATCATCGACAATCTCGCGAAGTCGGGCACCGCGGTTCTCGTCATCTCGTCCGACCTGCCCGAGATCATCGGCATCTGCGACCGCGTCATCGTGATGCGTGCAGGACATATCGCCGGACAGATCCGGCGCGACGCGACATCGCCGCTCAATCAGGAGGAGATCATGGCCCTCGCCACCGGAACGGAGCAGCTCGATGCCTGAGAACGGCGCTTCCGCCAACACCGCCCCCGCCAAAGCCGTCCCCGTCGCGCCCGGTCTTGCCGCCGCGCAGGAGACGAAGCGGCAGCGGACGCGGATGATCATTCGCGCGGTCGGCATGCTGCCGGTGCTGCTGCTCTTGTGCATCGGCTTTCACGTGCTGTCGGACGGCCGCTTCTTCACCGGCCAGAACATCGGCATCGTGGTGCAGCAGTCCGCGGTCAATACCGTGCTGGCCGCAGGCATGACCTTCGTCATCCTCACCGGCGGCATCGACCTGTCGGTCGGCTCCATCTTGGCGGCGGCGGCGATGGCCGGGCTGATCATCTCCAAATTTCCAGATCTCGGGGCGCTGTGGTTGCCGGCCGCGGTGCTCACCGGCACCGTATTCGGCATTCTCAACGGCGGCTTGATCGCGCTGTTGCGCCTGCCGCCCTTCATCGTCACGCTGGGATCGTTGACCGCCGTGCGCGGCGCGGCGCGCCTGCTCGGCGCCGACACCACGGTGTTCAATCCGTCGATCCCCTATGCCTTCATCGGCAACGGTGCTCTGACCCTCATTCCCGGCGTATTGTCGATTCCCTGGCTCTGGGTGATCGCGTTGCTGGTCATCCTGGTGTCGTGGCTGGTGCTCAAGCGCACCGTGCTCGGGGTGCACATCTACGCGGTCGGCGGCAATGAGAGCGCGGCGCGGCTCGCCGGCATCAAGGTCTGGGCCGTGTTGATTTTCGTCTATGGCGTGTCCGGCCTGCTCGCGGGCCTCGGCGGCGCGATGCAGGCAGCGCGCCTCTACGCCGCCAATGGCCTGCAGCTCGGCCAGTCCTACGAACTCGACGCCATCACCGCCGTGATCCTGGGCGGCACCTCCTTTGTCGGCGGCATCGGCTCGATCTGGGGAACGCTGGTCGGCGCGCTGATCATTGCCGTGCTGTCGAACGGCCTGATCCTGATCGGCGTGTCCGACGTCTGGCAATATGTGATCAAGGGTCTGGTCATCATCGGCGCGGTGGCGCTGGACCGCTATCGGCTGCAGGGCTCGGCTCGGACTTGAGAGCATGATCCGAAAAAGTGCGAAGCGGTTTTCGAAAGGATCATGCTCAAACAAGGAGGCATGAAAATGCAGCCGGCACTGCGCCGTCATGTTCATTCCGTCACGGCAACTGGTCGCCGCGCCGGAGCTTCAAACAGACCAGGGAGGAAGCCAATGTTGAAGTCGATCTCGCTTGCCGGCGCCGCGATGGCGCTCGTCCTGAGCTCCGCGCCGTCCTACGCCAAGGAGCTTAAGTCGATCGGCATTTCGCTGGGCTCGCTCGGCAATCCATTCTTCGTCGCGTTGTCGAAGGGCGCCGAGTTCGAGGCCAAGAAGACCAACCCCAACGTGAAGATCACGACGGTGGGCTTCGAATATGATCTCGGCAAGCAGGTCACCCAGATCGACAATTTCATCGCCGCCGGCGTCGACCTGATCCTGCTCAACCCTGGCGATCCCAAGGCGATCGGACCAGCGATCAAGAAGGCGCAGGCCGCCGGCATCGTCGTCGTTGCCGTCGACACCGCGGCCGAAGGCGCCGACGCCACGGTGACCACCAACAACGTCCAGGCCGGCGAGATCTCCTGCCAGTACATCGTCGACAAGCTGGGAGGCAAGGGCGACGTGATCATCGAGAACGGCCCGCAGGTCTCCGCGGTGATCGATCGCGTGGTCGGCTGCAAGAACGTGCTCGGCAAGAATCCCGGCATCAAGGTCCTGTCCAGCGACCAGGACGGCAAGGGCTCGCGCGAAGGCGGCCTCACGGTGGCGCAGGGCTATCTGACCCGCTTCGCCAAGATCGACGCCATCTTCGCCATCAACGACCCGCAGGCGATCGGCACCGACCTCGCCGCGCGCCAGCAGCAGCGCACCGGCATCGTCATCACCGCGGTCGACGGCGCCCCCGACATCGAAGCGGCCCTCAAGGACCCGCAGGCGACGCAGATTCAGGCCTCCGCCTCGCAGGACCCGTTCTTCATGGCCCGCCGCGCCGTGCAGGTCGGCGTCAGCATTCTCAACGGCCAGAAGCCGGCGTCCACGGTCGAGCTGCTGCCGTCGAAACTCGTGACGCGCGACAATGTCGGCGAGTACAAAGGCTGGACCTCGGATCGGTCGCAGTAGCGGGCGAGAGGCGGCCGGCGCCGGATGCGGCGCTGGTCGGCTCGCGTGGCACCAGCGGAAGATGTGGCAGCGATCCCTGCAGGATGGCCCCGTTCGCATATCACCAAAGCGGCCTGCGGAACCCGCAGGAGGTCCGGGTCTCCTTGGCGGCGCCGCGCATGCGGAAGGCGGTTTGCCAGCATTTTCGCGCGTAACTTAACGTATACTTTAGAGTCCACTGCCTATTGGAGGTTGCAGAGGATTCCCGATGACCTTGAGCCCTTCTTCCGCCGCCACCACGTTGGGTCGCCTAGCCCGGGACGAGCGCGGCAATATCGCCGTCATCTTCGCCATCGCCTTGTTGCCGGTCTTGTCATTCGTCGGCGCTGCGATCGACTACAGCCGCGCCGCCCACGCCCGCACCGCGATGCAGGGTGCGCTCGATTCGGCCGCGCTGATGGTCGCCAAGAACCTGTCCGATGGGAAGATCACGGCTGACCAGGTTCCGACCGCTGGCGCCGCTTACTTCGCCGCACTCTATACCCACACCGGCAGCCAGAACGTCAAGGCGTCCGCCACCTACACCGCCAACAATAGCGGCAAGGGATCGACGGTGACGATGGCGGCGTCGGGCGAAATCAAGAGCCAGTTCATGCAGATTGCCGGCTTTCCAACCCTCGACTTCAGCGTCGGCTCGACCTCGACCTGGGGGAACAACCTGCTGCGCATCGCGCTGGTGCTCGACAACACCGGTTCCATGGGGGGCACCAAGATCAGCAACCTGAAGACCGCATCCAAGAACCTTGTCGACAAGCTCGGGGCGCTGGCGAAGACCCCGGGCGATGTCATGTTCTCCGTGATTCCGTTCGCGAGCGCCGTCAACGTCGGCATCGACAAGGTCTCGGCCACGTGGCTGCGCTGGGATCTATGGGACCCCAGGTCGGAGGATTCCTCCAGCAACTCCTATTGCAGCAGCGGACGGAGCTCCTGGTACACGATGGCGATGTGCAAGGGGCATGGCTACACCTGGAGCCATTCCGTAGGCTCGCCTTCAACTTCGAACTGGAACGGCTGTGTGACCGACCGCGATCAGAGCTACGACGTCTCCGACGCATTGCCATCGGCGCTGACAACGCAATTTGTCGCCGACCAAGACCCGTACTGCCCGGCCAAATTGCTGGCGCTGACCAGCACAGCCAGCACCGTCAAGAGCACCATCGACGCGATGTCGGCGAACGGCGGCACCAATCAGACCATCGGGCTGCACTGGGGCTGGCTGTCGCTGCTGCAGCAAGCGCCGCTGAACGCGCCGGCCGAGGACGTCAACAACGTGTACCAGCACGTGATCATCCTGTTCACCGACGGCCAGAACACGGTCAATCGGTGGAACGGCGACGGGTCCATGACCTCGTCCTCGACTGAACGCGGCAAGATCGACACGCGAATGGAGGCTCTGTGCACCGCCGTCAAGGCCAAGAACACGACCATCTACACGGTCCAGCTCGACGACGGCACCGGGGTGTCGCCCGTGCTTCCCAAATGTGCGAGCGGCTCGGCAAACTTCTTCATGCTGAGCAACCCCAGCGAAATCGACGCCGCCTTCACCCAGATCGGCACATCCATTTCCAAGCTGCGCGTTTCGAAGTAGCCCCACATATCCATTTTGCTTGAGATTGGCCCGGGGAAGCAAAGGCTGAAACAGCAGGCAGAGCCCGCCAAGGGCGAAATCGCATCCTCACGTGAGCGCCAACGCGCGTCACATGTTGGCTCGGCGGCTGACCTTCGCGCGAGCGATCGTGACGTCCGTTCGCGAGCTAGACCGGACCGTCGCTCATGGAAAGCGGAGTCGCAGTTGACCCGAAGCGGACGTGAGCTCCCTCGGAGCCTACGGTCAGCCGATGAATGCGAACACGCGTAGTCAGATTTGATGAGCAGCGCGGAACCCATCGAGTCCAACACGCTGAATTTGTATAAGCCAAATTAAACAAGCATTAGATGAGCACCAGATATTGATGCTCCAGAAGGGGTCAGGGATCCCAAACGATGCGATAGATGGACAGAGTGATGCGAAATGAAGGCTTTGTCTTTGCCGTCCTCAATGCTTATCGGTTCAGCGAAATTCTGCGCTTGTGGATCGCAATTGCGATTGTTGCAGCCGTTGACCTCATATGGCTTCGCGCCGCTGGGATGACGATGGCTATCGATCCGACGCAAGCGATTGCGTTCTGTGCTGCTGCTCTTCTCTCCTTTGTTTACACGAGGTTGAGGCCGGATCGGCGTATCGCTGAGCTTGCCACGGCTTTGGCTCAGATCATTGCCTTTACAGTCGTGGGCGCGATCCTGAGTTATCTAACCATCACGGCAAAGTTTCCGTTGGTCGATTCCCAGCTGGCCGGCGTCGACACCCTGCTGAGACTGAATTGGCTGGCTTTCTTTGAGTGGGTTGAGGTCAGACCAATTATCAAAGCGGTCCTCGCAGTCGCGTATCACAGCTGTATGCTGCAGGTCGCCATCTTGTTGGTGTGGCTGAGTGCGTGCGGGCGATTTGAAAGGATGCGAGAGTTTGTTTGGCTGTTCGTAACATCGCTCCTCGTGATTCTTCCGATCTCATGGAGACTGCCGGCAGCGAGCGCATGGGTCTACTTTGGCGTCGTCGAACGCGTCGACGCGTATCATTTGATCGATTTCAACGCACTCCGAAGCGGCGAGATGACACGCATTTCGTTGACGCACGTGAATGGTCTGATCACATTTCCTTCGTTCCACGCTGCGCTGGCCACAATACTTATATACGCCAGCCGAGGCGTGAAGATGCTTTTCCCACTATACCTTGTCTTGAACTTGCTGATGCTTGCTGCAACACCTACTGTAGGCGGCCACTATTTCATCGATATCATCGCCGGTGCGGGCATCGTTCTCTGCCTCGCTTGCCTTCGACAGCTTCGCTGGGGCGTTTTGTTTGCGCGATGGAACACCTCGCCATCGCACGCGGCCGGATAGTCATCCACGCTCTGCAAGCGACAGAGCGATTTGTCTTGGCAGAGGTCATCAAACGACAAACAGATTGAAGTTCGCTTGTGGCCCGAAGGCGAAGGTCGCCATCGCCTGCGGTACACCGGAGCGGGGGCCAGCCGACATCGAGAACACGCGGGCAAACTGACCCGGAACGGACATCGCCAGGGTCTGGTCGATGTCGCCGGCGCGCCCGGTGTAGTGGCACCCCCATCCGGCCCGAAACTGATCTATCGCAGCGCCCGGCGTGGACCGCTTTGACCAACCATCGACATTGCATTGCCGAGAATTTTGGCTTTACGCTTGGGCAACGTGTCAGGAGTTGCGCGCATGGGCGGGGACACAGGTAGCCTTTTCTTGTCGGGGGGCGGCGAGATGGGCGCTCTCACAAGAGCGTTTGACTGGTCAAAAACATCGCTCGGCTCGCCGGAAGCGTGGCCGCAAAGTCTTCGGGTCACGGTGCGGCTCGTTCTTACCTCACGCCACCCGATGTTCATTTGGTGGGGACCGGACCTCATCCAGTTCTATAACGATGCGTATCGCGAAACGATGGGTCCCGAGCGGCATCCGAGCGCCTTGGGCGCGGGCGGCCGTGAATGCTGGGATGAAATATGGGACATCATTGGTCCCCAGATTGAATACGTCATGGCAGGTAAGGGGGCGACGTGGCATGAGGATCAATTGGTGCCTGTAACCCGCCACGGTCGGCGCGAGGATGTCTGGTGGACGTACAGCTTCGGTCCAATTGACCTTGAAGATAAAGTCGGCGGCGTACTCGTTGTCTGTAAAGACGTCACCTCCGAGCACATGGCAAGGGAAGCCCTGAGGCTTATCAACGAAGAGCTAAAGCACCGGTTCAAGAACACCTTTGCTGTGCTTGGTGCTGTTGCCAGCCAAACATTTCGTGACGTATCGAGCCGCGCCGATCTTGAAAAGTATAAGGCACGACTTGCCGCGTTCGGACGAGCACACGCCTTGCTGACTGCGGCGAATTGGGCTGCTGCCCCACTTCGAGATGTCGTCAACACGGCCCTGAGCCCTTACAGAACAGGCGAAGGCCGGATTACGACGTCCGGTCCTCCGCTTGTTCTCAGATCGCAACAGGCTCTCGCCCTTTCCTTAGCGGTTCACGAGCTCGCCACCAATGCAGTAAAGTATGGCGCTCTGAGCGTGACAGGCGGCCGGGTGTCCATCGTGTGGTCAACCGAAGATCAGGCGGGTGATCAAAAATTCGTCTTCGTCTGGCAAGAATTCGGCGGTCCATCTGTGTCGGAGCCCACCGATAAAGGCTTCGGTTCGCAACTCATTTCGGGGGCGCTGGAATACGACTTCAGAGGGTCGGTTGCGGTGTCCTATGAATCGACCGGACTCACTTGCCGCCTCACGGCTCCGCTCGAAAATCTGGAAATGTCACCACAATAGTGGGAGCTTTTACCCGACCCATGTTGACTGCCGCGAGGACGAGGAGCCCCTCACGGGCCCGCATGTCGGGTCCTGTCCCGTAGCTGACCTGCCGCGCGCAGCCGGTGGAGGACCGCTTGTGACCCATTGGAGACGTCCGCCGTATCAGCCCGGCGCTCATTTTTCGATGTGCCACGACCCGTCCCAGTCGTTCGGAGGCGGTTCTGCTTTGAAGCTTCCGATGCGCTCGATTAGGGCCCTTGCAGGCCCGTCGTCGGGCATCGCTTCAAGCGACGCATTGAACGCAGCAAGCGCATCATCCCATCGCCGGTTGCGATAGTTCGAGAGCCCTTCCAGATACTTGTCCCGCAAGACCAGTTGTTGTGGCGTGACATCAGCTCGGCTTCCGAGGATTTCAAAAACGGCCTCGAAACGAGTTTGACCCGCCACCACAATGCGATCGATCTCCCGCGCCTCAAGTGAAGTGCCCACGGCAGCAATAGTTCTTTCGGAAACGAGATTGCGGGTGCCGTACACCTTGTTCGCGCCTTCCAGCCGCGAGGCGAGGTTCACCACATCGCCCATGACGGTGTAGCTCATCATCACGTCGGAGCCGATGCTGCCGACCAGCGCCTCGCCGGTCGCGATCCCGATCCTTAGATCGCATTGCTTCATTGGAGTTGCGCGAACGCCAAGTAGCTCAGGAATCTCCTCGCGCAATTTTCCGATACGTTCGATCATTTCCAGGGAGGCGAGGCATGCAAGGCGGGCATGATCGGCCTCGTCGACGAAAGGTGGGCCCCAATAAGCCATGATGCCGTCGCCGATATACTTGTCGATGATCCCTCGGTTGTTCCGGATTGGTTCGGACATGACCGAAAGGTAGTGGTTCATGACCTTGACGAGACCTTGCGGGGTCATGCCTTCGCTAAGGCTGGTGAAGCCCTTCAAGTCGCAGAACAACACAGTCATCACCCGGCGCTGGCCTTCGGCGGCCGTCAAATTTGGGTGATCGATCAGCCCTTCAACGACGCGCGGATCGATGTATTTTCCGAATGTTTCCTTGATGCGTTGGTTGTTGCGCAATTGCACAACCATTCGATTGAAGGCGGCAGCCAGTTGTCCGATTTCGTCAGTCGCCCTTACATCGATTGATTGATCGAGCTGACCCGCTTCCACCGCGCGGGCACCTTCAAGCAATAGTCGGACAGAGCGAATGATGCCGCCGCTGCCCAGATTGGCGAAGATCAATCGACGATCGCGGCAAGCAGCGTCACGATGGCCGAGGTCAGCGCCACCTGGGTCTGTTCCGACCTCACTTTTGCGATAGCCCCCTCGCTGACGGTCAGCATACTCAATCGAATAGCACTGACCTTCTCATCCAGTCGTCGCGAACAGCGTCTGCTCGCGCAAGGCTGCGTCTCGCCGCTGGAAAGTCTCTCGCCTCAAGGTGTGAAAGTAGCTCTCTGGTCTCCTGCTTCAGCTGGCGGCGAGTATCGCTCAGATTTTCAATCCGGTTGTCGATGCGCGCCAGGGCTGCATTGTCCGAGGGTGTACTTGCGTCCTCAATGATCGAATTGATCAGTGTCCGCGCGGCTTGCGCTTCGCTTTCGACCTCGGCTCCCTTCTCGTTGTAGAGCTCCAAGCGGGCTCTATATCCGAGCACATCGGGCGGCTCCTGCATCTTCGCGATCACCATGCGGCGGACTGCGAGACCTCGTTCCAGAGACAGAGTATTGATCCGCGTTAGATGCCCGTTGATCGGCGCGTACCGTGCAGAGAGTTCATCAAGCAGATGGCCGACCCGCCTGACCATCACTATCGATAGGACCGACGTCGCCAGCATGAGGATGATCAATCCGACGGAGATCGCAACAATCCGCCGCCGTATCGACTGCTTGATCATCGATCCGGAGAATTTCTGCAATCCTTTAAGAGCAGGAATCTTTGAATGTCTCGTGCTCCGTAGAGAAACGTCCGATGTACTCACAGTCGAGCTTCCTTTCGGTCAGCCCCGTCAGGCGGTCCAACTTCATTCATTCTTCAGTCAGGCTGAAATCGAAAGTTTCGGCAGGCGGGTCTTGGTGAACAGCCCCGAACTGGCTCAGCGGCAACTTTATCGTCACCGAAGAGGAGTAAAGGTCTGTGAGTTCGAGTTTGAGCTGTTGGCCGGCTTCCATTTGCGCCGCCACCGTTGGTTCAATTCCACGTGCTGCGATGCAGATGTTGGTGAGACACCAGGTGAAAGGAACCTGGACAGGACTGCCTTGATCTACCGTCACCTTGACTCCCTGCTGCAGATTTGCCCCTTGCGGAACGAACAGCTGCAGGCGAGCGGGACCGTCAGCTCGTTCGATCAGATCGACACGGGCCACGACCTGATCGAGATCGTCCGTGGCGGTTGACGTCGATCGGCATATGTTGGTTCGATCGGATGAGGCGAAACAAAGCTTTTTCCAGGTTGAGAAATGGATGTTCTCAGGCAGCCGCAATCGTCGCGGCTTCGACGGAGGCTCCCGCTGGGCAGAAGGGCCGTTGACTGGCTGCCCAAGCGGCGGAGCGGTCGCTGAATGCCTCTCCAGAAATCGCGATACCAAGGGCGACCAGATCGGCACCGCGTCGGCGGAATCGATCATGAAGTGCCCGTCGGTCCCAAAGGACGGGAGCATACGATAATCGGCATTTCCGCCCGCTTCGACAAAGGCCTGATGCATCCGCATCGTCAATTCCGGACCGAAGTAGCTGTCGTTTTCCGCGTAGATCCAAAGCATCGGTACGCGTGCGGTGCGGCCGAATTCGCTGGTGGCGGCAACGAGCTTGTCGGGAGCACAATTGTTGTTGGGTTTGCCGTCAACTCGGCCTCCGCGTCCCGCTGCAAAGGTAATGATGGCCTGAACTGATGACGGGTTTAGGCTCCCAAGAGCAATCGAGCCCCATCCGCCGCCCGACTGGCCAACGACGATGACCTTACCCGGCTGTATCATCTTCTTCTTGCTCATGTAGTCGATGACCCACTCGTTCAGAGTGGCGATGGCGAGCCCGGAACCGCGGAAGTTTGGGTTGTCGCAGCTACCGACGTGGGCAAAGACGGCTCCGTAGAGACCCTGATCTTTATCATCGAGACTGCTGGCCCCGTACCTGATGGGCGAGATGACCACATAACCGCGACGTGCAAACCAACGTGCCGCGTCCCGATACTCGATCGCCGGAAACATCGTCCGCTGGTTGGCTTCCAGCGAAATTCCATGGTTCATAACCACTAGCGGAAACGGACCATCTCCGACCGGCCGTACCAGGAAGGCAAGCACCGGCAGTGGAAACGGCAGCGCCCAAATTTCCTCTTGGATTACTTGTCCCGCAGTTCGGTCATCTGCCGCGGCTGGGGAATGGACTGCCGAGGGGAAAGCCAGCAAAAGAAGAATGGCCAGCAAGTGCTTCAGCATCTTCTTTCTCCGACGATCTGGTCTGGGTCTGACGCTAGGTCTCGGAGGCAGGAATCCGTTGATTTGGATCAAAGCGACCAACCGCAAGTTCCCGACGTCGTGCGGCTTAGTGGCCTAGCAAAAAAAGCGTCGTCGGAAACTCGGATGAGCGTGCACGGCCTTTCATGCGGCTCCTGGCTTTTTGACGGCCTTAGGGGCTGTTTCGAGCTTTAACCCCGCCGCCGCTATTGTCGTTGGTCTGCTTGTGGGCCTGAAGGCGAAGTATCCGGCACGCCGGCAGCTAGGGCCATAGCGGACATCGAGAATACGCGGGCAAATCGGTGCGAATGACCCGAAGCGGAGCACCTTGAAAGTGAGGTCAAGTCATGAATCCGGGCATGAAGCATCGGACGCGCGGATGGCCGTCTATGTAATGCCTCCAGACCATTGTACGGCCGAAGCGGTTTGGTTCTGTGACAACCGCACCGTCAGGTACGAGCACCCATTCGCCATCGATGAGGACGCGGTAACGGCCCCGACTGGACTCCCAATCGGCATCGGACACTATGTATCCGTCGGCATCAGTACAGCACTTTCCAAATTCGCTCTGCAAGCTTTCAAACCAAGACTTCAGCGGAGAGTGGTCGTATCGGCCATCGTCGCGTGCAAGGACCGGCGTCAGTAGCAACGCTGAACCCAGCAACGATGCCGCAAGTTTCGCTGGAAACATCTGTTTGCCTCCGCGATATTCGCCGGCCGATCCGCTGGCTTGGTGCGGCTTAGGCTGGCAACCCGGAAACTAAATCCGTTGCAACTGCCGCTGACGATCCTCGATGCTGTGATGGGACAGTTCATTCCCATCCCCACTGAGGTGAGTCCGGAAATTCGAGCGAAGGTTCAAATACGACAACGCTTCAACTAAAGGTCAGTGCAGCTGCTTCTTTGGCCTAGCCTGCCCTTAGCCGACCTCTGGGCTGGCGCCGAGCTTGTCCGCTCATGACGGCGTAGCCGACCAAAGCCCTCACAGACTTAAGGAAATGACCCACGCTGCATGAGTCTGCACGGCATCTGTTGCGGATCTCCACAACCGCGTTCGTCAACGACGATTGCGATCTACGGTGCATCGCCTTTATGGCCTATTCGGCAACTCGCGACAGCTCCGCAAGGAGCTTCAACGCATCATTCAGCACGGCCCGATCCCGCGCTCGTTCAGCGGCCGCATCACCCGTGAATTCGCCATGCGTTCGCGCATTCTGATTTCCCTTCGGCGCGCCTGATCTCCGTGCGCCGCCGTGCATGCGGCAGCGAGACTTGCCGTGCACTGCAGGCGCGCGGCAGGCGAGGCCGCTGCGCGTCCCGGCGCCGCAGCGCGGGCTCGTCCACATCGCGCCAGTGTTGCGGATGTGATCGCCGCTCATGCATTGCTGCCCTGTCTGGATTCGGCCCGTTCGTATTCGCCGGCCTCACGCGGCGGGACCAGTCCTGCGGCTGCCGCAGCGTGCGGCTCCGCGACGATCATGCTGGCGTGCTGGGTCACGTTGCCCACGATCGCCCTGCCGCCGTCCTGCACCGACAAATTCCGGACCGTGATCGCGCGCTCGCCGTTGTTGCGGTGGCGGCTGAGTGCCTCGATCTGGCTTGCGAAGGTGCGGGCCAGCCGGGTCAGCGCGCGTGTGAGGCTCTCCTGCTGCGGAACGTCGTCGGTGAGGGCGAGGCGGCAGGCAGAACGCATCGTTGCGGCGTGAACGGACACCATCTGCACCGCGAGCATGGCCTCGATCGAGTCCTTCGGCGCGATGCTCTTCACCAGCGAGATCATGAAGGCGAGATTGGCTTCATCGGGCTTCCGTCCGGTCACGCTGGCCTTCACCAATTGCTTGAGGAGACCATGCAGCGCGTCGCGGTCGGCGGCACCGAGCGCCTCGGCCAGCAGCCGTTCGCCGGCTTGGGGGTCGGCATGGCGGATCGCAATCCCCCGCTTGTAGAGCTTGATCCGCGGGCTCGCGTCGGGGCCGCTGCGATCGTTTGCCGCAACCGGCAGCGTGCTGTGGCGTTTGGCAGATGTCGTCATGTGCTGTGTCCTTTGCCCGCGCGGGCTCACTGCGCGCGACATCGATCGCTCGCTGCGCGCTTATTTGATTTTCGAGATGTTGATGAAGGGCTTACGCGCAATCGCCGCGCGACGCCCCGTGGTCGGGCGGCGTGGACGCTGACGATTGTTGCGATGATGGTATTCTGCCGGTGTTTTGCCCGACGTGTCAAACGAAGATTGCGAAGCGCGCAATCCTTGTTCGTGCAAATCCTCGTTCGTGCAAGTCCTTGATCTCGCAAGCGTCGGCTACTGTGCATGGGGTTGTTTTTGCGTTTTTTGTTTCGAACCGGCTCCGACCTGCCGCGCGACGGAATGCCGGCTTGCAAACGCGATTGCGAAATCCGGCGCGGCCGCTCATCATGATCCGCGAATGCGCCGCTACCTGCAAAAGCGGCGAGAACTTCTGGGGAGAGAACGAATGCAACGAACGCTTCGCCTGCTGGCGATCGTCGCCGGATTGTGCGTGACGACGGAGGCCTTCGCGCAAAAATATCCGGTGCGGCCGGTCAAGATCATGGTCGGCTTCAGCGCGGGCGGCCCGGTCGACCTCGTCGCGCGCATCGTTGCCGATCGGCTGAGCAACAAGCTCGGACAAGCTTTCGTGGTCGAGAACCGCGCCGGCGCCAACGGCATGATCGCGGCCGAAGGCGTCGCGCGTGCGGAAGGCGACGGCTACACGATGCTGGCCTGCAACTCCTCCACCATCACGCTCAACAAGACGCTGTTCAAGGATATCCGCTACGACCCGGAAAAGGACTTCGCGCCGCTCACCACCGTCGTGTCGGCGCCGCTCGTGCTGGTGGTCAATCCGGAGAATCCCAGGACGGCCAACATCAACACCGTCGCCGATCTCGTCGCCGCGGCAAAGGCTGCGCCCGGCGCGCTTGCCTACGGCTCGGGCGGCAACGGCAACCTTGCCCATCTCGCCATGGAGCTGCTCAGCGAGAGGGCCGGCGTCAAGATGATCCACGTGCCCTATCGCGGTGGTGCTGCGTCCGAGGTCGGTATCCTCGCGCAGGAGGTCCTGGCAGTGTTCGATCCCTTGTCCGCCGTGCCGCTGGTGAAGGCCGGCAAGCTGCGCGCGCTCGCGGTGTCCTCCGCCGAGCGGCTGCCGGCGTTGCCTGATGTGCCGACCGTCGCGGAAGCCGGCTATCCCGGCTTCGACATCTCGTTCTGGGTCGGCTTCTTCATGCCGAAGGCAACCCCCGCGCCGACGCTCGAGATGCTGCACCGGGAGATCGTCGCCGCAGCCAACGATCCGCTGTTACGGGAGCGGCTGGAGACGCAGGGCATCGTCAGCGTGCTGAGTTCGGCCGACTACGCCGCCAAGATCCCGAAGGAGATCAAGGAACTCGCCGAAGTGGTGGCGGCGGCGAACATCAAGGCGGAGTAGGGCGTCTGCTTGGCGTGCTGCCGGCCACCTGAGCCAGCCGCTCGAGCAGCGGGCGCTGTCCTGCGTTGATCTTCTCGTGCGCTGCTGCGAGCGTGAACCATTCGGCACGATCGACCTCCGGGAAGGTCTGACGTTTGCCGCTGCGTGGCGGCCATTCCATCTCGAATGTGTTGCTGCGAATGCTGCGCAAATCGACGTCGAACTCGGCCGCGAACGCGGTGACGATCTTGCCGCCGCGCTGCCTGACCTGGCCAAGCGAAGTCAGCGGCGTGGACAGCTCAAGCCCAAGCTCCTCGGCAAACTCCCGTCGCGCGGCGGTTTCTGCGTCTTCGTCTGCGTACTCGCCCTTCGGAATCGACCATGCCCCGAGGTCCTTGTTGCGCCAGAACGGTCCTCCGGGATGAACGAGCAGAACCTCGAGCTCCCCACGTTTGCGATAGGCAATGATCCCGGCGCTTTTCGATGGCATCGCAGGTTCCGTTCAGGCGGCGCATTCGGCCGGGAAAAAGTGGAACAGACGCTTTTAGCGCAGGTTAATAGCTAACGCTTTGACCGAACAAGGGAGTGAACCATGATCCGCCTGTTGGCAACGACCGCCTTAGGGCTGGTGCTGGCGAACGCCGCCTTTGCGCAATCGCCAAGCAGCAACACCAAGTCTGAGCAAACGCCGCAATCCCAGTCCAATTCCGCAGCTCCGTCCAACACGTCGCCGTCTGGCGCGGCACAAACACAGCAGTCGCGATCGCAGCCGCAGCAATCATCAACGCCCGGAGCGTCGACACAGAATACCCAGGCGACCACTCCGTCTTCCGGATCGGCCAATTCCGGCTCCGGGACCAACGCCACCAACAGCGCGGACACGTCCTCGCGGCCGCCCAGTGGTACGGCAAACTCCAACGCGGCCGGTAACCAGCCCGCCTCGCAGCAGAGCGCCAATCCGCCGGCGGCGAACTCGAACCAGACGCAGGATCGCTCCAACCCTCCGTCGAACAATACCAATCAGGCGCAGCAGGCGCCTGGTTCATCTGGTACCAACCAGGCCCAGCAATCGCCAAACACGCCGAGCAGCAATCAGGCGCAAGACCAGCGGACCGGTGCCAATTCACAGGCCGCCGCCCGCACTGACGTCAACCTCAACAAGCAGCAGGAGACCAAGATCAGCGCGTCCATCTCGCATCTCAACGTGCGGCCGCTGACCAGCGTCAATTTCTCGCTCAACGTCGGCACGGTGGTGCCGCGCGATGTCCAGCTATCGACGCTGCCACCCGATGTGGTCGAGATCGTGCCGCAATATCGCGGCTACAGCTTTGCGCTGGTGAAGGATGAAATCGTCGTGGTCGATCCGGCGACATACAAGATCGTAACCGTGCTGCCGTACTCGGGACAATCCACCGCGACAACGACGACCACGCGTGAGCGCAGCGCCAGCAAGTTTTCGGATCGCGATCGCGAAGTGATCCGCAAGCATGCGAAGACCCGCACCGAGGGACGGAGCGAACGACAGACCACCGGCAGCACCGCGCGGTCCGAGATCCATGTTGGTGACCGCGTTCCCGAGAGTGTCGAGGTCGAGGAATTCCCGAGCACCGTCTATCGGGACGCGCCCGACCTGCGCGAGTACCGCTACATCCACCGCGATACGCGGACCTATGTCGTCGAGCCCCGCGAACGCCGCATCATCGAGGAGATCGACTAGTTCGCGGCCACTGGAAGCCGCTCCATCGAGCGGCTTCCGGATTTGCGCATCAGCCCGAAGATCGTTCGCGCGCTGCAAAACGGATGGCGCGGGCCTTCGCGCTCTTTCCCGCCGCACGCGCGGCGATCATGCTGCGTGCCTTGCCGTGGGTGTTCTTCCGGATCAGAGACGCGAGCCGCTTGCGTGCGTGGCTGGCGGTCAATCGCGCCGCCAGTTGCTCGGCCTTGCGAATGATGGTGGCGACCGAGGGCGTCAGGTTCACCGGAACCCAGGCGACGTCCTTCGTCTTGGACAGGCTGCCGATGCCCTCGCAGGGTGCTTCGCGCGGCAGGTCGATCCGGATCGCGAGGGCTTCCGCGCGTTCGGTCCAGTCCTCGGCCCTGGTGCCGGTGATGATGCGGACATAGTCGCGTGTCTCACGCGGCAGCTCGCTCTCTTTGGCGAGCCATTTCTGGATTCGGCCGGGACCTGCGTTGTAGGCGGCTGCGGCAAGGCCGAGATTGCCGAAATCGTCGCGCAGCTTGCGCAGGAACTTGGCCGATGCCGGCAGCGCCTTCATCGCATCGAACGGATCATCTAGCCCGACCTCCGCTGCCGTTTCCGGCATGAACTGCGCGACGCCCTGCGCGCCGGCCTGGCTGACCTCGTTGGACTTGAAGCGGCTCTCCTGCCAGATCAAACGCGCGAAGAACGGCACGGGAATGCCGCTGGCTTCGGCAGCTCCGCGAAGCGCGTGGCAGAAGCGTTCCGTCGGCGAAACCGGCGCCTGCGCGACGGGTTCGACCGTATCCGGCGGCTCGGGGGTCTCCTCATAGGCCGCACGCGCATTGGCGAGCTCGAGGGCCTGCACGCTTGCAAGGAACAGCTCGACCACCGGAACAAGTGACGAGGCCTGAGTGTTTTGAAGAACGGCGTGATCGAAAGCTGATGGTTGGCGGGACGCCGACGGATCGAAGTCGCACATCAGAATCATGAACGCGGCGCACGCCGCGACGACAAATCGCATTGCTGGAGCAACCTCGAACTGTGGGTGAACGGCCAGCGATGCGCCGGCGATAAGGAGTTATTAACCGAGCGATTGCGGCAAAGCTGCGGTCTCGTCGGTTCCCACGGTGTTACTACGGTGTTCCCGCCGGAAACTCTTTGCTCCGCGAATTTGCGGGGGCGTTGGCGAATGGGGACGAGCGAGATGATGCGGTGGATGCTTGGCGCGGTGATTTCGCTGGCGGCGATCTCTTCGGCGCTTGCGGGCAATCTCGATGCGGCAGCGGTAAACGATGCTGCGCGTCCCGCAAAGCAACCTGCTAGCGACAAGCTCAACGCCGCGATCGTGAAGCTTCAGATTCTGCTCGACCGTGCGCGGTTCTCGCCCGGGGAGATCGACGGCAAGCTCGGAGAGAGCGCGCAGAAGGCACTGAAAGCATTCGCCGAGCAGAACGGCGTTGCATCGGATAAAACGATCGCGCCCGAGCTTTGGGACAAGTTGAACGCCGCGAGCGAAGGCGCCGTCCTCGTCGAATACAAGATCACGGACGCGGATGTGAAGGGCCCGTTTCTGAAGGAGCTGCCCGGCAAGCTTGATGACATGAAGCCGCTGAAGGCGCTGAGCTACACCAGCCCGCTCGAAGGGCTTGCCGAGAAATCCCACATGAGCGCCGATCTGCTCAAGGCGCTCAACCCGGACAAGGCCTTCGACAAGGTGGGAGCGACCATCGTCGTTGCAAACGTTCCGGCGCGGCGAGAGCTTCCGAACATCGCGCGGCTCGACGTCGACAAAAGGAACGGGACGCTGAAAGCATTCGACCAGGGCGCCACCCTGATCGCGTTCTATCCCGCGTCAATCGGAAGTCCGGATCGTCCGACGCCGAGCGGTACGCTCAAGGTCACCAGCACCCACGAGAATCCGGTTTATCACTACAACCCTGACTACAAGTTCAGAAGCGTCAAATCGAAACAGCCGTTCGATGTTCAGCCGGGCCCGAACAATCCGGTGGGAGCATACTGGATCGGCTTGTCCGCACAGGGGTACGGCATCCACGGAACGTCGGAGCCCGACAGGGTCAGCAAGTCCGCGTCGCATGGCTGCGTCAGGTTGACCAATTGGGACGTGCGCGCGCTGGGCGAGCACGTCAAGCGCGGCACACCGGTGGTCTTTCTGGATGCGCCGACGGACTCCTCGTCCGAGCAGCGGCGGAAGTCCGGCGGTAGGCGCGCCTCGAACTAGTCTTTGGGAAAGTCCTTGCGCATCGCGATTTCGGCGGCATCACCGGGCGACAGCACGGTCTGGTCGAACGCTGCTTGCCCTCGTCATGATATCGTAGAGCGAGATGCCCTTGATGGCTTGCCCATGAGCTCGCGGACGCAGTCGGCGAGCGTGCCGTTGTAGACGGGATAGGGCGGACCTCGATCCTTTTGCCTCTGGCCCTTCAGCGACGGTCACTTCTTCAGTTCGGCCGGCGCGTCATAGGCGACCGGCGATATCTCTTTGAACATGCGCTCGGCCCTGAAGGCGCGGGTAGCCCCGAAGCCTGGGGCCGCCCTGTAGACGCTCGTTGAAGAATTAGTTCAAATCAGCCGGCAACAAAGGCGAGCAGGGTGCCGTTCGCCTTGGCCGGCGGCACGCAGATCGCAGGTCCGCTGCGCACGGCTGCCGAACCAAGCGCCTTGTCGGTGGCAGCGAGATCGCCGCTGACAAGCACCAGGGCAGCGCCACCGCGTTCGGAAAGACCCGCGAGCGGCACGCCGGGATAACGTTTGCCGAGCTGCTCCAGCGTCAAGTAAACGAATTCGGCACGATCGCCACCGGAGGGCACGGTCACTGCGCCGTCGGCTTCAGCCTTCGGCTCGCGGTCGATCAGCTGTCCCAGATCCGCGGCTTCCTTCGCGGGCTCGGGCGTCGCGATCAATGTCTGCTTGATCCGCTTGGCCGCATTGGCGTGCTTCATCAGCTCGGGAATCCACACCGTCTCTGGCGTCTTGTGCTGGCAGGCAAAAATGCGCACGCCGCCGGGCGCTTCTGCGGTCGGCCACATGAAGGTGCGGAATTTCGCCGCCGAGATCGTGCCATCAGGCAGCGTCACGGGCCGTTCGAAATCGGTCGGGCCGATCGGCTCCAGGCCACGCGCGCGGATTTCCTCCGCGCCGGCGGTGGAATCGACCGCTGTGAAGGCGATGCGCTCGATGCCTTCGCCGCGCTGGTCGAGGAAGGCACGCGCCGGCGCGTTGTGCTCGGTCGCCGCGAGCACGCCGAGCAGCTCCATATAATCCGGGTCGAACATGATCGTGTAGTTGCCGGTGCCCATATGTGTGCTGTGGGTGCCGCGCGGCGAGATGGTGAAGCCGAGCTGCCGGTAGTTTTCGGCGGCTTTGTCGAGGTCCTGCACCATGACCACGGCGTGGTCGATACCGATGACGTTCTTGAGGGCCACTGTTCTTTCCCCGAGTGCAAACTGACTGGACCGCCGTCGGCGGCCGCAAATCCTGTCTACGCCGGATAGGCGGTCAAGTCATTTTCAAATCGGTGGGACATGCGGAAATTTCATTCCGTGAAGCGCGATATCTGACACTTGATGGCGTCAGCGCGCCTGCTCGATATAGGCGGCGAGGATGGCGCGCTCCTCGCTGGTCATTTCCGTGATGTTGCCCGGCGGCATCGCGTTTGACCAGGCGGCGACGCGGCCGATCAGGCGGATGTTGCGATGGATGTGCTCGGGCGCGTCCAGCAATATGCCCTTCGGCGCGGTGACGATGCCGGCCCAGACCGGTTCGGCGGCGTGGCACATGCTGCAGCGGGACATCACGATCTCCTCGACATTGGCAAGCGTCGGCTGCGCCGACAGCGCGCTTGTCTTGACCTCGCGCGGGCCGGCCGCCGAGAGGAACAGGATCGCGATCACGCCGACCGCTGCGACGCCCCACACCCACCACGGCGATTTGCGCCCGGCGTGCCGCTCGTTGAAGAAATGGCGGATCACGGGGCCGAGCGCCAGGATGATTGCGACGATGATCCAGTTGAAGCGGGTGGCATAGAGCAGGGGATAGTGGTTGCTGATCATCAGCACGACGACAGGCAGCGTCAGATAGTTGTTGTGGACCGAGCGCTCCTTGCTGGTCTTGCCGAGCTTCGGATCGGGCGCCTGTCCTGCGATCAGGGCGGCCGCAATCTTCTTCTGGTTCGGGATGATCAGGGTGAAAACGTTGGCGACCATGATGGTGCCGATGATCGCCCCGATCTGGTTGAAGGCGCCGCGCCCGCTCAGCACGTGGGTGAAAGCATAGGTCAATGCGACCAGAAACAGATAGCCGCCGATGGCGAAGGGCAGCTCGCGCTGCGCGAGCCCGGTACGGCAGGCGCCTTCATAGAGCAGCCATGCCAGCGCGAGGCTCGAGAGGCTGAACAGGCCGGCCTCGAATGGCGTGAGGTCGAGGATCGACTTGTCGACCAGGAACAAATCGGCCTCGAGATAATACACCACCACCATCAGCGCGAAGCCGGACAGCCAGGTGGTGTAGGCCTCCCATTTGAACCAGGTCAGCTCGTCCGGCATCTGCGCGGGCGCGACCAGATATTTCGTGATCCGGTAGAAGCCGCCGCCATGGACCTGCCAGGCCTCGCCCTGGACGCCCTCCGGCAGCTTGCTGTCAGGCCTGAGGCTGAGGTCGAGGGCGATGAAATAGAAGGAACTGCCGATCCAGGCAATCGCGGCGACCACGTGCAGCCAGCGGAGCAGCAGGCTCGCCCATTCCGATATGATGGATCCCCACATGATCACCCCAACGGATGCGACTCCAATGCCGCAGCTTCATGACCGCTACCGGCGGTGCCGCCCTTACAATGTGTCGCACCGATCAGCCGCATTTTCCAGTACGATGGGCTGCGGCTGATGCACATCGTGTGGGCATGAGCTGACGTGGGATTCGGCAGGCATTTGACCTGTCGCAGAACGTTTGCGCGTCGATCGGCGTTGATGCGCAATACGTGAAGGCCGGGAGGAAACGATTTGAAGAACAGGATTTCATTCGCGGCGATGTCCGCGGGATGGCTGGCCGCGGTCGCGACCTGCGCACAGGCTGAGCCGGTGCTGCAAGGCAAGGACGCCTACGGCGATTGGCAGGCCGACAAGCCCGGCACGGTCAGGTTGATCCGGCCGCAGGATCTGGTCAGGCCCGGCGCCACGCGGTCGGTTGCGAGTTCGTCGCGCGTGGTGCCGCGCCCACCGGAGGGGGCGCTTCAGGTACCGGCCGGCTTCAAGATCGAGCTGTTCGCCGAGGGCCTGCGCGCCCCGCGCATCGTGCGCGTGGCGCCGAACGGCGATGTCTACGTCGCCGAGACGCGCGCGGGCAACGTCCGCGTGTTGCGCGCCGGCGAAGGCGGCAAGGCCGCGACCAACGAGGTGTTCGCTGCCGGACTGCGGCAGCCGTTCGGCATCGCCTTCTTCCCAAACGGCGACAATCCGCAGTGGGTCTATGTGGCCAACACCGACAGCGTCGTCCGCTTTCCCTACCAGGCCGGCGATCTCAAGGCGCGCGGCAAGGCGGAGACGATCGTGGCAAGCCTGCCCCACGACGGCGGTCATTCCACCCGCGACATCGTCTTTACGCCCGACAACAAGCGCATGCTGGTGTCGGTCGGCTCGCTCAGCAACGTCGCCGAGGGCATGGGCACGCCGCCGGGTGGCGTGGAAGCCTGGTCGAAAGCGCAACCGCTCGGTGCGGCCTGGGCCAGCGAGACCGAACGCGCCACCGTGCTCGCCTTCACCCCCGAGGGCAAGGAGCGGAAGATCTACGCCAGCGGCATCCGCAACTGCGTCGGACTTGCGATCCAGCCGCAGACCGGGTTGCCCTGGTGCTCGACCAACGAACGCGACGGGCTCGGCGACGATCTCGTGCCTGACTACGTCACCAGCGTGAAGGAAGGCGCGTTCTACGGCTGGCCGTGGTTCTATATCGGCGGCAACGAAGACCCGCGTCACGCCGGAGCGCGGCCGGACCTCAAGGGCAAGGTGACGGTGCCCGATGTGCTGGTGCAGCCGCACTCGGCCTCGCTGGGCATGACCTTCTATCAGGGCACGCAGTTTCCGTCAGAGTATCAGGGCGATGCTTTCGCGGCCGAGCACGGCTCGTGGAACCGGTCGAAGCGCACCGGCTACAAGGTGATCCGCATCCGGATGAAGGACGGCAAGCCGACCGGCGAGTATGAGGATTTCGTCACGGGATTCGTGGTGAGCGACACCGAGGTGTGGGGGCGGCCCGTCGGTGTTGCCGTGGCGAAGGACGGATCGCTGCTGGTGTCGGAGGACGGCAACGGGACGATCTGGCGGGTGACAAGCGTGCCGCGATGAAGGTGTACCCTCGCCCCTTGCGGGAGAGGGTGGCTCGCCGCGCAGCGGCGGGACGAGTGAGGTTCTATCGGCGAACTCCTCTGCGTGTGCGGAGAGAAACCCCTCATCCGGCGCCTCGCGCCACCTTCTCCCGCAAGGGGAGAAGGAAGAGCAGCGTGCTTAGGATGTCTACCCCCGTCTCACACTCGCTCCGCCATCCACCGGCAACGTCACACCGGTGATGAAATTCGCCTCGTCCGAGGCCAGGAACAGCGCGGCATTCGCGACGTCCCACCCCGTGCCCATCTTCTTGCGCAGCGGCACCTTGCTGTCGCGCTCGGCTTCGACTTCGGCGCGGGTCTTGTGCCATTCGCGGGCCCGGGTGTCGACGGCCATCGGCGTGTTCATCAGGCCCGGCAGGATGACGTTGGCGCGGATGCCGTATTCCGCATTCTGGTAGGCGAGCTGTTCGGTGAAGGCGATCATCGCCGATTTCGTCGCCTTGTAGGCGACGTAAGGGTAGGTGGTGATCGCCGCCATCGAGGAGATGTTGATGATCACGCCGCTTCCTTGCGCGCGCATGATCGGGATCACCTCTTTCGCCGCCAGAATGCAGCTCTTCAGATTGATCGCGACGACGCGGTCGAACGCCTCCTCGGTGATTTGCAGCAGCTCGGCGTCGCCGCCGGACAGGCTGACGCCCACATTGTTGTGCAGCACGTCGATCCGGCCCCAGCGCGCCTGTGCCTCCGCGACCATTGCCTTGATGTCGGCAGACTTTGTGACGTCGGCCCTGAACGCCGCTGCCGTGCCATGCTGCGCGGCGATCATGGCGGCGGTTTCCTGCGCTGATTCCAGATGATGATCGACGCACAACACCTTGGCGCCCTCGCGCGCGAAGGTCAGCGCCGTGGCGCGGCCGTTGCCCATGCCTTCGCCCGGGCTCTGCCCGGCGCCCACAACGACCGCAACCTTGTCCTTCAAGCGCATGTTAGTTCACTCCCGGAATCGGGTACTGCTGGAGTACCTCTTTGTAATATGGCTCGTTGTCGATCTTCATGGTGGCGAGCACGCGCACCACGCCGCAATAGAAGGCGATGGTCAGCACGAGGTCGATGTTCGTCCGAGAGATGCTGCTTGATCTCGGCAAAGGTCACATCCGAGATCGCGAGTTCGCGCACCATCTCGCGGGCACCTTTCAGGATCGCCTTGGCCTGTGGCTCGAGCGTCGAGGGCCTACCGTCGGTCTCCGCCATCAGGCCGGCGATGTCACCGTCGGTGACGCCGAACTCCCTGCCGATCTTCACGTGATGAGTGAACTCGTATTCCGACTTCTCCATCCAGCCGACCTGGAGGATCGCAAGCTCCCGCAGGCGCGGGTCGAGTTTGCTCTTGAAGCGGATGTAGCCGCCGATGCCGTTGAAGGCGCGCGCCATATCCGGCGAATTGATCAGCAGCTTGTGCAGATTGGTGTTGCGCTTGAGCATGTCGCGATATTCGGGCGCGACCTGGTCGGCCTCGAGATAGGGCAGGCGAGCCATCCCTGATGTTCCTTTCAGTGTTCTTGTGATTCACGTTCGGGGGCTTGTAGCGTCACGCCGCCGTCGACCACCAGCACCTGGCCGGTGATGTAGCGCGCAAAATTGCTGAGCAGGAATTTGACGGCATGGCCGACGTCCCAGCCGGTGCCTTCCGTTTTCAGCAAGGATGCCTTTTCCCGCTGGGCGCGGGCCTGCTCACTCATGCCGCGGGCATAGACCATCGGCGTGTACATCGGCCCGGGACAGATGCAGTTGACGCGGATGTTGTCGCGGCCGTGATCGACCGCCATCGCGCGGGTGAGACCGATGATGGCGGCCTTCGAGGTCGTATAGCTCGTGAGCCCGCGTGGCCGCAGCGCCGAGATCGAGGAGATGTTGACGATCGCACCGCCCTGCGCGGTCCGGATCATCGCAGGGATCGCGTGCTTGGAGAGCAGGAACATGCTTTCGACATTGACCTGCATGACGCGGCGATATTGCTCGGGCGCTTCGTCGACCACGCTGCCGCGGCTCCCGATGCCGACATTGTTGTCGAGGAAATCGAGCCGGCCCCAGCGGTCGAGCGCGGCTTCGACCAGTGTCTTGCAATCGCTCTCGCTGGTGACGTCACCGCCATGCGCCGCGGCCGTGCCACCTTCGGCTGCGATCATCTCCACGGTGCGTTCGGCGAGCTTGAGGTCGCGATCGGCCACCAGCACTTTGGCGCCGGCGCGAGCCAGTAGAATTGCGGCGGCGCGGCCGTTGCCTATGCCGTCGCCCGCAGCGCCCCCGCCGCTGACCAGCGCCACCTTGCCGGCGAGACCGGGATCGTCCTCGGGCCCCTGCATGTCGTTTCATCCCAAATATTTTCGTGCAGTCTAGCAATCGCGCGGAGCGGCGAGAAGGGCCGGCTCCCGCTTTCATGTCATTGACATCGCATGGAATTGCATGCCGCCGCGCGAGAAGGGCGAACGATCGACCCGCGCCGTTAGGAACCGACCTCACGCAATCGCGTTTGTTGCGGGGCCTTTCCCGCGCTAGGCTCTGTCCCGGGGCTTCCCAAACGCCAGTGGCTTGCCGATGAATCTGCTCGATCCACAAGGGCCTGTGGCTGCGGCCAACAGCACCATCCTGGTCGATTCCGTCTTCATCATGCTCGCGATCGTGGTGCCGACCATTTTCGCGATTCTGGCCTTTGCGTTCTGGTTTCGCGCCTCGAATCCCAAAGCAAAGTTTCAGCCCGACTTCGTCTATTCCGGGCGGGTGGAGATGGTGGTGTGGGCGATCCCCGCGCTCACCGTGATCCTGCTCGGCGGCGTCGCCTGGATCGGCTCGCACCAGCTCGATCCCGCGGCACCCGTGCCCGGCACCGGCAGCGCGGTTCGCATCCAGGCCGTCTCGCTCGATTGGAAATGGCTCTTCATCTATCCGGACCAGCGCATCGCCACCGTCAATACGCTGACGGTGCCGGCAGGCGCCGAGCTGAATTTCCAGCTGACGTCCTCGAGCGTGATGAACACCTTCTTCATCCCGCAGCTCGGCAGCATGATCTACACCATGAACGGCATGGTGACGAAGCTGAACCTACGCGCCGACAACGAAGGCAAGCTGCAGGGACTGTCGGCGCATTTTTCCGGCGACGGATTTCCGGACATGATGTTCGACGTCAACGTGGTCTCGCCGCTCGCCTTTCCGGACTGGGTCGCGACCACGGCGAAGAGCGATGCTGTCCTCAATGAGGACAGCTACAAGAAGCTGATGCAGCAGGGCGTCGAAAAGGGCAGGCCAAGCTACAGGCTCGACGATCCCCGACTGTTCGACCTGATCGCGACCCAGCACATTCCGCCGGGACCGGGGCCGGAGCTCGCATCCGAAGCAGGCCGGTCGCACAGTGGAGGCCATGATGCTCGGTAAGCTCGATTGGTCGGCCATTCCGTTCGATCAGCCGATACCGCTGGTCGCAGGCGCCGTGGTGTTGGTCGGGATTCTCGGCGTGCTGGCCTGGGTCGTGGTGAAGGGGCATCTGCCCTATCTCTGGCACGAGTGGATCACCAGCGTCGACCACAAGCGGATCGGCGTGATGTACATCCTGCTGGCCTCGGTGATGCTGCTGCGCGGCGGCAGCGACGCCATCATGATGCGGATTCAGCAGGCGGTCGCCTACCAGTCGCAAGGCTATCTGCCGCCGGAGCACTACAACCAGATATTCTCCGCGCACGGCACCATCATGATCTTTTTCGTAGCGATGCCGTTCGTGATCGGACTGATGAATCTCATCGTGCCGCTCCAGCTTGGCGTACGAGATGTCGCTTTCCCGACGCTCAATTCGGTCGGCTTCTGGCTGACCGCGACCGGTGCGCTGCTGGTCAATCTCTCGCTCGTGATCGGCGAGTTCGCCCGCACCGGCTGGCTCGCCTTTCCGCCGCTGTCGGAACTGTCCTACTCGCCGGGCGTCGGCGTCGATTATTACGCCTGGTCGCTGCAGATCTCCGGCGTCGGCACGTTGGTGGCCGGCATCAATCTCGTGACGACGGTGCTGAAGCTGCGCACCAAAGGCATGAACTATCTGCGCATGCCGATGTTCTGCTGGACCACACTGGCCTCGAACCTCCTCATCGTCGCGGCTTTCCCGATTTTGACCGCCACCCTCGCGATGCTGCTGCTCGACCGCTATGTCGGCTTCCACTTCTTTACCAATGAGGGCGGCGGCAATGTCATGATGTTCATGAACCTGATCTGGGCCTGGGGGCATCCCGAGGTCTACATCCTAGTTCTGCCGGCCTTCGGCATCTTCTCCGAGGTGGTCTCGACCTTCTCCGGCAAGGCGCTGTTTGGCTATCGCTCGATGGTGCTGGCGACCATGGCGATCTGCATCATCTCCTTCATGGTCTGGCTGCATCACTTCTTCACGATGGGAGCGGGTCCCGACGTCAACGCTATCTTCGGCATTGCCAGCATGATCATCGCGATACCGACGGGAGTGAAGATCTACAACTGGCTGTTCACGATGTATGGCGGACGCATCCGCTTCGAGACGCCGATGCTGTGGTCGATAGGCTTCATGGTCACCTTCATCATCGGCGGATTGACGGGCGTGCTGGTCGCGGTGCCGCCGGCCGATTTCATTCTCCACAACAGCATGTTTCTGGTCGCGCACTTCCACAACGTCATCATCGGCGGCGTGCTGTTCGGCGCCTTCGCCGGCTTCGAGTACTGGTTCCCGAAGGCGTTCGGCTTTCGCCTCAACGACCGCTGGGGCAAGCTCGCATTCTGGTTCACTTTCCTCGGCTTCTACGTCACCTTCATCCCGCTCTACGTCGCCGGCATGCTGGGCATGACGCGGCGCATGCAGCACTATGACGTCGCGGCGTGGCGGCCATGGATGCTGGTTGCGGCGGTCGGCATGGCCGTGCTGACGATCGGCGTGATCTGCCAGATCGTGCAGCTCGTGGTCAGCATCCGCAACCGCGAGGCCCTGCGCGACCGCACTGGCGATCCCTGGGACGGCCGCTCGCTGGAATGGGCGACGTCGTCGCCGCCACCCGTTTTCAACTTCGCTTTCAATCCCGATGTGCGCGGCGAGGATGCCTATTGGGACATGAAGGCTCATGCCAAGCAGCAATCGCTCGATCATGATGCGCCCGAGTATCATGACATCGAGATGCCCAGGAACTCGCCGACCGGGTTCGTCTGCGCCTTCTTCGCCACCGTCATGGGCTTTGCGCTGATCTGGCACATCTGGTGGATGGTGATTTTGGGCGGTATCGGAGCGTTCGCGACATTCGTCGTGTTCGCCTGGCGCGACCATGACGAATACGTCATTCCGGCCGAGGAGGTCGCGGCGATAGACCGCGTCAACCTCGAGGAGCGGCGCAGCCTCGTCAGCATGGCGGGGACAGTCTGATGTCAATGACCGCGACCGCCGGCCGAGCGCACGCCGATCCCCATCACATCGGCCTCGTTATCGAGCATCCCGGGCCGGCGCCGAAGCGCATCGTGACCGCCTATGGCTTCTGGGTCTTCCTGCTCTCCGACATCGTGATGTTCTCCTGCTTCTTTGCGGCCTATGCGGTGCTGGCCGACCAGACCGCCGGCGGCCCGAAGGGTTCGGAGATATTCGAGCAGCGGAACGTCGCGATCGAGACGGTCTGCCTGCTGCTGTCGAGTTTCACGTGCGGCATGGCGAGCATCGCAGCCGACGTGCGCAACCGGTTCTGGTTCTATCTCGGGATGGCGGTGACGTGTTTGCTCGGCCTCATCTTTCTCGTCATTGAGTTTCGCGAATTCGCTGATCTCGTTGCCCGCGGCTATGGCCCATCGCGCAGCGCTTTCCTGACCTCGTTCTTCTCGCTGGTCGGCTGCCACGGCCTCCACGTCTCGGCCGGCATATTGTGGCTCCTCACCATGATGGCCCAGGTCTTCGCAAAGGGTTTTCGTGCCGACGTGCTGCGCCGGATGATGTGCTTTGCGTTGTTCTGGCATGCGCTCGACATCGTCTGGGTCGGAGTCTTCTCCGTCGTCTATTTGCTTGGGAGTGGCGTATGAGCGATCAGACGCATATGCCGGCCGGCCATGACCTTGCGCCGGGCGATGAGGAGCAACACAGCGTTGGGACGCGTATCCTCGGCTACGTGGTCGGTCTTGTCCTCGCGCTGCTGCTGACGGCGACCTCGTTCTTTATCGCCGGCACGGATCTGGTCTGGCAGCCTTCGATTCCCGTCGCGCTGATCGTGCTGGCGATCGCGCAGATGGGCGTGCACCTCGTGTTCTTCCTGCACATCACCACCGGCCCTGACAACACCAACAACGTGCTGGCGCTGGCCTTCGGACTGCTGGTGGTGTTCCTGGTGGTCGGTGGTACCGTCTGGATCATGGCGCATCTGAATGCGAACATGCCGGCCATGGATCAGATCATGCCGATGCGCCGCTAAGGGCGCACAAAAAAGAAGAGCCGCTTGTTGTGACAAGCGGCCCAAGTCTAGGGAGGAAACGCCCGAGCAAAGCAATCGGGCCGGAGCCGGATTGCCGCCAAGGAAACGCTCGCGCAAAGCGCTTGCGTATGTTTACAAATGCAGCAACTCCCGATGGAGTTCAATTCCGGATGAATACTGTCTCCGACTACCGCTCACGGCTGCGTGATGGGCTTCGCTATTTCGGCCGTCGGCAATTGTAGGCCTTGCGGAAGCCCGCAGCCTGAGCGTCGTTCTCTGAGCAGAACCAGCGATCCGGCTTGGTGGTCGCGGGGTAGCTCGGGCAGCCCCGCAAATGGTAGATGCCGATATTGCCGGTCACGCGCGCGCGGACCGCAAGCTTGCCCTTGATGCCACAGCTCGGCGGCATCGTTAGATCCTCGGGAAACAACACCGCGCGAATCTCCTTGTCACGGTCGGTGCGGCAGGCGGCGCCCAGGAGCGCGCCGTCCTTCTTGCCGGTGCGGAATTCCTGCGGTGCAACAAAGCAGCCCTTCCAGATTCCGGCCGAGGTTGATTTCGCGTCGGCCGCGGCCGACTTGACGTTCGCCTTGACCGGCTCGCGGGCGATGGCAAAGCCCAGCTTGACCAGCTGCTCGTTCAAGCTGGTCTTGTCGCCTTCGGCCGTGCAGATCGCGCGGTGCCGCTTGCCAAAACTCTTTTCCGGTCCGACATCGTCGCAACGCACCGATCGCTTGCCAATCAGCTTGGCGAGCTGGTCGCGGGCCTCGATGCCGCAGGTCCAGGGATCGGCGTGATCGTCGATGCAGACCTGGTCCAGCTCGGGTGCGTCGACGCCGTCGAGGCGATAGGTGACGTCGCCAAGCTGGACGGCGTTGCCATCGCGGACCGTCGCGGCGGCGGTCAGCGCCGCGGCGGGGCCGGTGGTGCCCAGAAATCCGGACAGGGCAATAAAGGAAACGAGCGCAAAAGCGCGGGCGCTGGCAAAGGATTTTCGGAAGGACATAAGGTCTCGCTATCGATGGCTCGTGCGCCTTGTTCCTAGCATCCGGATGTGGCGATACCAATGGTCTGCGCCCCGCGAAGTGCGACATTCCGGCCCCGCGGCTTTACTCAGCCGTAGCTCTGATCCTATCGTTCGCCGGCCTTGCGGAGCGGAGGCCGAATCGCCCGGGAAGCGGCGAAGGGAGGAAAATTTCGCGATGAAAGACCCCGTGGACGTCCTGATCATCGGCGCCGGCGCTTCGGGCGCGGCGGTGGCGTGGTCGCTGGCCGAGACCAAGATGCATATTCTCTGCCTGGAGCAGGGCGGCTGGATGAACCCGGCGGAATATCCCAGCACGGGCCGGGACTGGGAGGCCAAGTTCTACGGCGAGTGGTCGTCGAGCCCCAACGTCCGCGGGCGGCCCGAAGACTATCCGATCAACGACGACGATTCGCCGATCAAGGTCGTCAACTACAATGCGGTCGGTGGCTCGACGGTGATGTACACCGCGCACTGGCCGCGGCTGCACCCCTCCGATTTCAAGGTGAAGACGCTCGACGGCGTCGCCGACGACTGGCCGATCGACTACGACGCGCTGACCCCGTTCTTCGAAGAGAACGACCGGATGATGGGCACGTCCGGCCTCTCGGGCGACCCGCTCTCACCGCTGACGCATCCGCCGATGCCGCCACAGCCGATGGGGTTGTCCGGTGCGATCATCGGCAAGACCATGAACAAGCTCGGCTGGCACTGGTGGCCGTCGGATACGACGGTCGCGACCATGGACTACGAGGGGCGTGCGCGCTGCATCAATCTCGGCCATTGCACGCCGGCCTGCGCGCAAGGCGCGAAATCCTCGACCGACATCACCTATTGGCCGCACGCGGTCCGCGCCGGCGTCGAGCTGCGTACGCACTGCCGTGTGCGCGAGATCACCACCGACGAGAACGGCATGGCCACCGGCGTGGTCTATTACGACAAGGACGGCGTCGAGCAGTTTCAGCCGGCGCATGTGGTTATCATCGCCTGCAACGGCGTCGGCACGCCGCGGCTGCTGCTGAATTCGGCATCGGACCGCTTTCCGAACGGGCTTGCCAATTCGTCCGGCCTCGTCGGCAAGAACCTGATGTTCCATCCTTATGCGCAGATCTACGGCTACGTAAAAGAGCCGACCGATAGCAACCGCGCGCCGCCGACCTGCCTGTGGAGCAAGGAATGGTATGACACGGACCTCTCGCGCGGCTTCGTGCGCGGCTACGGCGTTCAGTTCGTGCGCGGCGCGGGGCCGGTGTTCGAGGCTGTCGTCAGCGAGCAGAAGGGGATATTGCCGTGGGGCGCCGATCATCACCGCATCTTCCGCAAGCTCAACGGCCACCGGCTCGGCTTTTCCGCGATTTGCGAGGACCTGCCGGAGGAGCACAATCAGGTCACGCTCGATCCGGTCTTGAGGGACGGCCACGGCATTCCCGCGCCGAAGATCAACTACACGATCAGCGAGAACAGCCAGAAGATGATGGAGCATGCGCTGGCGCGCGGGCGGGAGATTCTCGAAACCGCCGGGGCGAGCGACAT
Organism: Bradyrhizobium sp. GCM10028915; assembly: GCF_042666195.1. Lineage (NCBI taxonomy): Bacteria > Pseudomonadati > Pseudomonadota > Alphaproteobacteria > Hyphomicrobiales > Nitrobacteraceae > Bradyrhizobium > Bradyrhizobium sp. GCM10028915. The sequence continues at coordinate 70,326 of NZ_JBHTFN010000001.1, forward strand.
CTGCGTCAACTCGCCGATCCCGTGGGGCGGCTGGCATCTGCTCGGCACGGCACGCATGGGCACCGACCCCGAACGCTCCGTCGTCAACGAATGGGGCCGCTCGCACGACGTGAAGAACCTCTTCATCGTCGACGGCAGCATCTTCGTCACCTCGGGCGGCGTGAACCCGACGTCCACCATCCAGGCCCTCGCGCTCTACATCGCCGACCAGATGAAGCAGCGCCTCGCCAATTTGTTCGATTGAGGCCGACATGTCCGCAGACAATCAACTGACACGCGTCCAACGCGACGACCTCCGCGCTATCGCCGCGATGATCGTTCCCGCCAGCGATGAGTACAAGGTGCCCGGCGCCGACGACCCCGCGATCCAGGCTGACATGCTGGCGACGCTGGGGCGTGACGCCAAATTGGTGGCGGCGGCGCTCGACCATCTGGCGCGGCTCGCGGGCCAACCGTTCGCCGAGCTCGATGCGGCCAGGCGCGATGCGGTGGCGCAGGAGTTTCGCAGTTCCGGCGGCGCGGCTGCCGCGACGCTCGTCCGCGTGGTGCTGCAATGCTACTACCGCGACGACCGTGTGCTGCGCTCGCTCGGCCTCGAGCTACGCGCGCCGTTCCCCCTGGGTTACGTGCTGCCGGATGGCGACTGGTCGCTGCTGGACCCGGTCAAGGCAAGGGCGGGCACGCTGCGACGGGCACCCTAGCCACCTGGGCAGTCCAGCCTTGCACCCCGGGCGGGTCCCTTGCGCCTAAAGGAGCAGGCCACCATCTGTGTGAGCCTCAAGGACTCCTACCATGTTGGATTTTACCTCAGACATCGCCGATGACGGTTCGTCATCGCGGGCGACAGCGGCTGTTCCGGACAATGACCGGGCCCTGCTGGACGCCTATTCCAACGCCGTGATCGACGTGACCGACCGCGTCGGTCCGGCGGTCGTGCGCGTCGAGACCGGACCAAAGGTGCCGAACGGCCGCGAGCGCGGCGGGCTCGGCTCGGGCATCGTGATCTCGCCGGACGGGCTCGTGCTCACCAATAGCCACGTGGTCGGCTCGTCGAAGGAGATCCGGCTGCGCGACGTCGAGGGCCATGTCGGCGACGCCCGGGTGCTCGGCGTCGATCCCGACACTGACCTTGCGCTGCTTCGCGCCAACGGCGTGCGGGACTTGCCCTATGCGGCGCTCGGCAACTCCAAGACCTTGCGGCGCGGCCAGCTCGTGATCGCGATCGGCAATCCCCTCGGCTTTGAATCGACCGTCACCGCCGGGGTTGTTTCGGCGCTTGGGCGCTCGATCCGCTCGGTCAGTGGCCGGACCATCGAGGACGTGATCCAGACCGATGCCGCGCTCAACCCCGGCAATTCGGGCGGGCCGTTGGTATCGTCGAATGCCGAGGTGATCGGCATCAACACCGCGATCATCAATGGCGCGCAAGGCATCTGCTTTGCGGTCGCCAGCAACACCGCGCAATTCGTGCTGTCGGAGATCATCCGCCACGGCTATGTCCGTCGCGCCTATATCGGCGTGGCCGGCCAGACCGCGCCGATCCCGCGGCGGCACGCGGTGCTGGCCGGCGTCGAGAATAAGATGGGCGCGCTGCTGGCGCAGATCGAGCCGGACGGGCCGGCCGCGAAGGCGGGCCTGTTGTCCGGCGATGTCGTGATCGGCCTCGACGGCGTCGAGATCAACGGCGTCGACGATCTGATCCGTGTGCTCGATCGCGACCGGATCGGCCGGCGACTGGCGATGGACGTGCTGCGGCTCGGCCGCCTGCGGGCGATCGACATCGATCCGGTCGAGCGCAAGCCGGCCCGCTAGCGTGTGGGCGCCGAAGCGGGGTATGACGGTGTCATGCCTCGCTTCGGGACCCCCGCCGCATGATGCCGGCGCATGAGACCTACGATGTCATCGTCGTCGGCGCCGGCGCCGGTGGCATGACGGCAGCGGCGGTGGCCGCCGCCGAGGGCCTGCGCGTGCTGGTGATCGAGAAGACCGCCTTCGTCGGCGGCACCACCGCATGGTCCGACGGCATGGTCTGGATTCCCGCCAATGCCAAAATGAAACAGGCGGGGCTCTCCGACAGCGTCACGGACGCCGTGCAATATTTGTCGAACACGGTGCCCGAGCCCGCCAATGCGGGCCTCCGCGCCGCCTTCCTCGCGCGCGGGCCGGAGGCGGTCGCTTATCTCGAAGCCAACACGCAAGTGCGCCTCCAGCCGGTGAAGGCCTGTCCGGACTATTATCCGGAGCGATTGGGCGCGACGCCGGGCGGGCGCGTGCTCGAGCCGGTCGTCTTCGACGGCACGCGGCTGGGCGCGCATTTCGCGCGGCTGCGCGCGCCGCTGCCGGAGTTCACGCGGTTCGGCGGGATGATGGTCAACCGCCTCGACATCCCGCATTTGCACCGGGCCGGAAGATCGCTGCGCTCGACTCTTCGCGCGGCGCGGCTGGTTTCGGAGCATGCGTGGCAGCGGCTGCGCGGCCCGCGCGGCACGACGCTGCAGCTTGGCAACGCACTCGCCGCACGGCTGTATGCCTCGCTGCTGGCCCGGCAGGTCGAGATCCTCTTCAGTGCGGACGTCGAAGGCCTGTCCACGCAGGGCGAACGGGTCGGCGGGGTAATTATCCGTCATGGCTCGCGCGATCGCCTGATCGCCGCGCGGCGCGGTGTGGTGCTGGCGACCGGCGGCTTTTCGCACGACGCAACCTTGCGCAAGCGCTTCTTCCCACCCGCTGCCGGATTCATCTCGGCGACCCACCCGTCCGCCACGGGTGACGGGCTCCGCCTCGCGACTGTAACCGGCGCAGCGCTCAATACGGATGCGACGAGCCCGGCCTATTGGGTGCCGGCCTCGCTGTTCCGGCGTGCCGATGGAAGCCGTGGTGTTTTCCCGCATACAGCGACCGACCGCGCCAAGCCCGGCGTGATCGCGGTCAATGCGGCCGGCCGGCGCTTCGCCAACGAGGCGCTGTCCTACCACGAGTTCGTGCTCGCGATGCTGCGTGACGGTGACGGCGAATCGGACCGGCCGTTCTATCTGATCTGCGACCGTCCGTTCCTGTGGAGTTACGGCCTAGGCCGCATCAAGCCGTTCACCCGCAATATCAGACGCTATGTGGCGAGCGGCGAGTTGGTCGAGGCCGCTGATATCGCGCAGGTCGCAGCGAAGATCGGCATCAAGCCGTCGATACTCGCGGCGACGATCGCAAACTACAATTCCGATGCGAAGGACGGCCGCGATCCCGAGTTCGGTCGCGGCAGCACCATCTCTCAGCGACACCTTGGTGATATCAGCCACAAGCCGAACCCTTGCGTCGCGCCCATCCTCTACGCGCCGTTCTTTGCGATGCGGATTTATCCGGCCGATCTCGGCACGGCGATCGGCATGAAGGTGGATGCCCAGGCGCGCGTATTGCGCGAGGACGGCACGCCGGTTGCGGGCCTCTACGCCTGCGGCAACGACATGGGCTCGATCATGAACGGCAATTGTCCCGGGCCGGGGATCGCGTTGGGACCGGCACTGACGTTCGGGTACATCGCAGGAAGGCATCTGGCGGAGGGGAGTGTGGCCGGGGCGAGTGCGGCCACAGCGTTGGTCTAGCCATTTCCACCGCTGTCATGCCCCGCGACCCGGCTACGCCAAGGCTTCGCCGAGGTCGAAGTCTGGGCGCGCCGAAGCTTTAGCGTAGGCGGCAGGCGGGGCATCCAGTACGCCGCAGCCCATCGGACTAATCACAACCGCCTCGGAGTACTGGATCGCCCGCCTTTGCGGGCGATGACACCGAGAATGTGGCGCCAGTCTTCCGCTACTCCGCAGCCGCAGCAAAGCGGCTGTTCTCCAGTTCTGCTTCCAGCCGCGCCTTCTCCGCCGCCGCCAGTTTGATGTTGGCTTCCTTGACATGCCCGAAGCCGCGGATCGTCTCCGGCAGCCGCGCGAGCCTCGTCAGCAGCGGGATCTGCTCCGCTTTCAGCCCGGCGATGCGCTGATCGATCATGTCGAAATAATCCGCGACCAGCTTCCGCTCGGTGCGGCGCTCCTCGGTGCGGCCGAACGGGTCGAACGCGCCGCCACGCAGGAACTTCAGCCCGGCGAGGAGGCGGAAGGCGTGAATCATCCAGCCGCCGAATTCCTTCTTCTGGAGGTGTCCCGTCGTCTTGTCGCGCTGCGCGAAGATCGGCGGGGCCAGATAGAACTTCAGCTTGAAGTCGCCGTCGAATTTCTCCGAGACTTTCTTGGAGAAGCTGCCATCGGTGTAAAGCCGCGCGACTTCGTATTCGTCCTTATAGGACATCAGCTTGAACAGGTTTTTCGCGACAGCCTCGGTCAGCTCCGTGCTAGCAGGCGAGGTTGCTGCTTCCGCCTTGCGCACCTTGGCGACGGCGGCGAGGTAGCGATCGGCGTAGGCCCTGTCCTGATAGCCGGTCAAAAACTCCGCGCGCGTTGCGATGATGTCGTCGAGCGACTTTGTCGGCGCGGAGGTTCGGCTCCTGAATTGCAGCACGCTCCGCACCCGCGACATGTCGTGGGCGGCGAGGCGTCCCCAGGTGAAGGCGAGCTTGTTCATTTCGATCGCGGCGCCGTTGATCTCGATGGCGCGAAGCAGCGCTTCCAGCGACAGCGGGATTGCGCCCTTCTGGAAGGCGAAGCCGAGCATGAAGGGATTTGTCGCGATCGAATCGCCATCAGTGCCGAGGCAATGCCGGTGGCATCGATGATGTCGAGGTTCTTGTCGCCGACGGCGTCGCGCAGCACGGTCTGCATCGTCCCCATCTCGAAATCGAGGTCGGGGTTTTGCACGAAGCTCGCGGTCGGCTGCAGGTCGGCGTTGATATACGCTTTCGTCGTTCCGCGCTCGGCGCGACTGAGCGCGGAGGGACCGGCCGAGACGATCATGTCGCAGCCGAGGATGACGTCGGCGCCGCCCGTCGTGATCCGGACCGCGGAGATGTCTTCCGGCTTCGCGGCGATGCGCACATGGCTCATCACCGCGCCGTTCTTCTGCGACAGGCCGGTGAAGTCCAGCGCCGAGCAGCCGCGGCCGTCGACATGGGCGGCCATGCCGAGCAGCGCGCCGATGGTGATGACGCCGGTGCCGCCGATGCCGGTGACGAGGATGTTGTAGGATGCGTCCAGCTCACGCGCGGGTGGCAGCGGCAGGTCGGCAAACAACTGGCCTGAATCCACCGCCGAGGTCTTGATCCGCTTGAGCGTGCCGCCGTGCACGGTGACGAAGCTCGGGCAAAAACCCTCGACGCAGGAGAAGTCCTTGTTGCAGTTCGACTGGTCGATCTGGCGCTTGCGGCCGAACTCGGTCTCCAGCGGCTGCACCGAGACGCAGTTCGACGCTTGCGAGCAATCGCCGCAACCTTCGCAGACGAGCTCGTTGATGAAAGCGCGCTTGGCGGGATCCGGATAGAGCCCGCGCTTGCGGCGGCGGCGCTTTTCCGCGGCGCAGGTCTGGTCGTAGATCACGACCGTAAGACCCTGGATGTCGCGCAGCTCGCGCTGCACGGCGTCGAGCTCGCGGCGATGATGGACGGTCGCGCCTTGCGGGAAGTAGTTGGTGTCAGGGTATTTGGTCGGATCGTCCGAGACGATCGCGAGCCGCTTGACGCCCTCGGCCCAGACCTGATGCGCGATCTGGGCGACGTTGAAGCCGCCCTCGGCCGGCTGGCCGCCGGTCATCGCGACGGCGTCGTTGTAGAGGATCTTGTAGGTGATGCTGATGCCGGCGGCCGATGCCGCGCGAAGGGCGAGCAGCCCGGAATGGGTGTAGGTGCCGTCGCCGAGATTCTGGAAAATGTGCTGCTCGGTCGTGAAGGGCGCTTGTCCTATCCAGTTCACGCCCTCGGCGCCCATATGCGAGATCAGATCGGTGCGGCGCGTCGGCATGCTCAGAGCCATGCCGTGGCAACCGATGCCGGCCATGGCTCGGCTTCCCTCGGGCACGCGCGTGGAGGTGTTGTGCGGGCAACCCGAGCAGAAGAACGGCGTGCGCGCGAGCTTGATTTGCCCGGAGGCCGGAACAGGAGTGTCGAAGGCCTCGAGCCGGGCGAGGCGCTGCTCCAGCACTGGGCTGTGGTGGCCGAGCTTGCGCAGCCGCGCCACCAGTGCGGATGCAACGATGGTCGGCGTCAGCTCGCCCTCGCTCGGCAATAGCGGCGCGCCGCGTTCGTCGCGCTTCCCGGTAGCGGTTGGGCGCCTGGACGCATCGATATTGTAGAGGATGCGCATCAGCTGGTCTTCGATGAAACCGCGCTTCTCCTCGACCACCAGCACGTCCTGAAGCCCTTCGGCGAAGCGCTTGGCCCCGCTTTCTTCCAGCGGCCAGGTCATCGCGACCTTGTAGATGCGCAGGCCAAGGTCCTCCGCGTCCTTGTCGGAAATGCCCAGATCGGCCAGCGCCTGCCGCAGATCAAGATAAGCCTTACCGGTCGCGACGATGCCGAGCCGTGCCGGCCTGGAGTCGAGCACGATGCGGTCGAGCTGGTTGGCGCGCGCAAAGGCCTGCACCGCCGCCATCTTCGGGCCGAACAGGCGCCTCTCTGCGTCCAGCGGCGGATCGGGCCAGCGGATGTTGAGGCCGCCGGGCGGCATCTCGAAATCGTCGGGGAGCTTAATCTGGATGCGTTCGGGATCACTGTAGATCGACGCCGAACTCTCCACGGTTTCGCTGATCGCCTTGAAGCCGACCCAGCAGCCGGAGAAGCGCGACAGCGCAAAACCGTAAAGGCCGAGGTCGAGATAATCCTGCAGCGTCGCCGGGTTGATCACGGGGATCAGCGCCGCTGCGAAGACCTGCTCGCTCTGGTGTGCCAGTGTCGAGGATTGGCAGCCATGGTCGTCGCCGGCAAGCGCGAGTACGCCGCCATTCAGCGAGGTGCCGGCGGCATTCGCATGCTTGAGCGCGTCAACCGAGCGATCGACGCCGGGCCCCTTGCCGTACCAGATGCCGAACACGCCATCGACCTTGGCGCCGGGAAACAGGCCGACCTGCTGGCTGCCCCAGACGGCGGTCGCCGCTAGGTCCTCATTAAGGCCGGGGACGAAGGCAATGTCGTGCTGCTGGAGGTATGACTTCGCGCGCCACAGCGCGTGGTCGTACATGCCGAGCGGGGAGCCCCGATAGCCCGAGATGAAGCCGCCGGTGTTGAGGCCCTGAAGTCGATCGCGTTCGCGCTGCAACATGGGCAACCGGACCAGCGCCTGCGTGCCGGACAGGAAGATCCGCTTCGATTCGAGCCGGTATTTGTCGTCCAGCTCGACCTGCATCAGCGTCATTTCGGAAGTCCTCGTCTCTTGGTCGGCTCTTATTCGACTTGGGGTTTGCGCTGCGGGAGGGAGGAGCGGCTGCGCGACGCGAATTGTGACAGTCAAGGGCATGCACAGGCGAAGTCAATATCGCTGGCCGCATCCGTGGCGCTCCTGCTAGTCATGGCTTGCTTGCGGAGGACACCATGACGGCACAAGTGTTCGATACCGAGATCACGGAGACCGACGGCGCTCTGATCGGGCCGTGGCGTCAGCCGCATCAGATGCTGCAATCCCAAACCTACGACGCGCACGCCTCGATCCACGACGACGCCACCGCGCAGAAGCTCGGCTTCAAGGGCGGCACCATCGAGGGCCCGACCCATTTCAGCCAGTTTGCTCCGCTCGGCGCGCGTTTGTGGGGACAGGTCTGGTTCGAGAGCGGCTGTCTCTCCGCGCATTACCGCAGCGTCTGTTACGAAGGCGAGGAGGTGCAGGCGATCCTGTCGAAGCCGCTGCCCGGCACCAGCCAGTGCCAGATCCAGATGGTCAAACGTGACGGCACCGAGGTGCTGCGTGGCACGGCCTCGGTCGGAGAACCGCAGGCCGCAACCGCGCTGGAGGCGCGTCTTGGCGAACTCAAGCCGCTCACTGATCCCGTGATCCTGCGCGACGTGAAGGTGGCGCAGACGAGCCGGCGCCAGGCGGTGCGGATGGCGTTCGACCAGATCATGGGCGAGCTCTATCCGTTCTCGCTGCGGCAGAAGCTCGCCGTCATCACCGAGACCTCGCCGTATTATTCAGGCGCCGGCAATCCTTCTGCGAATCCGTGGGGCAGGGCGATCATCCCGATGGAGATGCTGAGCGTGCTGTTCCAGTACCGCTCCAAGGACGATCCTCTCCCGGCCAAGGGCCCGGCCGTCGGCCTGTTCGCCGACCAGGAGATCAGGCTGGTGAAGGGCCCGCTGTTTGTGGACGAGGACTACGAAGTCGAGCGCGAGGTCGTCGCGCTCTCCGGCAGCCGACGCACCGAGAGCGCCTGGGTGAAGACGCGCGTGTTCGACAAGACGAATTCGGTGGTGGCGACCATGCTGCTGAACATGGCGACGCTGAAGGATTCTTACGCGCCGTATGAGGAAGAATATCGACGGCTGTACGGAGATACTGCCCGGTAGAAGCGAGCTTCGTTGTCGCTCATCCTTTGGGCAAATGCACGTCGCAAAAGCCGCCGCACAGCGAATAAGCAGACCCCGGCTTTCCTCATAACATTCTGACGGCGCAGGAAATTTTCCCGCGCTGTCCGCCCGATTGCCATTGTACACAATGGCACGGCGCTTGCAGAACTCCGGGCAACGAGAGTTCTCGCGGGGGCCTTGAGTCATGTTGAACTCAACCAAGCCGACATTGGGTGTCATCATCGCCGAACCGGAGCCGGTCAAGCTCGACTGGTCGGCTACCGCGCTCCTCATCATCGACATGCAGCGCGACTTCATGGAGCCTGGCGGCTTCGGCGAGACGCTCGGCAACGACGTCAGCCAGCTCGCGCGCGCGGTGAAGCCGATCGGTGCGGTGCTGAAGGCCGCGCGGGAGACCGGCATGCTGGTGATCCACACGCGCGAGGGCCATCTGCCCGATCTCTCCGACGCGCCGCCGGCGAAAGTCGAGCGCGGCGCGCCATCGCTTCGCATCGGGGACCCCGGTCCTATGGGCCGCATTCTCATTCGCGGCGAGGCGGGCCACGACATCATCCCGGAGCTCTATCCGCTCGACAGCGAGATCGTGATCGACAAGCCCGGCAAGGGCGCGTTCTACGCCACCGAGCTCACCGACGTGCTGGAGAAATACGGCATCGAGAATCTGCTGGTGTGCGGCGTCACCACCGAGGTGTGCGTCAACACCACCGTGCGCGAGGCCAACGACCGCGGCTATCGCTGCATCGTCATCTCGGACGGCTGCGCATCCTACTTCCCCGAATTTCACGAGATGGGCTTGAAGATGATCAAGGCCCAGGGCGGCATCTTCGGCTGGGTTGCAAGCTCAGCCGCGGTTCTGGAGGCGATGAAGATTTCCACATCAGCGTAGGGGCATCACGATGAGCACAGGCACGACAGGGACGGCCGGCACCTCCGAGTTCAAGCCAGCACTATGGACACCGGGCGACTGGAACGCGTTTTTCGGCTTCGGCACCAACATCCTCGTCAACATGCTGGTGCTCACAGGCCTGTTGCGCTTCGTGTTGAAGATGCCCGACTCACTGGTGTTCGGCCGCATCCTTCCCGCACTCGGGCTGATGATGTGCCTTTCCACCTTCTACTACGCGTTCCTCGCTTATCGTCTGGCACAGACGACCGGCCGCAACGACGTCTGTGCGTTACCGTCAGGCGTCAGCGTACCGCACATGTTCATCGTCACCTTCGTGATCATGCTGCCGATCACGATCAAGACCGGCGATCCGCTCAAGGGCTGGTCGGCGGGCCTGGTCTGGGTGTTCTTCCAGAGCTTCATCCTGATGATCGGCGGCTTCATCGCGCCGTTCATTCGAAAAATCACGCCGCGCGCGGCGCTGCTCGGTACGCTCGCCGGCGTATCCGTCACCTTCATCTCGATGCGGCCGGCGCTCGAAATGTACATGACGCCGCAGATCGGCCTGGTCTGCTTCGCCATCATTCTGGTGAGCTGGTTCGGTGGCGTGAAATATTGGCGCGGCATTCCCGCCGGTCTCGTCGCGATCGCGGTGGGCATGGTCATCGCATGGGGTTCGAACCTGTTCGGCCTCGGTCTCGGTGGACTGAGCGTCAAAGGCGTCGGTGATGCCTTTGCCAATTTCGGCTTCTCGGTGCCGATCCCGGCGGTAGGCTACGTCTTCTCCGGTTTCGAATTCCTCGGAATCATTCTGGTTACCGCCATTCCGTTCGGCATCTATGATCTCGTCGAGGCCATGGACAATGTCGAGAGCGCGGAGGCCGCCGGCGACGAATATCCGACCACGCGCGTGCTCACCGCCGACGGAATCGTCAGCCTGATTGGCTGCCTGATGGGCAATCCCTTCATCAACGCCGTCTATATCGGCCATCCCGGCTGGAAGGCGATGGGCGGCCGCATTGGTTACTCGGCTGCGACCGGCATCATGGTGGTGGTGCTGGCTTGGTTCGGCATCATCTCGGTGCTGCTGGCGCTGGTCCCGGTCGTCGCGATCTCGCCCATCCTGCTCTATATCGGCATGCTGATCGGCGCGCAGGCGTTCCAGACCACGCCGGTCAAGCACGCGCCCGCGATCGTGCTGGCGCTGACGCCGCATCTGGCCGCCTGGGCCAAGCTCCAGATCGACACCATGCTGGGCTCGACCATGAACGCGGCTGCGACCGTCGGCGGAATGGCCGCCGACAAGGCCGACGCGGTCAAGGCTGCGGCGATCGCAGCACTGCCTCAGCAGGGCGTGTTCTATCACGGACTCGAAGTGATGGGCGGCGGCTCCATCCTCGGCGGCCTGATCCTGGGTGCGATCGGTGTCTTCATCATCGAGCGCGACTTCGAGAAGGCCTCGGCGTTTGCGCTGGTTGGTGCGATCCTGACCTACTTCGGCTTCATGCACGGCGAAGCCGTCGGCATCGGCGGCGGCTTTGGCGTCACGCCCGCGGTCGCGTTCGCCTATGCCGTGATGGCCGCCGGTTTGTTCGCGGCCAGCCGGCTCGGCGCGAGCGAGTCCTACATGCCGCACGCGGACATGCACGCGGCACCGGCGGAGTAGCTACCCGCCCTTGACGGCACCCGCGGTGAGCCCGGCGACGATCTGTCGCTGGGCGAACACCGTGAGCAGCAGCACCGGAAGGGTGACGATCAGGGCGGCGGCCGCGAGCGGCCCCCAGCTCAATTGGTCGAACGAGATCATGTTGTAGACCGCGACTGGCAAGGTGCGTGTCTCGCGTCCGGCCAGCACGATGCCAAAGACAAAGTTGTTCCAGGAGAAGATCACGGCGAGAATGAAAGCGACCGCGATGCCAGGCTTGGCGATCGGCAGCGCGACATGGCGGAAGACCTGCCAGCGCGTGGCGCCGTCGATGAGGGCTGCTTCTTCCAGCTCCATTGGCGTCGTCTCGAAATAGCCGATCATAATCCAGATCACGATCGGCACCGTGACCACGAGGTGGATGATGATCTGCGGCACCAGCGTGCCGAGCAGTCCCAGCCACTGGAACATGAGAAACAGCGGGATCAGATAGGACAGGCCCGGCGTGATGCGGGCGATCAGGATCACGATCGCGGATTTATGCGCGGCCATGCGTGCGATGCCGTAGCCGGCGGGAACGCCGACGAGCAGGGCAAGCAGCGTCGCACTGCCGGTGACGATCAGGCTGTTGATGAAATAGGTCAGAAAGCGGTTGGAGGCGAGCACGTCGGCATAGTTTTTCCAGGCGACATGCTCGGGAAAGAACACCGGCGGGTATGCGGCGTTGTCGATCTCGAATTTGAGCGACAGCGACAGCATCCAGAGAAAGAACAGGATCGCCGGCGACACGATGAGGAACACCGAGAACCACAGGCCGATCTTGCCGATGATTTGCCTTGGACTCATGTGCCGCTCGCGATCTCGGTCCACAGCATGCGTTGGCGTGCATAAAGCATCACCGCCGCGAGCAGAACGATCAGCAGGAAGAACACGACCGCGATCGCCGAGCCGTAGCCGAGGTCGTAATAGGAGAAGGCGACGCTGTAGAGATAGATGTTGATCGTCTCCGACGCCGATCCCGGACCGCCCTGCGTGATCGCGAAAATGATGTCGAAGCTCTTCACGGCATCGATCATGCGGATCATGCCGGCGATGAACAGGAACGGCATGATCAGCGGCAGGGTGATGAAGCGGAACACCTGCCAGATGCTGGCGCCGTCGATCTGTGCACTTTCGTAAGGCTCGGTCGGGATCGCTGCCAGGCCGCCGAGTACGATCAGCATGACCAGCGGCGTCCATTGCCAGGTCTCGACCAGCACCAGCGAGGGAATGACGGTCGCGGGATGGAATACCCAGAGCTGCGCGGGGATTCCGACCAGTGACAGCAGATAGTTCAGTACGCCGAGCTGCGGGTGGAACATCATGGTCCAGACCAGCGCGATCGCCACCGGCGTCGCCATCATCGGCATGATGAAGACGCCGCGCAGAAAGCCGCGGCCAGGGAATTTCTGGTGAAACACTACGGCCGCAAACGTGCCGAGCACGAGCGGCAGCAGCACGGACAGTATGGTGTAGACCAGTGTGTGCCCGACGGCCTCGATGAAGCGGGGATCGCTCGTCAGCCGCAGATAATTGGACAAGCCAACGAAGGTGGTCGAGGAGCCGACCTTCCACTCGTTCAGGCTCATCCAGATCGTGAAGACCCACGGAAAGATGATGATCGCGATCACGACGACCAGCGCCGGGACCACGAACGGCCAGTAGGACGGCGGCCGCAACTCCTTCTCCGGCGCGGCTTCAGACTGTGCCGCGCCCGGAGTCGATTGTGTCAACGCACTCACGCCTTCTCGCTACGCTCCAGGATCGGCCGGTACTGATCGTTGGCCTTCTTCAGCTCGGCGGCAGGATCGGCGCCGGACAAGGTCGCAGTGACCGCGGCGCCGACGATATCGCGGAATTCGGCGACGGGAATAACGACGGGCAGGCCCAGCTTGCTGATCTTGCCGGAATCGATCACCGATTGCAGCCATTCCTTGGTCTTGACGCCCTTCTGGACCTCGGGATCGCCAAGGATGGAGTTGCGGAACGGCACGCCGCCGCCGGCCTGCAGCAGCCGCGCGCCCTGGGTTTTCGAGACCACCCATTGGCAGAGCAGATAGGCGGCTTCCTTGTTCTTGCTCGCAGCGGCAACGCCGATGCCGTCGCCATAGGTCGAGGAATATTGGCCCTTGGGGCCGGCGGGCACGACGGTGTAGCCGACCTTGCCGACGACGCGCGAGGCGGCCGGGTCTTCCAACGGCGGCGCCCAGCCGACGCCGTCGATCCACATCGCGGATCGGCCTTGCGTGAACGAGGCCATCGACTCCATCCAGTTGAAGCCGGCGACGCCTGGAGGTGCCGATTTCGTCAGGAGCGTCTGATAGAGCTTGGTCGCCGCAATGGCTTCCGGACCGTCCGTCAGGATGTTGCCCTTGGCGTCGAGGAATTCCCCGCCATAGTTGAGGAAGAAGTTGCTCCACATCGCCATGTTGGCGTTGCGTAAGCCGCGCCCGACAAAGCCGTAGATCCCTTCCTTGGTATCGGTGAGCTTCTCGGCCGCCGCAGCCATCTCGTCGAGGGTCTTGGGAACGGTGACGCCCTTCTTCTCGAACAGCTCCTTGTTGTAGTAGAGGATGAAATAATCGACCGACCACGGCAGCGACAGCATCTGGCCCTTGTCGTTCCTGGCGTATTGCAGGCCGGCTGCCGAGAAGTCGCCCTCGACGAGATCGGCCGCGGTGAGCGCCGGGTCCTTCATGAAGGGCGTCAAGTCGGCGAGCCAGCCGGCCTTCTCGAACTGCCGCTTCTGCACGTGGTAGCTGAGATGGACGACGTCGAAGCTCGGACGGCCCGAGGTGAACTCGATCACCACCTTCTGGCGCTGCTGCTGCTCGGGAATCTGCTCCGCTTCGACCTGTATGCCGGTGAGTTCGGTGAACTCCTTGACGTATTTTTGCAGGTTGTCGCCGCGGGGGCCCTTGGCAAGGATCACCTCGAGCTTGGTCCCTGCGTATTTCTTCCAGTTCACCTCGGCGCGCGCCGGCAATCCCGTCAGGCTGAGCGCGCCAGCTGCGGCAGTGCCGGTCAATAGCGTACGACGCGAGATTTTGTGGTTGACCACTTGAGGTCCCTCCCTGTGACTCAATTTGGGCGGATACTAGCGGCCGTTGCGCGTCTGCCTAGTCCTAATCTGTGGAATTCAGGGCCGCACGGCCGGCGTTTCCATCGGCAAGCCATGCGCTCGCGACATCAGATAGAGTTCGAGCGCGACCAGCTCGGGCGCGCCGAAATCATAGGCCTGGGCGCGGACACCCGTCATGCAACTGCGTAGCCGGCGCTCCAGCGATCCCAGCGTCTGCCATTCCAGCCGATAAAGCGGATAGCCGGTCGGCTGTCCCTGCGTGATCGGCGCGCCGGCAAGCCGGTTGTTGAAATTGTCGTCGTGGCAATTGGTGCAGGCAAGGTTGAGCTGCCCTTCGCGCTGCATGAAGAGGTCGCGGCCCTGCTCGACGAATGGCTTCAATTGCGGATCGTCGCCGGCCGTGATCGTGATGCCGCGCGATTGATGCGCGACGAAGGCGGACAGGGCCAGCAGGTCGCGGCTTTCGTAGGGGAGCGCCGGTGCTTGTTGATGATTGCTGCGGCACAGATTGATGCGCTGGTCGAGCGTGACGGGCCGCGCCAGCGCCTTGTCGAAGGCCGGATAGCGCGCCGCGACGCCTTTCATGCTGCCGCGTGCATCGCCATGGCAATCCGCACAGGCCTTGTCGGCGCTGCCGGTCTTCTTCGTCCACAACGCCTCGCCGTCGAGCACGAACAGCATGCCGGGATTTGAGGTGTCGTCATCCTGCATCGCGCGGGTGTCGGGCCCCATGAACGAATAGCCGGAGCGGCGCGCGTCCGGCGGAATCTCGCCGGCGAGCAGGGCAGGGGCCGTGGCGAGGAACGCCGCGGCCGATATCGCGCGCCAAAAACTCATTCGACCGTGATCGACGCCGATGCGCTGGACAAATAGCCGTTGTCGCCGATCCATTCGAACTCGAACTTGCCGCTCTCCTTCGCGACCGTGAAGAACGACAGATAGGGATTGGCCGCGATCGCGGGGAAGAGATCGGCGCGAAAAATCTCGGTGCCGTTGTAGCGGCACGTGAAACTCGTGATGATGTCGCGGGGCACCAGCGCGCCGTCCGCGGTATGGCGGAAGCCCGTCTCCATGATGTGCGAGGTCAACGTGCGGATCTCGATGATTTCGCCGCGCCTGGCTTTCGCCGGAACGTTGATGAGCGCGGCCATCAATTCATCTCCTCGGTGCAGGCGGCCAGCGTCACCACGATCTCGGCCGTGACCTGCCAGAACGTGTCGTCGGAAAGACGCGCGATCGCCACCACCTTCTGGGTGTCGGCGAGCCGAATCCGGGTCGAGATTTGGGCGCGGCCGGACGAGGGGCCGAGATAGAAATTGCCGATGTTCGGCTGCGGGTTCTTCTCGTTGAAGACGTGGATGCTCTTGACGTAGTCGCCCGCCGTCATCGGGCTCGCGACGCGCACGGTCAGCGGCACCGTGTTGCCGTTCTCGACCAGCGGCGGAATGTCGAGCTTCACCTTGCCGGTGCGGACAGGTGCTTCGCCGACGACGTTGCGGATCGCGGCAGTGAGCATCGCCGGTGTCGCCTCGAGCGGCCGCAGCGTGACCATCGGGATCGCCCCGGCGAACGTCACGCTTCCGGCAAGATTCAGGAATTGTCGTCGCGTGGTCGGCATGAACAGTCCTAGTCCCGAAGCGTTGCAAGGAAAGCCACGATGTCCTCGATCTCGGCGGCGGACAAGATCGGTTTGCCGACGAAGTTTCGCCCGACCCGCACGAGGTGATCGGTGCGATAATAGGACGGCATGATGGTCTTCGGGTTGAAGCGCGCCGCATCGACCAGTCGAAGCCGCAACTGGCTCACCGTCCAGCGGTTCCCCGCACCCGAGAGGTCAGGCGCGAGGTCGCCCTGGAACCGGGTCTCCGGGAAGGGGCCGGAATGGCACAGGATGCAGGTCGTCGTGCGCGCGAGCACCAGCGCGCGCCCGCGCGCGGCATCGCCGGACGCGCCGGTGAGCGATTCCGCGATGCCGTCGCCGGCGACGTTGTAGTGCCGGAGCTCCTCGGCCCCTGCATGGCAGGCGAAGGCGCAACTGGCGGCGATCAGCGCTGCGATATGGACCGATGTTCTAGCCAAAGGTGTCCGCCGTGATGGCTCGAAACCAGCGCTCGGCTTCAGTCGCCTCGCGGGCGCGCAATTCGCGCGGCGCATCGGCCGGGCTGGTCGCTCCGCCCTCGACCTCGGCGAAGATGTCGCCCCTGGGCTGGTAATTGCCCGCGAGTGAAAAGCCGTAGCCGGGTGCGACAATGTTGTAGCACACGCCTGTCAGTCGCGGCGTTTCTGGTGCGCGGCCGGCAAGGAGGTTCACGATCGCGGAAGCGCAGGCCTTGCCCTGTGCGCTTGCCGCGGATGCCGATTTGGGAATGCCCCCGCCGAGGCAGGCATCGCCGATGACGTGGATGTTCGGGACAAGTTTCGATTCGAAGGTAACGGGATCGATCGGGCACCAGCCGGTGGCATCCGCCGCGCCCGCGACCTCAGCGATGCGTCCGGCACGCTGCGGCGGGATGACGTTGGCGACGTCGGGGGTGTAATTGCCGAATTCGGTGACAATGGTCCTGGTCGCAGGATCGACCGAGGTCACGCGGCCGCCTTGCGACAGAGCGATGCGTTCGATCATGTCCCCGTAAAGCTCCTTCCACGCCTTCTCGAACAGCCGCTGCTGGGAGAAAGTGTCCTTGGCATCGAGAATCAAGACCTTTGAGCGCGGCTTCGTCGTTTTCAGGTAATGCGCGATCAGGCTGGCTCGCTCGTAAGGCGCCGGCGGACAGCGCGAGGGATTGGCGGGGATGGCAATGGCGACAGTGCCGCCGTCCGGCATGGCCTCCAGCTGCCCACGCAGCAATAGCGTCTGCGCACCGGCCTTCCAGGCATGCGGCATCTTTTCTGATGTGGCGTCGTCGTAGCCGGGCAGAGCCTCGAAATGGAAGTCGATGCCGGGAGAGAGGACGAGACGATCATAGGGCAGCGCAACGCCATCGGCCGTCACGACGCTGCGCAGCTGCGGCTCGATTGTGGTTACGGCTTGGCTGATCACCGTGACGCCTTCGGCGGCGACCTTGTCATAGCCAAACTGCTGCACGTCGATCTCGCGCAGACCCGCGATCACCTCGTTGCTGAACGGGCAGGAAGTGAAGACGGTACTGGGTTCGATCAGGATGACTTGCAAGTTTGCCTGCGCGCGCTTCAGCGCGCGGGCGCACGCCGCACCACCGAAGCCGCCGCCGACCACGACGACGCGGCCCGCCGATTGCGCGCGCAGGATCGTAGGGGCGGCGAATGATGTGGCCGCAGCGGCGATGCCGAGGACGGCATCCCGCCGTGTCACCGGCGCATTCATGAGTCTTGTCCGGAAAGTGTGCCGCGGCGGCGATTGCGGCCGCCGCGGCGTTTCTCAGGCGAAGGTGATGTTCTGGTCGCGCAGCGGCACCGAACGGATGCGTTTGCCCGTCGCCGCGAAGTACGCATTGAGCACCGCCGGCGCCGCGACGCCGATGGTCGGCTCGCCGACACCGCCCCAGAACCCGCCGCTCGGCACCATCACCGACTCCACCTTCGGCATCTCGTTGATGCGCATCGAATTGTAGGTGTCGAAGTTGGTCTGCTCGATCTTGCCGTCCTTGACGGTGCAGCCGCCGTAGAACAGCGCGGAGAGGCCATAGACGAAGGACCCCGCGATCTGCCGCTCCACCTGGGCCGGATTGACGACGTAGCCGGGATCGGTGGAGGCGACGATGCGATGCACCTTGATCTTGTTGCCGTCGGTCACCGAGATTTCGGCAGCGCCGGCGACATAGCTGCCATAGCCCATCACCTGCGCGATGCCGCGATAGATGCCCTGTGGCGCCGGAGTGCTCCAGCCGATCTTCTCGGCCACGGCATTGAGCACCGCCAGATGCTTGGGGTGATTGCCCATCAGCTTGCGGCGGAATTCGAGCGGGTCCTGGCCTGCGGCCTGGGCCAGCTCGTCCATGAAGCATTCCATGTAGATCGCGTTGTGATTGACGTTGACGCCGCGCCAGAAGCCCGGCGGAACGTGCGGGTTGCGCATCGCATGCTCGACCAGGAGGTTCGGCACGGAGTAACCGAACGCGGCTTCGCCGGACTGGGCGACGCCCTGGAATGCGGCCGGATCCATGCCGTTCTGCAGCGCTTCGGGGCGGAGCGAGAACAGGATCGATTGCCCGGACAGGCGGTAGTGCAGCGCGACCAGATTGTTGTCGGCATCGAACGCGCCGGTCATCTTGCACTGGGTGATCGGGTGATATCTGCCGTGCGCCATGTCCTCTTCGCGCGACCACAACAGCTTGATCGGCGTGCCCGGCATCTCCTTGGCGATCAAGACGGCCTGGCGGACATAGTCGGTCTGGCCGCGCCGGCCGAAGCCGCCGCCCGGCATCACCTTGTGCACGTCGCACTTCTCCGCCGGCAGGCCCGACGCTTCCAACGTGGCCGCGAAGGCTGCCTCGCCATTCTGCGTGCCGCACCAGACCTCGCATTTGTCCGCCGTGTAGAGCGCCGTGGCGTTCATTGGCTCCATGGTGGCGTGGTTCTGGTAGGGATAGCTGTAGACGGCCTCGATTTTTTTGGCGGCACCGGCAATCGCCGCCTTCGCGTCGCCGTTCTTGTTGCCGACATAGGCCGGCTGCCCGTTATCGAGGCCCTCGGTCAGCCATTTCGCGATCGACTCGCTCGAGACCTTGGCGTTGTCGCCCTCGTCCCAGACGATCGGCAGCGCCTCCAGTGCGGTCTTGGCGTGCCACCAGGTGTCGGCAACGACGGCGACCGCGGTGTCGCCGACCTTGACGACCTTCTTGACGCCTTTCATGCCGGTGATCTTGGCTTCGTCATAGCTTTTCAGCTTGCCGCCGAACACCGGGCAATCCTTGATCGCGGCGTTCAGCATGCCCGGCAGCTTGACATCGATGCCGTAGACCATGGTGCCGGTGGTCTTCTCGGCGGTGTCCAGCCGCTTCACGCCCTTGCCGATCAGCTTCCAGTCCTTGGGGTCCTTCAGCTTGACCTCGGCCGGCGGCGTCAGCTTGGCCGCGGCCTCGGCGACCTTGCCGTAGGTCGTGGTCTTGCCGGACGGCGTGTGGGTAATGACGCTGTTGGCGGCCGTGCATTCGGACGCCGGCACTTTCCACGCCTCGGCGGCGGCCTGGATCAGCATCACGCGTGCGGTGGCACCGCCCTTGCGGACGTAGTCTTGCGAAGAGCGGATGCCGCGGCTGCCGCCGGTCGAGAAATCGCCCCAGACGCGCTTGCGGGCGACGCTCTGGCCCGGTGTCGGATATTCGGTCGAGACCTTCGACCAGTCGCATTCGAGTTCCTCGGCGACGAGCTGGGCAAGGCCGGTGAGGGAGCCCTGGCCCATTTCGGAGCGGGCGATGCGGATGACGACGGTGTCGTCGGGCCTGACCACGACCCAGGCGCCGATCTCCGGGGAGCCGTCGGCCGCGCGGACCACGGCGGGACCGCCGAAGGGGATATCGAGGCCGATTGCGAGACCTGCGCCGACCGCGGCGGTGCCGATGACGAAGGCACGGCGGTTCATCCTGGGAGAGACATGCTTGTTCATGTGGCGGCTCCTTACGCGCTTGCGATCGTGTGGATCGCTTCGCGCACCTGCTGGAAGGTGCCGCAGCGGCAGATATTGGTGATGGCCTCGTCGATGTCGGCGTCGGTCGGCTTCGGCTTCTCGCTCAGCAGCGCCGCCACCGCCATGATCATGCCGCTCTGGCAATAGCCGCATTGCGGAACGTCCTGGGCAATCCAGGCTTCCTGCACCTTGTGCAGCGCGTTGCCGGAGGCGAGCCCTTCGATGGTCGTGATCTTCTTGCCTGCGGCTTCGCCGACCGAAACCCCGCAGGAGCGGGTGGCGACGCCGTCGATGTGAACGGTGCAGGCGCCGCATTGTGCAATGCCGCAGCCATATTTGGTGCCGGTGAGGCCGGCATTCTCGCGGATCGCCCAGAGCAGGGGCGTATCCGGCTCGACGTCGAGCGTGAAGGTTTTTCCGTTGATTGTTAGGTTTGCCATCGCAGTCCCCTGATTGGCCCAATCCACCGACTGGACTCAGCGGCGCAATGTGTCCGGCAAATTGGAAACGTTCAAATCAATAGTCCGAGGGGTAACCGGCGGGGATTCCTTCCCCGGGCGCCCGCGGCATGGCTTGGAGCGACGTCTACTGGCTTCCGCGCCGACGCCCCCGGAACCGAGAGCGACAGTTTGTCCCTTTTGGCAGGGTGCAAGTCGAGAATGCTCTGCTACAGTGGAATCAGCCAAAAAGGGGTTCCATGAACGTACCGCAGCCTTGCAAAGTCCTGATGCTCTATCCGCTGTTCTCGGCAGAGTCCTTCTGGAGCTTTGGCGAATCCTGCAAAGTGTTGGGTGTGAAGCGGCCCGCGGCCCCTTTGGGGCTGATCACCGTTGCCGCGATGCTGCCCGAGAGCTGGACGGTCCGGCTGATCGATTGCAACACGGAATCCTTCAGCGACGAGGATCTTTCCTGGGCCGACGTCGTCTTCACCGGCGGAATGATGCCGCAGCAGGCCGACACGCTGCGCCTGATCGAAATTTGCCGTGCCGCGGGCAAGCCGGTGGTCGTGGGCGGTCCCGATCCCACCTCGAGCCCCCATATCTATGAGAGGGCCGACTTCCAGGTGCTCGGAGAGGCCGAAAGCGTTCTCCACGAATTCGTCGCGGCCTGGGACAGTGGCGCACGCTCCGGCGTCTTCATTGCGCCGAAATTCCAGGCCGACGTCACCAAGACGCCGGTGCCGCGCTTCGATCTGCTGAAGTTCGAGGACTACCTTTATCTCGGTGTGCAGTATTCCCGCGGCTGCCCGTTCACCTGCGAGTTCTGCGATATCATCGAGCTCTATGGCCGGGTGCCGCGAACCAAGACGAACGAGCAAATGCTGGTCGAGCTCGACAGGCTCTATGCCATGGGCTACCGCGGCCATCTCGACTTTGTCGACGACAATTTCATCGGCAACAAGAAGTCGTTGCGGCTGTTCCTGCCCCAGCTGGCCGAATGGCAACGTGCTCACGGCTATCCCTTTGAATTGTCAACTGAGGCCTCGGTCAATCTGGCCGACGATCCCGAGCTCCTGAACCTGATGGGCCAGGCGAACTTCTTCGCCATCTTCGTCGGTATCGAAAGTCCGGATCCGGCGACGCTGGTCGCCATGCGGAAGAAGCAGAACACGCGGCGCAACATCGCCGAGAGCATCCACAAGATCTACGCCGCGGGCATGCTCGTCACCGCGGGTTTCATCGTCGGCTTCGACAATGAGAAGCTCTCGATGGCGGATGCCATGATCGACTTCATCGAAGAGGCAGCGATCCCGGTCAGCATGGTCGGCCTGCTCTATGCCTTGCCGAACACGCAGCTGACGCGCCGCCTCGAGCGCGAGGGCCGGTTGCATCCGGGCCACGACCTGGCGCCGACCATCGGCGCGGATCAGTGCACCGCCGGGATCAACTTCGATCCGGTGCGTCCATTGCGCGACATTCTGACGGACTACAAGCGCGTGCTGGAGCACATCTACAGCCCGGCCGCCTATGCAAGGCGTATCGACCGACTGATGACGCTGCTCGACCGCTCTCGCCAGCGCCAGGAGCTCGCGGAAGGCGATATCCGTGCCCGGATCGGCGCGATGGAAACGGTGCACAAGGTGGTCACAGCCCTTCCCGAGGCGCGCGGGCCGCTGTGGCAGACCTTCATGAACTGCGCCAAGCGCGACACAACATCGGCGCGGATCGCCGTGCAGATGATCGCTGCCTATGCGCATCTCGGGCCGTTCTCGCGCAAGGTCATCGCTGCCATCGATGAGCGCCTCGCTGCGCTCGACGAGGAGACTGTCATTCCGGCCGCGACAGTCGAGGTGACGGCGGCCCGACATCTGGCTTGACCGTCTACTCCACCGCCAGCCGCAAAAAGCTCATCACGCTGCCGAGTACGGCGAAGCCGGCGCCGAGTGCCAATGCCACGACTGCGCCGTCGTGACCGGCCAGCGAGAAGCAGAGCGCGGCCAGCGCCGCCCCTGTCGTTTGCCCTGTCAGGCGCGCGGTGGCGACGATGCCGGAGGCGCTGCCGCTGCGATGTGGCGGCGCGCTCGACATCACCGCTTTCATGTTCGGCGCCTGGAAGAAGCCGAATCCCATGCCACAGATCACCATCCGCCAGATGATGTCGGGAATCGCAGGATTGGCAGGCAGCATCGCCAGCAGCGCCGTGCCGAGGCCGAGCAGCACGAGCCCGATGCCGCCGAGCAGTCCGACCGCGTGCCGGTCGGAGAGGCGCCCGGCGATCGGCGCCATGATGCCGACCACCAGCGGCCATGGGGTCATGAAGAAGCCGGTCTCGACCTGCGAACGCCCCAGCACGTCCTCGAAATAGAACGGCAGCGAGACGAAGGCGAGGCCCTGCACTGCGAACGAGCACACCGCGGTCGCCGCCGACAGCGCGAACATCGGCCGGCTGAACAGGTCGATCGGCAGCATCGGCGCCGGATGGTCGGCGTGGCGGCGCGTCAGGATGAAGCCGAGCGCGAGGGCAGTGACCAGCTCGATGCCCACGACCATCGGTGAGAGATTGTGCGCGGCACTGCCGATGCCCGTGATGAACAGCCCGAGACAGGCCGACGCCAGGGCCGCGCCGAGAAAATCGAAGCCGTGATCGGCGCGCGGCGTCTTCGGCAGCATCGCAAAGCCGATGCCGATCGCGACCAGGCCGAACGGGATGTTGACGGCGAACAGCCATGGCCACGGGCCGAGCGCGAGGATAGCGGAAGCGATCGAGGGACCAAAGGTGAAGGCGGTCGCGACCACCAGCGCGTTGTGGCCGAAGCCGCGGCCGAGCATCCGGCCGGGATAGACGAAGCGCACCAGCGCCGTGTTGACGCTCATGATGCCGCTCGCACCTAACCCTTGCAGCGTGCGCGCAACCAGCAGGCTCTCCAGCGACCAGGCCACCGCGCAGAACAGCGAGGCGATGGTGAACAGGATCAGGCCGCCGAGATAGATGCGCTGGTGCCCGACGATCTCGCCGAGTGCTCCCAACGGCAGCAACGTCGCCACCAGCGCGATCTGGTAGACGTTGACCACCCAGACCGATTGCTCCGGGCTCACATGCAGGTCGCCGGCAATGGCGGGCAGCGCGATGTTGGCGATCGCGGTGTCGAGCGACGCCATCGCCAGCGCGGTGAAGATCGCGGCAATGGCCCAGCGCCGCTGTGCGGCTGGAAGGCCGTCGGAAATGGTGTGGTCGGGCTCGCGCGCGCCGGCGGGTAACGTGATTGTCATTGCGTTAGCGCGTTGCTCCGGCGGCCGGCTCCAGGGGACTCGGCGTGTACTACGGCGCGGCCGCCTTCCACAGGCATATGCTTGCATGCTGTGTATGCGCGAAGGCTGGGCGATGAACCTGCGCGCCGGCGTATGATCGCGCGAACTGCTGCAATGTCAGGGGACCGCCATGCACATCGTCGTTTTGCCCGGTGACGGCATCGGGCCCGAGATCACGGCCGCGACATCAGGCGTGTTGCGCGCGGCCTCCGAACGCTTCCAGCTCAATCTGCAGCTGGAGGAGCACGCGGTCGGGCATGCGAGCCTCAAACAATTTGGCACGACGGTGCGCCCCGAGCTGCTCGACATCGTCCGCGCCGCCGACGGCCTGATCCTCGGGCCGACCGCGACCTTCGACTTCAAGGACGAGGCCCATGGCGAGATCAACCCGTCGCGATATTTTCGCAAGAACCTCGACCTCTACGCCAATGTCAGGCCCGCACGCACCTATGCGGGGCGGTCCGGCCGGGTGGGCGATTTCGACCTCGTCGTGGTGCGCGAGAACACAGAAGGGTTTTACGCCGACCGCAACATGGAGCAGGGCAATGGCGAGATGCTGGTCACGCCTGACGTCGTGATCTCGCTGCGCCGGATCACGCGCCTGTGCTGCGAGCGCATCGCGCACGCGGCGTGCCGGCTGGCGATGAAGCGGCGCAAGCATCTCACCATCGTGCACAAGGCCAATGTGCTCAAGCTCGGTGACGGCATGTTCCTCGAGATCTGCCGCGAGACGGCGAAGGCCTATCCCGGCCTTGGGATCGACGACATCCTCATCGACGCCATGATGGCGCATGTGGTGCGCAACCCCGACCGCTTCGACGTCATCGTCGCCACCAACATGTTTGGCGACATCCTGTCCGATCTCACCGCCGAACTCTCCGGCAGCCTCGGTCTCGGGGGCTCGCTCAATGTCGGCGACAGCTTCGCCATGGCGCAGGCCGCGCATGGCTCGGCGCCTGACATAGCCGGACAGGATGTTGCCAATCCAGTCTCGCTGATCCTGTCCACGGCCCTGCTGCTCGGATGGCACGGCGAGAATAGAGGCGCGGTGCGCTACGAGGAAGCCGCACGTGCGATCGAGGCGGCGGTGGCAAAAGCGATCGGCGAGGGCAGGGCAACGCGCGATGTCGGCGGAAAGCTCGGCACGATCGCCACGGGGGCGGCGATTGCGGAAATCCTGCAGGCCGGGTGAGTGGTTATGCGGGGGCCTTGTTTTTTTAAGGGCTCAAAACAAAAAAGCGCGAAAACAACCCCATGCACAGTAGAAGGCCCCTTGATTAATAAGGGATTTCCGAACCGCGCAGCGGCGGCATTCGCCGCTGCCATGACGTTGACCCGTCGGGCAAAACACTGGCAAAATGCGATCGTGGCGGAGATCGCGGCGTGAATGCATCGGTGGTGGCTGCGGGCAATTTCAGTGAGCTGACCTATGAAGTCTGAGAGGGGTGGCATCAATCTCGCGGCCAAACCAAGCGGAACGGGGTGCGTGGAATGCTCGGCTGCGGGCGGGTGGTGGTTTCACCTTCGCAGATTGTCGAATGCGGTCACATCGGCTGCTGTGATGCGTCACCAAATCAGCACGCAACGAAACACAGCGCGGCGACAGGTCATCCGATCATCACGAGCTTCGAGCCGGACGAACGATGGTTTTACGACTATCGCACGGGAGAGGCTTTCGCCGGCCCGAAGCTTCAAGGTCCTCACGCGCATCCGTTGGATCAGCCGGTGCCCGGACCGGACGGCGCGGTGCCTCCGGACTGGCAAACGCTGCTGCATGAGTAAGGCGGTAGGCCGTAGGATGGGTAGAGCGCAGCGAAACCCATCAGGTTCACGTCGTATGCTGTCGATGGGTTTCGCTGCGCTCTACCCATCCTACGAAGTCCAATCGGTTCTAGAACTGATACCTCCGCAACCCCCCATCCACCGGGATCACCGTGCCCGTGATGTAGCGCGCCACGGGTGATGCCAGGAACACCGCGAGCGCGGCGAGGTCTTCCGGCTCGCCCCAATAGCCGACCGGGATCTCTTCTTCCGCGAAGCGCTCGCGATAATCAGGCGCGTAGTTGCGGCGGATCTGTTCGCTCATGATGCGGCCGGGCGGGATGCAGTTGATGGTGATGCCGTGCTCGCCGATCTCGCGCGACAGGCCTTTGGCCCAGGCGTGCACGGCGGCTTTGGCGGCAAACGCGGCGTTGAGGCCTTCCGGCTCGGACTTGCCGGTGATGTTGACGATGCGGCCCCATTTGCGCTCGATCATCTGCGGCAGCAGCGCATGCGCGATGCGGCGGTAGCTGGTGAAATTCAGCGCGATCGCCTCGTCCCATTGGCTGTCAGGCGCATCGACGGGGAGGGGGCGGCTTCCGCCGGCATTGTTGATCAGGATGTCGACATGGCCGAGCTCTTTGAGCGCGAACGCCGAAATCTTCTCGGCCGCGTCCTTGGCCATCACGTCCTGCTCGAATGGCGTGATCAGACCGGAGCCGACTTCCGTTACCAGCTCGGCGAGCAGGTCGGTGCGCCGTGCCACGCCGACGACGCGCACGCCTTCGGCAGCCAAGCCCTTGGCGATGGCACGGCCGATGCCGACGCTCGCTCCGGTGACGACGGCGGTTTTCGATTTGAGCCCGAGATCCATGGTGACACGCCCTCTTGTTCGCTTTTCTGCTTGTCGCTGGGCTGTTCGTTCTTCTGTTCGTTTTCCTGCCCTGTCCCCGTCAGCCTGATTTGCCCGACCGGGAGGAGCAGTGGTAACCAAGAGCCGCGTTGAAGGGAACACGAAAAAGAAAAGGCGCCGAGCGATGGTCTGGGATCCGCAGCAATATCTGAAATTCTCCGGCCACCGGCTCCGGCCCGCCGTCGACCTCTTGATGCGGATCCCGGATTCTGGTCCGCGTGCGATTGCCGATCTCGGCGCCGGCGCCGGCAACGTCACCAAGCTGATCAAGGAGCGTTGGCCGGACGCGACGGTGACCGGTGTCGAGGGTTCGGCCGAGATGGTCGCCGCCGGCCGCAAGGCGGCGCCGGACGTGGAATGGTCACACGAGGATCTCGGCCACTGGCGTCCGACGAAGCAATATGACGTCGTCTACTCCAATGCCGCGCTGCACTGGCTGCCCAATCATGCGGCCCTGTTTCCGTCGATCATGGAGAAGGTGACGCCCGGCGGAATGCTCGCTGTGCAGATGCCGCGCAACTTTCTGGCGCCCTCGCATGTGCTGATCGGCGAGACCGCGCTGAACGGTCCCTGGCGGTCCAAGGTCGAGCATCTCGTCACGCCGCCGCCGGTCGAAGCGCCGGCCTATTATCACGGTCTTCTTGCTCCGATGTCGGCCAATATCGACATCTGGGAGACCGAATATCTGCAGGTGCTGGAAGGCGAGAATCCCGTGAAGGAGTGGACCAAGGGGACCTGGCTGACGCGCTATCTCGACATCTTGCAGGGCGACGAGAAGGCCGCGTTCGAAGCCGCCTATGGGATGCGGGTCGCGAAAGCCTATCCGAAGAACGCCGCGGGACAGACGCTGTTTCCGTTCCGGCGTCTGTTCATGGTCGCCCAGCGCAACGGCTGATCGCACTGCCGCAATGCGACATAAGCGCTCGTTTCCGGGAGCGGCAGCAGGTGCCGGGTTGCGCATTCAGCAGCGGCCAAGATAGCTTGAAGGTTGCTTGGCTGCGGCAAATTGGGCTTAGGTCTAGTTGTTCGGGTGGCGGATTGCTGTCAGTACTGAAATCGGAAAACAAAAAAGACCCGGTTTTAGAGGTTGTTGGGAGGTTCGTTCATGCGCAAGCTGCTTCTTGCGGTCGCCGCCGCAGCTGTTCTCGTGGGGCCCGCCGTTGCCGAGGCCCAGAGCCCGATCGTCATCAAATTCAGCCACGTCGTCGCCAACGATACTCCCAAGGGCAAGGGCGCCCTGAAGTTCAAGGAACTTGCGGAGAAGTACACCGACGGCAAGGTCAAGGTCGAAATCTACCCGAACTCCACGCTGTACAAGGACAAGGAGGAGATCGAGGCGCTGCAGCTCGGCTCGGTGCACATGCTCGCCCCCTCGACCGCGAAGTTCGCACCGCTCGGTATCAAGGAGTTCGAGGCGCTCGACCTGCCCTGGTTGTTCAAGGACGATCAAACCTATTCCAACGCGATGAAGGGCACGATCGGCAAGTGGCTGTTCGATAAGCTCGAGACCAAGGGCATCACCGGGCTCGCTTATTGGGACAACGGCTTCCACATGCTCTCCGCCAACCGTGCCCTGATAAAGCCGACCGATTTCCAGGGTCTCAAATTCCGCATCTCCGGATCGAAGGTCGCCGACCAATATCTCCGTATCATGGGTTCGATCCCTCAGATAATGGCGTTTTCCGAAGTCTACCAGGCTTTGCAGACGGGCGTGGTCGACGGCTGCGAGAATACCGCGTCCAATTACCTGACTCAGAAGTTCTACGAGGTGCAGAAGGACATCACGGTGTCCTATCACGCGCACCTGCAATATGCCGTCATCGTCAATTCGAAATTCTGGTCCGGCCTGCCGCCCGATATCCGCGCCCAGCTCGAGAAGGCGATGAACGAGGCGACCGACTACACCAATTCGATCGCGCGTCAGGAAAACGAGGATGCGCTGGCCGAGATCAAGAAGACGGGCAAGACCACGCTGCATTATCTGACTGACGCCGATCGCAAGGCGTGGCAGGAGGCGATGCAGCCGACCTACAAATGGGCAAAGGGGCGGGTCGGGCAGGAGGTGCTCGATCTCCTCGCCAAGGAACTCGACGTCAAGATGAACTGACGCCGGCGCGCTGGAAGAACAACCATGAACGGTCGGGGGTGATCGCACTCCCGGCCGTTGCTCTTGAATGATGAGCCAAGCTGAGGGGACCAAGTTGCTGCGTGCATTGAATCGTGTGCTCGATCATCTCGAGGAATGGCTGATCGCGACGATGATCGCGGCCGCGACATTGCTCATCTTCGTTGCCGTGCTGCACCGATATGGCGCCGGGCTGTCGATCGACATCGCCAAATGGGCGGAGGCGCGCAACCTGTCCTTGCTGGCCGCGCCCGCGCGAGCGGCGTTCGTCTGGCTTGCCGCTCTCGACTTGTCCTGGGCGCAGGAACTCTGCATCTACATGTTCATCTGGATGGCGAAGTTCGGTGCGGCCTACGGGGTGCGCACCGGCATCCATGTAGGCGTCGACGTCCTGGTCAATGTCCTTCCCGGCGGATCGCGCCGCCGCGTCATCACGTTCGGCCTGATGTGCGGCGCCCTTTTCACTGCCATCGTGTGCTATTTCGGGGCCGCGTTCGTCGGCCAGATGTGGCAGACCGGCCAGCAATCCAACGACTTGGAAGCACCGATGTGGCTGGTGTATCTCACCATCCCGCTCGGCTCCGGGCTGATGTGCTTCCGCTTCCTGCAGGTCGCCTGGTCGTTCTATCGCACCGGCGAACTGCCGCATCACGACATGGCAGGCGTCGAGGGCGTCGAAATAGACCCGGTCCATCCGGCCCCGGTCACGCGCAGTCAGGTCGTCCGCGACGAACGCAGCCCGCTCGGCTGGGTCCTGATGTTGTTGCCGGTCCTGATCGTCGCCGTGTGCTTCGCCCATTCGGCGCACGTGATCACGATGCCGCAGGGCTTGCGTGTCGCCGTGGTTTTCGGCCTTCTGCTGTCGTTGATGCTCACGGGCATGCCGATCTCCATCGCGCTCGGCCTGACCGTGCTCAGCTTCATGTTCACGTTGACCGACGTACGGACGGAATCGGTGGCGCTGAAGCTGTTTACCGGCATCGAGAGCTTCGAGATCATGGCGATCCCGTTCTTCATCCTTGCCGGCAACTTCCTGACCCATGGCGGCGTGGCGCGCCGGATGATCACGTTCGCGACTTCGCTGGTCGGCCATTGGTACGGAGGCCTTGCGCTCTCGGGCGTGGTCGCCTGCGCGCTGTTCGCCGCGATTTCCGGCTCGTCGCCGGCCACCGTGGTGGCGATCGGATCGGTGATCCTGCCCGCGATGGTCGCGCAGGGATTTCCCAAGAAGTTCGGGGCGGGCGTGATCACGACCTCCGGCTCGCTGGGAATTCTCATTCCACCGTCGATTCCAATGGTGCTGTTTGCCGTCTCCACCAACACCTCCGTCGGCAAGCTGTTCATCGCCGGCATCGTGCCGGGAATGGTGCTCGCCATGCTGCTTGGCGCCACGACGTTCTACCGGGCCTGGCGTAACGACTATCCGAGGATGCCGAAAGCAACCCTCTACGAACGCTTCGATGCGTTCCGCAAGTCGATCTGGGGTATCCTGCTGATCGTGATCGTGATCGGTGGCATCTACAGCGGCCTGTTCACACCGACCGAAGCTGCCGCCGTCAGCGCGGTGTACGCCTTCATCGTCGCAGTGTTCATCTACAAGGATCTGAAGCTGCGAGACGTGCCGCGGGTGCTGCTGTCGTCGGCAAATCTTTCAGCGATGCTGCTCTACATCATCACCAACGCCGTCTTGTTCTCTTTCCTGATGACTTACGAGAACGTGCCGCAAGCGCTCGCGCAATGGATGATCGACCAGGGCCTCGGCTGGATCGGCTTCCTCCTCGTCGTCAATCTCCTGCTGCTATTAGCCGGCAACGTGATGGAGCCATCCTCGATCATCCTGATCATGGCGCCGATCCTGTTTCCGGTTGCGATCAAGCTCGGCATCGATCCGATCCATTTCGGCATCCTGATGACGGTCAACATGGAGGTCGGGCTGTGCCATCCGCCGGTCGGCCTCAATCTCTACGTGGCCTCAGGCATCGCCAAGATGGGTATCACCGAGCTCACGGTCGCGGTGTGGCCATGGCTGCTGACGATGTTGGGATTCCTGGTGGTCGTGACCTATTGGCCCGGCCTGTCGCTGTGGCTGCCGAGGCTGTTGGGCATGTAGCCCGCGAACACGCTGCTTCTCTCCACCTGTGGGCGCGGGGCTACGCATTGCTGCGCCCTCCCGTCATGGCAATCGGCCGCGGGATGCGGTTAGATGCCGCGCAACAGGCGGGGAGGAGATCGAGATGACGGACACGTCCAGCAACGAGCCGAAGGGCGCAACGCCGTCCGTCATCGCGCAGCAAACGGCGATGCTGAATGCACTGCCGTTTTCCGACACGCGCGATTTCGACGACGCCGCGCGCGGCTTCCTCGGCACGATCGAGAATGCGGAGATCACCAATCCGCAAGGGCGGACGGTCTGGAGCCTCGAGCCGTACGCCTTTCTTGCCGCCGAGCAGGCGCCGACCACGGTCAATCCGAGCCTGTGGCGGCAGTCGCGGCTCAACATGCAGCACGGCCTTTTCGAGGTCGTGCCCGGCGTGTACCAGGTGCGGGGGCTCGACATTGCCAACATGACGCTGATCGAAGGCGACAGCGGCGTCATCGTCGTCGACACCCTGACCTCGATCGAGGGCGCGCGCGCCGCGCTCGATCTCTACTACAGGCATCGTGGCCAGCGGCCGGTCGCGGCCGTGATCTTCACCCATACCCACACCGACCATTGGGGTGGTGCGCGCGGCGTGCTGGAGGAGGATGCACTCGCGAGCGGCCGCGTGCCGATCATCGCGCCGAACTTGTTCATGGAGCATGCCGTCTCCGAGAACATCATCGCGGGACCTGCGATGCTGCGCCGGGCGCAGTACCAGTTCGGGCCTCTCCTCGCCAAGGGCGCGCGCGGGCAGGTCGATTGCGGCCTCGGCAAGTCGATGGCGGCAGGTTCGGTGGCGCTGCTGCGGCCGACCGACCTGATCACGGCGACCGGCGACCGGCGCGTGATCGACGGCGTTGAATTCGAATTCCAGATGGCGCCGAACAGCGAAGCGCCGGCGGAGATGCATTTCTTCATCCCGCGCTACAAGCTGTTGAACCTCGCCGAGAACTGCACCCACAATTTCCACAATCTGCTGCCGTTCCGCGGCGCCGACGTGCGCGACGCGCTGGCCTGGTCGAAATATCTGGGCGAGGCCTTGCAGCTCTGGGATGGCAAGGCGGAGGCGATGTGCGGCCAGCATCACTGGCCGGTGTGGGGACACGAACGCATCGGCACGATGATCCGGCAGCAGCGCGACCTCTACAAATTCGCGCATGACCAGACCATCCGCCTGATGAACCACGGCCTCACCGCGGCCGAGATCGCTGAAACGATCCAGCTGCCCAAGAGCCTGGAGGGCGCCTGGCACGGCCGCGGCTATTACGGCCACATCCGGCACAATGTGAAGGCGATCTATCAAAAATATCTGGGCTGGTACGACGCCAATCCGGTCAATCTCGATCCTTTGCCCCCGGTTGAGTCGGGCAAGAAATACGTCGAGTACATGGGCGGCGCCGACGCCATCCTCGCGCGGGCGCGTGTCGATTTCGACAAGGGCGAATTCCGCTTCGTGGCGCAGGCGCTCGGCCATCTCGTCTTTGCCCAGCCGGACAACGCGGCGGCGCGTGCATTGCTTGCGGATACGCTGGAGCAGCTCGGCTACGCTGGTGAAAGCGCGACCTGGCGCAATGCCTATCTGTTCGGCGCGCAGGAATTGCGCCAGGGCATGCCGAAGGTGCCGGCGCGCCCGCCGATGCCGCGCGAGACGCTGGCGGCGCTGCGCACCTCACAGCTCTGGGACGTGCTCGGCATCCGCCTGAACGGACCAAAGGCGGAAGGAAAGCACATCGTGCTGAACTGGAGCTTCTCC
Organism: Bradyrhizobium sp. GCM10028915; assembly: GCF_042666195.1. NCBI lineage: Bacteria > Pseudomonadati > Pseudomonadota > Alphaproteobacteria > Hyphomicrobiales > Nitrobacteraceae > Bradyrhizobium > Bradyrhizobium sp. GCM10028915. The sequence continues at coordinate 102,467 of NZ_JBHTFN010000001.1, forward strand.
GACACCGGCGAGACCTTCGTGCTCAATCTGGAGAACTGCGCGCTGACTTACACAGAGGGCATGCAGGCGCACAATGCCGATGCCAGCTTCACGCTGGCGCGGTCGACGCTCGACGAGGTGATCGCAAAACTGACCAGCTTCCCGGAGGCCGTGGCCGCCGGCAAGGTCAAATTCGCCGGCAACCCGATGCGCCTCGCCGAGCTGATGGGCCTGATGGACGAATTCCCGCGCATGTTCGAGATCGTCGAGCCGAAGCGGGCCGTGGTGAGGTAGGGCAGCCGTCACCGCGTTCCTACTGTCATCATCCGGCTTGACCGGACGATCCAGTACTCCGCGGCGGGAGTTGCGTGAGCAAACTGCTGCCGCGGCGTACTGGATGCCCCGCCTACGCGGGGCATGACAGTGGCTACTCCGCGCTGCTCACCAGCTTGATCCGCGGCGCCTGTTCCTCGCCGAGGCTGCGATAGGCCGCGAGATAATCCAGCGCCATGCGACGCGCCGTGAAACGCGTCTCGAACTGCTTGCGAATGACGGAGCGGTCGAGTTGCTGCAGGCGGCCGACGACGCCGGCCGCGCTGAGGACGTCCTCGACGACGAAGCCGGTGAGGCCCTCGTCGATGATCTCCGGCACTGAGCCGCGGTTGAAGGCGATGACCGGCGTTCCGCAAGCCATGGCCTCGATCATCACCAGGCCAAACGGCTCCGGCCAGTCGATCGGGAGCAATAAGCCCAGCGCGCCGCTCAAAAAGTCCGACTTCTCGTGATCGCTGATCTCGCCGATGAATTCCACCAGCGGATTGTTCTCGATCATCGGCCGGATCAGCTCGTCATAGTAATCCTGGTCGGCACGATCAACCTTGGCGGCGATCTTGAGCGGAATGCCACAATGCGTCGCGATCTTGATGGCGCGGTCGACGCCCTTTTCCGGTGCGATGCGGCCAAGCACGGCGAGGTATTCCTGTTTCGCCGGCTTCGGCGTCAGCAGGTTCTCCGGCAGGCCGTGGTGGATCGTCCTCACCCAGTTCGCCTGCGGCACCGGCCGGCGCTGCGCGTTCGAGATCGAGATGACGGGGACCTTCGAGAAGGTGTTGAAGACCGGTTGATGCTCCGGCAGGTCGAGCCGGCCGTGCAGCGTGGTCAGGAACGGTGTCGGCTGCCGGTAGAACAGCGACCACGGATAATAATCGAGATGGAAGTGGAGGAAGTCGAACTCCTCGTCGTCACATTTCTGCCGCACCCGCTCCAGCATCACCATGTGCAGCGCATTGGGATCGCGCACGGAACCGTCGAGGCGGAGCGCCCGGGGCCATAACGCGTCCAGCTTCGCCGAGGTCTGCGAGTCGCCGCTGGCGAACAGCGTTACGTCGTGCCCAAGGGCCACCAGCTCTTCCGTCAACCAATGCACCACCCGCTCGGTGCCGCCATACAGCTTGGGTGGAACAGCCTCCGTCAACGGAGCTACCTGCGCGATGCGCATCTCACCATCTCCTCTGTGCGATCATGATTGTAGAAAGCCCCCGCCTGTTCAGCACCGGCACGCCAGACAAGGGAACGTTCCCGCACTTGCGAAGTTCCTCCTTCCGAACGTTACTTATTCGACACGTCGGACGCCTGTCGCGATGCTGCCATCACATCTTCGCAGAACGCCCGCATCCGCATGTCGTGATGGCGTTGCCCGGGAACCGAGGCGAAGTGGTCGATGTTCAGCCGGCTAACAACAAAAGTTTGAATCATCACGACGGGGTCAATAGTCACATGGATCATCTTTCTGGGTATGCGCACCGGCCGTTTGCCTTTGTTTTGCGCTATCTTCGGCGTCGGCTCGCGTCGCATCTCGTGATCCTGACCGCTGTGGTGGCGGCCGTTGCCTGCTCAGTAGGCACTCAGTATGGCGTCAAATCCCTGGTCGACAGCTTGTCGGCCGGCGCTTCGCATGGTGGGAGCGTATGGCTGGCATTCATTTTCCTCATGACGTTGATCGCCGCCGATAATTTCCTTTGGCGGATCGCGAGCTGGACCGCCAGCTTCACCTTCGTCCGTGTCACGGGTGATTTACGCCGTGACATATTTCGTCATCTGACCGGCCACGCGCCGAGCTACTTCTCCGACCGGATGCCCGGCATGCTGACGAGCCGCATCACGGCGACGTCCAATGCGGTGTTCACGGTCGAAAACATGTTCGTCTGGAATGTGTTGCCGCCGTGCATCGCAACAGTTGCGGCCATCGCGCTGATTGGAACCGTCAGCCCTTACATGGCACTCGGCCTGATGGTGATTGCCGGCGGCATGGTGCTTGCGATGTTCCGCCTTGCGGCCGCAGGGAAACCTCTGCATGACGACTTCGCCGACAAAGCCGCCGTCGTCGACGGCGAGATGATCGACGTCATCAGCAACATGCCGCTGGTGCGCGCCTTCTGCGGCATCGGGCACGAGCATGAGCGGTTCGACGCGACCGTGAACCGGGAGCTCACCGCGCGCGGCCGCAGCCTGCGCTATCTGGAGAAGCTGCGGCTTATCCATGCCGGCGTCACAGTCGTGCTCACGATCGCCCTGATGGCCTGGGCGATCATGCTCTGGCAGGACGGCAGGGCAACGACCGGCGACGTCGTGCTGGTCTGCACCCTCGGTCTCTCCATACTGAACGCGACGCGCGATCTCGCGGTGGCGCTGGTCGACGTCACCCAGCACGTTGCGCGGCTGACCGAGGCGATCGCCACACTGCTGGTGCCGCATGAATTGCGCGACCACCCCGAGGCCGAGCCGCTGGTGAAGAGCGGCGCCGCGATCGCGTTCAACAATGTCACCTTCGGCTATCCCGGCGGCGAAAAGATCTTCGAGCGCTTCAGCCTGCGGCTGCAACCCGGCCAGCGCGTCGGCCTGGTCGGCCAGTCCGGCGGCGGCAAGTCGACGCTGTTCACGCTGCTCCAGCGCTTCTACGATACCGACGAGGGAAGTATCACCATCGACGGCCAGGACATTTCCAAGGTGACGCAGCTGAGCCTGCGCGAGGCCATCTCGGTCGTGCCGCAGGACATTTCCTTGTTCCACCGCTCGATTCGCGAGAATATCCGCTATGGTCGCCCGAACGCGACCGACGACGAGGTGCTGCGCGCAGCCATTGCGGCGCGCTGCGATTTCGTCGAGAGTCTGCCTGGTGGTCTCGACACCATGGTCGGCGACCGCGGCGTCAAGATGTCCGGCGGCCAGCGCCAGCGCATCGCAATCGCGCGCGCCTTCCTGAAGGACGCGCCGATCCTGCTGCTGGACGAGGCGACCGCCGCGCTCGACAGCGAATCCGAGGAGGCGATCCGCGAGGCGTTGTCGCGGCTGATGCGCGGCCGGACGGTCATCGCGATCGCGCATCGCCTCGCGACCCTGCGCAATTTCGATCGCGTGGTCGTGTTGAGGGGTGGTAAGATCATCGAGGACGGGTCGCCCGAGCGTCTGATGCAGGGCCACGGGCCCTATCGTGAGCTGGTCACGCAGGAAATGAGCCGGCTCGCCCAAGCCGCCGCGTAAACCAATAGTCGCGTTCGAGTCGGTTGCGTGTCGAAACAAGCGCAGGGGAGCTGCTGATGTCGGCTGAAGCCGTTACCCAATTCGTCTCCGTGACGCGGACCGTGGACCAGGTCGCGGAGCAGCCTTTCTATATTCCGATGACGGGACCGTCAGCGCGGCCGCGGCGTTCGCTCAAGCACGACGACACCTTTATCGTGCTCGACAGCCATGGTGACATCGGCGCTTCGGCCGGCGGGCCCGATGGCCTGTTTCATCACGACACGCGCTACCTTGCGAGGCTCGAGCTCGTGCTCGACGATCTCCAGCCGTTACTGCTGGGCTCGAACCTGCGCGACGACAACTCAGCCCTGACCGTCGATCTCACCAATCCGGACATCTACCGGCAGGGCAGCCTCGTGCTGCAAAAGGACCTGCTGCACATCGTGCGCACGATCTTCCTGTGGCGCGGCACCGCGTATCAGCGCATCGGCGTGCAGAACCACGGCGACCGCCCAGCCGGCTTTGCGCTGACGCTGCTGTTCGACAACGATTTCGCCGATCTGTTCGAGGTCCGCGGCGAACGGCGCCCGCGCCGCGGCATCGGCTCGAGCCGGCTGTTGGGACCGACCGACGTGCTGTTCGATTACCGCGGTCTCGATGACGCCGAGCGCACCACGGGCCTGCATTTCGACCCGCGCCCAACCAAGTTGTCGGTGAATGCCGCGACCTGGCAGCTCGAACTCGACCCGCATGAGTCGAAATCCTTGTTCGTGGCCGTGTCCTGCAATCGGCCGGTCGCGGAGAAGCCTGCGCGCTTTTTCAGAAGCCTGCTCGCCCATCGCCGCGAGATGCGGCAATCGACGATGGGGGCGGCCAGCATCGAGACCTCCAACAACATCTTCAACGAGGTGCTGTGCCAGGCCATGGCCGACCTCAACATGCTGATGACGGAGACGCCGCAGGGCCGCTATCCCTATGCGGGAATTCCCTGGTACTCGACGACGTTCGGCCGTGACGGGCTGATCACCGCGTTGCAGATGCTGTGGGTCGATCCGCGAATCGCCAAGGGCGTGCTGCGGCGGCTCGCCCATTTCCAAGCCAAGGCGGTCGACCCGCTCGCCGATGCCGCGCCGGGCAAGATCCTGCATGAGATGCGCGGCGGCGAGATGGCGGCGCTGCGGGAGGTACCGTTCGCGCAATATTACGGCAGCGTCGATTCCACGGCCTTGTTCGTCCTGCTGGCAGGAAGCTATTTCGAACGCACCGGCGACGAGGCGACATTGACCGAGCTGTGGCCGGCGATCGAGGCGGGGCTGGCCTGGATCAATGGCCCCGGTGATCCCGACAAGGACGGCTTCGTCGAATATCAGCGCGCCACGGAAAAGGGCCTCGCCAACCAGGGCTGGAAGGATTCCTACGACGCGATCTTCCATGCTGATGGCCAGCTCGCGGAAGGCAATCTCGCGCTGGCCGAGGTGCAAGGTTACGTCTTTGCGGCCAAGCGGCTCGCCGCGCGCTGCGCGCTTCGGCTGGGCAAGCCTGATCTCGCCAAGAAGCTCGAGGCCGAGGCCAAGACGCTGGCCGAGCGTTTCGAGGCCGCGTTCTGGTGCGAGGAGCTCGGTACCTATGCGCTTGCGCTCGACGGCAAGAAGCGGCCCTGCAAGGTGCGGACCTCCAACGCCGGCCAGGTCCTGTTCAGCGGCATGATCCGCGAGGACCGCGCGCGCCTCGTCGCCGCCGATTTGATGCGGCCGCATTTCTTCTCGGGCTGGGGCATCCGCACCGTCGCGCAAGGCGAGGTGCGTTACAATCCGATGTCCTATCATGACGGGTCGATCTGGCCGCACGACAATGCGCTGATCGCGCTCGGGCTCGCGCGTTATGGGCTCAAGCATTCGGTCGCGCATGTCTTCAAGGGATTGTTCGACGCCGCGACCTACATGGACCTGCGCCGGTTGCCCGAATTGTTCTGCGGTTTCCGGCGCGAAAAGCGGCGCGGCCCGACGCTCTATCCGGTCGCCTGCGCGCCGCAGGCCTGGGCCAGCGCAACGGCGTTCACGCTATTGGAGGCGGCGCTGGGCATCGAGTTCGACGTGGCGCGCGGCGAGATCCGGCTGCGCAATCCGCATCTGCCGGCGTTCCTGCACGAGGTGATCTTGCGCGATCTGCGTCTGGGTGAGTCCAGCGTGGACCTGCGCGTCAGCCGCCATGGCGACGACGTGGCGCTGGAGGTGTTGCGCACGCGTGGCCAGATTCAGGTCTCGATCGTGCTGGCGCGCTAGCGGCGCGCCGTGAGGAGGGTGCATGCGTACCGCCGGATGGTTGGCTCTGGGCGTCGTGATCGTCTGCGGAACGACTCTCGCCGTGTCACGCGCCGCGGAGGAGTCGCCCGCACCCTCGACGGAAGCGAATGCACCGCCGACGGCGCAGCCGCCGGCGTCATCGGTCCCCGTCACGCCAAAGAATGCCGCGCCACCGCCGTCGGTCACGATCATCGGCGCGAGCGATGCGCACGGTGTGCTTGGCCGTGACGTGCTCAGCGCGGCGAACGAAGACATGGGCCGCATCGTCGACGTCATCGTCGATCGGAGCGGGCACGTGCGCGCCGCCGTGATCGATTTCGGCGGCTTCCTCGGCGTCGGCAGCCGCAAGATCGTGGTGGACTGGAACGCGCTCCGATTCGGCAAGATCACCAACAAGAAGGACAGCATCACGCTGGAATTGACCAAGGCACAGGTCGCAGCCGCGCCGGAATACAAGGAGGACACGCCGATGGTGGTACTCGGCGCGTCCGGCAGCCTGCAGCCGCTGCAAGCTGTTCAGTGAGGCGCGGGGAGGGATGGCCGCCGGTGCTGTTGTCGAGGAAGCCGAATGATGCAGACCGCGAGGGCCGCGTTGAGCAGGATAAATTCTCGGCGCCGTCGCCTGCCGGCATTCCGGCTCCGTCGCGCCAGAGCCTGCGTGGCCTCGACTGGTTCATCTTCTTCCTCGCCGACGTGCAGACCGGATTCGGGCCGTTCATCGCAGTTTATCTGACGACCCAGAAATGGACCCAGGTCGAGATCGGCCTCGTGCTGTCGATCGGCGGCATCGTTGCCCTGATCGGTCAGATGCCGGGCGGCGCCATCATCGATGCCGCGAAATCCGAGCGGCTGGTCGCCGGCCTCGCGATCGGCACGATCGGCTGCTGCGCGCTCGCCTATGCGGCGATGCCGATCTTCCCCGTGGTGGTGGCTGCGGCCACCTTGCACGCGGCAGCGAGCTGCGTGCTCGGACCGGCGATCGCGGCGATCAGCCTCGGTCTGGTCGGCCCGCTCGCGATCGGCGAGCGTCTCGGCCGCAACGCGCGCTTTGCTTCGCTCGGCAACGGCGTTGCGGCCGCCGTGATGGGTACTGCCGGCTATCTGCTGTCGAGCCGGTCGGTGTTCCTGGTCACCTTCCTGCTCGCAATTCCCACCTTGATCGCACTCTCTCGCATCCGCGAGCACGAAGTCGACATCGCGCGCTGTCACGGCGAGATGCCGCGCGAGGCGGAGGATCGCGGCGACACCAATATCTGGCATCTGATCCGGCAGCGGCCGCTCATTGTCTTTGCACTCAGCGTGCTCCTGTTGCAGCTCGCGAACGCCTCGATGATGCCGCTGATGGCAAGCGCGGTGACAGCGCGATCGAGCGAGTGGGCGACGGTGCTCGTCGCTTTTTGCATCGTCGTGCCGCAGGCGATCGTGGCGCTGCTGTCGCCGAGCGTCGGGCGCAAGGCGCAAGTATGGGGCCGCAGGCCGCTGCTGCTGATCGGATTCGCGGCGCTGACGATTCGCGGTCTGCTGTTCGCGACAGTGCGCGATCCGTATCTGCTGGTGCTGGTGCAGGTGTTCGACGGCCTCACCGCGGCGGTGTTCGCGGTGATGATCCCGCTGATCGTGGCCGACGTCGCCTTCGGCAGCGGCCATTTCAACCTCGCGCAGGGCATTGTCGGCACGGCAATGGGCATCGGCGCGTCGCTGAGCACCGCGCTTGGCGGCTATGTCAGCGATAAATTCGGCAATGCCATGGCGTTCACCGGACTGTCCGGCGTCGCGGCGACGGGACTTCTGCTTATTCTGCTTGTCATGCCGGAGACGCGGCGCAAGGGCATGATCGCAGCAAAAGAAATGGCCGGCTGAATCAATCAGCCGGCCATGAGGGGGTGGGAGAGGGGAGATCAGGCGTCGAGATTGTGCAGGCGTGCGCGGTTGCGCAGCACGATATGGCGGGCGCCGGAGAAGCCGAGAATGCCCTGGGCGTGAAGCTGCGACAGCGCGCGCGAGACGGTCTCGAGCGTGAGACCGAGATAGTCGCCGATGTCGCGGCGGCACATCGGCAGCGCCATCATGCCTGCAACCGCGAGGCGGCGGTCCATTTCGAGCAGGAAGGTTGCGACGCGCTCCATCGCGGTCTTGCGGCCCAGCAGCAGCATGTGGTCCTCGGCGTGGCGAAGCTCACCGGCGGTCATCGCCCAAAGCTTGCGGGCGACCTGGACGTCGGTGGCTGCGGCCTTCTCGAGGCTCGCGCGCTTCACGAGGCGCACAGTGGTGTCGATGATAGCTTCAGCAGCAAGGCGGTGGGTGGTGCCGGATTCGAGGCCGAACACGTCGCCGGGAAGGTGGAAGGAGCCGATCTGGCGGCGGCCGTCGGAGAGAAGCTTGTAGCTGCGCACGGCGCCGGTGACGACCTGATAGACATACTCGGCCGATTCGTCCTCGCCATAGATTTCCTCTTCCTTGCGGTAGGAGAACTCGGTGGCAACGAGGCCGACATGGCCGGCGATCGCACCGAACTGGTCGGAGACGGGATGGGCGGGTGCGATCTTGCCGCCGATCTGGGTCTTGATCGCCGGGGCGTTGAAGGTCTGGGTCAGCATCTGCGCCATCTCCGTTGTGATGACGCTTAGGTACGCGGTATCGGGTGCTTCGAAAATTTCGCGAGATATCTTAAGGAGATTGCCTTACGTAGAATCCCGTAGGTCAGCTATGGACCCGGTTCTGGATGGCGTGGCGAATGCGTTTGACCAGGTTTTCGTCCAGAAGCGGCTTCAGAATCACTTCATTCACGCCTGCGGCCGCCGCCCGGGCCGAGATATTCGAGTCGGGATAGCCGGTGATCAGGATCACGGGGGTATCGCCCTCGGACTGGCGCAGTCGCCCGGCCAGCTCGATGCCGTTGATGTCAGGCATTTTGTAGTCGATCACGTAACAGTCTGCACCGGACGGGCGCGCCGCATTGAGCAGCGCCGTGGCGTTCCTGAAGGTCCGTACGGCAAAACCGTCGGTTTCCAGCAAAAACCTCAGCGAGCCAAGCACAGCGGCATCGTCGTCGACCACATAGACAGTTGGCTTTGCGGGTGACGACATCTGGAGCCGCTCGGGATGGGAGCTGATCGCAATCATTCCGATCTGGTAGCACAGGGCGAGCGGAGGGTTTTGACTTGCCTCAACTCCTGTTGACTTCAATCATTGAGCATTCCGGCGCGCATCGCTAGCCGGACCAGCTCCGACAGGCTGTTGGCCTGCATCTTGGTCATTACGTTGGCCCGGTAGACCTCGATGGTGCGCGGGCTGATGTCGTACTCGCGAGCGATCAGCTTGTTGGAGAGGCCCGCGATCAGCCCCTCCATGACCTGTCGTTCTCTGGGGCTCAGGGACGCGACGCGAGCGGCGACGTCCTGGCCCATGGCCTCGTTCCTGGCGGCCGGCTCGCCCTCGCGGATCGCGGATTCGATCATGGCGACGAGGCGGTCATCCTCGAACGGCTTTTCCAGGAAATCCATCGCACCGAGCTTCATCGCCTCGACCGCGAGCGGCACGTCGCCATGACCGGTCATGATCAGGATCGGAAACCGGCTGCGCTGCGCCTTCAGGCGCTTCAGAAGCTCGATCCCATCGATGCCGGGCATCCGCACGTCGGAGACGACGCAGCCGAAGGCGAGGCCGGGCAGGGCATCGAGAAAACTCTGCGCGTTGTCGAACAGTGTGACGGCGAAGCCGGCTGAATCCAGCAGGAAGTTCAGCGAATCCCGCATCGCCTCGTCGTCGTCAATGACGTAGATGGTTCCCTTGGTCGTCATGGATCAGTTCTCGTCGGCTGCCGGCAAGGTGAAGCGGAATGTCGCCCCACCCGATGCATTGCTCTCGGCCCACATCCGGCCGCCGTGAGCCTCGATGATCGAGCGGCTGATGGACAGTCCCACGCCCATGCCGGTGTCTTTGGTGGTGAAGAAAGTCTGAAACAGGTTTGGCATGACGTCGTCCTGGAAGCCGGAGCCGGAGTCGGAGACCTCGATCTCGATCATGTCGTCGGCGGCGCGGGTGTTGGTGACGACGAGCTCGCGCCGTGGCGACTTCGCCATCGCTTCCAGCGCGTTGCGGAAGAGGTTGACCAGCACCTGCTGGATTTGCACCCGGTCGGCGAGCACGAGATCGGCATTTGGATTGAGGCTGAACCGAAGCTGCACGTCCTGCTCGCGCGCGCCGGCGAGCCCGAGCGCGCCGGCCTCCTCGATCAGCTTGGACAGGCTCTCGACCCTTTTCTCCGATTCGCCGCGGGAGACGAAGTCGCGCAAGCGGCGGATGATCTGGCCGGCGCGCAGCGCCTGCTCGGCGGCGCGGTCCAGCGCGCTCTCGATCTTCGGCGTATTCGGATCCTGGCTTCCGGCGAGGAGCCGCCGCGACCCCTTCATGTAGTTGCTGATCGCTGCCAGCGGCTGGTTGAGCTCGTGAGCGAGCGCGGACGCCATTTCGCCCATCGCGCTCAGCCGCGAGACGTGGACAAGTTCGGACTGCAGTTCCTGGAGCCGCGCCTGGGTTTTCTGATGCTCGGTCAGATCGCGGACGAAACCGGTGAAATAGGGCTCGCCGCCCGACTGCATCTCGCCGATCGACAGGTGCATCGGAAAGGTCGTGCCGTCGCGGCGCTTGCCGGTCACGATGCGGCCGATGCCGATGATGTGTGGGTCGCTGGTGGTCCGGTAGCGCGCGATGTAGCCGTCGTGACGTGAGCTGTCGGGCTCCGGCATCAGGATGCGGACGTTCTGGCCGATTGCCTCCGACTCGACCCAGCCGAACAGGCGCTCGGCCGCCGCGCTGAAGAGCTGGATGACGCCGTGGCCGTCGATGACGATCATGGCGTCTGGAATCGTCCGGAGGATCGAGCGGAGGTGACTCTCGCGCGTGCGCAGGGTTTCCTCGACCTGCTTCTCTTCATCGACGTCAAGAAAGATGCCGCTGAGATGTCGGGCGGCGCCGGCGTCGTCCCGAATCAGCCCCGCGCGCGCACGGATCCACTGCGCTCTGCCCAACGCCCCCGCGACCCTGAACGACACGTCGAAGCTGCCGCCCCGTTCGGAGACGTGTCGGATCGCACTCTCGATCCGCTCGCGGTCGTTCGGCTCCAGCCGGGAAAGGAACAGCGCGTAACTCACCGATTGGCCAGATTCGATTCCGAACAGGATCCTGGCCGTCTCCGACCACTCCAACTCCAGTGTCTTGAGATCGAGATCCCAGGTCCCGACGCCAAATCCTTCGATTCGAACGCGGAAATGTTCGCCCCGGCCGTCATCTTGCGGATGAATCACGCGGGTCGGCGCCAAACGATCACTCCCATTCTGATGCGGGGAACCGCACAGCGTTACCGTTGGCAATGTACCCAAGGAGGGGCCAGAGGCAAGTTCCGATGTCTTATACCATCGGCAGATTTCCGGCCGGCGCGGTGATCCAAGGTTTTGATCTATCTCATCCTGCCCCGGCGGCGGTGGGCTTACGATCGGATCAAAGCTCATTGCCCCGGAGACTCCGATGACATACGCGACCGTGATGGTCAGCCTGGCGCTCGATCAGCCCAACGAGGCGCGGCTTCAGGTCGCGGGCGAGCTTGCCGAACGATTTGAGGCGTCGATCATCGGCGTTGCTGCGGCGCAGTTCGCCCCGCCGCTCTACTTCAGCGATGGCGCCGCAGCGCAGGGACTGATCGATGAGGGAGAAGCCTCGGTCAAGCGACGCCTGGGCAGGCTCGAGGCGCAATTCCGCGCCGCGATCAGGAATCGCGGCGGGCATGTGGAATGGCGCAGCGCCATGGATTTCCCGGCGCGCTTTACGTTCGCTCAGGCACGTTGCGCCGACATCGTCGTCGCCGGCGGGCAGAGCCCGGCCTTCTCCGACGCCTTCGCGCTCGCGAGCCCAAAGGATCTGGTGATGCAAGCCGGCCGACCGATCCTGGTCGTGCCTGACGGGGTCAACTGGCTCGATCTGCGCAGCGTCCTGGTGGCGTGGAAGGATACGCCGGAAGCGCGGCGGGCGCTCGCCGATGCGCTGCCATTACTGCGCAAGGCCAGGGATGTCACCGTCCTCGCAATTCCCGAAGGTGACGACGACCGCACTGCCGCGGTCGCTGGCGCGACCGACGTGACGGCGTGGCTTGCCCGCCACGGCGTGACCGCGATCACGCGCGTTTCCGAAGCGGCCCGGAACGAAACCGTCGCCGGGCAACTGGAGAAAATTGCCGGCGACGTCGGCGCCAGCATGATCGTCGCCGGTGCCTACGGTCATTCGCGCTTCCGCGAACTGATCCTCGGCGGCGTCACCCAATATCTGGTCACTCAATCTGCCCGCTGCGTGCTGCTGTCGCACTGACGCTGGAGCGATACAAGACCAATCAAAGAGGACGCGCCGTGTACAGATTCCTTGAACAGACCGTCGAAAGCTACATGACGCAGGACGTCAGGACAGTGAGGCGCGACCTCGACCTGCTCGCGCTGAGCGAGATGTTCGAGCGCGATGATTTCAATTCCTATCCGGTCGAGGACGACGGACAGGTCGTCGGCATCGTCACCAAGTTCGACATCCTGAAGTGCTTCGCCTTCACGCCGAGCCAGATGCTGCCGCGCTACCACGACCTGATGACCCGCAAAATCGGCGACGTCATGACGCCCGACTTTATCTATGTCAGCCCCGACACGCGGCTGACGCGCGTGCTCCAGATCATGGTCGAGCACCGCATCAGGAGCATCATCGTGCTCGACGGCGCGCAGAAGCTGATCGGAATCGTCGCGCGCGAGGACGTCATCGCGGCGCTCAAGGCGACGGCACGCGACTGAGGAGGCGGCTGCAGATTCGCAATTCTCGACTCCGCCATGTCACGCAGGCGGTGGGCTGCCGTTTATGCTCTGCGGTGCCCAAGCGACTGATATCGCTCTGCGATCTACATCGGTCTCACATTAACAGAAATCCACATAGCTTGATTTCAATCAATTCCCCGCGAGGGCGAATGTGGTTTCTGGCCCTGTGTTCTTTCAGAGAGAGTCCGCATGAGCCAGCCCTCCATCTCCAAGTCCATGACGTCAGGTGAAAGCGGCCTGGCTGTCGTGTTCGCGGTCACCGCCTTCCTCTGCGTGATTGCCTCGGCCAAGGCGCTCGATGCGCCCTTCGCCTTCCATGCCGCGCTGAGCGCGGCGGCGAGCCTGGCCGCGGTCTTCTGCATCATCAACCGTTACCTCGACCGACCGGCGGCGCTGCCGCCTGCGGAGATCAACGGCCGGCCCAACTACAACATGGGGCCGATCAAGTTCTCCTCCGTCATGGCGATGTTCTGGGGCATTGCCGGCTTTCTCGTCGGCCTCATCATCGCCTCGCAACTGGCGTGGCCGGCGCTGAACTTCGATCTGCCCTGGACCAGCTTCGGCCGCCTGCGTCCGCTGCACACGTCCGCAGTGATCTTCGCCTTCGGCGGCAACGTCCTGATCGCGACGTCGTTCTACGTCGTCCAGAAGAGCTGCCGCGTGCGCCTTGCAGGCGATCTCGCGCCCTGGTTCGTCGTCGTAGGCTACAACTTCTTCATCCTGATCGCCGGCACCGGCTATCTGCTCGGCGTCACCCAGTCGAAGGAATATGCCGAGCCGGAATGGTATGCCGATCTGTGGCTGACCATCGTCTGGGTCACCTATCTGCTGGTCTTCCTTGCCACGATCATCAAGCGCAAGGAGCCGCACATCTTTGTCGCGAACTGGTTCTATCTCGCCTTCATCGTGACGATCGCGGTCTTGCATCTCGGCAACAACCCGGCGCTGCCGGTCTCGGTGTTCGGCTCGAAATCCTACATCGCCTGGGGCGGCATCCAGGATGCCATGTTCCAGTGGTGGTACGGCCACAACGCGGTCGGCTTCTTCCTGACCGCCGGCTTCCTCGCCATCATGTATTACTTCATCCCGAAGCGGGCCGAGCGGCCGATCTATTCCTACCGTCTCTCGATCATCCACTTCTGGGCGCTGATCTTCCTGTACATCTGGGCCGGCCCACACCATCTGCACTACACGGCGCTGCCGGACTGGACCCAGACGCTCGGCATGACCTTCTCCATCATGCTGTGGATGCCGTCCTGGGGCGGCATGATCAACGGCCTGATGACGCTGTCGGGCGCCTGGGACAAGCTGCGCACCGATCCCGTGCTGCGCATGCTCGTGGTCTCCGTCGCCTTCTACGGCATGTCGACCTTCGAAGGCCCGATGATGTCGATCAAGGTGGTCAACTCGCTCAGCCACTACACCGACTGGACCATCGGCCACGTGCACTCCGGCGCGCTCGGCTGGGTTGGTTTCGTCTCCTTCGGCGCGCTCTACTGCCTCGTGCCCTGGATCTGGAATCGGAAGGGCCTCTACAGCCTCAAGCTCGTCAACTGGCACTTCTGGATCGCGACGCTTGGCATCGTCCTCTACATCTCGGCGATGTGGGTGTCCGGCATCCTCCAGGGCCTGATGTGGCGCGCCTACACCTCGCTCGGCTTCCTCGAATATTCCTTCATCGAGACCGTCGAGGCGATGCATCCCTTCTACATCATCCGCGCCGCCGGCGGCGGGCTGTTCCTGATCGGCGCGCTGATCATGGCCTATAATCTCTGGATGACGGTTCGCGTCGGCGAACAGGAAGTCCAGATGCCCGTCGCTCTTCAGCCGGCGGAATGAGGAGTCTTCCATGTCGTTCTGGACACGCCACCAAATCTTCGAAAAGAACTCGATCATCCTCATCGTCGGCATCCTGCTGGTGATCGCGATCGGCGGTCTCGTCGAGATCACCCCGCTGTTCTACCTCAAGAGCACGATCGAGGCGGTCGACGGGATCAGGCCGTATACGCCGCTGGAGCTCGCCGGGCGCAACGTCTACATCCGCGAGGGCTGCTATCTCTGCCATTCGCAGATGATCCGGCCCTTGCGCGACGAGGTCGAGCGCTACGGACATTTCTCGTTGGCCGCCGAGAGCATGTACGACCATCCGTTCCAGTGGGGCTCGAAGCGCACCGGTCCCGACCTTGCCCGCGTCGGCGCCAAATATTCCGACGACTGGCATGTGACCCATCTGGCCAATCCGCGCGCGATCGTGCCGCAGTCGGTGATGCCAGGCTATCCGTTCCTCAGCCAGACCGAGATCGATCCGGACACGATCGCCGACCACATGCGCACGCTGCGGACCGTCGGCACGCCCTACACCGACGACCAGATCGCCAATGCGGGCGCCGACATGAAGGCCCAGGCCGATCCTGACAATGCCGGCTCCGACGCTTTCACCAAGCGCTACGCCAAGGCCGTGGTGCGCAACTTCGACGGCAAGGCCGGCACGCCGACCGAGATGGACGCGCTGATCGCCTATCTCCAGATGCTCGGCACGCTGGTCGATTTCAAGATCTACAACGAGAAAGCCAATCTTCGCTGAGAAGGCACCCACGATGAAAGCCATCCTGACACTCGACAATCTCGCGTCCGGTCTCGTGACCACGATCTGGACGCCGGTCTTCGTCGCGATCTTCCTCGCGATCATCGCCTACGCATTATGGCCCCGTAACAAGGCTGCGTTCGACGAAGCAGCACACCTGCCGTTGCGGGAGGAGTGAGAGACCATGACCGATCATCATAGCGACATCGATTCCGTCACCGGCAAGTCCACGACCGGACATGAATGGGACGGCATCAAGGAGCTCAACACGCCGCTGCCGCGCTGGTGGGTGATCAGCTTCTACCTCACCATCGTCTGGTCGATCGGCTACTGGATCGTGTATCCGGCCTGGCCGCTGATCTCCAGCAATACCACGGGCCTGTTCGGCTACTCGACACGCGCCGATGTCGCGGTCGAGCTCGCCAATCTCGAGAAGATCCGCGGAGCCAAGATGGTTGCGCTGGGCGCGGCCTCGCTCGCCGACATCGAGAAGGACCCGGCGCTGCTGGCGCTCGCGCGCGCCAAGGGCAAGACCGTGTTCGGCGACAATTGCGCGCCATGTCACGGCTCAGGCGGCGCGGGTGCCAAGGGCTATCCGAATCTGAACGACGACGACTGGCTGTGGGGCGGTTCGCTCGACCAGATCATGCAGACCATCCAGTTCGGCGCACGTTCCGGCCACGCCAAGACGCATGAAGGCCAGATGCTCGCATTCGGCAAGGACGGCGTGCTGAAGCCGGATGAGATCGTCACGGCCGCCAACTATGTCCGGGCACTGTCGGGCCTTCCGACCCGCAAGGGCTATGACGCGGCCAAGGGCGAGAAGATCTTCGCGGAGAATTGCGTCGCCTGCCATGGCGACGGCGGCAAGGGCAACCCGGAGATGGGTGCCCCCAACCTGACCGATAAGATCTGGCTCTATGGTTCGGACGAGGCGACGCTGATCGAGACCATCAGCCAAGGCCGCGCGGGCGTGATGCCGGCCTGGGAAGGGCGGCTCGATCCCGCCACCATCAAGGCGATGGCAGTTTACGTCCACTCGCTGGGCGGCGGAAAATAGCCAATCCGGGACAAGCGGGGGCGAACAAAAAAAGCCCCCGCTTGCGCTGGATCAACTGACGCGGCGGCGTCGGGTCTAGGTTTTATCGCACCTCTCGAAAAGCTGCAGGCGATGAACAGGACCGCGAACCCAAAAGAGCTCCCATTAGACGATGACAACGGGCCGCTCTATGTGGCCCAGAAGAAAGTCTATCCCCAGAGCACCTCCGGCACCTTCCGCCGGATCAAATGGGGCCTGATGGCCTTCTGCCTCGGCGTCTACTACTTCCTGCCGTTCGTGCGCTGGAACCGCGGACTCGGCGCTCCCAGCCAAGCGGTGCTGATCGATCTTCCCAACAGTCGCTTCTATTTCTTCTTCATCGAGCTGTGGCCGCAGGAGGTCTACTACTTCACCGGCCTGCTGATCGTCGCCGCGGTGGCGCTATTCCTGATGAACTCGGTCGGCGGCCGTATCTGGTGCGGCTATCTCTGTCCGCAGACGGTGTGGACCGACCTGTTCTATGCGGTCGAGCGTCTGATCGAGGGTGACCGGCGCGAGCGGATGAAGAAGGACAAATCGTCCGACCCGATGAAGCTGGAGCGGATCTCCGAGATCGTGCTCAAGCATTCGATCTGGCTCTTGATCGGGTGGTGGACCGGCGGCGCCTGGGTGCTCTATTTCAACGACGCACCGACGCTGGTCAAGGAACTCGTCACGTTCCAGGCGCCGATGCTCGCCTATGTCTGGATCGGCATTCTCACCGCGACGACCTATCTGCTCGCCGGCTACATGCGCGAGCAGGTCTGCACCTATATGTGCCCGTGGCCGCGCATCCAGGCGGCGCTGACCGATGAATGGGCGCTCAACGTCACCTACCGCTACGACCGAGGCGAGAAGCGTACGTCGGTGAAGAAGGCGGCCGAGCTGCGCGCGCTCGGGCAGCAGGTTGGTGATTGCGTCGATTGCTACCAGTGCGTGGCGGTCTGCCCGACCGGCATCGACATCCGCAACGGACCGCAGATGGAATGCATCCAGTGCGGGCTCTGCATTGATGCCTGCGACAATGTGATGACGAAAATCGGCCGGCCGAAGCGGCTGATCGGCTATGACAACGACGTCAACATCCAGCGCCGCCAGGAAGGCAAGGCGCCGATCTACCGCATCGTCCGGGCCCGCACCGTCGCCTACAGCGCGATCATCGCGGCGGTCGGCGGCATCATGATCCATACGCTGGCGACTCGCAGCCTGCTCGACGTCAACGTGCTGCACGACCGCAACCCGATCGCGGTCAGGCTCAGCGACGGCTCGATCCGCAATGCCTACACGGTGCGGCTGCTCAACAAGAGCGGTTACGACCGGGTCATCGCGATCGACGCGAGCGGCCCGGTCAATGCGACAATCCATGTCATCGGAATCGATTCTGTGACGCCGGACCGGCCGATGATCGTGGTTCCGCGCGACTCCACCAGCGAGCTGCGGCTGCTCGTGACCGCTCCGGTGGAGGGCAATCCGGAAAAGTCCATCCCGGTTCACTTTCACGTCACCGATATCGGCCTCGGCGAAGTCGCCAGCGCCACCGACAATTTCGTCGCGCCCTAGGATCAGGAGTTCGCCATGGCAAACAAGCCGCTGACCGGATCAAAAGTGTTTCTGATGCTGGTCGCCTTCTTCGGCGTCGTGATCGGCGTCAACGCGACCATGATGAAGCTCGCGATCGCGACGCTGCCAGGGACGGACGTCGACAGCCCCTATGCCGCGGGCCTCACCTATGACCGCGAAATTTCGGCGGCGCAGGACCAGGCCGCGCGCAAATGGAAGGTCAACGCCCATGTCGAGCGCCGCGCCGATGGCGGCGCCGTGCTTCAGGTCGAGGCGCGCGACGCGAGCGGCCAGCCGATCGCCGGACTGAAATTCGGCGGCCGCCTGGAGCGGCCGACCGACAAGCGCGCCGATCTCGCCATCGAGCTCTCGGAGGCCGGCATCGGCCTCTATCGCGGCAATGTCGCATCGGTCGTGCCGGGCCAATGGGACCTGGTGATCGAGGGCGAGGCGCGGGGAACGCGCGTGTTCATGTCCCGCAACCGCGTGATCCTGAACTGAAGGATTTTGCCATGCACGTCTCGCGGGACTTTTCGCATTACGTCCGGACTGCGGGCGAGGGCGTCCAGCACATCGATCTCGCGGTCGAGGGCGTGCACTGCGCCGGCTGCATGGCCAAGATCGAGCGCGGGCTATCCGCGATTCCCGACGTCATGCTGGCGCGCGTGAACCTCACCGACCGGCGCGTTGCACTGGAATGGAAGGCGGGCACGCTCGATCCTATCAGCTTCATCGACCGCCTCGAAGAGCTCGGCTACAAGGCCTATCCTTACGAGACCGAGAGCGCGGAGGCGACCGAGGTCGCCGAATCGCGCTTCCTGCTGCGCTGCCTCGGCGTCGCCGCGTTCGCCACCATGAACGTGATGATGCTGTCGATCCCGGTGTGGTCCGGCAACGTCTCGGACATGCTGCCGGAGCAGCGCGATTTCTTCCACTGGCTGTCGGCGCTGATCGCGCTGCCGGCGGCGGCCTATGCCGGCCAGCCGTTCTTCCGCTCGGCCTGGCGCGCGCTGTCGGCCAGGACCACCAACATGGACGTGCCGATCTCGATCGGCGTGACGCTGGCGCTCGGCATGTCCGTGGTCGAGACCATCAACCACGCCGAGCACGCCTATTTCGACGCGGCGATCATGCTGCTCACTTTCCTCCTGGTCGGCCGCTTTCTCGACCAGAACATGCGGCGGCGGACCCGCGCGGTCGCGGGCAATCTCGCCGCGCTCAAAGCGGAGACCGCGGCCAAATTCATCGGGCCCGACGAGATATCCCAAGTGCCGGTGGCCGCGATCTATCCCGGCGACATCGTGCTGCTGCGGCCCGGCGAGCGCTGCGCGGTCGACGGCACCGTGATCGAAGGTCGTTCCGAGATCGACCAGAGCCTGATCACCGGCGAGACGCTCTACGTCACGGCAGGCCAGGGCACGCCGGTCTATGCGGGATCGATGAACATCTCAGGGACCTTGCGGGTGCGGGTCTCGGCGGCCTCCGAGGCGACGCTGCTCGCCGAGATCACGCGGCTGCTCGACAATGCGCTGCAGGCGCGCTCGCGCTACATGCGGCTCGCAGACCGCGCTTCGCGACTCTACGCGCCGGTGGTGCATGCCACCGCGCTCGTCACCATCCTCGGCTGGGTCATCGCGGGCGCCGGCTGGCATGATGCCATCGTGACCGGCGTCGCGGTGCTGATCATCACCTGTCCCTGCGCGCTCGGGCTCGCCATTCCGACGGTACAGACCGTGGCCTCTGGCGCGATGTTCAAGGCTGGTGTCCTGCTGAATTCCGGCGATGCCATCGAGCGTCTCGCGGAAGCCGATCACGTCGTCTTCGACAAGACCGGCACGCTGACGCTGCCCGATCTCGAAGTGATGAATGCGGCCGATATTCCCGCTGATATCTTCGAGCTTGCCGGACGGCTTGCGCTGTCGAGCCATCATCCAGTCGCCGCCGCGGTCGCGCAGGCCTCTGACGCCAGATCGCCGATCGTCGGCGCGGTCGAGGAGGCCGGCCAGGGCGTGCGTGCTGTGGTCGATGGCATCGAGGTTCGCCTCGGTCGTCCTTCTTTCTGCGGCGCCGAGACGCTGGTCTCGGACGTGACAAATCTGGATCCCGAAGCCTCGGTCGTCGGTTTCAGCAAGGGCAGCGAAAAATTCATCCTCTCCGTGCGCCAGGGCCTCCGCCCCGATGCGCAAGCTGTGATCGCGGCGCTGAAGGCGCGCAATATCGGCATCGAGATTCTCTCCGGCGACCGTGAACCGGCGGTGATCGCGGCGGCCCATGCGCTGGGCATCTCCGAATGGCGAGCCGGCGTGACCCCGGCCGACAAGATCGCGCGGATCGAGGTCCTGAAGCAGCGGGGCATGAAGGTCCTGATGGTCGGCGACGGCATGAACGATGCGCCCTCGCTGGCGGCGGCCCATGTCTCGATATCGCCGATCTCGGCCGCGCATTTGAGCCAAGCGACCGCCGATCTCGTCTTCCTCGGCCGGCCGCTGGCCCCGGTTGTCGCCGCCATCGATGCTTCGCGCAAGGCGCTGCACCTGATGCGGCAGAATCTCTGGCTGGCGATCGGCTACAATTTCCTCGCGGTGCCGGTCGCGATCAGCGGCGCCGTCACGCCGCTGATCGCGGCTGCCGCCATGAGCGGATCGTCGATCCTGGTGATGCTGAATTCGCTGCGTGCGCGCGGCGCCCCGCGGGAGATCGTGTGATGGAAATCCTGGTCATCCTGGTGCCGCTGGCGCTGATGCTCGGTCTCGCCGGTCTGGCCGCATTCCTTTGGTCGCTTCGAAGCGGCCAGTACGACGATCTCGACGGCGCCGCCTGGCGCGCCATCGCCGACGACGAGCCGCCGCAGGAGGCGCCGGCCAAGCGCTAGCGCTTCAAGGCGAGCGTCAGCAGGGCCGCGACAGCGAGCGCCAGGCCCACCCCGGCCACGCAGGCATGCCAGCCATACGCGTCGAACAGCCGGCCGAGGACGGCGGTGCCGACGAGCCCACCGCAGAAATAGCAGGCGAGATAGGTGCCGCTGGCGATGCCGCGGTTTACAGCCGCAGCCTGTCCGACGAATCCTGTCGCAGCCGCTTGCGCGGAAAAGGTGCCGCTTCCGACCAGAACCATCCCGGCGAGGACCGCGCCCAGGTGCGGGACCAACATCAGCGGCAAGCCGACCCCGGCGATGGCGAGCGAGCCCCAGATCGTCGGACGCGTTCCGAGGCGCGACGCCACTTTGCCAGCCAGCAACGTGGTGACCACCGACGGCAGGAAGACGAAGTAAACGAAGCCGAGGTCCATCATGCCCAGCGACAGCGGTGGTCGAACCAGAACGAAATTGACGAATGTGAAGGTGCCGATGAATGCGAACAGGATGCAGAAGCCGATGCCGTAGGCGGCACGCAGCCGTGCATCCTGCCACTGCGCGATCGTCGCGGCAAACGCCGATGCCGTCGACGTCGTTGCACGCGTCGGCTGTACGCGCGCAATGGTGAAATAGACCAGGGCGGCACCGGCCAGATTGAGGGCCGCGAAGAAGTAGAAATTCCATGCCAGGCCAAGGCTATCGGCGATCGCGGCCGAGACCAGCCGGCCGACGAGATTGCTGGCGACGTTTCCTGTGATGTAGGCGGCAAAGGCGCCGCCGGAATCCATTGCGCTGCATTGCTCGCCGAGATGAGCCAATGTCAATGCGAAGGCGGACGCCATGCAGAGACCCTGCGCGACCCGCAGGCCGGTGAAGACGGCAAGATTGGGTGCAGTCGCCAGCAGGCTCGTCGGAATCGCGAGCAGGGTCAGGCTGAGCAGGATGCCGGTCCGCCTGTCGATGTGCGGGCTGAGAAGGCCGACGACGAGGCCTGCGACAGCCATGCCGAACGTGCTGGCGTTGACGGCCAGGCTCATCGCGGCCGGCGTGACGCCGTAGCGGCGCGTCAGCGAGGGCAGGATCGCCTGTGTCGCGAAGAGATCGACGACCGTCAGGAAGGCAGTGAGGCCGATCACGAGAGAGCGAAGCGCAAGACCTGGTGAATGCGCGTCCATCGTCATCGCGGTCGGTTTGATCGGCGCGGAAAGATCGGTCATGGCAGGCCTCCCTTGATGAATGTGGCGCCCGCATGCGGGGCAGCATGGGGATCGCGGGCGCCACATTCCGTCACGCGTGCGCTGGGGTCGCGCACCCGTTACATGTTGTGGTCGTGCGGGTCCTTGCGGACGTCGCCGACATAGAGAATGACCGTTTCCTTGCCGAGGTTCTTCCACCAGTGCGAGGTGCCGGACACCTCCGGGCGGATGTCGCCGGCCTTGTGCACGATCGGATCGACGCAGTTGGAAACGTGTTCGACGATCTCGCCTTGCTGCACGAAGATCAGGGCAGGGCGGTCGTCATGGCTGTGCCAGGGCACGATGCCGCCGGGCTCGATGGTCAGCTTGCGGAAGCGCAGCTCGCGGCCTTCGATATGCGCCGGCTGTTTGCCGAGGTCGATGGCGCCGAGCGTGACGTCGGTGACGCCGACCGGCTTGTAGTCGACCATCTGCTGCGCGTTCGGCTTGATCTTGTCGGCCGGGCATTCGCCGGCGGAGACTGGCTGCGCCGAGAGTGTCAATACGCCGAGGATGGCCAGGCCGGGCCAGACCGCACGCGACAATGTGTGATGCTTGAACATCGGGACGTCTCCTGTGTTGGCCGCAACCGCAATGGTCGCTGGCTCTGTTGGGACTTTCGTCGAGAGGGCGCTCGTTCTGAAATGCTCTTTCGCTCTCGCTGCGATAGACCGGCGCTATCGGGCCCGATAGGCGCTCGCTATCGAACCGATTGGGGATTGGCATTTCCGCTTCCCGAGCGACTGGCGTTCGATGGTGGGGCGCCCGGTTGGCGGGCGTTCACGTCACTCCGGAGGAACATCTCATGACGAAATTGTCCAAGACCTTGATTGCCACGGCTGCGTTCGTGGTCATCGCCACATCGGCCTTCTCGGAAGCCACATGGGACTTCAAGGCCGGCATGGCCTACATGTATGGCGGACCCGGCAAGATGTCGGCGATGGCCATGGCCCCGGCGGAGAAGAACCACGAGGCCATGATGAAGAACGCCAAGAAAGTCCCCGACAACACCGTCTTCTTCATGGACAACGGATCGCTGTATTCCACCTCGGGGCGCCTGGACCCGACCGGCAATTTCTACGTGAACTGATCGCGTGCGCATGACGGCCGCCCCTTGCGGGCGGCCGGATCGGGCACCTAATATTCGTCCCCTGAACGCTGGAGCGCAAGATGACCTCTCTCTCGCCGGCCGATGCCGAGCGGCTTAAACACGCCTTCCAGCGCTGCCGTGACATGGATGGCACGCTGAACGAGCAGCTCCGCGCCTATGCCGACGCCAGCCGCGACGTGTTCCCGGCCTATGGCGAGGCAGTCGACAATCTGGTGACCAGATTGAATGGAAACGGCGGCGGCGAGACCGCGCCGCGTCCGGGCGAGTCGATGCCGCCGTTCATGTTGCCGGACGAGAGCGGGCGTCTCGTCGCGCTGTCCTCACTGCTGGAGAGCGGCCCGGTCGCCGTGATGTTTTTCCGCGGCCATTGGTGTCCCTATTGCCGGCTCAATGTCCGCGCGGTGGTCCAGGCGCTGGACCGCGTCGAGTCCATGGGTGCGCGCATAGTCGCGATCATGCCGGAGACGCAGGAATACACCCAGCAGCTCAAGGCGGAAGCTGGTGCCCCATTTCCGATCCTGACCGACCTCGACAACGGCTATGCGTTGTCGCTCAATCTCGCGATCTGGCTCGGTGCCGAGATCCAGCACCTGTTGTCCTATCAGGACATGGCGAAATTCCACGGCAATGATGGCTGGATGCTGCCGATCCCGGCCGTGTTCGTCGTTGGTCGCGACGGTCTCGTGAAAGCCCGCTTCGTCGATCCGGATTTCCGCAAGCGAATCGAGATCGATGATCTGCTTGAAGCGTTGGAAGGCGCGAGCAGGGAGGCCTGAAAGAGTGAGGAGCGAGCGTGGCTGCTACCCCGCAATCTCCCGCCAATCCGCACCGCGCAACATGCGCATAACGGCATTGGCCACCGCCGTGCGCTGCCGGCCGGCCACCCCGTAGAGGCTGACGGTGCGACGGGCGTCCAGCCCGGCGACCGCAGCGCGCGTCAACGTCTCCGGAACGGGCGAGGTGTGCGGCAGCATGGCGACGCCGATGTCGGCCTCGACCAGCTCGATCAAATCGCGCTCGTTCGAGATTTCGTGACCCTGCTCGATCGCGATGCCGTGCTCGCGCAGGCTCGCCGAGATACGGGCGGAATGCTCGCAAAACGTCCGGCTCAGCAGCTGCTCCGCGCGCAGATCGTCCAGTGCGATGCTGCTGCGGCCGGCCAGGCGATGTCCGTCGCTGACCACGAGCTCGAAGCTCTCGGTGAACAGCGGCCAGACATCGAGCCGCTCCCAGGCCTCGTCGATGTCCGCGGCAATCCCTAGCTCGGCCTCGCCCTTCTTCAGGAACTCGGCCACTTCACGACTCGAGCCGCGCAGGAAGCGGAATTCGAGCCGGTTGAACTGCCGCTTGATCTGGTTGAGATGCGGAATGAGGAGCGACAGGTCGATCGCATGCGTCAGCGCGACGCGGAGCGCGCCGATCTCGCCGCTCCGGAACGAGGAGGCCAGCGATCGGGCGCCGGTGGCCGCTTCGAAACACTGCTTCAGCAGCGGATGCATGCGCTGGCCGAGCTCGGTCAATTGCGCCGCGGGCCGTTCGCGGCGAAACAGATCGCCGCCGAGCTCGGCCTCGAGCTGCTTGATCGCGCGCGTCAGCGAAGGCTGCGTCACGTTGCATTCCTCGGCGGCACGCGTGAAGTTCAAGAGTTGCGCCACCGCGAGGAAATAGCGGACCTGGTGCATTTCCATGGATCGGCTCCCGGCAAGATCAGCCGAAAGCTAGCCGATCGGCGCGGAGAATGACATCCCGACCGCAATAGCGCACAGGCATGGTTTCGGAAGCCAACGGGCATTTCCGTCAAACCCGGCGATGCTTCACAGTCGGCTCAGCACAAGTCGTCATGTCAAAGGAGTTTGCCCGTGAATATGTCCGTCAAGCCGCAGACGTCCGCCTCCCGGGCGCTCGCGGGCAAGGTTGCGCTGGTCACGGGCTCAACCAGTGGCATCGGCCTCGGTATCGCGCGGGCACTTGCCGCGGCCGGCGCCGACATCGTGCTGAACGGCCTTGGTGTGGCGGCCGAGCTCGACCGGACGCGCGAGCAGATCGCGGCGGAGTTCGGCGTCAAGGCAAGGTTTTCGCCGGCCGACATGACCAGACCGAATTCGATCGCCGAAATGATCGCGGCGACGGTTGCGCAGGCCGGCCGCCTGGATATCCTGATCAACAATGCCGGCATCCAGCACGTTGCGCCGCTGGAGCAGTTTCCGGTCGAGAAATGGGACCAGATCCTCGCGATCAATCTGTCGTCGGCCTTCCACACCACGCGGCTCGCGCTGCCCGCAATGCGACAGAACGGGTTCGGGCGGATCATCAACATCGCCTCCGCGCACGGCCTGGTCGCCTCGCCGTTCAAGGCGGCCTACGTCGCCGCCAAGCACGGCATCGTCGGGCTCACCAAGGTGACCGCGCTGGAGACGGCAGAAGAGGGCATTACCTGCAACGCGATCTGTCCCGGCTATGTCTATACGCCACTGGTCGAGGCGCAGATCGATGGGCAGGCCAAGGCGCATGGAATCTCGCGTGACCAGGTGATCCGTGACGTGCTGCTGGCGCAACAGCCGAACAAGCGCTTCTCGACCGTCGAGGAGCTCGGTGCGCTCAGCGTATTTCTGTCCACCAACGCAGCGGCCACGATCACCGGGATTGCGTTGCCCGTGGACGGAGGCTGGACCGCGCATTGAGGCGAGCGCGTAACATAGGATCGCTAGGAGCGAACATGGCAAGGGTACGGGCTCTCAGGGAGCAGAATATGAACGATGTGAAGCGCGATACCAGCGTGTCGAAGGATCTGCCCGGCCAGGTGGTGCTGGTGCTTCAGGGCGGCGGTGCACTCGGGTCCTATCAGGCCGGGGTGTACCAGGCGCTGCACGAGGCCGGTATCGAGCCGGACTGGATCATCGGCACCTCGATCGGCGCCATCAATGCCTGGCTCATTGCGGGCAACGCGCCTGACCAGCGGCTGCTGCGCCTGAAGCAGTTCTGGAAGCGGATGGAGCAGAATCCGGTCTGGAATCTGCGCACCCCGTTTGCCGGCTTCAATGAAAAGCTCGCCTATTGGTCGACCTTGACCCACGGCATTCCCGGCTTCTTCCGTCCCAATCCATTGGCGCATGCGGGCGATTCCTATCCGCTCGGAGCCGATCACGCCGGCTTCTATTCGACGGCGCCGCTGGAGCGGACGCTGCTCGAGCTTGTCGATTTCGGCCGGATCAACCGCTGCGCGCCACGGTTGACGGTCGGCGCCGCTCACGTCCGCAGCAGCCAGATGCGCTATTTCGACAGCCGCGACGGCGAGCTGACGGTGAAGCATGTCATGGCTTCGGGCGCGCTGCCGCCGGCGTTTCCGGCGGTACGCATCGACGGCGAGCTCTATTGGGACGGCGGCATTCTGTCGAACACGCCGACCGAGGCCGTCTTCGACGACAATCCACGCAAAAATTCGCTGATCCTCGCCGTGCATTTGTGGAATCCCGCCGGCGCCGAGCCGACCACGATGGCGGAGGTGCTGAACCGGCACAAGGATGTGCAATATTCCAGCCGGATCGCGAGCCAGATCACGCGCCAGCAGCAAACCCATCGCCTGCGCCACGTCATTAGCCAGCTCGCCGCGCGACTGCCTGAAAGCGAGCGCAGCAATCCGGCGGTGAGGGAATTGATCGACTACGGCTGCCCGACCAGGATGCATGTCGTGCGCCTGCTTGCGCCGCAGCTCGACCGCGAGAGCCACACCAAGGATATCGACTTCAGTCCGTCCGGCATCATGCGGCGCTGGGATGCCGGCTATTCGCACACAAAGTCAGTGCTTGAGCGAAGGCCGTGGGTTGGCGAGTTCGATCCGCTCGCGAGCGTGGTGCTGCACGAACATATGGACGAGATGCCGATGGCGGCGGAGTAGGGCCGCAAGCGATCGTCCCCTTCATCGAATTGCCACATGCCTTGCGGATTGTCGGTCCTGGTCCGCAATCGAAAGTCCCTGCAGGTGGTGTCCGGGAGCGAACTTGAATCTGCCCTTGATACCGTCCGCGCCAACGCGGCGGGACCGGTCGTCGGCGTGTTCGGCCCTGACACGGTGACCTGGCAAATCGACCGCGAGGCCGTGATCTTTCTCGGCGCCGGCCGGGCGCTGCTCCTTCAACTCGCGCATCCCTGGGTCGCCGCCGCCATCGCCGAGCATTCGAAAACCCTCGCTGATCCGATCGGACGATTTCACCGCACCTTCGACATCGTCTTTGCCATGGTGTTCGGTTCGCTTGACCGCGCGCTGTTGTCGTCGCGGCAATTGCACCGGCGCCACAGCATGATCGTCGGCGAGATGCCCGAGACCGTCGGTCCGTTCGCGGCAGGCTCGCGCTACTGTGCCAACGACATCCCGTCGCTGCGCTGGGTTCATGCCACGCTGGTCGAGACCGCGCTGATGGCGCATGATCTGGTCTTGCCGCCGCTCTCGGCGGACGAACGCGAACGCTACTGGGCCGAGAGTCGGTTGTTCGGTGCGTTGTTCGGGTTGACGGCGCACGATCTGCCGGCGGACTGGTCCGGCTGTGCGGCCTACACCGCGGCAATGACGCAGTCGGATACGCTGACCGTCAGCCCGGCCGCGCGCGATATCGCCGCGCAGATCTTTGGTGGAGCGCGCCCGTGGTTGCGTCCGCCGCGCTGGTATCGCGCGCTCACCGCGAGCCTGCTGCCGGAAAGCTTGCGTGTGGGATTCGGGTTCGAGCTTGACGAGCGTGACACCAGATCCGCCGAGAAGGCGCTGCGATGGATACGGCGGGTCTATCCAAGGTTGCCAGACCGGCTGCGCTATGTCGGTCCCTACCAGGAAGCGCAAGCGCGGCTGCGCGGAGAGCCGCAGCCCGACTGGATGACGCGGTGCCTCAACCGTGCCTGGATCGGACGGTCGCAGATGGATGTGCGCGGGAGGGGGTGAAGTCCTCCGCCGTTGCCACAAACCACCGTCATTGCGAGGAGCTCTTGCGACGAAGCAATCCAGGCTGCTGCCACGGAAAACAGTCTGGATTGCTTCGCTACGCTCGCAATGACGAGGACACGCAGGCCTCACACCGCCGCCAGCTTCCGGTACAGCGCGTTGTAGCTGCCGGCCGGGATGCTCCAGGAGAACGACCGTCCCATCGCACTGCGACGCATGGTGTCGAGCTGGTCCTGCGCCATGAAGGCGGAGAACGCACGGCGGACGCCGCCGAGGAAGGATTCATGCGAAGGTTTTGAGAACAGGAAGCCGGTTTCGCCGTCGGTAATGGTCTCGGCGAGGCCGCCGGTCTGGTGGCCGATCGGCAGCGAGCCGAAGCGCTGGGCGTACATCTGGCTGAGCCCGCAGGGCTCGAAGCGTGACGGCATCAATGTGAAGTCGCTACCGGCGAAGATGCGGCGCGCCTGGGCCTCGTTGAAGCCGATCACGACCCCGATCGCGTCAGGCCGCCGGCGATGCGCGTCGATTAGCGCCTGCTCGAGCGCCGGCTCGCCGGAGCCGGTGACCACGATCTGCCCGCCGGCATCGACGATCTCGTCGGCCGCCGCCAGCACGAGGTCGATGCCCTTCTGGTGCACCAGCCGGGCGACGATGCCGAACATCGGGCCGCGCGACACCGCAAGCCCGAACTGCTTGCGCACGTAATCCGCATTGGCCTTCTTGCCGACCCAGTCGCCGGCGCCGAACTGCTGGGCAAGCTGGGCGCAGGAACGCGGGTCCCAGCTCTCGTCGATGCCGTTGAGGATGCCGGTGAGCTCGGCCGCGTCGGAGCGGACTCGAAGCAGGCCCTCGAGACCGCAGCCGAATTCATCCGTGGTGATCTCCCGCGCATAGGTGCCGCTGACTGTGGTGAGATGCGAGGCGTAGACCAGCCCGGCCTTGAGGAAGGAGAGCTGGTCGTAGAACTCGACGCCGTCGATGTGGAAGGAGCTCTCCGGCGCGCCGATCCGCCGCAGCGAGTCCTTCGGGAAGAGGCCCTGATAGGCGAGGTTGTGAATGGTCAGGATCGACGGCAGCTTGGAGCCGCGCCAGGCGAGGTAGGCCGGCACGAGCGAAGCCTGCCAGTCATTGGCGTGGATCAGGTCTGCTGCCCAATCCTTGTCCAACGTGCCCATCGCCAGCTCAGCGGCGGCCGAGGCAAAGCGCGCGAAACGGATGTCGTTGTCGGGCCAGTCGCGCCCGGACTCGTCACCATAGGGGTTGCCGGGCCGGTCGTAGAGTTGCGAGCACAACAGCACATAGACCGGCAGGCCGTCCTTGGTCGCGGCGCGGCCGAGCGAGCAGGCCGGCATCTCCGCGAACGCCGGACAGCGGCCAACGACCTGGATATGCGTGAGTTGTTCGATGATGTCGCGATAGCCGGGCAACATGACCCGGATGTCGGCGAAAGGACGAAGGGCTCGGGGGAGTGCAGCGGAAACGGCTCCAAGTCCGCCGACGCGGACAAAGTCGTCCATTTCTGTCGTAACGAACAAGACCCTCAAGAACTGCTGCCCTCTGCCGGAGCCCGATTGCTGCTATGCAAGAACGGGTCCAGTTGCCCTGGAATTCCCAAGCCCGCCCGCGAGACGTGTCTGTTCGGTAAAGACTTTCCTACTCAGCCGCCGCCCTCTAGGGTCGGCGCACCAACAACAGAGAACTTCGATAAGTTCCTAAGTGACTCAAGGACGCAAGCAGGCATGCAGCTATCAGATAAGCATGAGGGGACCACGACAAAGGCCTTCGCCGGCCTCAGGGTCCTGGATTTTTCGACCACCATCGCCGGTCCCCATTGTGCGCGGATGCTCGCCGACATGGGCGCCGAGGTCATCAAGATCGAGACCGACGGCGGTGAGACGATGCGGACCCGGCCGCCGCTGCGCAAGGGCTGCAGCACCGTGTTCGGCCAGCTCAACGTCGGCAAGAAGAGCGTCGTGCTCGACCTCAAGTCCGAGGACGGCAAGGAGGCGGTCCGCCGGCTGGCCGCGACTGCCGACATCCTGGTCGAGAACTTCCGCCCGGGCGTGATGCATCGGCTGCGGCTCGACTATGACAGAATACGCACGGTCAACCCGAAGCTGATCTACTGCTCGATCTCCGGCTACGGCCAGAGCGGCCCGTCGGCCGAGCTGCCGGCCTATGCGCCGGTGATCCATGCAGCCTCGGGCTACGACATGGCGCATCTCGCCTATCAGCCCGGCCGCAGCCGCCCGGATTATTGCGGCATCTACCATGCCGACGTCGTCACCGGCACCTACGGGTTCGGCGCGATCGCGTCGGCGCTCTACCAGCGCACCCTGACTGGGCTCGGCCAGCATATCGACGTTTCCATGCTGGAATCGATGCTGACGCTGACATTGATCGAGTTGCAGAACTCGCAGTTCACCGTGAAGCCGCCGCCGCGCCCGATGTTCGGGCCGACCGAGACGGCGAGCGGTTATGTCATGATCACGGTTGCCAGCGAGAAGACGTTTCAGGGACTGATGGGAGTGATCGGCCGCCCCGAATGGATCTCCGATCCGCGCTTCTCCACCTACGCCGCGCGTCGCGATCATTGGGCCGACTTGATGGACGGTGTAGAGGCCTGGTCGCGGCAGCTCTCGACCGATGTCTGTCTTGTCGCGTTAGGTGCGGCCGGCGTGCCGGCCTCGGCCTACCGCACTGTGTCCGAAGCACTGGCCGATCCGCAGCTCGCGCACCGAGAGGCGCTCTCGTCTGTCGAGGATGAAGGCGGCTCGTTCCAGGTCCTCAATCTGCCGTTCCGGATGACCGGTGCTGATACAACACCGGGCAAGACGATGGCCGTTCTTGGCGAGCACACGGACGGACTGCGCGCGGAGATCGGGCTCACCGACAATGCGCCAATTCCGTCAGGCAAAACAGCCGTGCAAGGCTGAGGGCAAGGCTGACGGCAAGTCTCACGGGAAGTCTGACGGATACCACGCTGTGGCAAGCAATGCGGCGTTGCGCGTGGCCGGCTTGCCATCATCCGTCAGCCTAAATTAGACAGGTCCGAGTTTGTCTCGTCCCGCCGCCCATGCCATGGTGGCGACGACAACAAAAATATCCGGGAGGACGCCAATGAAAAGTTTCAAGGTCGCCGATTTCAAGGCGCCGCTGCAGGAGTTCGACGAGGCCACGCCGCAACCGTCCGGCACGCAGGTGCTGATCAAGGTGAAGGCCGCCGGCGTCTGCCATAGCGACCTTCATATTTGGGAAGGTGGCTACGATCTCGGCCACGGCCGCAAGCCGCTCTCGCTGAAGGACCGCGGCATCAACCTGCCGCTGACCATGGGGCACGAGACGGTCGGCGAGGTGCTCGCCTTCGGCCCGGACGTGAAGTCGTCGGACCAGGGCGACGTGAAGATCGGCGATGTCGGGCTGGTCTATCCCTGGATCGGTTGCGGCAAATGCGCGACCTGTCTCGCCGGTGACGAGAACATGTGCCTGACGCCGCGCTCGCTCGGCGTCTATTGCGACGGCGGCTATTCCGACCACATGCTGGTGCCGCATCCGCGCTATTTGCTCAACCTCAAAGGCCTCGATCCCGCGTCGGCTGCACCCTACGCCTGCTCGGGCGTCACGACCTACAGCGCGCTGAAGAAGCTCGAGCAGCACTTCGACACGCCGATCGTGATGTTCGGCGCCGGCGGACTTGGCCTGATGGCACTGTCGCTGCTGAAGGCGATGGGCGGCAAGGGCGCGATCATGGTCGACATCGACGCGAAGAAACGCGAAGCGGCGGAGCAAGCCGGCGCGCTCGCGACCGTCGATCCCAAGGCGGCCGACGCGCTGGAGCAGCTTGCCAAGAAAGCCGGTGGTCCCATCCGCGCCGTGCTCGATCTCGTCGGAAACGCCGCCACCACGCAACTCGGCTTCGACTGCCTGACCAAGGGCGGCAAGCTCGTCCTCGTCGGCCTGTTCGGCGGCGGTGCGACCTGGGCGCTGCCGCTGATTCCGATCAAGGCGGTGACGATCCAGGGCAGCTATGTCGGCAATTTGCGCGAGACGCAGGAGCTGCTCGACCTCGTGCGAGCGAAGAACATAGCGCCGATCCCCGTGACGCGGCAGCCGCTCGCCAAGGCCAACGACGCGCTGGTGCAGCTGCAGCAGGGCGCGGTGGTTGGCCGCACGGTGCTGACGCCGTAACCAACGCTCCATCCTCCGTCATTGCGAGGAGCGAAGCGACGAAGCAACCCAGAGTGTTTCCGCAGATGCAGTTCTGGATTGCTTCGCTTCGCTCGCAATGACGATTTAGCTCGCTCCTCCTGAGGCTTCCCATGTCCGCAAATAACGCCTTCCACATTGCCGTGCTTGCCGGTGACGGCATCGGTCCCGAAGTCATGGCGCCGGCCATCGAAGTCCTGCGCAAGATCGAGACGAAATCCGGCCTGAGCTTTCGCTTCACCGAGGGGCCGGCGGGCGCCAATCATTATCTCGCCGCCGGCAAGTCGATGCCGGACACCACCATCAAGCTGTGCGAGGAGGCGGACGCGATCCTGCTCGGCGCCTGCGGCCTGCCGTCGGTGCGCTATCCTGACAACACCGAGATCGCGCCGCAGATCGAGCTGCGCTTCATCTTCGATCTCTATGCCGGTGTGCGCCCGGCGCGGCTCATTCCGGGCGTGCCGAGCCCGATCGTCGGCGCCGACCAGCGCGGCATCGATCTCGTCGTGATCAGGGAGTCCACCGAAGGCCTGTTCGCCTCGATGGGCAAGGGCGTCGTCACCCATGAGGAGGCGCGCGAGACCATGCTGATCACGCGCAAGACGTCCGAGCGCCTGTTCGAGTTCTCGTTTCGTCTCGCCGAGCGGCGCAAGGCGCGCGGCAAGCCCGGCGCGCTGGCCTGCGTCGACAAGGCGAACGTGTTCAAGGCCTTTGCGTTCTTCCGCGGCATCTTCGACGAGATCGCCAAGCGTCATCCGGAGGTGAAGACCGACCGGCTCTATGTCGACGCCTGCTCGGCGATGCTGGTGAAGCGTCCCTGGGATTTCGACGTGATGGTGATGGAGAACATGTTCGGCGACATCGTCTCCGACATCACCGCGAGCCTGATCGGCGGCCTCGGCATGGCGCCGTCGGCCGACATCGGCGACAAATACGCCGTGTTCCAGCCGTGCCACGGCACCGCGCCCGACATCATGGGGCAGGGCAAAGCCAATCCCACCGGGATGATCCTGTCGGCTGCAATGATGCTGGACTGGCTCGCCGACAAGCACGGCGTCGAAGGAGCGGCCGAGGCCGGCGAGACCATCGAGCGTGCGGTGGACAAGGTCTATGCCGACGGTCTCAAGCCGATGGAATTTGGTGGCCGCAACGGAACCGCCGACATCACGAAGGCGGTGCTTGCGGCGCTGTAGTCAAGGAAGAGAGGCCTCGCGGCCCCTCGCAATTCACCAGCGACGCCAGTGGCGGTGGCCGCCCCAGCCCCACGGACGGCCGCCGTAGAAGCGTCGCGGGCCGCCGTAAAAACCGTAGGCGCCGTAATAATTCGGACGCCAGAAGCAGCGACCCCAGGGGTTGCAGACCCAGCGCACCTGATCGACGTCGGCTGCCGGGCCGCTCGCGATACGGTCGGCCTGCGGAATGCCGTTCGGCATCGCTGCGAGTGCCTGTCCTGATGCGAGAGCGGCGCCGCCCAGGGCAGCCAGACCAACAACAGCAAATTTCAGTTTCATCGCAATCTCCCTCGTTTGATGGCGAGAGAACTTCCAGCAAATCAGCTGGTTGCTATGGTGTTGCGGGGCCGTGGGAATTTAATCTTCCTGAATGCATGTTCAGTTTGCCCGCCGTCATCGCGAAGAGCCAAGCAGGCAGAGGCACTCTGGATTGTTTCATTTTGCTCGCTGGCGACGGAATCACTGTCCCTGGAACTGCGGCTTGCGCTTCTCCATGAAGGCCTGCCGGCCCTCGCGAAAATCCACGCTGTCCATACAGGCCGTGCCGACCGCCCTGATCGCGTCCATGTCGCGCGCGCTTTCGTCCTTCAACACTTGCGCGATGGTGAGCTTGGCGGCCTTGATCGCGAGCGGCGCATTTTGCGAGATCGTCTCGGCGATGGCCATGGTCTCGCCCCAGAGCTGATCCTCCGGAAGCACGCGCTCGACCAACCCGATGCGCAGCGCTTCCGACGCATCGATGCGCATGCCCGTATACATCAGGAGCCGTGCCCAGGACGGGCCAACCAGCGACACCAAGTGCCGCAAGCCGTCATAGCCATAAGCGATGCCGAGCTTCGCCGCGGGAATGCCGAACTGGCTGCCATGGGAGGCGATGCGGATGTCGGCGAGCATCGCCACCTGCATGCCGCCGCCGAGACAAAAACCCTGGATGCAGGCAATCGTTGGCTTGGGATAATCGGCGAGCAGCGCGCGCTGGGCGGCGCTGCGTTTTGCGTATTCCTCGGAAGCGGCGGCGTTATGGCGCGTCTTCTCGAACTGGCTGATGTCGGCGCCCGACACGAATGCCTTGCCACCGCCGCCGCGCAGGATCACGACGCGCACGGCAGCGTCATCGCGTAAGGCGGTCAGCGCCTCGCCAAATCCCTCCCACATCTCCAGCGACATCGCGTTGCGCTTGTCGGGATTGTTGAACGTGATCACGCCGACGCCACTGGCTGTGTGCTTGAGGATCTTGCCGTCGGCGTAGGGAATTTCGGTCGTGCTGGACATGTCGGACATCGCGGGCGCTTTCGTTGGCGAGGCGCAATGTTCGGCCGGGGCGAGGCCAGGGTCAACCGCGACAACGGACCTGGCTTTGCAGCCGCCTGTGCCGCGATTGCATGGCGCGATCTATCTGGTCATGTGCGCGGTCAGCGGGTGGCTGCCGGCATTGCTGAAGAAGGCCGCCTCTTCGGCGGTCGCCTCCAGCAACTGCTCGTCCTGGTGATAGACGTCGTTGCGGAACTGGACGGTCTGGTCCTTGGTCATCCACGCCGTGAGGTAGATCCAGGCCACCGGCACCTTCTTCGCCATGGCGACGTCGAGATGCTGGCCGCTGGCGATCTCCGCGTCGATCGCGGCGCGGCTCCATTTCGGCTGGTCCTTCAGCAGCCAGGCGGCGAGATCGCGCACATTGTCGACGCGCGAGCAGCCGTGGGAATCGAAGCGGTAATCATCGCTGAACAGATTGCGCTGGTTGGTGTCGTGCATGTAGACCGAATAGGAATTCGGCATGTCGATCTTGACCGCGCCGAGCGCGTTGAACGTGCCGTTGTGCTGGCGCACGGTGAAATTCGGCGTATGGGTGCCCGACCAGTCAACCGAATTCGGGTCGATCGGATTGTCGTGGGCGTCGAGCACCTCCATGTGCATGCGCGACAGATAGCTGGGATCCTTGCGCATATGCGCGGAGATCTCGGTCTTGGCGATCGAGGAGGGCACCGTCCAGGTCGGATTGAGGACGACGCTGCTGATCTGGGCCGTCAGCGTCGGCGAGGGCTTTTCGGTCTTGCCGACGATCACGCGATAGCGCCTTACCACGACGTCGTTCTCGACCGCTTCGGCAAAGGCGGCGGGGATGTTGACCACGACATAGCGCTGGCCGAAGCCGAAATTCATGTTCTCGAGCCGCTGCAGCGAAGCCTCCAGCTGCCGGATGCGCTTCTGCACCGGCACGTTCATCGCCGCGATCGTGCGCGGCGTCATCGTTCCGGTCGGCGCGAGGCCGTGGCGGGCCTGGAAGCGTTTCACGGCGTCGGCGAGATCCTGGTCGAAGGCGCCGCTCGCCTTGTCGGCGGAAAGATCGCCGGAGACGATCAGCCGCTTGCGCAGGAGATCGTCATTGGCGCCCTGGGCGCCGGGCGCGAATTTGGCGTCCGCCGGGATCGTCGGCCAGCCGCCGCGCACGGCCAGATCGGAATAGCTCAGCGCCGCATCCTTGATGCGCTGGGCGGAGCCTTCGTCATAGGTCGGCTCATGCGTCAGCGCGAGCGCTGCGGCCGAACGGCTCTCCGCCGTAGATGCGGCCGCCGGCGCGGCGGTTTTCGGTGCGGCTGCGTGGGCCGGATTGGCGATGGCCGGCACCGTGCCAGCCGCAGTCGCCGGCTTGGGCCCGGCCTGTCCAATGGTCTCGGTCTGAGCAAGCGCAGAGGCGCTCGCAAGCATGCCGACGGCAATGATTATCGCATGGCGCTTCGACATGTGTCCCATCTTCCCTATGAGAGCGAGGCCCGGACAGGCGCTCGCATCGGCAATTCCCGGTTCGTCGGGCTGATTCGAGAAATCGGCGGGAGGCTAGCGCCTCCCGGTTGCGGCTCCCTTAAGCACGGCGCATCGCGAGCCCCATGCGCAAGGCACGCGGTCTCTGGATTGGGTCGCGAGAGGGCCGGAATGGGTTCGCGCAAACCGCGGGCGACGGCGGGAAAAATGGTCAACAAAAAGGGGCGGTCATGCCGCCCCGAGAAGTCCGCGCGAGCGCGCGGCCGGAGATATCTCGTCCGGATCTCGTCCAATCCAGCCGCGCCCCGTGGCGCGGCGGATTGAACATCGGGCAGAAAGGCACGAATGCCGATCGGCTCAGGCTTCGTTCGCCGCGATCGATTCCATCAGCGAGACGAGCTGACGCTGCACCGTCTGGTCCTTGATCTTGCTGTAGGCGCGCAGCAGGCGGAGGCTGAAGGCCGAGTCCAGGAAGAGCAGGCTCTCGACTTCGCGCGCCTTGTTGTCGCCGTCATAGAAGAAGGTCACGGGCACATCGAGGGCGGTGGCGATCTGCTGAAGCCGGGCCGCGCCGACGCGATTGACGCCCTTCTCGTACTTCTGGACCTGCTGGAAACTGACGCCGAGCTTCTCGCCGAGCTCGGCCTGCGAGACCTTCATCTCGACGCGCCGTAGACGGATTCGCTTGCCCAGCTCAATGTCCGGCTTGCCGGCACTGCGCTGCTTCATTCTCTTCGCCGCTGTCTTCATCTTTTTTCTCATCGGTCTTCGGTTGAAAACCCCCCGAAGAGCTGGGTCAGGGGTTCGCCCATATACTCGTCCTTGAATTCATGCGGGTGCACGAACTCTTCCTTAAACCACGGGAAGCGCGCCGGATTGAAGGCTTCGATCAGCCAGTCGATCATGTGCCGTACGCGCGGAATCCGGCCGCTACCGGGATGGTAGGACAACCAGATATCCAGCGGTCTGTTCAGCTCGACCTCCAGTGGAATCAACTTCCCGCCAAGCGCAATGGCGTAGCTCGGGAACACGCCGATTCCGGCGCCATTCGCGACCGCCCAGTAGTTGGCGCTCGAGACGTTGGTCTTCATGACCAGAAGGTCACGTTCCGGAACGCCGGGGAAGAAGCTCTCGAAAGTTTGCTTGGCGGCGAGTTGGTCCGCGAACTGCAGCACCAGGCGGTGCTTGATCAACTCCGCCGCCGAGCGCGGCGCGCCATGTTTCGAAATGTATTTCTCGGAGGCCCAGAACATCAGATGCATGCGGCCGAGCCGCACCAGCTTGACGTCGAGCGCCGAAGGCCGCGACAGGTGAATGGCGACGTCGGCCTCATGGCGGGAGACGTCGGCCGAACGCATCGCGCAATGCAGATCGACCAGGATCTTCGGATAGGTCTGCTGGAATTCGACCAGTCGCGGGGCGAGCCAGAATGTGCCAAGTCCCTCGGTGACGGCGACGCGGACCTCGCCGGACAGGGCGTTCGCTGTCGAATCGCTGGTGCGCAGCACGTCGAAGGCAGCCGCCTCCATTTGCTCGACGGCGGAGACCACCAGCGCGCCTTCGTCGGTCAGACGGGTGCCGTGGACGTCGCGGGTGAACAACGTGGTGCCGGTCTGGCGTTCGAAATCATCGATCCGGCGGCGAACGGCGTTGATCGACAGCGACAGGCGCTCGGCCGCCGAGCGGAAACTTCCGCATCGGACAACTTCCAGGAAAATGCGCGCCGCATCCCAGTCCGAGAGGCCGCTGACGTTTGTCTTTGGGCGTTCCTCCAGAGGAACGCCCCTTTCCGCCAAGGAGTGCATACAAGTCCCTTCGGGTCGCTAAACTGGCAGAATCTCGGGCAAACCACAACCACGGCGGGTTGGGGAACGACGAGTTTTGAACGTCATCCTTACTACGCCGCAGGTGGTATTCGGGTGCTGCCAAGCCTAGGAACAAGGGCTAGGAATCGGGCAAACCATCGCCCGTATGAGGGGTGTGGCGTGAGTTCCGTTGTGAGCCGTGACTTGCCTGCGGGATTGTCGGCATTGTCCGCAATGAACGTCCTTGCGCGAGAGCAGGTGCCTTCCGCGATGGATCAATTGCAGCACGCCAGGCGTTTTACGAGCGAGCGTTTTACGATCGAGCGCTTTACGACTGAGCGTTTCGACGGCCGGCGGCGCGACGCGATACGCGCCGGAACCGCGGTTTCAAGGCAGAAACACACTGAAATCATGTTCGGGGGCGTAGCGGCCTCGTGTTATCCTCGACGCTCCATGGGGGCCAAAGGGGTCGTCACAACCACGTCTCACAGGCCGAATTAGCGGAAAGAACGCCGTGTCGCATTCAGACGAACAGTTGCAGTCGGTGCTGGAAACGCTCGAAGAGTGCCGCAGGGTGCTCAACGAGAGCAATAGCCGTGAGTCGGCCGAGCTGCTGTCCATTGTCATCCTGGACGTGCGGATGAAGCTCAAAGGAATTGACAGTGCCGATCTCAAGGCACTGTGCGACGAAATGCTGCGGACGGCCACGAGCGAACCGCAGCCCCCTTCCAAGCAGACGCAGGACCAGCCCCGGCGTCCGCTGCTCCGCGTGGTGAAGTAGCCGCGCCGCCGAGTTTCGCTTTTTGGCGAGATTTGTGCGTGTCCCGGTGCCGCATCTGTGATCACAGACGGCATCGGGAGGAGCCCTGGTTTTGTGCGCCTCTGTTGCGCATTCGCTGGCATCGGCTACACCAGAGCCGGTTCGGCTCCGGGCCGCGCGCATTCCCCGCGCGCCGCATCGGCGCCAGAGATGGTTCCGACTGCATCATGCAAAATGTTTCGATCCCGGCGGCGCTGATTGCCGGCCTCGTCAGCTTCCTCTCCCCGTGCGTCCTGCCGCTGGTCCCGCCCTACCTGATCTATCTGACGGGCGCGACGATCGAGCATGTCGAAAGCGAAGAGCCCGCATCGGCCTCCAAACGCGCCATCATGATGTCGGCACTCCTGTTCGTGCTCGGCTTCTCCACGGTGTTCGTGGCGCTCGGCGCCAGCGCCTCGCTGATCGGGGCGCTGATCCGGGCCTGGTCGGCCGAACTCTCGATCCTCGCCGGCATCGTCATCATCGTCATGGGCCTGCACTTCCTCGGCCTGACGCGCATCGGCCTGTTGATGCGCGAGGGACGCTTGACCGCGCCCAAGCCCGTCGGCCTCTGGGGCGCTTATGTGATGGGGCTGGCCTTTGCCTTTGGCTGGACACCCTGTATCGGCCCGATCCTCGCCGCGATCCTCTCGGTCGCCGCCGCCGAAGCGACAGTGACGAGAGGCGCCGGCCTGCTCGCGGTCTATTCGGCCGGGCTCGGCATTCCCTTCCTGATCGCTGCCCTGATGATCGAGCAGTTTTCCACCCTGTTCGCGCGCATGAAGGGCCATCTCGTCAATGTCGAGCGTGCCATGGGCGTCCTGATGGTGATCACCGGTATTGGATTCCTCACCGGCGCGGTCTCGAACGTGAGCATCTGGCTGCTGGAGACGTTTCCGACGTTGCAGACGATCGGTTAGGCCTCCGCATCAAAGCGCGCTAGCGCGGCGCGGTCGATCTCGATACCGAGGCCCGGCCCCTCGGGCACCCGCACGACGCCGCTCGCATGCTCGATCGGCTCCTGCAAAATCGCCTGCCGGATCGGATGTTCAGTGCGGTCGAATTCCAGCATCGGCTCGAGCGGTGACAGCGAAGTCGGCGTTTGCGAGGGCAGCACCGCGAGGAGCTGGAGCGACGCGGCGATCGCGATACCGGTGCCCCAGACATGCGGATTGTAGCGGATGCCGAACGCCTCGCTCATGTCGGCGATCTTCTTGCATTCGGAGAGACCACCTGCCGCGCAGGTGTCGGGCTGGGCGATGTCAAGTGCGTGCGAGACGAACAACTCGCGGAAGCCGAAGCGCGTGAATTCGCACTCGCCGCCGGCGACCGGAATCGTAAGCGCGGATTTCACCGCGCGATAGCCCGCGATGTCCTCCGGCGGCACCGGCTCCTCGAACCATCCGATGTCATGGCGCTCGATCAGGCGGCCGAGCCGGATCGCCGCGACCGCGTCATAGGCGTGGTTCGCATCGACCATCAGCGCGACATCGGGGCCGATCGCCTCGCGCACCGCGCGGGTGACCGCGGCATCCTCCGCGATGCCGAAACCGACCTTCAGCTTCACGGCGCGGAATCCTTCGGCGGCATAACCCGCCGCTTCCTCCGCCAGATAGTTCAGCGGATCGCCTGACTTGCGCCGGTAGAGACCGGTCGCATAGGCCGCAACCTGCTTGCGCGCGCCGCCGCCGAGAAGCTGATGCACGGGTACGCCGAAATGCTTGCCCTTGATGTCCCATAGCGCGATGTCGATGCCGCTCATCCCCTGGATCACGACGCCCTTCTGGCCGTGATCCCGCAGGCGCGCATAGACCATCTGCCACAGCACGTCGGTGCGCAACGGATCCTCGCCGATCAGCCACGGAGCGATACTCTGCACCACTGCCGCCGTGATGCGCGCCGGGCCGTAGCATTCACCCCATCCGACAAGACCATTGTCAGTCTCGATCTCGACCAGCATTGCGGTGCGCGTGTCGTACCAGGCGCGCGAATAGGCAAAGGGCTGCGACAGCTTTGCTTCGAGAATGTGCGTGCGAACCCTAGTGATCTTCATTGCCGGCCTCCGTTCATCGCGCCTCGTCCAGCGCGCAAATCACCGTGCAGACCACGCCGCGGGGCAGGAAGTCGACCGTTGCCTCGCCGCCGAGCTGGTCGCGCGCGCTGCGCTCGATCAGGCGCGAGCCGAAGCCGCGTTGCACCGGCGCCGTCACCGGCGGTCCGCCGATCTCGGTCCAGATCAGGCGCAGCCGCGGCTTCGGCGCATCGGCGACGACCTGCCACTCCAGCGTCACCCGGCCGGTCTCGTTGGATAGCGCGCCGTATTTCGCCGCGTTGGTGGCGATCTCGTGCACGATCATCGACAGCACCACGGCGAGCCGCGGCGACAGCGGCACCGCGGGTCCGGCCATGCGGATGCGCTCCGGATTATTCAGCAGGAACGGCTGGAGCGCGCGGGCGATCACGTCCCGCAGCTCGGAGCCCGCCCATTTCTCCTGGCTGAGCAAATTATGCGCCTCGGCCAGCGCGCCGAGCCGGCCCTCGAATTTTACCCGCTCGTCCCGGCTGGCGCTGCGGAAGGTCTGCACCGCGATCGCCTGCATCAACGCGAGCGTGTTCTTGACGCGATGGTTGAGCTCGTCGATCAGGAGATCGTGCAGCATCTCGCCGCGCGCGATCGTGGTCGCCATCCGGACCGCGAAGGTCAGGCCGGTCAGCAGCAGGACGCCGCCGATAAAACTGGTGATCGCGATGTTGCGCCAGAGCGGAGCGATTAGCGAGCTCTCGGCGACGCCGGCCACGATGGTCCAGCCGGTCAGCCGCGACCTCGTATAGACGGTGGACAACGCGACGCCGTCGAGCGAAACCGTCGAGAGTGCGGCTTCCGGCGTGCGCAACATACTCTCGTACAGTGCGCCGGTAGCCCGTTTGCCAAAGATCTCCGTAGGGTTCGGCGTGCGCGCGAACACGATAGCCTTGGTGTCGAGCAGGGAGACCGTCCAATCCCGGTCGGGCCGTTGCTTTTCCACCAGGTCCTGAAAGGTGCTGACCGGCGGGCTGAAGCAGAGGTCGTAGATCACTTCGCCGTCGCGGAGCACCGGAACCTCGACCGTAAGCACCTGCCGGCCGTTGATCGCGCCGGTGAACAGGTCGGAATATTGCGGCGACCTGGTCGCAAACACCTTCTCGATGATCTCAAGATGACCGCGTGGCGGCAGGCTTGCGGTGTCCTCGGTCGCGGAGGAAAACAACAGCCGGCCCTTGCGATCGGAGATCAGCACGAGGCCGCCTTTGCCGTACTGGTCGACGAAGCCGAGCGCGATGCGGCGGAAGCTCTGGAAGTCGTCGTTGCGCAGCGAATTCGTCAGTGCAAGCACCTGCAGGCCGCCGGTCATCCGCTGCACCTCCGAGTCCAGCACGAGGCGCATGCTGCGCACATTCTCCAGCACGCGGCGGGTCGCGTCGTTGCGGTCCTGTTTGTAATTGTAGACGGCAATGCCGACCGCGAAGACGATCAGCGGCAACATCGTTCCCGTCACCAGAAGAGCGAGCCGGACCGGCAAAGTGAGCTTTGACAAACGCGGGCGTCCCGGTTCCAGCGCAGGGGAGCGCCGGATTTATGATTTTGGGAGACCATAGGGGCGGGATTTGCGCTACGCCAATAATTTTTGCGTTCGGACGCGCCGCCCAGGAAGAAGATTTTGCAGCGCGGTCCGCGGCTGCGCCTCAGCTCATGCTGATTGCGGTCAGTAGGAGACACATGGCGTACACGGCCGCCAGGCTGAGCCCGGCGATCCGGGCCTCTCGATGCGATTTCATAATGTCAACTCCCAGAGAGGGAGGCCGCCTCAAGGCGGCCCCCTTACACCTGGATCAATCAATTTCCTGAACGACCGTGCGCGTACCGGGATCGACGAGCATCACGCGATCGCCGGAGTAGACGTAGCGATACTTCGTCAGCGACGGACCCCAGTCTGCGGGAACGGCCTCAAGCTCGACGTCGCTCGGCACCGCCGCACCGACAACGATCTTTTCCTTCGTGGTCACCGGGCGAATGCGATGCTCGGTGACGTAGGATTTGATCTTGGTTCGGTACTGCGGCTCGATCTGGACGGCCGCCGCGTGGCCCGTCCCGGTCGTCGTCACGACGGTCGATTGCGCGAAAGCACCGGTCGACATCAGGACCGCCGCGGCGGAAAGCAGGAACAACTTCTTCATCTCGTTCTCCTCGTTTGAACATGCGCCGCAACAACCCCTCATTGCGGACAGCGTTCCCGGCTCAGGGAACTAATTGCCGCTTTTTCCCGTTTGTAGATGACCGGGCTGACGGCTCGGGCTCTGGAGGAGGACTACAAATGAAGTTGAAGATAGTAACTGCAGCATTGATGCTTTCCGCAATATCCCTGCCGGCGTTCGCGGCCGACGAGTTCTATGTCGTGCAGGACGTCAAGACGAAGAAGTGCACAATCGTCGACAAGAAGCCGACGGACACGTCCATGACCGTCGTCAGCCCATCGGGCGCGATCTACAAATCGCGCACCGAAGCTGAAGCCGGCATGAAGACCGTCAAGGTCTGCACGTCCAACTGAGGAGGATGACAAATGCCAGTTCTGATTCTCTGGGCCGTGCCGGCCGTGCTGGTGATCGGCGGCGGCATCTATCTGATCGGCCACATGCACTAAGCGGCAGTGGAAGGCGGGTCTGTGCGTGCAGCGCACGGGCCCGCACGCCGTCTGTTTGCTAAGAGAGGCTGCTCCCCTCGGCCTGCCACGCACCGGCAGGAGCGCAAGTTGCAGTGCAGCAGTTCGCGAAAGGGGTGGCCCTGCGACGAAGAGGGCCTCCCGCGCGCGTGAAATGACTTCCGTCCCGCCGAGGTTTTCCATACGCTTCCCACTCGCAAGCCGCATACCGGCTGCGCTCACGGCCCGGCGACAGGGCCGGAGCATCAAAAGGAGGGGAGACGATGAAGCGAAGATCATTTCTCGCTGGGCTCGGCGCGACCACTGCGGCGGCTGCGATGGGCATGCCGTCAATCGTCAGGGCACAGTCGCCGATCACATTGAACGGCGCGGTCCAGTTCAACGACGACCACGCCTTCAACCGGGCCCTGCTCCGGTTCGAAGAGCTGGTCAAGAAGTACTACGGCAAGCCCGTCAACTTCACACTGCACAGGAATTCCTCGCTTGGCCTCGAAAAGCAATATTTCGAGTACATGTCGCAGGGCAAAGCCGTCGATTACGGCATCGTCTCGCCGGCTCACATGTCGACCTTCGCCAAGGCGGCCCCGTTCATCGACGCGCCCTTCGTGTTCAAGGGCATCGACCACATGAACAAGGTCGTCGAAGCCAATATCCTGGCGCCGATCGCCGACGAAGTCGCGTCCAAGGCCGAGGTCGTTCTGATCGGCTATTCCGGCGGTGGCATCCGCAATATCTTCGCCAACAAGCCGCTCAAGACTCTCGCCGACCTTAGGGGACTCAAGGTGCGCGTACAGGGCGCGCCGATCTGGT
The DNA here is from genome assembly GCF_042666195.1 of Bradyrhizobium sp. GCM10028915. Taxonomy (NCBI): domain Bacteria; kingdom Pseudomonadati; phylum Pseudomonadota; class Alphaproteobacteria; order Hyphomicrobiales; family Nitrobacteraceae; genus Bradyrhizobium; species Bradyrhizobium sp. GCM10028915. The sequence goes on from NZ_JBHTFN010000001.1 coordinate 146,774, forward strand.
CGAAGACCTTTGCGGCCGTGGGCATGAGCCCGACGGTGATCGCCTACAACGAAATCTACAACGCGATCCAGAACGGCGTGATTGCGGCCGGCGAGAACGAGGCGGCCGGCGTCGAGGCGATGAAGTTCTACGAAGTGGCTCCGCATCTCAACCTGACCCAACACGCCGTGTCGATCCGGCCGATCTGCTTCTCGGTGAAGACGCTAAAGACCTTGCCGAAGGAGTTGCAGGACGCGATCATGAAGGCCGGCAAGGAGGCCGGCGACTACGGCCGACAACTGGAGTCGAGTGAAGAAGTCGTCAAGCTCGACACGCTGGAGAAGGCCGGGAAGCTCAAGCGCGTTCCCTTCGAAGAACGGGACGCCATGAAGAAGCTCGCCGATCCCGTGATGGCCACCTACGCCAAGGAAATTGGCGCGGAAGGCATTTTCGAGAAGATCAACGTCGTCTGAAAACTGTCGCCGCCCACGCGACAGGACGTCGGGGCAAGCCAGACGGCTTGCCCCATTGCGTGATTGTGATCCCCCGGAGTCGTGATGACTGAAATATCGATGCCACCGAACCCGTCGCCATGGCGCCGAGCAACGGCGGCCTATGCAAAACTGCTGGAAATCCTGCTCGCCGCCTCCGTCGGTATGCTGGTCATTCCGGTCACGTTGCAGATCATCTCGCGCTACACGCCTTTGATTCCGTCCTACATCTGGACCGAGGAGATGGCGCGGTTCATGTTCATCTGGACGATCATGATTGGCGCCATGGTCGGCATCAGAGAGTCGCAGCATTTTGAAGTCGACGTCTGGCCTGACCTGTCACGCCGAAGCGAAGCCATGGTCCGGATTCTCGCGCGGCTCGGCGTGCTGGCGCTGGCACTGGTGTTCGTAACCGCCGGAATCGAGTTCACCCGCTTTGCCTGGAACAGAACTTCGGAGCTGGCCGATCTGCCGCTTTGGCTGATCCACGTCGCCTGGCCGATTTCCGGCGTGACCTGGATCGTGTTCGCCGGTGAACAGATCGTCGACGAGATGCGGATTTTGTTTGGGGCAAATCAATGAGCGGCAATGTTCTTTCTGCCGGGCAGGCCGCAATGGTCCTGTTCGGTACTTTCGTTGGCCTGCTCATCATCCGCGTCCCGGTCGCCTTCGCGCTTGGCCTTGCCTGCGTGCCGATCCTGCTGATCGAGCCGCATCTGTCGCTGATGACGCTCGCGCAGGAAACCTTCAACGCCTACAATTCATTCATCCTGCTAGCGGTCCCGTTCTTCCTGCTCACCGCCAATCTGATGAGCATCGGCGGCATCACCGACCGGCTGGTCGCGCTGTCCCGCTCGATGGTCGGGCACTGGCCGGGGTCGCTGGCGCAGATCAACGTGGTGCTGTCGGTGTTCTTTGCCGGCATCTCCGGATCCTCCACCGCGGACGCGGCGAGCCAGTCCAAGATATTCATCGATGCCCAGACCAAGGAGGGCTACGACCTCTCGTTCTCGATCGCCATCACCGCGGTCTCGGCCGTGCTCGCCGTCATCATCCCACCCTCGATCCTGATGATCGTGTGGGGCGGACTGATCTCGACCTCGATCGCCGCGATGTACCTCGCAGGCATCGTGCCGGGATTGCTAATCGCGGGCGCGCAGATGGCAACAGTGCATATCTATGCCGTGCGCCGGGGCTATCCGACCTATCCGAAGGACACCTGGAGGGAGATGTGCTGCGCCATCTGGCGCTCGATACCGGCGCTGATGACGCCGTTCATCATTGTCGGCGGCATCCTGCTGGGGTGGTTCACCGCGACCGAATCCGCCTGCGTCGCAGTGCTCTATTCCGTGGCGCTGTCGACGTTCTTCTACCGTGAAACCGGCGCGCGCGAACTCTACAAGGCGCTGCTCGATACCGGGCGCCTTGCCGGCGTGGCGCTGTTCTGCGTCGGTACCGCGAGCGCGTTCGGCTGGCTGCTGGCCTATTACAGGATTCCGCAGGAACTGCTGGCTAACGTCTCGACCTGGGGCATGGGCGCGATCGGGGCCGGCTTCTTCATCGCGTTCTGCTTTCTGGTGGTGGGCTGCTTCCTCGACGCCATTCCGGCGATCATCATCGTCGGCACCGTTCTCGAACCGCTGGCGAAATCGGTCGACCTTCATCCGGTGCAGTTTGCGATCATCTCGATCGTCTCGCTCGCCTTCGGATTGGTGACGCCGCCTTATGGCCTCTGCTTGATGATCGCCTGCTCGATCGCCGGGGTACGGCTGCGCTATGCGCTTAAGGACACGGTGATCATGCTGATCCCCATGCTGCTCGTGCTGGCGGCGCTCATTATTTGGCCCAGCGTTTCCCTGTTCCTGCCGCGCCTGATCGTGCCGGAGATGTTGAAATGAGCGGGGCTTGATCCCGCGGCTCTGATGCCCCGGAATCGGTGCATTTTTCTCAGAGATTGCTCTCGGTGATCGCAGCGTAGACCATGCTGCGCAGCTCGCGCCGGAGCGGGTAGGCGCTCGACGGCAGCACCTGCGTCATGATGATGGTGATCAATTCTTCGGCCGGGTCGATCCAGAACGAAGTCGTGGCCGCGCCGCCCCAATTGTATTCACCGGGGCTGCCGGCGACCAGCGTCTCGGCCGGGCGCATCGTCACGGCGAAGCCGAGGCCGAAGCCGATGCCGTTGTAGGCGGCTTCCGCGAACAGCGAGCGCGACACTTCCGGCAGCGAGCGTCCACCCGGAATGTGGTTGGTCGTCATCAGCGCCAGCGTCTTCGGCCCGATCAACCTGACGCCGCCGAGTTCGCCGCCATTGAGCAGCGCACGGCAGAAGGTGAGATAGTCGGCCGTCGTCGAGCACAGCCCGCCGCCGCCCGAAATCAGGGACGGCGGTGACAGGAACGAACTCTTGGTTGGATCATCCTGCAACGTCAGGCCCTCGCGGCGCTGGCCGGCATGGAAGGTCATGCCGCCACCCGGGTCGGCCGAGTAACAGGCAGCGAACCGGTGGGCCTTGGAAGCCGGCACGTGGAAATCAGTGTCGGTCATGCCGAGTGGATCGAGAATGCGCTGTTTCAGGAACTGCTCGAAGGGTATGCCGGAGATCTTGCCAATGAGGTAGCCGAGCACGTCGGTCGAAACCGAGTAATTCCAGGCCTCGCCCGGCGAGAACTCCAGCGGGATTTTTGCAAGGCTCTCGATCATGGTCTGGAGCGTGCCGGATTTCTCGACCTCGCCGATCTTTTCGGCGCGGTAGGCGGCATCGACGTTCGAGCGCTGCTGGAAGCCGTAGGTGAGGCCGGAGGTGTGGCGCAGGAGGTCGACGATCAGCATCGGCCGCGACGGCGGCCGGGTCAGGAAGGAAGGCGCAGTGCCGGCGACGAACACGCCGAGATCCTTCCATTCCGGAATGTACTTGGCGACCGGCTCATCGATGGCGACGAGGCCTTGCTCGACCAGCATCATGAAGGCGACGCTGGTGAGCGGCTTCGTCATGGAATAGATGCGGTAGATGGTGTCATCCTTGACGGGCAGCTTGCGTTCGACGTCGGCAAAACCCTGCACCGAGCTGTGGGCGATCTTGCCACGGCGATAGACCAGGAGATGCGTGCCCGGGAAGCGACCGGCATCGATGTACCGGCTCTTCAGATGCGCATCGACACGGTCGAGCGCGGCCTTGGACATGCCCACGGATTCGGGCGAGGCGGGGGTGGGGGCGAGCATCAGTTCCTCCGAAAGTTTTGTCCGCCGTTGATAGCCGAAAAGGCGGTCTTATTCCAACCCGGTCGCGCTTAACGCCGGCCGGCTGTTTGGTGTAGGCTTCACTTTGGAACGCCTCCAAGCAGCCCAAAAAGATCCCCAACGGGCCAATGAGAAAACGCAGGCAAACGACCATGACCCAGTTCAACGAAACCGAACTCACCGAAGCCGTCGTCCGGAGCTTTGACCAGACACCTGACCCGCGCGCGAAATTCCTGCTCCAGGAATTGGTGAAGTCGCTGCACGATTACGTGAGCAAGACCGGCCTCACTTTCGCGGAATGGGAATACGCCATCGATTTCCTGACCCGCACCGGCCAGAAATGCACGGACACACGACAGGAATTCATCCTGCTGTCCGACGTGCTCGGCGTCTCCATGCTGGTCGACGCGGTCAACCATCGCGAGCGCGAGGGCGCCACCCAGACCACCGTGCTCGGGCCGTTCTATGTCGGCGAGCACAAGGTGACGGCGCACGGAACCGACATCTCTCCGAACAATCAAACCGGCGAACGGATGTTCGTGCAGAGCCGTGTCACCGATCTCGACGGCAAGCCGCTCGCGAATGTCCCCGTCGACGTCTGGCACGCTGACGATGACGGCTTCTATGACTCGCAGAAGCCGAACTATGACGAGGTCGGCGCCTCGGCGCGGGCGCGCTTCATCACCGACAGCGATGGCCGCTTCTTCTTCCGCACCATCTTGCCGTGCAGCTACCCGATCCCGACCGACGGCCCGGTCGGCGAGATGATCGTGCAGACCAACCGTCACCCGATGCGCCCGGCGCATGTGCACTTCCTGGTCAATGCCAAGGGCTACGAGCCGCTGATCACCCACGTCTTCATGGACGGCGACAAATATCTGGATTCCGACGTGGTGTTCGGCGTGAAGGACGACCTCGTCGCCAAGGTCGAGCCGCGCAACGATCTCGAGCTGCCCGACGGCAGCAAGGCGAACGGGCGATGGCACCTGATGACCTACGAATTCCACCTCAAGCCCGGCGGCGGCATGGCGCCGAAGCCGCTGGGGACGAAGGCGGAGGAGCACGCCTGACCGTCAGGCGCGAGCAGCGCGCGCCGCCCGCTCATCTCCCGATAAACGCCGCCAGCTCGTCAGGCGTCCCCATCGGAAAGGCTTCTTTCATGAAGTCGAGGAAGGCGGAGACGCGCGCGCTCAACAGCCGGCGCGATGGATAGAGCGTCCACAACGCGATCTCCGGTCCGTCGATGTCGCCCCAATGCACCAGCGTGCCGGCAGCCAGGTCGTGACTGACCAGTGATACCGGAAGGCGTGCGGCGCCGACGCCCGCCCGGACCGCGTCGCGAACCATGACGAGCGATGACAGGCGCAGGAACGGATCAATCGCGATGCGCGACCTTCCACTGGGCATCGTGACTTCCCAGCTTGTCAGCTGGTCGCCCGCTCCGCGCATGACAGCCGGCACAGCGATGCCGTCCCTCGGTCGTTTCAGGTCCGGGCTTGCCACGACCACCAGCCGATCGCGCAGAAAGATTCGTCCGACAAGGCTGTCATCCGGATCGGGATTGACCCGAATGACGAGGTCATACCCTTCCTCCACCATGTCGACGGAGCGATCTTCCGTCGTGACCTCAAGACGGATCTCCGGATATCTGAGCGCGAACCCAGCCGCGAGGTTTCCCATTGCAGTCTGCGAGAACAGCAAGGGCGCGCTGATCCGCAAGCGCCCCCGCGGCCTGTCCCCACCCGAGGCGATCGCTGTCGCCGTCTCATCGAGCTCGGTGAGCAAGGCCCCCGTCCGCTCGTAAAGGGCGCGTCCTTCCTGTGTGAGTTTCAGGGTGCGCGCCCCGCGCTCGAACAGGCGCAGGTCGAGGGCAGCTTCCAGCTCGGCGACCCGCCGGGACAGGGTGGCTTTCGGGCGTCCGGTGGCGCGTGCGGCCCGTCCGAAGCCGCCGTGCCGGGCGACGAGATTGAAGTCGGTCAGTGCGAGCAGGTACATCGTTCCACCAGTGAGACAGTCCGTCCAAATATAGCGGCTATCGGTTCGTTTGTGGATCGCTAATTTCCGGGTGTCTTCTGACCAACCCGGAGTGATCTCCATGACCATCCTCGTTACCGGTGCAACCGGCACCGTCGGCCGCCACGTCGTCGAACAGCTCGCCAAACGCGGCGCCGATGTCCGTGCTCTCGCCCGCGATCCAGCCAAGGCAAACCTCCCGGCAGGCGTCACCGTCGTGCAGGGCGACCTGCTCGACGTCGACTCGATCCGCAGCGCGTTCAAGGGCGTCTCGACCCTGTTCCTGCTCAACGCAGTGGTGCCGGATGAATTCACGCAAGCGCTGATCGCGCTCAACGTCGCCCGCGAGGCTGGCGTCGAGCGGGTCGTGTACCTCTCGGTGATCCACAGCGATCGCTACGTGAACGTCCCGCACTTTGCCGGCAAGTTCGGCGTCGAGCGGATGATCGAGCAGATGGGCTTCAACGCCACCATCCTGCGCCCGGCGTACTTCATGAACAACGACGTCACGATCAAGGACGTGGTGACCGGATATGGCATCTATCCGATGCCGATCGGGAGCAGGGGACTCGCCATGATCCATGCGCGCGACATCGGTGAGATCGCGGCCCTCGAGCTGATCCGTCGTGAGCGCGCTGCAACACCGCTTCCGCTCACGCGCATCAATCTTGTCGGTCCCGATACGCTGACCGGCGCGAAAGCCGCCGCCGCCTGGTCGGAGGTGCTGGGTCGCACGATCGCCTATCCCGGTGACGATACCGCCGGCTTCGAGAAGAATCTCCGGCAGTTCATGCCGAGCTGGATGGCCTACGACATGCGGCTGATGAGCGAGCGTTTCCTCACCGAGGGAATGGTCCCCGAAGCCGGCGACGTCGAGCGTCTGACCGCGTTGTTGGGCCGTCCCCTGCGCTCCTATCGCGACTTCGTCTCCGAAATCGCGGCCTCTGCCTGACGGCATGGGCACGTCCCCATCACGACAACGAGGACTCCCATCATGACCTCTTCAATCGCCACTGTTCCGGCGGATCCGCAAGGTGCGACGAAGATATTGGTGCTTGGAGCGACCGGTGCCACCGGTCGCCTGATCGTCAACCAGGCGGTGGCGCGAGGCTACGACGTCACCGTGCTGGTGCGTTCCGCCGAGAAGGCACGTGACATCACGGGGGCGAAGCTTATCGTCGGAGACGCCCGCGATGAAACAGCCCTGCGCGCAGCCCTCAAAGGCCGTGAGGCCGTGGTCAGTGCGCTGGGTACACCGGTAAGCCCGTTCCGCGAGGTGACGCTTCTCTCGACCGGGACGCGCGCGCTCGTGAGCGCGATGAAGGCCGAGCAGGTCTCGCGGCTCGTTTGCATCACGGGAATGGGCGCCGGCGACAGTGCCGGGCACGGCGGCTTTGTCGCCGACAATGTGATCTTTCCGCTTCTCCTGAAGAAGGTGTACACCGACAAGGACCGGCAGGAAGCAATCGTCAAAGACAGCGGGCTGGACTGGGTCCTGGTTCGCCCCTCGATCCTGAACAACAAGCCCGGCCGCGGCTCGGTCCGGGCCCTGACGGATCTTTCGGGCTTCCATGGCGGTAGCATCGCGCGCGAAGACGTTGCGACATTCGTGCTGGATCAAGTGCGCGCCGATACCTGGCTGCATCGGTCTCCGCTGATCACGTGGTGATGCTTTGCGTGGCGACACCCGGATCAGCGCGCGTGCAACATCGCAAGCAGGACCACGACGACGCAGGCGAGCGCCGCCGTGGTCAATTTCCAGAACATCAGCGGGCTGCGCTCCAAGAGCGGCGTGATCCGCGTGTCGAGATAGGCCGGATTGGGTGTGCGAAGCTCGAAGACGAATTCGGACAGATCCTCGTGCCGCTTGTAGGGATCCGGATGCAGCGCACGTCTGAGCGCGCCGTCGACCCAGGCGGGCACGTTGCTGTCGTCATCGGCCGGGCGGTATTTGAGCCTCCGCACGTCCGCCTTGCGCCGGATCCTGGCGATTTGAGTGCCATAGGGAAGCTTTCCCGTCAGCATCTGGTAGCAGATCACAGCCAGCGAAAACATGTCGGAGCGCGGCGAGCCGCCTTGCCCAAGAAAATATTCCGGCGCCGTGTACTGTACCGTTCCCAGAATTTCGTCGGCCTCGTCCTGAGGGGCGGCCTCCGCGACGCCTGCCACCCTGACCGATCCGAAGTCAATGATCTTCGCGGTGCCGGTCTTGTCGATCAGGATGTTGTCGGGCCTCAAGTCCTGATGCAGCATCTCCATGCGGTGGAAGGCGCGCAGGCCCGCGGCGATCTGCTCGACCAGTCCGCGGACGGTTTCGAGATCGGGACGTGGATTGTCCGTCATCCATTGCCGCAAAGTCTGACCTTCGACGAATTCGGTCGCGACGTAGAGGTAGCTGCGCCGTTTCGACTGTGACAACGGCTTGAGCACGTGCGGGCTGTCGATCCGGCGCGCGATCCACTCCTCCATCAGGAAGCGCTTGAGGTATGCGGCATTGTCGCGCAAATCGATCGACGGGAGCTTCAGCGCGACCGGCTCCTCGGTCACCGCGTCGACGGCAAGGTAGATGTGGCTGCGGCTGCTGGCGTGGATTTCGCGGACGATCCTGTAGCCGTCGAAGATGGCCCGCGGCTCCGGCAGCGGGGGAAGGGGCAGCTGGGAGGTCTGGTTGAAGATGCCGGCCGGCTCGCGCTGCGGCACTGCATCGATGCGGAGGATCTGGACTGTGATGTTGTCGTCGCTGCCGCGCCGGTAGGCTTCCTCGACGATCGCCTTCGCCGCTCCGTCGAGCTCGGCTGCATGCTCGCTGAGCGCACTCGTGACAAAACGCGCGTCGACGAATTCATAGGCGCCGTCGGTCGCCAGCAGGAACGTGTCGCCAGTCTCGATCTCGAAACTCTGGTAGTCGATCTCGAGCTGCGGATTGATCCCGAGCGCACGGCCGAGATAGGTCTGCTCCGAGGACACGATGATCCGGTGATCGTCGGTCAGCTGTTCGAGCGCCTTGCCGGCCACGCGGTAGACGCGACAGTCGCCGACGTGGAAGATGTGCGCGGTGCTCGCCTTGATGACCATGGCGCTCAGCGTGCAGACATAACCCTTGTCACGGTCATAGGCATATTGGCTCTTGCGCGTCTGCGCGTGGAGCCAGGAATTGGTCGCGTCCAGCACGCGGCGGGCGGAGGTCTTCACCGTCCAGGATTCCGACGTGCAATAATAGTCCATCAGGAAGCTCTTGACCGCCGACTCGCTGGCGATCTGGCTCACCGTGCTGCTGGAGATGCCGTCGGCGAGGACGGCCGCAATGCCCTTCAGGCTGAGCATCGGCTCGTCCGGAACGAGGACGCCGTGAAAATCCTGGTTGATGGGCTTGCGACCCTTGTCGGAATGCTGGCCGACCGAGATCTGAAGTCCGCGGGTCATCGTCATCACCGGCAAAGGGGAGCCTCACCCTGATCGGGCGAGGCTCTCCTGTCGAGACGTATCAGGCCGCGACGCGGGGCGACGTGGCCTTGCCGGCCTGGCGCTTCGGCTTGGTCATGACGTGCGTGGCGTAGAGGGTCATGCCGGTGAAGGCGAGGCCGCCGACGAGGTTGCCGAGCACCGTCGGGATCTCGTTCCAGATCAGGTAATCCATGATCGAGAATTTTGCGTGCAGCATCAGGCCCGACGGGAACAGGAACATGTTCACGACGGAATGCTCGAACACCATGTAGAAGAACACCAGGATCGGCATCCACATCGCGATGACCTTGCCGGGGACCGAGGTCGAGATCATGGCGCCGACCACGCCGGTCGAGACCATCCAGTTGCAAAGCATGCCGCGCAGGAACAGCGTCGCCATGCCGGCCGCGCCATGCGCAGCGTAGCCCAGCGTTCGGCCTTCGCCGATATTGCCGATCGCGGTGCCGATCTTATCGGGGTCCTGCGTGAAGCCGAAGGTCGTGACGAAAGCCATCATGAAGGCCACGGTGAAGGCGCCGGCGAAGTTGCCGACGAAGACGAGGCCCCAGTTGCGCAAGACGCCACCGATGGTGACGCCGGGGCGCTTGTCGATCAGCGCGAGCGGGGAGAGCACGAACACGCCGGTCAGGAGGTCGAAGCCCAGCAGATACAGCATGACGAAGCCGACCGGGAACAGCAGCGCGCCGATCAGCGGCTGCCCCGTGTTCACGTTGATCGTGACGGCGAACCATGCCGCGAGCGCCAGGATGGCGCCGGCCATGTAGGCGCGGATGATGGTATCCCGGGTGGACATGAAGACTTTGGACTCGCCCGCATCCACCATCTTGGTGACGAATTCCGAAGGCGCGAGATACGACATCGATGGTTCCTTTTGCTTCCTGAGAAAGAGATCTCGCCCTCCTGCGAGAGCGATTGAACGTCACTGCCCGTGCGGGCTGACCTGCCGCGCACGAGGCGATGGAGAGTTGGAAGCCTTTGGGATTGCGTCACGACGACCGAGCCGAGGAGGGCCGCGAAGCAGTTGAGCTTCCGGGATGCAGCCGCCAGCGCCTGCATCAATGCGGCAAAGCCGCAGTCTTCATTGACGTAAATGGAGAAGCAAGTTGCGTGCCGTGTGCTGGGCTCATAAAAAGCAAGCAACATCAATCTGGTAGAGCTTTGGCTGCCCCGGCTTTTGCGCTTGATGCGGCCTTTTGCTTGAGCTGCTGCACAACTGTTGTGCGCCGCACAATTATTGGGCAAGCCGCAAATTTCGCGAGCGGAACGGGCCTGCGACAGACTGGCGCGCTGCCTGTAGCATACTGATCTTTCGAGATTTTCTACGTTGTGGCGCTTGGCACGAAGCTTGAATAGTTCCAGCCCGACGCCATTGAAGCCGTCCCGCGAGACTTCTCATCCGAATTGCCGACGCCACCAGACGGGGGTCTCCCCGCCGCGCGTTCGCATGCGCAGCTTCAGGCGTCGCCGGACCGGATGGGCTGCTCGTGTGCACTGACGCAATCATTCTGCAACGACGCAAAGGACGATATCGCCCATGACCAAGCGCACCCGCCGGCCGTCGGACACTGGCCTCAGCCGCCGTCAATTGTTGAAGGCCGCCGGCTCGACCGCCGCACTCCTGGCCGCCGTAAAACTCAATTTCCCCGCTGGCGCCTTCGCGCAGGACGCCGGCCCCGAGGTCAAGGGTGCCAAGCTCGGCTTCATCGCGCTGAGCGATGCCGGCCCCTTGTTCGTCGCCAAGGACAAGGGCCTGTTCGCCAAATACGGCATGCCTGACACCGACGTGCAGAAGCAGGCCTCCTGGGGCACCACGCGGGACAATCTCGTGCTCGGCTCAGAAGGCAACGGCATCGACGGTGCGCACATCCTCACCCCGATGCCGTATCTGATCTCGGCCGGCAAGGTGACGCAGAACAATCAGCCGACGCCGATGTACATCCTGGCGCGGCTCAATCTCGACAGCCAGTGCATCTCCGTCGCCAACGAATATGCCGACCTGAAGCTCGGCGTCGACGCCACGCCCTTCAAGGCGGCGCTGGAGAAGAAGAAGGCCTCAGGCAAGGCCGTGAAGGCCGCGATGACCTTCCCCGGCGGCACGCATGACCTCTGGATCCGTTACTGGCTCGCCGCCGGCGGGATCGATCCCGACAAGGACATCGAGACCATCGTGGTGCCGCCGCCGCAGATGGTGGCCAACATGAAGGTCGGCACCATGGATTGCTTCTGCGTCGGCGAGCCCTGGAATCTGCAATTGATCCATCAGAACATCGGCTACACCGCCATCAACACCGGCGAACTCTGGAACAAGCATCCGGAAAAATCCTTCGGCATGCGCGCCGCCTTCGTCGATAAATATCCAAAGGCCTCGAAGGCGCTGCTGATGGCGGTGATGGAAGCGCAGCAATGGTCGGACAAGGCCGAGAACAAGGCCGAGCTTGCCGCCATCATGGGCAAGCGGCAGTGGATGAACTGCCCCGTCGAAGACGTGCTCGACCGCACCGCTGGCAAGTTCGACTACGGCATCCCGGGCAAGGTGGTCGAGAACTCCCCGCACATCATGAAGTATTGGCGCGACTTCGCCTCCTATCCGTTCCAGAGCCACGACCTCTGGTTCCTCACGGAGGACATCCGCTGGGGCAAGTACGAGGCGAATTTCGACACCGAGGCGCTGATCGCCAAGGTCAACCGCGAGGACATGTGGCGCGATGCGGCCAAGACGCTCGGCGTCGCAAGTGCGGAGATCCCGGCCTCTACGTCGCGCGGCAAGGAGACCTTCTTCGACGGCAAGGTGTTCGATCCGGAAAATCCCGCTGCCTATCTGAAGTCGCTCGCGATCAAGCGCGTCGAAGTCTGATGGAGCCAGCGGCCGCCTCCGGGCGGCCGCATCGTCTTTTGCAGCCGGAGAGATATTGCGATGAAGATGCCCGCCACGAAGATCGAGGTTGAGACCGCGAAGCCTGCGAGCGCTGCCGCGCCGGTCGTCGCGATGACACCGAAGCGGCCGCCGCGATCGGAGACTTACGCGCGGATGGCGCGGGAGACCGCCGTGCGCGTCATCCCGCCGCTCGTCGTGGTCGCGTTGCTCATGCTGATATGGGAGCTGGTCTGCCGTCGCGCCGGCTCGGCGCTGCCGCCGCCGTCAAAAGTCTTCAAGGACACCAAGGAGCTGATCCTCGATCCGTTCTTCGACCATGGCGGCATCGACAAGGGTCTGTTCTGGCATCTCTCCGCCAGTCTCCAGCGCGTCGCGCTCGGCTATTCGCTCTCCGCCATCGCCGGCATCGCGCTCGGCGTCCTGGTCGGCCAGTCGGTCTGGGCCATGCGCGGGCTCGATCCGCTGTTCCAGGTCTTGCGCACGATCCCACCGCTGGCCTGGCTGCCGCTTTCGCTCGCGGCCTTCCGTGACGGCCAGCCGTCGGCGATCTTCGTCATCTTCATTACCTCGGTCTGGCCGATCATCATCAACACCGCGGTCGGCATCCGCAACATTCCGCAGGACTATCGCAACGTCGCCGCAGTGGTGCAGCTCAACCCGCTCGAGTTCTTTGCCAAGATCATGATCCCTGCCGCCGCGCCCTACATCTTCACGGGACTTCGCATCGGCATCGGCCTGTCATGGCTCGCGATCGTCGCCGCGGAAATGCTGATCGGCGGCGTCGGCATCGGCTTCTTCATCTGGGACGCCTGGAACTCCTCGCATATCAGCGAAATCATCCTGGCGCTGTTCTATGTCGGCATCATCGGCTTCGTGCTCGACCGCCTGATCGCGGGCGCCGGCAAGATCGTCACCCGCGGCACCGCGCTGAATTAAAGGGGAAGCACATGACCGCTTATCTGAAGCTCGACCATATCGACAAGATTTTCACCCGCGGCGCAGCCTCCACGGAGGTGCTGAAGGATATCAATCTCACCATCGACAAGGGCGAATACGTCTCGATCATCGGCCATTCCGGTTGCGGCAAGTCGACCCTGCTCAACATCATCGCAGGCCTGACCAACGCCACCATGGGCGGCGTGCTGCTCGAGAACCGCGAGGTGAACTCGCCGGGACCGGATCGCGCGGTGGTGTTCCAGAACCACAGCCTGTTGCCATGGCTGACCGTGTACGAGAACGTCCGGCTCGGCGTCGACAAGGTCTTCGCCAAGACCAAGAAGCGCTCCGAACGCGACGCCTGGGTCATGCACAATCTCAACCTCGTGCAGATGGCCCATGCCAAGGACAAGCGGCCCTCGGAAATCTCCGGCGGCATGAAGCAACGCGTCGGCATTGCCCGCGCGCTTGCCATGGAGCCGAAAGTATTGCTGCTCGACGAGCCTTTCGGCGCGCTCGACGCACTGACCCGCGCGCATTTGCAGGATTCGGTGATGGCGCTGCATCAGAAGCTCGGCAACACCATTCTGATGATCACCCACGACGTCGACGAGGCGGTGCTGCTGTCCGATCGCATCGTCATGATGACAAATGGGCCGAGCGCGCGCATCGGCGAGGTGCTGGAGGTGCCGCTGGCGCGGCCGCGCAAGCGGCTCGAACTCGCGACCAACGTCACTTACCTGAAGTGCCGGCAGCGCGTGCTCGAATTCCTCTATGAGCGTCATCGCTTCGTCGAAGCCGCGTAGGCGCGTCACCAACAGATGCTCACGCAACGCCTAATTTTGAATCATCAAGCTCAATCCTTGTGCGGCGCACAGGGATTGAGCGAATCGCAAAATTTGCGTGCGAAATAGTGCTGCAAGAATTTGGGGCACGACGAACAAGCTCCTGAATTTCCTGCGTTTCCGGAATGCGCGCAGTTGGCACGGAAATTGAAACACCGGCCGCGACGCCAACGACGACGTCCCTCAACATCATCAATCAGCATCGTGAACTCGCCACCGGGGCTTGGCCTCGGCGCGCGCCTCCGTGGCCGGAGGCTGAGCCTGCAACGACGCAGCGGTGAGGCAAGAAGGGATACTCAATGACGAAGAATCCAACCTGGATTTCAGACTGGCGCCCCGAAGATGAGGCGTTCTGGAATGCGACTGGCAAGACTATCGCGCGACGCAACCTGATCTGGTCGATCGTGGCCGAACATATCGGCTTCTCGGTCTGGCTGATCTGGAGCATCGTCACCACCAAGCTGCCGCAGGCGGGCTTCCACTACACCACCGACCAGCTGTTCCAGCTCGTCGCGGTGCCCGGGCTGATCGGCGCGTTGATGCGCTTTCCCTACACCTTCGCGGTGACGACCTTCGGCGGGCGCAACTGGACCATCTTCAGCGCGGCGATCCTGCTCATTCCGACGCTTTCGCTGGCCTATTTCGTCGGCCAGCCCGACACGCCGTTCTGGCTGATGCTGCTGATTGCCTCGACCGCCGGTCTCGGCGGCGGCAATTTTGCCTCCAGCATGACGAACATCTCGTTCTTCTTCCCCGACCGGATGAAGGGGTGGGCGCTCGGACTGAATGCGGCCGGCGGCAATATCGGCGTCTCCAGCGTGCAGCTCCTGACCCCGATCCTGATGACGCTCGCCGTCATCAACCTGTTCCAGGCATCGCCCGTCGACGGCGTCTTCCTCCAGAACGCCGGCCTGATGTGGGTGCTGCCGATCGCGATCGCGGTGTTCGGCGCAGTGTTCTTCATGAACAACCTGACCACGGCCAAGTCGTCGATCAAGAACCAGCTCGCCGTGGTCAGGCGCAAGCACACCTGGATCATGGCGTATCTCTATATCGGCACGTTCGGCTCCTTCATCGGCTACTCGGCTGCATTTCCGCTGTTGATCAAGACCCAGTTCCCGCAAGTCACCATTGCGATCGCGTTCCTGGGGCCGCTGGTCGGCTCGCTGTCGCGGCCGCTCGGCGGCTGGCTTGCCGACAGGATCGGCGGCTCGGTGATCACGTTCTGGAATTTCATCGTGATGGCAGGCGCGACGATCGGCGTGCTCTACTTCGTCGGGCACAAGGATTTCATCGGCTTTCTGTCGATGTTCCTGGTCCTGTTCGTGACGACGGGCATCGGCAACGGCTCGACCTACCGCATGATCCCCTCGATCTTCCGCGAGCAGAACTTGTTCAGGGTGCGCGGCAAGGGCGATGCGGAGCGCGCGGTCGCCTTGAAGACGGCGAGCATCGAGAGCGGTGCTGCGGTCGGCTTCATCGGCGCGGTCGGCGCCGTTGGCGGCTATCTGATCCCGACCGGGTTCGGCAAGTCGATCGCGCTGACCGGCGGGCCGCAGCTCGCGCTCGCGATCTATCTCGGCTTCTACGCCTCCTGCCTCGCGCTGACCTGGTGGTTCTATCTGCGTCGCAGCCCGCAGGGCGAAGGCGCGTCAAGCCTCGCCGGCGCGCGTGTCTAATACTTGGTACGAATCTCGCTTCTCCCCATACGCGGGGAGAAGCATTGCCCGACAGTTTGACAATGAACCTGGTTCGCAATGGCGCGCACCAAGGCAAACCCAACAGGCAGGAGAACATCATGACGCCGGAACAGATCACCCTCGTGCAGCAGAGCTTTGCCAAGGTCGCGCCGATTTCCGCGCAGGCCGCGGTGCTGTTCTACGATCGCCTGTTCGAGGTGGCGCCATCCGTGCGCGCGATGTTCCCCGAGGACATGACCGAGCAGCGCAAGAAGCTGATGGGCATGCTCGCCGCCGTCGTCGGCGGTCTGTCGAATCTGGACTCGATTCTTCCGGCGGCCTCCGCGCTTGCGAAGCGTCACGTCGGCTACGGCGCCAAGGCCGAGCACTACCCCGTGGTCGGCGCGACCTTGCTGTGGACCCTGGAGAAGGGCCTTGGCGAGGCCTGGACGCCCGAACTCGCTACCGTCTGGACCGACGCCTACGGCGTGTTGTCCGGCTACATGATGTCCGAGGCCTACGGCGCACAGTCGCAGGCCGCTGAATAGGAGATGCGTTGTGAGTGAACCGCTGGTCATTGTCGGAAACGGTATGGCGGCCGCGCGTCTGGTCGACGAGCTCGCCAAGACCGCACTCGGCCGCTACGCGGTCGCCGTCATCGGCGAAGAGCCGCGGCTCGCTTACAACCGTGTTCTGCTCTCCTCCGTGCTGGCCGGCGAGACCGGCTCGCACGAGATCGAGCTCCGACCCGCCGACTGGTGGCGCCATCGCGGTGTCACGGTGCGCTACGGCTATCGGGTCACCGAGATCGACACCGGCCGACGCGAGCTCAAGATCGAAGGCGAAGAGAGCATGGAATATTCCAAGCTCGTGCTCGCCGTCGGCTCGACGCCGCTACGGCTCAACGTGCCCGGCGCCGATCTCGCCGGCGCGCACACCTTTCGCGATACCCGCGACGTCGACCTGCTGCTGACGCTCGCGGCCGCCCGGAAGCGCGTCGTCGTGGTCGGCGGTGGTCTGCTCGGACTCGAAGCGGCCTACGGCCTCGCCAAGGCCGGAGCGCCGGTGACGCTGCTGCACCTGATGGACCGGCTGATGGAGCGCCAGCTCGATGCCTCCGCCGCGGACCTGCTCAAGACACTGGTCGAGCGCAAGGGCATTCGTATCCTGCTCAATGCATCCACAGCGCGCATCCACGGCGAAGGTCATGTCCAAGCGGTCGAGCTTGCCGACGGCAGCCGCATCGAGGCCGATGCGGTGATCTTCGCCGCCGGCATCAGGCCCAACATTGCGCTCGCAAAGGACGCCGGCATCGCAGTCAACCGCGGCATCGTCGTCAACGACGAGATGCAGACGGCGTCACCCGATATCTACGCGCTTGGCGAATGCGCCGAGCATCGCGGCACCTGCTACGGCCTCGTCGAGCCTGCCTACGAGCAGGCGCGCGTGCTGGCGCGGCATCTCGCGGGCCGTCCCGCGGCCTATCAGGGCAGCGTGGTCTCGACCAATCTGAAGGTGTCGGGCGTCAGCGTATTCTCCGCGGGCGACTTCATGGGCGGGGAGGGCAGCGAGAGCCTCGTGCTGTCAGACCGCAGGCGCGGCACCTACAAGAAGCTCGTCATCTCCGACGGCCGGCTCACCGGCGCGGTGCTGATCGGCGATACCGTCGATGCGCTCTGGTATCTCGAGCTGATCCGCAATCGTGACAAGGTGGCGGCGATCCGCACCGACATGATGTTCGGCCGCGCGCTTGCGCGTCCCTCCAAAGCGGCTTGATTGAGGCGGCTCGATATGACGGCGATCGATCCCACGCTCCGCGCTACCAAAACGACCTGTCCGTATTGCGGCGTCGGCTGCGGCGTGCTGGCGACGCCAGACGGCAAGGGCGGCGCGGCGATCGCGGGCGATCCCGATCATCCTGCCAATTTCGGCCGGCTGTGCTCCAAGGGCTCGGCGCTCGGCGAGACGGTCGGGCTCGAAAGCCGGCTGCTCTATCCGATGATCCGCTGCAAGGGCGTGCTCGAACGCGTCGCCTGGAGCGATGCGCTCGATCACGTCGCCCACCGCATGCAGCACATCGTCGCGCGCGACGGCGCCGACGCGGTCGCATTCTATCTCTCGGGCCAGCTGCTGACCGAGGACTATTACGTCGCCAACAAGCTGATGAAGGGCTTTGTCGGCACTGCGAACGTCGACACCAATTCGCGGCTCTGCATGTCGTCATCGGTCGCCGGTCACCGCCGCGCCTTCGGCGCCGACACTGTGCCCGGCTGCTACGAGGATCTCGACCAAGCCGATCTTCTGGTGTTCGTCGGCTCGAATGCCGCCTGGTGCCATCCCGTGCTGTTCCAGCGCATGCTGAAGAACCGGCAGGAGCGCGGCGCGCGCATGATCGTGATCGATCCGCGCCGCACCGACACCGCGACCGACGTCGATCTGTTCCTCGGCCTCAAGCCCGGCACCGACACGGCGTTGTTCTCCGGCCTGTTCGTTCACCTCGCCGACAATGGTGCCCTGGATCAGGACTACATCGGGCAAAACACGTCGGGCTTTGACGACGCGCTGGCGCGCGCACGCAGCATCGCCGGCAGCATCACCGCGACCGCACTGGCGACCGGCCTCTCCGAGCGGGACGTTGCCACCTTCTTCAAGATGTTCCGTGACACGCCCCGCGTCGTCACGCTGTACTCGCAGGGTGTCAATCAGTCGGCGCAGGGCACCGACAAGGTCAACGCGATCCTGAACTGCCATCTCGCCACGGGGCGCATCGGCAAGCCCGGTGCCTCGCCGTTCTCGCTCACCGGCCAGCCCAACGCGATGGGCGGCCGCGAGGTCGGCGGCCTCGCCAACCAGCTCGCCGCACACATGAACTTCACGCCGCCGGACATCGATCGCGTGCGGCGGTTCTGGAAGGCGCCGCGTATCGCGACCCATGAAGGGTTGAAGGCGGTGCAGCTGTTCGAAGCCATCAACCGCGGCGAGGTTAAGGCGCTGTGGGTGATGGGCACCAACCCCGCAGTGTCGCTGCCCGACGCGGACTTCGTGCGCGAGGCGCTGAAGAAGCTCGAGCTGTTCGTGGTCTCCGAGAACGTGCTCTCCAACGACACGGTCGATGCTGGCCCGCACGTGCTGCTGCCCGCGCTCGCCTGGGGCGAGAAGTCGGGCACCGTGACCAATTCCGAGCGCCGGATCTCGCGCCAGCGCTCGTTCCTGCCGGCGCCCGGCGAGGCGCGGCCGGACTGGTGGATCCTGAGCGAAACCGCAAAACGCCTCGGCTTCGGCGACAGTTTTAATTACAAATCCGCAGCCGACATCTTTCGGGAGCACGCCGCGCTCTCGGCGTTCGAGAACGAAGGCAGCCGCGACTTCGATATCGGCGCGCTGACCTCGCTGTCCGACGAGGGCTTCGACGCGTTGAAGCCCGTGCAGTGGCCCGCGCGCGAAGGCCAGGCGCCCGGCGAGCGCTTCTTCGCGGCCGGCGGGTTCTTCACCAATGACGGCAAGGGCCGCTTCGTCGCGCCGGAGGTGCCGGCGCTGCGCGGCGAGACCGGGCCGTCGCGGCCGCTGCGGCTCAACACCGGGCGCATCCGCGACCAGTGGCACACCATGACGCGCACGGGCCTCAGCCAGCGGCTCGGCGCGCATCTGCCCGAGCCGTTCGTCGAGATTCATCCCGATGACGCCGGCAGATACAACATCGTCCACGACGGCTATGCCCGCATCACCACCGACTACGGCCAGTGCACCCTCAAGGTCGTCGTCAGCGACCGCCAGCAGCGCGGCACGCTGTTCGCGCCGATCCACTGGAGTGCGATGAACGCCTCGCACGGTCGCGTCGGGGCGCTGGTCGCACCGTTCACCGATCCGTTCTCGGGGCAGCCGGAGTCCAAGGCGACACCAGCCGCGATCGTGCCTTATGAATACGTCTTCCGCGGCTTTGCGTTGTCGCGCAAGCAGCTGGAGCTGCCGCCGAACCTGATGTGGACCCGCGTCACTGTTACCGGCGGCTTCGGCTACCTCTTCGCCGACAATGCGGACCTGTCGCGCTGGCCGGCCTGGCTCGGTGGCGTTGCCGGCGAGGACGTCGCCGACTATCGCGACCTCGGCGGCGGCGTTTATCGCGCGGCCTCGTTTGCCGGCGACCGCATCGAAACCTGCCTGTTCGTCGGCCCCGCGCATGATGCCGGGGACTGGGAGGTGGTGAAGAGCCTGTTCGTGGCCGACCACGTCACCGATGAGCAGCGGCGCATGCTGCTGTCCGGCAAGTCGAGCGAGGGCGCGGCTTCGACCGGTCCTGTCGTCTGTGCCTGCTTCGGCGTCGGCCGCGGCACCATCTGCGACACCATCGCCGCAGGCGCGCGCACAGCCGCCGAGATCGGCGCAAAGCTCAAGGCCGGCACCAATTGCGGCTCCTGCATCCCCGAGCTGAAGCGCCTGATCGCGACAACGGAGGTGGCTCCGGCGATGCGGGCGAAGGTCGCGGGCGCTGCCGGGTAGCCGCGACTTTCTCGGTCGCCGCTGCATGCTCCGCCGTCATCGCCGGGCTTGACCGGGCGATCCAGTACGCCGAGACGCCTGTGATCAAGCGCTAAGGCCACTGCGTACTGGATTCCCTGCTTTCGCGGGGAATGACAGCGAGGGCGGGGCGCTATGCTTCGGCCCAATCGACGCACGCCTCATTGTGCCCTATGGTGCCGCGCTCTCGCCCTCAACACGCAAAAACAACAATGATGTACCTGGAAACGCCGCCGCGCCTGATCGAGACCAGACTCTTTTCCGCCATGCCCGACAAATTCCGCCGCAAGGGCGAGCGCACCGATTGGGCCGATGCCAACCGGCCCGGTGTGCCGACGGATTCCTTCATCGAAGGGCCGTCGTTCGACAAGGATGGCAATCTCTACATCGTCGACATTCCCTTCGGCCGCATCTTCCGCATTGCGCCTGACGGCGAGTGGTCGCTGGCGATTGAATATGAGGGCTGGCCGAACGGACTGAAGATTGCGGCGGACGGCCGCATCCTGGTCGCCGACTACAGGCACGGCATCATGGAGTTCGACGCCAGGGCAGGGCGCATTGCGCCGGTGCTGACCTCGCGCAACTCGGAGTCTTTCCGGGGCTGCAACGATCTGCATCTCGCGTCCAACGGCGACATCTATTTCACCGACCAGGGACAGACCGGCCTGCATGACCCCAGCGGCCGCGTCTATCGCCTGACGCAAAGCGGCCGGCTCGATTGCCTGATCGACACTGGTATCAGCCCAAATGGCCTGGTGATCGATCCAACCGAGACCGTGCTGTTCGTCGCGATGACGCGCGACAACGCGGTGTGGCGGCTGCCGTTCATGAAGGACGGCAGCGTGTCGAAGGTTGGCCGCTTCTGCTCGCTGTTCGGCACCAGCGGCCCTGATGGCATGACAATGGATGCCAAGGGCCGCCTGTTCGTCGGTCACGCCTCACTCGGCCATGTCTTCGTGTTCGCGCCCAACGGCGAATTGATTGCGCGGGTCAAGTCGTGTGCAGGTCCGAATTGCACCAATGTCGCCATTGGTGGCGCGAAGAAGGATCGGCTCTACATCACGGAGTCGGCAACCGGTAGCGGATTGGTCGCTGACATCGGCGTATTGAACTCTTGAGCGCGACGGCGGTTGCCTCAGCGAACGAGTGGTATCGGAGCAAATATGAACACGAAACCCTTCGGCAAAACGGGTGCCAGCGTCTCCGTCATCGGGCAGGGCACATGGTATCTCGACCATGGCGATCGCAAGCGCGCGATCGCGGCGCTTCAGCGCGGGCTCGACCTCGGCATGACCCACATCGATACCGCCGAGATGTATGGCGATGCCGAACTCGTCATTGCGGATGCGATCGCGGGCCGACGCGACGAGGTTTACTTGGTGTCAAAGGTGCTGCCGAGCAACGCCTCGCGCCGCGGAACCATCACCGCCTGTGAGCGCTCGCTGAAGCGGCTGAAAACCGATCGGCTCGACTGCTATCTGCTGCATTGGCGCGGCTCGTATCCGCTGGAGGATACCGTCGCCGCATTCGAGGAACTGGTGAAGGCCGGCAAGATCAAATCCTGGGGCGTCTCCAATTTCGATGCCGATGATCTCGACGAGATCCTCGACGCCGCCGGCGAACACCGCATCGCCTGCAATCAGGTACTCTATCATCTGAAGGAACGCGCGATCGAGCACGCGGTGATCCCGTGGTGCGAACGGCATGGTGTCGCTGTGGTCGCCTATTCGCCATTCGGCCACGATGATTTCCCTGCAAGCAACAGCAAGGGCGGCGCGGTGCTGGCGCGCATCGCGGAGGCGCGTCGCGCGACGCCGCGCCAGGTCGCACTGAGCTTCCTCACCCGTGCAACTACGGTGTTCGCGATCCCGAAGGCGTCGTCCGCGGAACATGCCGGCGACAATGCTGCGGCCGGCGATCTGGTGCTGACGAAATACGAGATCGCGGCGCTCGATGCGGCGTTTCCGCGCGGTCCGAAGCCGCGCGGCCTGCCCATGCTGTAGTGCACAAACGCCCGTTATTAATGGAGTCTTGACGTGCGCGGACGTGAGCGCATATCGGCATCCTGTTTTCGGAAGTTGTGAAAGCGGCGCAATTATCGTTTTTTACGATCATTCCCGATTCGCATTCCTAGGTTCCAGCCGTGACCCCGCCGCCCGCCGCAGCCGCAAGGCTCGACAGTATTCCCATGCCCATGCCGGAAAAGAAGCCGCAGGCGCGACGGGCGCCGGCGCGCGTCGATCACCCGTTCAAAGGCATCGCGCTGGTGCTGCTGTCGACGATCTTTCTCGGCTGCTCCGATGTTACCGCGAAATATCTGTCGTCGAGCCTGCCGTCGATCGAGATCACCTGGATCCGCTTCGTGACGTTTGCGCTGATGTTCACGCCGGTGATGCTGCCGGGCTCGCCGCTCCATGCGATGCGCACCGAGCGCCTCGGCCTGCAGTTGATGCGCGGCGCGGCATTGCTCGGCTCTTCGCTGTTCTTCATCACCGGCCTGAGCTTCCTGCCGATCGCAGAAGCGTCCGCGACCGGCTTCGTCTCGCCGCTGTTCGTCACCGCGCTCTCGATCGTCTTCCTGAGCGAGAAGGTCGGCATGCGCCGTTGGATCGCGACCGCGATCGGCCTGACCGGCGTGCTGATCATCCTGCGCCCGGGCTCCAGCGCGTTTCACGCCGCCGCCTTCTTCCCGATCGTCTCGGCGTTCTGCTGGGCCGCGGCGCTGATCCTGACGCGCATGATGAGCGGGCGTGAAGCCGTCCTCACCACGATGGCCTATTCGGCGCTGACGGGCGTTGCGATCCTCTCCCTGATGGTACCGTTCGTCTGGGTCACGCCGACCTGGACGGCGATCGGGCTTGGCATCGTGATCGGCGTCGCCTCCACCGTCGGCCAGTGGATCATCGTGCTGGCCTATCGCTACGGCGATGCCTCGGTACTGGCGCCGTTCTCCTACACGCAGTTGCTGTGGGTGAGCATCCTCGGCTTCTTCCTGTTCGGCGAAGTGCCTGATGTCTGGACCGTCACCGGTGCGGCCTTCATCGTCGCCAGCGGCCTCTACATCGCCCATCGCGAGCGCATCCGCCGCGCCCAGCTCCTGATCCTGGAAGAGCGTTCCCCGAACCCCTGACGCAAGATCGCGCGTCCGCTTCGTGCTATCGACGGCTCCAACAAGACGGGAGGAGCCGGATGCGCGCTGCGATTTTCAGGAACGGTGAGATTGTCGTCGACCGGATGGCCGAGCCAAAGCCCGGCCCCGGCCAGGTGCTGGTCAAGACGCTCGCCTGCGGCATCTGCGGCTCCGATCTGCACGCGCGCCAGCACGCCCACCGCATGGTGGAGATGGCGCGAAAGACCGGCCGCAAGCCGATGGATCTCGCCCGCGACGTCGTGTTCGGCCACGAGTTCTGCTGCGAGATCGTCGACTTCGGCCCGGGGACCGTGCGCAAGCTCAAGTCGTGCACGCGCGTCTGCTCGCTGCCAGCCCTCGTAACGCCGCAGGGCATCGAAGGCATCGGTTACTCCAACGACAATATTGGCGGCTATGCCGAGGCGATGCTGCTGAGCGAAGCGCTGCTGCTCGAGGTGCCCAACGGTCTCGCGCCGGAGCATGCCGCGCTCACCGAACCGCTCGCGGTCGGCGTTCACGCGGTCGCCAAGGCCAACATCCGAGGCGGCGAAGTGCCGCTCGTGATCGGCTGCGGCCCGGTCGGGCTCGCGGTGATTGCGGCGCTAAAGCTCAAGGGCCTGCATCCGATCGTCGCCGCCGACTATTCGCCGGCGCGGCGCGCGCTTGCGGCAAAGCTCGGCGCCGATGTCGTCGTGGATCCACGGGTGTCGCAGCCCTATCTGACCTGGGCCGAGCATGCGCAGATGTCGGAGGCGGAGAAGGCCGCGCGGCCGCCGTTGCAGGCGATGCTGCCCGCCCTCAAACCCGCGATCATCTTCGAATGCGTTGGCGTGCCCGGTCTCTTGCAGCAGGTGTTCGAGGGCGCTCCGCGCGATGCGAGGATCGTCGTGGTCGGCGTCTGCATGGAGACCGACAGGAGCGAGCCCATGCTCGGCATCATGAAGGAGCTCAACGTCCAGTATGTGCTCGGCTACACGCCGGACGAATTCGCGGCGTCACTGCGCCTGATCGCGGAGGGGCAGGTGGATGCGGCGGCAATGGTGACGGCGGAAGTCGGCATCGACGGTGTCGCAAAGGCTTTCGCAGATCTCGCCAACCCTGAGGCTCACACCAAGATCATCGTGCAGCCGTGGCGGTGATGCCTTACACCGGCAGCGCGATCGAATATTTCACCTGGCTGAGCGCAAAGCTGGACTCGATCGAGGCGATGCCGTCGAGCCGGGTCAGCTTGGTCTTCAGGAAAGTCTCGTAGGAGGCGAGGTCGGCGGCGACCACGCGCAAGAGATAGTCGCGATTGCCGGTCATCAGATAGCATTCCAGCACCTCGTCCCATTTCGAGATCGCGCGCGCGAAGCGGTTGAGGTCCTCCTCCTTCTGCCGGGCCAGCTTGATCGAGATGAAGACGCTGACATGCAGCCCCAGCGCCTTCTGGTCCACGGTCGCGATGTAGCGCGAGATGACGCCGCGTTCCTCGAGCAGCTTGACCCGGCGATGACAGGGCGACACCGACAGCCCGACCTTGTCGGCCAGTTCCTGCATGGTCAGTCGGCTGTCGTTCTGGAGCAGAGCGAGGATTTTTCGGTCAATGGCGTCGAGGTCAGGCATTGGGATGGACCTGTCGTTTTTGTCGGCTGATTGGTAAGCTATCCCAATATTGGCTGGTATTGCGCGAAAAATTGAGAAGTTTGGCGCTTCCTGCAGGGGTATCATCGGGCACCTGTTTTCCGGGAGCATTGCCATGCCCGTTGATACCGCCCGCCTCGACACACTGACCGCGCTGGCTCGCAAGGCGCTGTGGCTGTCGTCATGGACCATCCATCACGCCAACCACATCCGCCCGAATGCGGACGGCCTGAAGGTCGGGGGACATCAGGCCTCGTCGGCCTCGCTCGCCACCATCATGTCGGCGCTGTATTTCCACGTGCTGAAACCCGAAGATCGCGTCGCGGTGAAGCCGCATGCGAGCCCGGTGTTCCACGCCATCCAGTATCTGTTCGGCCGGCAGAGCCGCGAGAAGCTGGAGAACTTTCGCGGCTTCAAGGGCGCGCAGTCCTATCCCTCGCGCACCAAGGACGTCGACGACGTCGATTTTTCCACCGGCTCGGTCGGCCTCGGCGTTGCGCAGACGCTGTTCGCCTCGCTGGTGCAGGACTACGTCAAGGCGCATGGCTGGATGAAGGATCGCCGCGAGGGGCGGATGATTGCGCTGGTCGGCGATGCCGAGATGGACGAGGGCAACATCTTCGAGGCGCTGGCGGAAGGCTGGAAGCACGGCCTGCGCAACACCTGGTGGGTGGTCGACTACAACAGGCAGTCGCTCGATGCCGTCGTCCGCGAAGGTCTCTGGGAAAAGTTCGAGACCGTATTCCGCAATTTCGGTTGGGACGTGGTGATCGTGAAATACGGCCGCCTGATGCGCGAGGCCTTTGCCGAGCCCGGCGGCGAGGCGCTGAAGCGCTGGATCGACAATTGCCCGAACGCACTCTACGCCGCACTGTGTTTTCAGGGCGGCGCGGCGTTCCGCAAACATTTGCACGACGAGATCGGCGATCAGGGCCCCATCACCAAACTGATCGACAAGCGCAGCGACGACGAGCTACTGGCGCTGATGTCGAACCTCGGCGGCCATGACATGGCGAGCATGCTGGACGCCTTTGAATCCATCGATCACGATCGCCCGGTCTGCTTCATCGCCTACACCATCAAGGGCGTCGGCCTGCCGTTCCAGGGCCACAAGGACAATCATGCCGGCCTGATGACGGTCGCGCAGATGGAGAAATATCGCGACAGCCAGAACATCCGGCCCGGACACGAATG
Organism: Bradyrhizobium sp. GCM10028915; assembly: GCF_042666195.1. Taxonomy (NCBI): domain Bacteria; kingdom Pseudomonadati; phylum Pseudomonadota; class Alphaproteobacteria; order Hyphomicrobiales; family Nitrobacteraceae; genus Bradyrhizobium; species Bradyrhizobium sp. GCM10028915. Next base: position 172,759 of record NZ_JBHTFN010000001.1, read on the forward strand.
GGACAGATACGAGGGTCTCGCGCAAAGTGCCGCCGAGCTCGACGCCTTCCTCGCGGGCGTGCCGTTCAACCAGGACGGCCGCCGGCTCACCGCGCCTGTTATCGAGGTGCCGTCGCAGCTTGCCTTCAAGCCGGCGCCGCAGATGTCGACCCAGCAGGGTTTTGGGCTGGTGCTGAACGAGATCGCGCGCGGCGACAGCGAGCTCGCCAAGCGCATCGTGACGACATCGCCTGACGTCACCGTCTCGACCAATCTCGGTCCGTGGGTGAACCGGCGCGGCCTGTTTGCGCTCGGCGAGAAGGCGGACTTATTCCGCAGCGAGAAAATTCCATCCACCTTCAACTGGGACTTCTCGCCCAAGGGCCAGCATCTCGAACTCGGCATCGCCGAGATGAACCTGTTCATCATGCTCTCGGCGCTCGGCCTGTCGCACCAGATCAACGGCGAGCGGCTGCTGCCGGTCGGCACGCTCTACGATCCCTTCATCGAGCGCGGTCTCGATGCGCTGAACTATGCCTGTTACCAGGATGCGCGCTTCATGGTGGCGGCGACCCCCTCAGGTATCACGCTCGCGCCCGAAGGCGGCGCGCATCAGTCGATCGCAACCCCTTTGATCGGCATGGCGCAGGATGGCCTTGCCTCGTTCGAGCCGGCCTTTGTCGACGAGCTCGCCGTGATCATGGGGTGGGGCTTCAATCACATGCAGCGCGATCCGGGTGAGGGCGGCTCGGTCTATCTGCGGCTCTCGACGCGCTCGATCGAGCAGGCGCAGCGGATCATGACGCCCGAGCTCGCACAGGGCATCACCGACGGCGCGTATTGGTTGCGCAAGCCGGGCCCCAATGCCGAAGCCGTCATCGCCTATACCGGCGCCGTTGCGCCAGAAGCGATCGAAGCGACCGGCTTCATCGGCGAGAGCCGGCGCGACATCGGCCTGCTCGCGATCACGTCCGCAGATCGTCTGCATGCGGGATGGACCGCCGCACGGAAATTGCGCCGTGATCGGCGCGGCGTGCAGCATCTCAGCCACATCGAAAAACTGCTCGCACCGCTGCCGCGCGACTGCGGCATCGTGACCGTGATCGACGGCCATCCGGCGGCGCTCGGCTGGCTCGGCAGCGTCCGCGGCCATCGCGTCGAGGCGCTCGGCGTCGAGCAATTCGGCCAGACCGGCACCATCGCCGACCTCTACCGCCACCACGGCATCGACGCCAACGCCATCATCGATGCGGCCGAAAGCCTCACCACCGGCGCGCCGGTGTTGCATCGGAAGATGGCGGTGTAGTTCTCCGTCGTCGTCCTAGCCCCCGTGCGCAATTGCGCACTAGGCCAGGACGAGGGCAATCGAGACCTTGCCACCCCTCCGCCATCGGCTCATATAACCTCCGTCCGCCGCAATGCTGGCCCCGCACATGGCGGGTTCAATTGCCGGCGCTTTCGTGCAAGGATGCCTGCCGAAACGCCCCCTCCAAGCCCCCAAGAAGAGGTTCACTATGGTCAATCGCATGCAATTCTACATCGACGGCGCCTGGGTCGATCCCGCCGTCAAGAAGTCCACCGCCGTGGTCAATCCGGCGACGGAAGAGGCGATGTACGAGGTTGCGCTGGGCTCCAAGGCCGACGTTGACAAAGCCGTTGCCGCGGCCAAGCGCGCGTTCGTGACGTTCTCTCAGACCAGCCGTGACGAGCGCGTCGCGCTGCTCACCAAGGTCATCGAGATCTACAAGGGCCGCCTTAAGGAGATCGGTGCCGCCGTCTCGGACGAGATGGGTGCGCCGCTGCCGATGGCCGAAAAGCTGCAGGCCGGCGCCGGCCTCGGCCACCTCATGACCACGCTCGACGTGCTCAAGAACTATGATTTCGAGGAACCGGTCGGCACCGCCATGGTGCTGCGCGAGCCGGTCGGCGTGGTCGGCATGATCACGCCCTGGAACTGGCCGCTCAACCAGATCGCCTGCAAGGTCGCGCCCGCGCTCGCCGCCGGCTGCACCATGATCCTGAAGCCGTCGGAGTTCACCCCGACCTCGGCGCTGATCTTCGCGGAAATCCTTCACGAAGCCGGCGTGCCGAAGGGCGTGTTCAACCTCGTCAACGGTCTCGGCCCCGAGGTTGGCGCCGCCATGAGCGAGCACCCCGACATCGACATGATCTCGTTCACCGGCTCAACCCGCGCCGGCATCGACGTGGCCAAGCGTGCGGCACCGACCGTGAAGCGCGTCAGCCAGGAGCTCGGCGGCAAGTCGCCGAACGTCATCCTCGAAGGCGCCGATCTCACGAAGGCGGTGACCGGCGGCGTGATGCACATGTTCAACAACTCCGGCCAATCCTGCAACGCGCCCTCGCGCATGATCGTGCCGGCCTCGAAGATGAAGGAAGTCGCCGCGATCGCGAAGGCGGTCGCCGACAAGACCAAGGCGGGCGATCCGCGCGCCGAAGGCACCACCATCGGTCCCGTGGTCAACCGCGGCCAGTGGGACAAGATCCAGGGTCTGATCAAGAAGGGCATCGACGAAGGCGCAACGCTCGTCGCCGGCGGTCCGGGCCTGCCCGAAGGCGTCAACAAGGGCTTCTATGTCCGTCCCACCATCTTTGCCGACGTCACCCCTGACATGACCATCGCCCGCGAAGAAATCTTCGGACCGGTGCTGACGATCATCGGCGCCAAGGACGAAGCCGAAGCGGTGCACATCGCCAACGACACGCCCTATGGGCTTGCCGGCTACGTTACGGGCGCTTCCGTCGAGGACGCCAAGCGCGTCGGGCGGCAGATCCGCGCCGGCAACGTCAATCTGCAGGGCGTGCCCAACGATCGCAGCGCACCGTTCGGCGGCTACAAGCAATCCGGCAACGGCCGCGAGTGGGGCAAGTACGGCCTCGAGGACTTCCTCGAAGTGAAGGCCGTCGCTGGCTTCAACGCGGCGTAGGCGTTACTGCCTGGGTGAACATGACGCCGGAGCGGGACACCGCTCCGGCGTTTTCTATTCTCTTACGGTTGCCCCTGTGCTTTCAGGCGGCACCACCCCGGGTAGTCCGTCACAATTTCGAAGAAATCGTCATGATAAATGAAACCCAACTCTGTCAGGCGTGCGCTCATCGCTTTCAGGGCTTCGCGCCCGAAATGCGGACCGAACGACAATAGGTCGTCACTCTGATCAAGCGGTTGATCGACCTCCAGAGTCTTCAACAGATTATCTAAGGCAATCGCTCTCTCGACCAATGCTGCTCGACGTACAACTAGGCCATATTCGCCCGTAATGTTGATCCAACCTTTGCCGGTCATGGAGAATCCTGAGAGGGGTCTGAAGCTGCGACGACTATCCCCCGACCGCGCCCTGCGTGTTCACATACAACGCGTAGATCGACTGGCTCGCGGCCATGAACAGGCGGTTGCGCTTGACGCCGCCGAAGCAGAGATTGGCGCAGCGTTCGGGCAGCGCGATGCGGCCGATCATGACGCCGTCGGGCGCGAACACCACGACGCCGTCGAGCTCGGGATCGCCCATGCCCCAGCCGCACCAGAGATTGCCGTCGATGTCGCAGCGCATGCCGTCCGGCGTGCCCGGGCCGGCGTCGATGTGGACGCGCTTGTTGGAGATGGTGGTGCCGTCAGGCGAGACGTCATAGGCGAGGATTTTCCGGTTCGGCACGCCGCGTGATTCCACGACGTAGAGGATTTTCTCGTCCGGCGAGAAGCACAGGCCGTTGGGCCCGAGCACGCCTTCGGCAACGATGGTCGCCTTGCCGGTCGTGGGATCGAACCTGTAGACGTTCGGCTCGATCTCGGGCTCGGCCTTGTAGCCCTCGTAATTGCCGAGCAGGCCGAAGGTGGGATCCGTGAACCAAACCGCGCCGTCGGACTTCACCACGACGTCGTTCGGCGAGTTGAGCTTCTTGCCGCCGAACGAGTCCATCAGCACGGTGATGCTGCCGTCATATTCGGTTCGGGTGACGCGTCGCCCGCCATGCTCGCATGTGACGAGCCGACCCTGGCGATCCCGGGTGTTGCCGTTGGCGAAATTGGAGGGCTTGCGAAACACCGAGACCGCACCGGTCTCCTCTTCCCATTTGACGATGCGCTGGTTCGGAATGTCGCTGCACAGGAGATAGCGCCCGTCGCCGAACCACACCGGACCCTCGGCCCAGCGCAGGCCGGTCGTCAGCCGCTCCACCGCCGAGAGTTTCAGCCAGTATTTTTCGAAGCGGGGATCGAGTGCCTTTATCGCCGGATCGGGGTAGTAGCTCGCCGGCCGCCAGCCTGGCCGCTCCTGGGGATGGGACGATGCCTCATTCATGTCGGTTCTCTCGTTTCGTTCCCTCTGGACAATCCTGCTATCATTAGAGACATGTGACCGCAAATTGGTTGCCAAAGGCGAGGAAAGACATGCCGCGTATCTTGATGACGGGAGCTTCGGGCGGGATCGGAACGCGCCTGCGAAAACTGTTGCCGCCGATCTATCCGGACCTGCTGCTCAGCGACATCCGCGCGCCGGCCGATCTCGGCCCCAACGAGCAATTCAAGGCTGCGGACCTCTCTGACCTGGCGCAGTGCGAGGCGATCTGCGAGGGCGTCGACGGCATCATCCATTTCGGCGGCTATTCGGTCGAAGGTCCCTGGAACGACATCCTCCAGGCCAACATCATCGGCGGCTACAATTTGTTCGAGGCCGCGTACCGCAAGGGCGTCAAGCGCGTGGTGTTCGCCTCCTCGAACCATGCCGTCGGATTCTATCCGCGCCACCACAAGATCGGCACCGACGTGACCCCGCACCCCGACGGCCGCTACGGCGTCAGCAAGGTGTTCGGAGAAGCGGTCGGGGCTCTCTATGCCGACAAGCACGGCCTGAAGGTGACATGCCTTCGCATTGGCAATTTCGGCGACGTGCCGCTGGACCATCGCCGGATCTCGATCTGGCTGAAGCCGGAAGATCTGGTGCAGCTCTGTCAGATCGGGCTCGAGCATCCCGACATTCATTTCGAGATCTTCTACGGCGTGTCCCTGAACGAACGTGCCTGGTGGGACAACCACCGCGCCTACGAGTTCGGCTACCGTCCCACGGGGCGCTCCGAGGATCATGTGGCGCATGCGATGGCCGAGCAGGCCAAGCTGAAGCCCGATCCGGTCGGCGATCACTATCAGGGCGGCGCGTTCTGCAGCAACGAGTTCGACGGCGATGCGAGCCGCATCATCGACTGGAATAAGCGGTAGGAGCTCATTCGCAAATCCAGGGCGTCAGAATCGACGCCCTAGACAACGTGTTTGCCGGCCTGGGCCGCGACGGGCCTCTGTACAAAGTACATCAGGATCAGGGAAATCACCGCCGTCGTCACGACGACGTATCCCAGCCGGTCGAAATGCCGGAGCGTACCGTCGGCGTCCTGCGCGATGAGTGCGGCGGCGAGCACGGAGCCGAGCCCGCCGGAGAGCTGTTGCAGCGACGCGCCGACCGCGCTGAAGGAGCCGCGTTGCGCCGGCTCGGGGATTGCCGAAATCAACGCCTGCGACGGAATCATGCGGGAGAAGATGCCGACGAACATCAGGACGTTGACCAGGATCGCGACCGTCAGGCTCACCTCGCCGAGATGGGTGTAGATCAGCACCATCACGATGGACATGGCGCTGCCGAAGACGAAGGTGGGGTATTTGCCGAAGGCATCGCTCGCGCGTCCCACCAGCGGGCCGATGACAATGCTGAACAGGCCGGAGACGAGATAGATCGTCGGCAGATGCACGATGTCGATGCCGAGATTGTGCACGGTGTAGGCGCTGCCGAACGGCATCAGCATGTAGCCGCCGGTCGCCAGCAGGGTCGTCACCGAAAACGCCATCCAATAACGCGGCTGCGAGACCGTTGCGATCAGATGCCGGAACGGATTTCGATCCTGCTTCAGCGCGAGATGGCCGTTCACCGGCTTCATCAGGAACATCACGGCGGCCATCCCGATCACCGACAGGCCGACCAGTGCGCCGAACGCGACGTGCCAATTCCACTGGTTGGCGAGAAAAAGACCGGCCGGGATGCCTAGCACCTGGCTTGCCGCGAAGGCGGTTTGCACGAAACCCATGACGCGGCCGCGCAATTGAAGCGTGAACAAATCGGTGACGATGGCGAGCACGACCGAGCCGATCACGCCGCCGAACAGGCCGGTCACGATCCGCCCCAGCAGCAACAGATGATAGTTGGGCGCGATCGCGCACAGCATCGTGCCAAGGGTGAAGCCGGCGTAGAAGAACAACAGCAGCCGCTTGCGATCAAACCGGTCGGCAAAGCCGGCCGCCAGGATGCCGGAAATCCCCGCGCTGAACGCATAGGCCGAGACCGCCACGCCGAACTGAGCGGCCGAAATATCAAGCGCCGGCATCATGATGGCGCCGAGCGGCGACATGATCATGAAATCGATGATGATCGTGAACTGGACCAGCGCCAGCAGCGCAACGAGGATCGCCTGGTAGCGCGAGAAGCCTCGGGATGGCGCTTGCCGCTCGGCGATCGGCTCCGTCAGGGTTTGTTCGGTCATGGCATTTCATTTGGGAGGGAGTGGAGGAGGACGCGCGACGTGGCGCCGGAGCCCGGCCCATATTTATTTCCGGCTCTGCGAAATTTCGATGGCTTGACAAACAGTTTTAGTGTCCGTCCCAGCGCGGTGCCTCGATTCACACGGGGCGAGCGACGCAAAGGCCTGAGCCTCGCTTTGGCCGTTCCGGCCATTGATCCAGATCAACGTTGCTCTGGCCGTCTGGCTCTCGATTTTGCGAGACCGCAATTCGGCAATCGGTGCCTCGATCACGGCTCAACGGCGGCAGCGCGAGTCAGGACAATGAAAATCGAATTGCCAGCCGCCGTACTGCTCACGCTGTTCATGTCGGGACCGGCGCGGGCCGCGATGCTCGGCGACGCCGAGGCGACGTTTCTCGACCAGCTCGTCACCGCATCCGCGGTGCTCGAACAACGATGTGTCGGCTACGAGGTCGATGGTGCCGGCAGTGTACAGCTCGGCGCCCGACTTCTCGGCAGCACGGATGCCGCGATGGCGATGATCGACGCCTATGCTGCAGCCATCAAGGCCCGCGATGGCGAGAGCTCCGATCCCGGTAAATTCCGCCCCGAAGTGTCCGACGCTGCCGGCAAAACGTTCAGGCGCGTCCGGACCGATCTGATCAGAAACCCGAAGAGAGCATGCGCCGACTATGGCGATGCCAGCGTGGATCGCGGTCTGCTGAGGCGGTACTGAACCTGGACTTGAGGGATTCAGATCTGCGCAAACGAAAGGGCCGTCTCGAAAGACGGCCCCTTGGTTGTTATTCGACGATCTCAACGATCCGGTGGGTTCGCGGTTCGACCAGAACCGTGCGACCGTTCACCACCGTGTAACGATACTCACGGGCGCCGTACTCGGGCGGCACCTCGTAATAGGTCACGCCCTCTTCCGGAAGAACCGCCCCGACTCTCACATCCTCGCGGTACTGATATGAGGGCCGCCGCTGTTCGACGACGTAGGAGTGAAAGCGAGGACGTTGATCGACACCAAGGACTCCCGCCACGCCGCCAACGACTCCGCCGACGACGCCACCCACAACTGCACCGACAGGCCCTGCCGCTCGCTCACCATCCCGCGCACCGCGTTCGACGCCTCCGGGAACGCCCTGGGCCTGGGTCGTTACGGGAAGCAGGACGGCGACGGCAACAGCGGCGGCTCCGACTAAACGGCAAATCATGGCAGCTCCTATGGTGGGGGATTGGTGCAAGACCAAGTACCAAGCCGACCATAGGTTCCCCGGAAGTTGTGGACTGCGGGCGTTATTGCCCGAATGGGCTCGTGCGGCCTGCAATTGCGGGTAATCCAGCGCGCCCTTACCGCGTGAACTGCACCACCGCGAGAAGCGAACGTCTCCCATCTATGAACGCGGGCCCTCCTGTTCGGCTCGCTCATCCCCAATCCGCGCCAGGTAATCCTTCTTGCTGAACTGCATGTGATCCACACACAGCTGCGCCAGCGCCCAGCTGTCGCGGCCCTTCAACAGCTCGATCATGAGCTCGTGCTGGCGGCGCGATTGTGCCAGCCCGTCGCTGTCGGCGAGATTCTTGGCGCGCATCGGCAGGGTCAGGTTCATGTAGTGCTGCAGCGAGCGCACCAGATATGGATTGCCGCAGGCCGAGAACAGCGCGAGGTGGAAGGCGTCGTTGGCTTCATGGATGCCGCGCAGGTCCTGCAAATCCGCTCTCGCGCAATATTGCCGCTGCAATGCAGAGAGCTCGTCGATCAGGCCTTGCTGTGCGGGCAGGGGGATCATCAGCGCCGCCTGCCGGGTCAGCATCTCCCGGACCTCGTAGATCTGCCGGACCTCTTCGGCCGAGTAAAACCGCACGGTGGCGCCGACATTCTTCTCGCGGCGGACGATGCCCCGGCGCTCCGCATCCACCAAGGCCTGCCGCACGAAATGGCGCGAAGTGCCGTAAGCCGACATCAGCGCGTCCTCTGTGAGGCGCGCGCCTGGCGCAAGTCGGCCGAAGATGATGTCCTCTTCGAGCCGCGCGACGATGTCGTCCGGATCGTCGCGCCGGACCATCGTGGCGTCTGCGATGTGAATGTCGGACATGCCCTCGGCCTCCCGGCGCTTGGCCGGTTCGTCCTGTGGAGCAGGGAAGGCCCTGATTGTCAATAATCTGGTCTCCCACCAGCGCGCAACACGGGTAAATGGCAGGTTTAACGTCTGTCTTATTGACAATCAAGGGGCAATCTGTAGGACAATGACCCGGTAATGGGAGTGGTATGATGACGAGTGGGTTGCGCAAAGGGCTGACGAGCTATGGCGATGCCGGCTTCTCGCTGTTCCTGCGCAAGGCGTTCATCAAGGCCATGGGCTATTCCGACGACGCGCTGGAGCGTCCGATCGTCGGCATCACCAACACCTATAGCGACTACAATCCCTGCCACGGCAACGTCCCGCAGATCATCGAGGCCGCCAAGCGCGGCGTGATGCTGTCGGGCGCGATGCCGTTCGTGTTCCCGACGATCTCGATCGCGGAGAGTTTTGCGCATCCGACCTCGATGTATCTGCGCAATCTGATGGCGATGGACACCGAGGAGATGATCCGCGCGCAGCCGATGGATTCGGTGATCGTCATCGGCGGCTGCGACAAGACTCTTCCTGCGCAGGTGATGGCGGCGATCAGCGCCGACCTGCCGACGGTGGTCATCCCCGTTGGCCCCATGGTGGTTGGTCATCACAAGGGCGAGGTGCTGGGCGCCTGCACCGATTGCCGTCGCCTCTGGGGCAAGTATCGCGCCGGCGAAATGGATGATGTCGAGATCGAGGCGGTGAACGGCCGCCTTGCGCCGTCGGTCGGCACCTGCATGGTGATGGGCACCGCCTCCACCATGGCCTGCATGATCGAGGCCATGGGCCTGTCGCTGCCGATGAGCGCGACGATTCCCGCCCCGCATGCGGAGCGCTTTCGCCTTGCCGAGGCGAGCGGCAGGGTGGCCGCCGAGATGGCCAAGACCAAAGGTCCGAAGCCGAGCGAGGTGCTGACGCCGGCATCTTTTAAGAATGCCCAGGTCGTGCTCCAGGCGATCGGCGGCTCGACCAACGGCCTGATCCATTTGACCGCGATGGCACATCGTTCGCCACACCGGCTCGACCTCGGGGTGTTCGACCAGATTGGCCGCGAGGTGCCGGTGCTGGTCGATCTCAAGCCGTCCGGCGAGCATTACATGGAGCATTTCCATCACGCCGGCGGCGTGCCGAAACTGCTGGCGCAACTCGGCGATCTCGTCGATCTCGATGCCAAGACGATCACCGGCCAGACGCTGCGCGATATCGCGGCGAACGCGGAAGACGTGCCCGGCCAGGACGCGATCCGTCCGCGGGACAATCCGATCAAGAAGGAAGGCGGCCTCGCCGTCCTGCACGGCAATCTCGCGCCGCGCGGCGCAGTCATCAAGCAATCCGCCGCGAGCCCAAAGCTGCTGCAACACACGGGCCGTGCGGTGGTGTTCGAATCCGTCGAGGATATGACGCTGCGGGTGGACGATCCCGATCTCGACGTCACGGCCGATGACGTGCTGGTGCTGCGCAACGCCGGCCCCAAGGGCGCGCCCGGCATGCCGGAGGCGGGCTATCTGCCGATCCCGAAGAAGCTCGCGCGCGCTGGGACCAAGGACATGGTGCGCATTTCGGATGCGCGCATGAGCGGCACCGCATTCGGCACCATCGTGCTGCACATCACTCCGGAATCCGCCGTCGGCGGCCCGCTGGCGCTGGTGAAGAACGGCGACATGATCCGACTCGACGTCGCCAAGCGCAGCATCGAGCTTCTGGTGGATGCTACCGAGCTGGAACGGCGGCGTACGGCATTGAAGCCCGCGGCTGCGCCGGATGAGGCGCGGCGCGGCTATGCGTGGCTGTTCAACGAGACCATCATGCAGGCCGACGAGGGCTGCGATTTCGATTTCATGCAGAGGACTGGGAAGAAGACTGAGCAGAAAACTAAGAGAGGGTGACCAACCACCCGGAAGCGTAGCCCAGACCGCTAAAGCGGCGGGCGTTAAAACAGGGGGAAACGATGATCGCACGATCCATGCCAAGATTCTTACATCGGCTGGCGGCAACGGCCGCAATCCTGTTCGTCACGGGCGCATCTGCGCAGGAGGTGAAGCATTATCGCTTCGCCTACGACCAGCCGCGCAATACCGGCTACTCCATCGCGGGCGACCTCTTTGCCGAAAAGCTCAAGGAATTGAGCAAAGGCACCATGATCATCGATCAATATCCGGGCGCGCAGCTCGGGCAGGAGCCGCAGGTGCTCCAGCTCGTGAAGGCGGGCGACGTCGAGTTCTCGATCATCTCCTCGGCGAACACCGCGACGATCTCGCCGCAAGCGGGCGTGATGTCGTTGCACTTCCTGTTCCGCGACGAGAACCACGTGGTCAAGGGTCTGGCCGATCCAAAAGTGTTCGAGGCGCTCAAGACCATGATCGACGAGACCACGCAGGGCCTGCATGTGATCGCGACGGGGTCGCAGGGCGTGCGCCACATGTACTCGAAGAGGGAGATCCACAATGTCGGCGACATCAAGGGCCTGAAGATCCGGGTGCAGGCGACTGCGACCGAGGACACCATGTTCCCGGCCTACGGCGCCCAGACCGTGCACATGCCGTTCGGCAGCGTCTACACGAGCCTGCAGACCGGCGTCGTCGACGTCGCCGAGAACAGCATCAATGTCTACCTCGTCAACAAGCACTACGAGGTCGCGCCGGTCCTGAATATCACCGAGCACGAAGCCAACAACGCGCTGGTGTTCATCTCGGACAAGCTCTGGCAGAGCCTGTCGGCCGAGCAGAAGGGATGGGTCCAGGCGGCGGGGAACGAGGTCAGCTCCAAGGAGCCGCAGAAGGCCTTCGACCTCGAACGCACCGCGGCAGAGAAGCTGAAGAAGATGGGCGTGAAGATCGTCGACAACGTCGACAAGAAGACCTTCACGGCGACCGCCGATCCCTATCTCGACAAGCTCGCCAAGGAGCTCGGCCCGCACGCCGAGAAGATCAAGGATTTGATCCGCTCGATCAACTAGGCCGCGTACCGTTGCCTCCGCGTCGTCCCGGCGAAAGCCGGGACCCATACGCCGCGGCGGAGCTTGGGGCAGGATAGCCGCCAGCTTGCTTTGGCCACACGCAGCTGGGGGTATGGGTCGCGGCTTTCGCCGGGACGACGGGGATAGTGATGACCATCGCCGACAAACTGCTGGTGGAACGCCAACGTCACCTCAAATGGCGCGGGCTCGATTGGCTCGAGCTTGCGCTGATGATCCTCTGCGGCGTGCTCTGCTTCGGCTTCTCGCTATCGGTGACCGCCGACATCGTCACCCGCACCATCGGCCATCCCTGGCTGTGGCTCCAGGAAGTGACCTCGACGCTGTTCATCTATGCGATCTTCGTCGGGACCGCGGCTGCGACCCGGCGCAACGACCACCTCTATCTCACCGCGATCTCCGAGGCGATGCACGGCACGCCGCGTCTGATCGTCGAAGTCATCATCCGGATCGTGGTGCTCGGCGTCGCCTTCGGCCTGATCGTGTACGGCTATCAGAACTATCTTCGCGGCTTCGGCAGTTTCCGCCTGCCGTCGGGCACGCCGATCGCCTCGCTCTACGCGATCATCCCTCTGTCGGGCGTGCTGATCGGCCTGTTCACCATCGAGCAGCTCGTCAACGGTCTGCGCAACGGCTTTGACCACCCCGAGCCGCCCGAAGAGGATGACGGGGCGCCTGTTATCACCGACGCGCAGATGAGGGCGCAGCCGTGAGCGCACCCCTTGTTCTGGCGTTGATGACGGTCTGCTTCCTGTCGTTCGGCTATCTCGGCGTGCCCGTGCCGTTCTCGCTGATGGCCGGCGTCTTCATCGGCGCGCTGCTGTCGGACGTCTCGCTCGCCGCGATCATCCAAAAAGTCTTCGACGGCGTCGATTCCGAGGCGCTGCTGGCGATCCCGTTCTTCCTGCTGGTCGGCGAGCTCATGAGCTCGGCCAATGTGGTGGTTCGAATAGCCAACCTCTCGGTGTCCCTCGTTGGCCACATCAGAGGCGGCCTGTCGCAGGTCGTGGTCGTCTTCAGTATGTTCTTCTCGGAAATGTCGGGCTCGACCACGGCCGACGTCGCTGTGATGAGCCGCGCTCTGGGCGGCCCGATGAAGCGCGAGGGTTACGAGCCCGCCTTCATCGCCGCGATCATCGCATCCGCATCGACCATCGCGGCGCTGGTGCCGCCGAGCATCACCGCGGTGGTCTATGGCGCCGTCGGCAATGTCTCGATCGCCGGCCTGTTCATGGCAGGCGTCGTGCCGGGCCTGATGATCGGCTTCGGGTTGATGATCTATTGCTATTTCTTCGGCCCGTCCGGCCTGCGCAAGCCGCGCGCGCCGCTGCGGCAGGTGGTGTTCGCGGCCGGCGATGCGGCGCTGCCGCTGATGATTCCGGTGATCCTGTTGGGGGGCATCCTGACCGGCTGGTTCACGCCGACGGAAGCCGGTGTCGTCGCCGTGGTCTGGATTGTCGTCGTCGTGATCCCAGCGCTCAACCGCGGGCATATCAGGAAGATTCCGTACGATTTCTGTCTCGCCGGCCTGATCTTCTCGCTGCCGCTGATCACGATCGGCGCCGCCAATGCGTTCGGCTGGATGCTTGCCTATTTGCGCGGTGCAAGCTACATCGCCGAAGTCATCACCTCGCTCGCCGGCAACGATCCGCATCTGATCATGCTGCTGATGGTACTGCTGTTCACGGTGGTCGGCGATTTCATCGAACCGGTGCCGACCATCATCATTTTCATGCCGCTGGTCAACACACTGACGGAAGCCGGCGACATCAACGCCGTGCATATGGGCGTGGTGCTGATCGCCACGCTCGCCTTCGGCCTGATCACGCCGCCTTACGGCTTGGTGCTGCTGATGGCCTCGAAATTCGTCGGCGTCAGTTTCGCAAAGGCGCTACGCGCCGCTTTGCCGATCTATCTGGTGTTCCTCGGGACGATCGCGTTTGCGATCTATTTCCCGAGTGTGGTGCTGTGGCTGCCGCAGAAAGTGCTGCCGGAATCGGTCGGATGCTTCAAGTCGCCGGCGGGCACGGGCTATATCTGTCCCAAGTAAGCCTGCTCGAGTGAACGCTACTTGCTCTTGCTGGTGAATTTCTTCACGGCGGTTCGAAACTCCGCAGTGTTCATCGCCATGATGATCTTGTGCTCCTCGGCGTCGAGCTGCTGCTTCACCGGGGTCGTGGCGGCCTGGTAGACCAGCGACTTGGTGCCGGCAATCGCGGCGAGCGGGTTCTGCGCCAGCCGCTCGGCGAGGGTTCGCGTTGCCGCCTTCAACTCGGCGGCGGGAACGAGCTTCGCAACCAGACCCCATTCATGGGCCTGCTGCGCGGTAAAATTATCCTCGGCCAGGAAAATCTGCAGCGCGCGGCGGGAGCCGACCGTGTTGACGATGCCGACCGTAGATCCGCCATCCGGCGAGACGCCGATCTTGGCATAGGCCGGCGTGAATTTGGCATCCTCGGCGGCGATGCAGAGATCGGTGACGAAGGCGAGGCCCATGCCGGCGCCGGCCGCCGAGCCGTGCACGCTGGACAGCGAGACCTTCGGCATGCGCCGGAGGATCTCGATGAAGGCGTGATAGTGCTTCAACAGCTCGCCGACGACCGGCGTCACCGTGCCCGCTTCGGCGGCGGCGCCGATCGTCTGCAGATCGCCGCCAGCCGAGAAGGCGCGGCCTTCGCCTTCGAGGACCACGACCCTGATGTCGTCGGCGCCCTCAATGTAAGCCGCGAGCTGTTCGAGCTGTTGTGCAATCGCCAGATTGATCGAGTTGAACGCGGCGGGCCGGTTGAGCGTGATGGTCGCGATCGGCCCGTCGATCCGCAGCAAGGCGGGATCGTCGGGCTGGGAGACGGGAGCTGGCATCTTGAAATCCCCGGCATGAGGTCGTTCGTGCGACTAAATCGCAGAAGGCGAGGGGTGACAATCCCCGGCAGGCGCCCTTGCGCAAGCCGGAACGATAGGTTCAAATGGACCTGCCTTCGTCAGGGACGGACACGAGCGCCGGCTCCTCCTGGGCAAGCAAGCCAAAATCAGCGCGAGAGGAGACGACATGGGTGACGCTCGTGTCTTGCGGAAATGGGCTGTCCAATGACGGACGGTCCGGTGGTCATTATCGGTGCCGGCCATGGCGGCTACCAGGTGGCGGCATCGCTGCGTCAGGCGGGATTTTCCGCTGCTATCTGCCTGATCAACGACGAGGCGCATCTGCCCTATCAGCGGCCGCCTTTGTCCAAGGCTTACATCAAGGGGACCGCCGGGCCGGAGAGCCTGATGTTCCGGCCGGAGAAATTCTACCAGGACCAGAGCATCGAGCTGGTCGCGGGCCGCGCCGTGTCGATCGACCGTGCGGGGCGCAAGGTGCTGCTCGCCTCGGGCAGGACGCTGCCCTACGGCCACCTCGTGCTGGCGACCGGCGCCCGCAACCGGCTGCTCGATCTGCCCAATGCGAACCTTCCCGACGTGAAATATCTGCGCATCCTCGACGACAGCGAGGCGCTGCGGCAGATCATGCCGTCAAAGACGCGGGTCGTGGTGATCGGCGCCGGCTTCATCGGCCTCGAATTCGCGGCCACCGCGCGCATCAAGGGGCTAGAGGTCGACGTGCTCGAACTCGCCCCGCGCGTGATGGCGCGCGCGGTGACGGCTGAGGTGTCGGAGTATTTTCAGGCGCGGCATCGCGAGGCCGGCATCCGCATCCACCTCGGCGTGCAAGCAACCGCGATCGAGGCGGAGGACGGCAAGGTCACCGGCGTCTCCTTGAGCGACGGAAGGCATTTGCCGGCGGATCTTGTCGTGGTCGGCGTCGGCGTGCTGCCGAACATCGAGCTTGCGGCGGAGGCGGGGCTGCCGGTCGCGGCCGGGATCATCGTCGACGAATATCTCTCGACGGCCGATCCTGATATCTCGGCGATCGGCGATTGCGCGCTGTTCAACAGCCCGCGCTTCGGCGGATCGCAGCGGCTGGAATCGGTGCAGAATGCCACCGATCACGCGCGCTGCCTCGCGGCGCGGCTGACCGGCGACCGCAAGGCCTATGACAGCCATCCCTGGTTCTGGAGCGACCAGGGCGAGGACAAGCTCCAGATCGCGGGCCTCACCACCGGCTACGACCGCGTCGTCCTGCGCGGCGATCCCACCAGGAAGGCATTCTCGGCGTTCTGCTACAAGGGCGACAATCTGCTCGGCATCGAATCGATCAACCGTGCCGGCGACCACATGTTCGGCCGCCGCCTGTTCGGCCTGGATCGCTCGATCACGCCGGAGCATGCCGCCGACGAAAGTTTCGACCTGAAGGGCGCGCTGGCGTGATCAGTTCGCATTGAGGACGGCGGCGACTTCCGCGGCCGTCGGCATCGACGGCCCCGCGCCCATGCGCTGCACGGAGATCGAGGCGGCGGCATTGGCGAAGGCGAGTGCTGCGCGCAAGTCGACGCCGTCGGCGAGTTGCGCCGCGAGTGCTCCCACAAAACAATCGCCTGCGCCCGTGGTGTCGACCGCCTTCACCACGCGGCCTTGCACCGAAATCTCCTCGCGTCCCGCGAGCGCCAGCACGCCGCGCTTGCCGAGGGTCACGCAGATGGTCTGGTCCTCGCGCGCCTGAAGTTTTCGTGCGACGTCGAGGATGCGCGCGGCCTCGTCACTGTCGGACAACTCCACGCCGGCGAGGAGGCCGAGCTCGGTCTCGTTCAGCACGAGGATGTCGATCAGCGCGAGCAATTCGCTCGACATGGTTTGTGCCGGAGCCGGATTGAGCAGCGTCGTGGCGCCAATGTCGCGAGCCCGCCGGAAGAACGCGGCGATCGTCGGCAGCGGGATCTCGAATTGGCTGACCGCGACGTCGCCCTTGGCTAGCGGGACGGCCGCGACGTCATCGACGCCGACAAGCGCATTGCTGCCGGGAATGACGACGATGGTGTTGTCGGCCTCCGCCACCGTGATGATGGCCGTGCCTGTGTGCGCCTCGGCCGTCTCTCGGATCGCGCCGAGATCGATGCCTTGCGCGCCGAGGAACGTCCTCAGCTCACCGCCGAACGAATCCTTGCCCAGCCGGCCGATCAGCGTGGTCCGCGCGCCAAGCCGCGACGCCGCCACCGCCTGGTTGGCGCCCTTGCCGCCCGGAAAATACAGCACCTGCTTGCCGGCGACGGTCTCGCCGACCCTGGGATGGCGATCGGCTGTCGCCACCACATCCATGTTGATGCTGCCGGCGACGAAGACGCGCCCCATGAGAGACCCCTGCGAGCGCTAGACCCTAACCTCGAACTCGTGCCTGACCTTGGCGATGTCGACAAGAGTCGGCAGGCCAGCTTCGTTGCCAAGACGCTGGATCTTGAAGGTCGAGGCTGCCCGGGCAAAATCGAAATGCTCGCGCCAGCTTTTGCCGGGATGGGCGAGATAGGAATAGACATAGGCGCCATGGAAGACGTCGCCGGCGCCGTTGGTGTCGATCACGCGCTCGCGCGGAATCGGCATCGCCGGCATCACCTGCACCGTTCCGGTCTCGTCGTACCAGAGCAGGCCCTTCTCGCCCATGGTGATGCCGCCGATCTTGCAGCCGCGGCTCTTGAGATAGTCCAGCATCTTTTCCGGCGTGAGATCCATCTGCTCGCACAGGCGCTCGGCGACGATCGCGACGTCGATGAATTCCAATAGCTCATGCGTGTTGGTGCGCAGGCCGCCACCGTCGAGCGAGGTCAAGATGCCGGCCTCGCGGCAGACTTTTGCGTAGTGGATCGCGGCATCGGGCTGATGGCCGTCGACATGCAGCGCGCGGCAGCCGCCGAGATTGAGCATCGGGAAGGGATGGATGTGGTCGTCGTCGCGGCAGCGGACGATGGCGCGCTTGCCGTCCTTGGGCATGATGAAGGACAGCGAGGACTGATTGACCTTCCGCCCATGGAGCGAAATCGCATATTTCGCGCACATGTCCATGAACATGCGGCCGAGCCAGTCATTGGCCGCGGTGGCGATCAGATCGGGCACGATGCCGAGCTTGGCGCAGCAGAACGCCGCGGTCACCGCATTGCCGCCGAAGGAAACCGCGTAGTCGGAGGCCACGTGCTTCTCGTCGCCGGTCGGCATGTGGTCGGTGATGAAGACGACGTCGATATAGGTCTGTCCGATGAAGAGAGCCTGCATTGCTTGTCCGTGATGCGCTTTGTGGTCCCGGCCGGCGTGCTTACTGTAACACCGGTTCCGTCGCGGGACCGCTGAAATTATTCGCAAAACCGCCGCTGCGAGTGCTTGAGGTCGGCATGCGGCCGGAATACGACCATCACCGGGTAATGCCAAGCCCGGACAAACGCCGTCTCTCGGTCCACGGTTCCGGGCCGCTCAACAGGGGGAAGCATGATCACCGGCCTCGATCACGTCGTCGCACTGGTCAGGGATATCGGTGCGGCCAAGGCGGCCTATCAGACGCTGCTCGGGCGCGCGCCGGCCTGGCAGAACTCGGGCGAGGGCGCCGACCGGGTGTTGTTCACTCTTGCGAACATGACGATCGAATTGATGGCGCCGAACGGCTTCAGCGTGGCCGCCGACCGCATGCGCGCGCTGCTCGATGACCAGGAAGGCGTGCTCGCCAGCCTGTGCTTTCGTGTCGCGGACATGAGAAAAATGCACCGGCGGCTGGAGCGGGTGGCGCTCAAGCCGGATCCGGTCGCCGAGGTCGAAAGCAGCGATGCGGAGAGCGGTGCGGTCCTGCACTGGAAGCGGACGCGCGCCGCCACGGAGCTCACGCGCGGCGTGCGCATGTTCTTCCTCGAACTGGCTGATGAGCGTCCGCTTTCGCCGGCGACCGATATCGCGCCGATCGATGCGCTCGACCACGTCGTGATCACGACCGAAGACTCCGATCGCGCCGCCGCGCTCTATGGCGCGCGGCTCGGGCTCGATCTGGCGCTTGACCGCTCGCACCAGGATTGGGGCCAGCTGATGTTCTTCCGCTGCGGCGATCTCGTCGTCGAGGTGGTGCGCCGCCCCGTTGCGGGCGGCGATTCCCTGCATGACCGCCTCTGGGGCCTGAGCTGGCGGGTGGCCGATATCGACGCCACGCGCGCCCGCCTGATTGCCGCCGGCCTCGACGTCAGCGACGTGCGCAACGGCCGCAAGCCGGGCACGCGGGTGATGACGGTGCGGACCGGCACCTGCGGCACCCAGACGGTCCTGCTGGAGCGCTCGTCGAAGCCGGTGGATTGAGGTTCAGTCCTCCCCTCGTCATTGCGAGGAGCTCTTGCGACGAAGCAACCCAGACTGCCTCCGTGGTGGCAGTCTGGATTGGGTCGCTACGCTCGCAATGACGAAACTATGCGGCGGGCCGAGCGCGTGTTACACGGCATCCTGATAGCACCCAGCGAGCAACCGGTTTGGCGAAAGCAGCGGCAAAGCGAACTCTGAAATGGCAGCGCGATCCCGAGGGGATGCGGCTGCGCATTCTCGAAGCCGCCAAGCAGGAATTCTCGGCGCACGGGCTTGCCGGTGCGCGCGTCGACCGCATCGCGGCCAACGCCGGCGCCAACAAGCGGATGCTGTATTATCACGTCGGCAACAAGGACGAGCTCTATCTCGCGGTGCTCGAAGGCGCCTATGACAAGATCCGCAGCGAGGAGCGCGGGCTCGATCTCGAACATCTCGATCCGCCCGAGGCCATCCGCCGCCTAATTGAGTTCACCTGGAATTATTTCCTGCGCAATCCCGAATTCCTGTCGCTGCTCCAGACCGAGAATCTCGCGCGCGCAAAGCATCTCAAGAAATCGACCAAGGTGAAGTCGATGCACTCGCCCTTCGTCGAGATGATCGGCACCGTGGTGCGGCGCGGTGTGTCCGGCGGCGACTTCAAGGTCGCGGTCGATCCTGTCCAGCTCTACATCTCGATCGCGGGACTCTGCTTCTTCTATCTGTCGAACTCGGCGACGCTTAGCGTGATCTTCGGTCGCGATTTGCTGGCCAAGGACGCCAAGGACGAGCGGCTGGACCACATGGTCGGCCTCGTGCTGGCAGCGCTGACGGGGCAGTCGGCCGCACTGTTAGCTATGACGAAGGCGCCGAAGTCGCGCGCTGCGGTGGCGCAGACGGTTTAGCGGTGTAACTCGCTACAGCTCGATGGATTATCGGCGCTTCTCCGAACTCAGCCGTCATCGTCCGGCTTGACCGGACGATCCAGTACTCCGAGACGGTTTTGGTTGAGCCGACGGGTCGCGGCGTACTGGATTCCCCGCCTTCGCGGGGAATGACACCGAAGACGTGGCGCTGCCGACGCGTCCCTCAAGCCACCCGGAACCCGCCCAAAACGTCGCAGGAAAACCGCTGGACAGTATTTACCCAACGGGTTAATTTCTCGCCCAACGAACAAGACTGCCGGGAGTGAGACGTGGCTGAGCTGAAGCCGCAGAGTGCGGTGTCCAAGATGCTGAATGCGGCCTGGATTCGGCCGTTTTTGTTCCTGGTGTTCATCGTCGTGGCCTGGGATCTCGCCATCCGGCTGTTCAAGATTCCCGCCTACCAGATCCCGTCGCCGGGCGATGTCATTGCGGTGCTGCGCACCGATTGGCCGGAACTGTTGCGCCAGTCCTGGCCGACGACTTATGCCACCGTCTGCGGTTTCGCGCTCTCGGCGTTGTTTGGCATCCCCATCGCGATGCTGATCGCGGGCTCCAAGACGGTGGAGAGCTACGTCTATCCGCTGCTGGTGTTCTCGCAATCCGTGCCGAAGATCGCGATCGCGCCGCTGTTCGTAGTCTGGTTTGGCTTCGGCATCATTCCGAAAGTGATTTCGGCGTTCCTGCTCGGCTTCTTTCCGGTGGTGGTCTCCGCCGTGCAGGGCTTCAAATCGGTCGATCCAGATATGGTCGATCTCGCCCGCGCCATGCAGGGCAGCCGCTTCCAGGTGTTTTGCGCGGTGAACCTGCCGCATGCGCTGCCCGCGATCTTCTCCGGCCTCAAAGTGTCAGTGACGCTCGCCGTGGTCGGCGCCGTCGTCGGCGAGTTCGTCGGCTCCAATTCCGGCATCGGCTATGTGATGCAGCGCTCGATCGGCACCTTCGACCTGCCCACGATGTTCGCAGCGCTCGTGATCCTGGCGCTGCTCGGCGTCATCCTGTTCTGGATCGTGGACCGGATCGAGAAGCTGGTCATTCCCTGGCATGTCAGCCAGCGCGAGGACGTGATTTTCGCCTCTTAACAGCAACCAAAGCAACGAACGGCCGCCAAAGGCCGGCGCAACAACGATAAGGGAGAGTGACGATGAAGCGGTGGATAGGAGCTGTCTCGGCGGCGCTGATGGTGTTCGCAGCCATGCCGGCGCAAGCAGCCGACAAGGTCGTGCTGATGCTCAACTGGTACGTCTATGGCGAGCACGCGCCGTTTTATTACGGCAAGGCCAAGGGCATCTACGCCGCCGAAGGCATCGACCTCGAGATCCAGGAAGGCCGCGGCTCGGCTGCGACCACGCAGGCGGTGGCCGCCAAGACCGCCGATTTCGGCTATGTCGACGTGCCCACCATGATGCGCGCCGCGATCAAGGGCGCCCCGGTGGTCGCGACCGGCGTGCTGCTCCAGACCAGCCCGATGTCCGCGATGGGTTTCGTCGACAAGAACATCAGGAAGCCCGAGGATATCAAGGGCAAGACGGTGGCGATCACGCCAGCCGATTCCATGACCCAGATCTGGCCGTTGTTCCTGAAGAAGACCGGCCTCAAGGAAAGCGACTTCCAGACGGTGGCGGGCGACGGCCAGACCAAGCTCAACGCGGTCATCAACGGCCAGGCTGATCTCTTGCTCGGCTATGTCATGGACCAGTCCATGAAGATCAAGGACGCCACCGGCAAGGACGTCTATCCGATCAAGTTCGCCGACTACGGCATCAACATGGTCTCCTCGGGTATCATCGCCAACACTGATTATGTGAAAGCCAATGCCGACCTCGTCCGCCGCTTCATGTCGGCGACGACCAAGGCGGTCGAGGCCGCCGAGAAGGAGCCGAAGGCCGCGGCGCAGTCGATCCTCGATGCCAACCCAAAGGGCGGCAAGATCGACACGCTGACGCAAGGATTTGAGCTGACCATTCCGCTCTACCGGACGCCCGAGACCAAGAGCAAGCGGCCGTTCCAGGTCACCGACCAGAACATGACGGACTCGGTCAATCTGATGGTCGAATATGGCGGGCTCGATGCCAAGGCCAAGGAGAACCCGAAGGCGTTCTATACCAATGACTATCTGCCGAAGAGTGGCTCGTGAAACCTGCGACAACCATGAGTGAAACCCTGCAACCGGCCGCGCATCTGAGACTGGTGAGCGACCGGGCTGCCGGCGATGCGTCGGGAATCAAGCTGTCCGGCGTGTCGAAGACCTACCGGACGCGCGACGGCGATGTGCCGTCGTTGCGGCCGCTCGACTTCCACATCAATGACGGCGAGTTCTTCGTCGTGGTCGGCCCATCCGGCTGCGGCAAGTCCACGCTGCTCAAGCTGATCTCGGGATTGCTGCCGCCGACGACGGGCGAGATCCTGGTCGAGGGCGAGAAAGTGACAGCGCCGCATGGCAATGTCGGCATCGTATTTCAGAACGCGCTGCTGCTGCCATGGCGCAACATCCTGTCCAACGTGATGCTGCCGATCGACA
Source organism: Bradyrhizobium sp. GCM10028915 (assembly GCF_042666195.1). NCBI lineage: Bacteria > Pseudomonadati > Pseudomonadota > Alphaproteobacteria > Hyphomicrobiales > Nitrobacteraceae > Bradyrhizobium > Bradyrhizobium sp. GCM10028915. The sequence goes on from NZ_JBHTFN010000001.1 coordinate 194,967, forward strand.
TGAAGCGGCTGCCGCGGCAGACATATCTCGACCGCGCCAAGGCGCTGTTGAAGCTGGTTGGGCTCGAAGGTTTCGAGAAGAAGCTGCCGTGGCAGCTCTCCGGCGGCATGCAGCAGCGCGCCTCGATCTGCCGCGCCCTGGTGCATGATCCCCGGATCATGCTGATGGACGAGCCGTTCGGCGCTCTTGATGCGCTGACGCGCGAGCGCATGAATGTCGAGCTGATGCGGATCCAGCGCGAAACCAGGAAGACGGTGCTGCTGATCACGCATTCGATCCCCGAAGCCGTGTTCCTCGCTGATCGCGTACTGGTCATGACCGAGCGGCCCGGCGCGGTCGCCGCGATCTACGACGTGCCGCTGCCGCGGCCCCGTTCGCTCGACGTGATGGCCGATCCTGTTTTCACGGAGCTGGTGCAGCGGATCCGCAAGCATTTTTTCTCGCAAGGGACGCTGGACTAAACCATGGCGCCGCGCCTGAAGCTGCGAGACATCACCTTCTTCGAACGCCCCGTGCATTTCGCGCGGCCGTTCCGCTTCGGCGCGATCACCATCCATGCGACACCGCAGCTGTTCGTGCGGGTCGAGATCGAGGTTGAAGGCAGGGGAAGTGCCATCGGAGCCAGCGCCGAGCTGCTGGTGCCGAAATGGTTCGACAAGCGGCCGGAGCTGTCGCCGGCGCAGACCGTGGATGATTTGCGCCGCTCGCTGGAGATCGCGCGGGGGCTTTATCTCGCGCGAACCGGATTTCTCACGGCATTCGATCTGCATGCCTCGTGCATCGGTGCCCAGGTCGCGACCTGTGCGAAAAAGAACATTCCGGCACTTGCTGCGGCTTACGGCCCCGCGGAAATCGACAAAGCGATCCTCGATGCGCTGCTCCGCGCCGCCGAGACCAATTTTTTCGACGGCATGGTCGGCAACATCGCCGGCATCGATGCGCGGCTTTCGCCCGACCTGAAAGCAACGGATCTCACGACGTTCCTATCTGGCCGGAAACCGCTGTCGCGCGTTGCCATCAGGCATACCGTCGGCCTCGATGACACTGTTGAAGGCGATGGCGGGGTTGCGGATACCCGCAAAAATGCCGGTGCAAGGTACTTCAAGCTGAAGCTGTCGGGGGACCCCATCGCCGATACAGCGCGGCTGGCGCGCATTGGCAAGGAGCTCGATGCGCTGGAGCGTGACTACAAGGTGACGCTCGATGCCAACGAGCAATATGCCGATCTCGCGGCGTTGCAGGCACTGATCGACCGGCTCGACCATGATCCCGCGCTGCGATCGATTTCATCCAGGCTGCTCTATGTCGAGCAGCCGATGCCGCGCGATGTCACGAGGCAGTCGCCGCTCGGCTCGCTAGCTGCGCGCGGCTTCATCATCGACGAAGCCGACGATTCCTACGACGCGTTTCCCGCGGCACGGGCGCTCGGCTATTGCGGCATCTCCTCCAAATCCTGCAAAGGGCTTTACAAGTCCATCGTCAACGCGACGCGCGCGGCGAAATGGAGCCCGGCCGGCGAAAGATTTTTCGTGACCGGTGAGGACCTCACCTGCCAAGCCGGCCTCGCCGTGCAGCAGGACCTTGCGCTGGGCGCCTTCATCGGCATCACCCATGCCGAACGCAACGGCCATCACTACGTCGACGGCTTCGGTGACACGCCCGCCGCGGAGGCTCAGGCGTTCGCCGCCGCGCACCCCGATCTCTACGCCGATGCGGGGCAGGGCGTCCGTCTCTCCATTCACGACGGCGATCTCCTGACGGGATCGCTTCGCACAACGGGATTTGCGACGTCGGTCCATCCGGACTGGTCGGCGCTACGCCCGCTCGAACAGCCCAAATCACCTAGGGAGCAATCGGCATGACCACCCAACGCCTTGGCCTCATCATGAACGGCGTCACCGGCCGCATGGGCCTCAACCAGCATCTGATCCGCTCGATCGTTGCGATCCGCGAGCAGGGCGGCGTCCGCTTGAAGAACGGCGACCGCGTGATGCCGGACCCGATCCTGGTCGGCCGCAGCGCCGAGAAGGTCGAGGGGCTCGCCAAGCGCTACAACATCACGCGCTGGACCACCGATCTCGATGCGGCCCTTGCCGACAAGAACGACACCATGTTCTTCGACGCCGCGACCACGCAGGCGCGCCCCGGGCTGCTGACCCAGGCCATCAATGCCGGCAAGCACGTCTATTGCGAGAAGCCGATCGCGACGAACTTCGAGGCGGCGCTCGAGGTCGTCAAGCTCGCCAATTCCAAGGGCATCAAGCACGGCACGGTGCAGGACAAGCTGTTCCTGCCCGGCCTGAAGAAGATCGCCTTCCTGCGCGACTCCGGCTTCTTCGGTCGCATCCTCTCGGTGCGCGGCGAGTTCGGCTATTGGGTGTTCGAAGGCGGCTGGCAGGAGGCGCAGCGGCCGTCATGGAATTACCGCGACGAGGACGGCGGCGGCATCATCCTCGACATGGTTTGCCACTGGCGCTACGTGCTCGACAATCTCTTTGGCGAGGTCGAGAGCGTGAGCTGCATCGGCAACACCGACATCCCCGAGCGTTTCGACGAGCAGGGCAAGAAGTACAAGGCGACCGCCGACGACTCCGCCTATGCCACGTTCCAGCTCAAGGGCGGCGCCATCGCCCACATCAACATGTCCTGGGTGACGCGCGTCTATCGCGACGATCTCGTCACCTTCCAGGTCGACGGCACGCTGGGCTCGGCCGTCGCCGGCCTTTCCGACTGCATGATCCAGGCGCGGCAGGCGACGCCCCGGCCGGTATGGAATCCCGACGAGAAGCGGCTGCACGATTTCTACGGCGACTGGCAGAAGCTGCCTGACAACGTCACCTACGACAACGGCTTCAAGGAGCAGTGGGAGATGTTCATCCGCCACGTCTACGAGGATGCGCCCTACAAGTTCACGCTGCTCGAAGGCGTCAAGGGCGTGCAGCTCGCCGAATGCGCGCTGAAGAGCTGGAAGGAGCGGCGCTGGATCGACGTCGCGCCGATTAAGGTCTGAGGAGGGAATAATGAACAAGCCCGTCCAGCCCAAGCCCGTTCCGTCAACGTCGTCCCTGTCGCTCAAGCTGCCGAAAGCCGATCGCTCGATCGAGACCTACCGGCTCGCGGCCTCGCGAACGTTTCCGGCAAAGCTCGAGGGGCCGCTGAGCCGCATCGCGTTCTCGGCCGTCCATACCGTGACCGATCCCTTTGCCGACAACGACCCGTGGCTCTCCGCCGCTGTCGACTGGGACAAGACTATCGCCTTCCGCGAGCACGTCTGGGACCTCGGGCTTGGCGTTGCGGAAGCCATGGACACCGCGCAACGCGGCATGGGGCTGGACTGGCCGACCTCGCTGGAGCTGATCACGCGCTCGGTGTCTGCCGCCAAGCGTCGCAACGCGCTGGTGTTTTCCGGAGCGGGCACCGACCATCTCGCGGTGGAGGACGCCAGAAATATGGACGACGTGATCCGCGCCTATGAGGAGCAGACATCGGCGGTCGAGAAGGTCGGCGGCCGCATCATCTTGATGGCGTCGCGCGCGCTGGCGAAGCTTGGCCGTAATGCCGACGATTACGCAAAGGTCTATGATCGCGTGCTGTCGCAGGTTCGCGAGCCCGTGATCATCCACTGGCTCGGCGACATGTTCGATCCGGCGCTGACGGGATATTGGGGCACCAACGATCTCGACAAGGCGATGGATATTGCGGTCGCCATCATCAACGGCAACGCCGCCAAGGTCGACGGTGTCAAGGTATCGCTGCTCGACAAGCAGCGCGAGATCGACATGCGCCGTCGTCTCGACAAGCGCATCAAGATGTATACGGGCGACGATTTCAATTATGCGGAGCTGATCGCCGGCGACGTCGAAGGCTTTTCGCACGCGCTGCTCGGCATTTTTGACGCGATCGCGCCGGCGGCGTCCTACGCCTTGTCGCGCCTGGCAGCGGGTGACGAAGCCGGCTTCCACGACGTGCTGGGGCCGACGGTGCCGCTGTCGCGGCACATCTTCAAGGCGCCGACGCGGTTCTACAAGACCGGCGTGGTTTTCATGGCCTATCTCAACGGCCACCAGGACCACTTCACCATGGTCGGCGGGCAGGAGAGCACGCGCTCGACGCTGCATCTGGCCGAACTGTTCCGGCTGGCCGACAAGGCCGGACTGCTCGCCGATCCGGAGCTGGCGACGCGGCGGATGCAGGCGGTGCTCTCAACGCACGGAATCGAATCCTGATGCGTGATTTCTCGTCCGACCATCGTTGGCTGTCGCTCAACACGGCGACAATCCGGAAACAGGGTGATCTCGTCGAGATCATCGACGCCTGTGCCAGGCACGGTATCCGCGCCATCGACCCCTGGCGCGACCAGGTCGCAACCGTCGGCCTCGATCGTGCCGCGCGTGCGGTGCGCGATGCCGGTCTCGACCTATCGGGCTATTGCCGTGGCGGCATGTTCACCTCCGACGCAGCGCGCCGCGGCGAGGTGCGAGACGACAACCGGCGCTGCGTCGATGAAGCCAAGGCACTGGGCGCCCCCTGCGTCGTGCTCGTCGTCGGCGGCCTGCCGCAATATTCGCGGCCGGGCAGCGAGGCGTCGAAGGACATCGCCGGCGCGCGGACGCAGGTCGAGGAAGCGCTCGCCGAAATGCTCGACTACGCCAAACAGGCCAAGCTGCCGCTGGCGATCGAGCCGCTGCATCCGGCCTATGCGGCCGACCGCGCCTGCGTCAACACGACGAAGCAGGCGCTCGACATCTGCGACCGGCTCGACCCTGATCGCAGCGGCATGCTCGGCGTCGCGCTGGACGTCTATCACATCTGGTGGGATCCGGAGCTGATGGGGCAGATCGCGCGCGCCGGCCGAGATCGCCTGCTCGCCTTCCATGTCTGCGACTGGCTGGTGCCGACCAGGGACATTCTCAACGACCGCGGGATGATGGGCGACGGCGTGATCGACATCAAATCGGTGCGCGCAGCGGTCGAAGCGCAGGGCTTTGCCGGCTATTCGGAGATCGAAATCTTCTCCAACGACTGGTGGGGTAAACCGTTGGACGAGGTGCTGCAAACCTGCATCGCGCGGCACAAGACGGTGGTTTAGGCCTTCCGGCAATTGTTGCGCGCGGCGGCGCCGATGGCCTGGGATGTCAAATGGTTGCGCGGAATCGCTGGCCCATCCCGCGCCGGTAACCTTCTACTGTGCATGGGGTTGTTTTCGCGATTTTTTGTTTTGATGCCTCAGCCGATCGCGCAGGGCACGCTCAAAAAGCCGCGGAACCGCACCCGTCCGCCCCTGACCGGCTGTCCGCTCACGGCATAGTTCGGGAAGCGCGCCAAGAAGCGCGAGACCGCGATGGCGCCTTCCAATCGTGCCAGCGCCATGCCGGCGCATTGATGCGCGCCGGTGGCGAAGGCGAGATGCCGGTTCGGCGTGCGCGCGATGTCGAATCTCTCCGGGTCCGGAAACTGTGCGGGGTCACGGTTGGCAGCGCCGATACAGAGCGTGATGGATGTGCCGGCTTCGAGCATGACGCCGCCGAGTTCGACCCGCTCCGTGGTCATGCGGTTGCCGAGCTGGTTCGAGCTCTCGTAGCGCAGCATCTCTTCGACCGCAGTCTTGATCAGCTCAGGATTGTCGATCAGCCGCCGCTTCTGATCCGGGTTCCGGTCGAGCGCCACGAGGCCGTTGCCGATCAGGTTGGTGGTGGTCTCGTGGCCGGCATTGAGCAGGAAGATGCAGTTGTGCAGCAGCTCCTTCTCGGTCAGCCGCTCGCCGTTGTCTTCACCCTGTATCAGGCGCGTCAGCACGTCGCGCTCGGGGGTGCCGGGCCTTTCGCGCCGGCGCGCGACCAGCGTTCGGAGGTAGGCGAGGAAGTCCGTCACCGCCTTGTTGCCGCGGGCAGCCACTTCAGGCGACACCACCGGTTCGAGGGCGCCCAGGATCGCCAGCGACCAGTCGCGCAGCGGCGCGCGCTCGTCATGGGGCACGTCAAGCAGATTGCCGATCACCTCGATCGGGATCGAGGCGGCGAAGTCCTCGATCAGCTCGCAATCACCTTTGGCGGCAATGGCGTCAAGCAAGCCGTCGACCAGCTTGATGATGTCAGGCTCCATCCCCGCGATCGCGCGCGGCGACAGCGCGCCCATGATCAGACGCCGCACGCGGGTATGCGCCGGCGGATCGTTGAAGACGAGGCTCGTGGTGTGGTGCTCGTAGAGCGGGGTGTCGCCGTATTTCGGCGCGAACTCGCGCTTCTTGTCCGAGCTGAACGATTTTGTGTTCTTGTAGGTCGTAACGAGGTCGTCATAGCGGGTCAGGAACACGGTGCCGTTGCGCAGGCGCTTGACCGGCTCGTTCTCCCGCAGTGCACGATAGGTCGGGTAGGGATTGTGGTAGAATTCCGCCGTCAGCTGTTCCAGATCGAAACTGGCCGCCAGTTCATTCGCACTTGCGTTCATGCCGCCATACTCGCCGGTTGAGTCCGATATGCTGTATTCGCTCTTTTGAGCGGCTCGGTTCACCGTCTACAGTCGAGCCGCGATTTGCAAGCCGACCGGACAGGAAAATGCACGCCCGCGCTGACGCTGCCGACACGGCCGCCGAGTCCAGCACTCATTGGCCCGACGATATTTTCGCGACCTTGCAACGCTTCGACGTTCGGCAGGTGCCCTACGTGCCCGACGCCGGCCATTCAAAGCTGATCCAGCGCGTGCTGGCATCGTCCACGATGCGCGGCATTCCGCTCACGACGGAGGAGGAGGGCGTGGCGCTTCTCGCCGGCGCCTGGACGGGGGGCCAGCGCGGCGTGCTGTTGATGCAGTCGAGCGGGGTCGGCAATTGCATTAACATGCTCTCGCTGATCCCGATCCTGCGCTTTCCCTTCCTCACGCTGGTGACGATGCGTGGCGAGTGGGGCGAGTTCAATCCATGGCAGGTGCCGATGGGATCGACCACGCAGGGCGTGTTCGAGCTCTCGGGTGTCAAGGTGCTGCGGGCGTCTAACGCAGCCGAGGTGCCGGCCGTGTTAGAGGCGGCGGCCGCGCAGGCCTATAACGCGCTCACACCCACCGCCGTCCTGCTGTCGCAGCGCCTGATCGGCGCCAAGGTTTTCACCAAATGAGCAAGGCCAATCTCCTCGACCGCCGTCAGGTGGTGTCCACGCTTCTCGCGGACCGCAAGGACGTGGTTGCGATCGGCGGCCTCGGCGCCTCCACCAACGACATGTGCGCGGCCGGCGATCATGCGCGCAATTTCTACCTCTGGGGCGGCATGGGCGGGGCGGCGATGATCGGGTTGGGCCTCGCTCTGGCGCAGCCAAAATTGCCGGTGCTGGTCATCACCGGCGACGGCGAGATGCTGATGGGCATGGGCAGCCTTGCCACTATCGGTCTGCAAAAGCCGTCCAATCTCTCGATCGCGGTGCTCGACAACGAGGCCTATGGTGAGACCGGCGGTCAGACCAGCCACACGGCCGCGGCCGCCGACCTGGTCGGCGTCGCCCGGGCCTGCGGCATCGGGGATAGCCGGTCTGTGACGACCATGGCCGAGGTGGAGGCCTTCGCCAAAGCCGTCCACGACGTCACGGTCGGGCCGCGCTTTGCCAATGTGAAGATCGACAGCGCCAATCTGGAGCGGATTTTGCCCAGCCGGGATGGGACTTACATTCTCAACCGGATCCGCGGCGACCTCGGCTTCCGCCCGATTTAGAACTTGGGATACCTCTAAGAGACGATTCTTGTAGGTTGCATCGCACCATTCGGCTTGACTTTTGCGTGGGTGAGTGCTTACTCACTAGCATGAGCTCATTGCGTATGACGAGCGACCTGAGGCGTCAATTGATCCTCGGCGCCGCAAAGCGTTGCTTTGCCCGACACGGCTATACCGGCACCACGACCAAGAGCGTGGCGGCCGCCGCTGCCATTTCCGAAGCGCTACTGTTCAAGCATTTCCCGTCCAAGGCCGCGCTTTACGCCGAAATTCTCAGCGATGAATGCGAGGCGGACCCGGCGCTCATGGAGCTGCTCGAACGTGAGCCGTCGACCGCTACGTTGGTCGAAGTGATCCGCGGCATGGTCGGGCATTTCATGCACATCGCCGATGGCCCTGACCAGGAAGAGGCCCAGCGCCTGCGACTGATGACCACGAGTCATTTGGAGGATGGCGAATTTGCCCGGTTGCTATATGCCAAGATCGAGGCGCTGATCGGGGCGGCCTTCGTCGCCTCGCTCGAGCGTGCGGTTGCCGCGGGGGACGCGCGGCCATACAACGGCGAACCGCTCAACCTGTTCTGGTTTGCGCATCACACCGTGATGACGGCTGCGCTGACCAGGCTGCCGGCCACGCCGTGTCTCGCTTACGGCAAGGCGAACGACCTCGAGCGGCAGCTCTGTGAGTTTCTCCTGAGGGGTATCGGACTTAACGACGCCGCAATTGTTTCGCATTTGGGCCGCGATCAGGCCGGTTGTGCGGGCAAGACGGCGATTGCAGAAAGTGCATGACATGAACATCGTGACCGAACACAAGATTTCGGGCGAACCGATCGACAACAAGGCTCCCAAGCGTCCGGTCCGGCCGGTGCTCTGGTTCATCGTCGTCGGCACGCTTCTGGCCGTGCTCGTCGGTAGCCTCGTCTGGTTCAATTATTTCCGCGGCCAGATGATCAAGCAGTTCTTCGCCAACAACAAGCCGCCGCCGGTCGCGGTCAGCGCCGCCGAGGCGAAGTCCGAGGTGGTGCCGAACCTGTTGACCGCCGTCGGTGGTCTCGCCGCCGTGCACCAGGTCGACGTCAGCGCCGACGTCAACGGCCGTGTCACCGAGATCAAGTTCGAGCCGGGCACGCATGTCGAGGCCGGCACACCGCTCGTGCAGATGTTCGACGCGCCGGAGCAGGGCGACCTCGCCAATTACAAGGCGCAGGCCACCGTCGCACAGCTGTCGCTCGATCGCGCCAAGCAACTGGCGTCGCGCCAGTTCGGGCCGCAGGCAACCGTCGACACCGCGCAGGCCGCGTACGATCAGGCGCAGGCGGGTATCGCCAAGACCGAAGCGTTGATCTCGCAGAAGCTGGTCCGCGCGCCGTTCTCCGGCGATCTCGGCGTCCGCAAGGTCGAGGTCGGCCAGTATCTGACCGCCGGCACGGCCATCGTTTCGCTGACGGATCTGTCGGAGCTGTGGGCCAATTTCACGGTGACGGAAAAGGACTCGGGCAGCCTCAAGGTCGGTCAACCGGTCCGGCTGAAGGTCGACGCCTATCCCGGCCGCACCTTCGACGCCAAGATCACCACGATCGAGCCGCAGATCTCGACCGACACCCGTAACATCCGCGTGCAGGCGACCATCGCTAATCCGGAGAAGATCCTGAAGCCCGGCATGTTCGTGACCACCACGGTGGTGCTGCCGGACAAGCCGGCCGTAGTCACCGTGCCGGAGACGGCGGTCGACTACACGCTGTACGGCGACTCGGTGTTCGTGATCACCGAGAAGAAGGAAGCCGACGGCAAGACCAGCCTGAGCGCGGTGCGCACTTTCGTGCAGACCGGCAACCGGGTCGAAGGCCGCGTCGAAATCGTCAAGGGCGTGAAGCCGGGCGACAAGGTCGTCGCCGTCGGCCAGCTCAAGCTGCAATCGGGCGCGGCGGTGTCGATTTCGACCGACCCGGCTCCGCAGATCCCGGCGCAGCCGCCGCGCTACTGACATCGTACACGTTGCAGCATGATCCGGCACGGCCGGGTCATGCGCTTTGCAAGTCAAAGAAATCGAGATCGCCGCGATGCGCTTTACTGATATTTTCATCAAACGCCCGGTCCTGTCGGTCGTCGTCAGCCTGCTGATCCTGCTGATCGGCCTGCGCGCGGCGACGACGCTGCCGATCCGGCAATATCCGAAGCTGTCGAACACGGTCATCAACATCACGACCGTCTATCCGGGCGCGTCCGCGGACCTGATCCAGGGCTTCATCACCACGCCGATCGAGCAGGCGGTCGCCTCCGCCGAAGGTGTCGATTACATCACCTCGTCCTCGGTGCTCGGCACCTCGACGATCCAGGTCTACATCAAGCTGAACTTCGATCCGAACCAGGCGCTGACCGAAGTTCTGGCCAAGACGAACTCGGTCAAATACCTGATTCCGAAGGAATCCAACGATCCCATCGTCACCAAGACCACGGGCCAGACCACGGCCGTGATGTATCTCGGATTCTCGTCCGAAGAGCTGTCGGGCTCGGCGATCTCCGACTACCTGACGCGCGTTGTGCAACCGGTGCTGTCGACCGTCGACGGCGTCGCCTCCGCCGACATTCTCGGCGGCCAGACCTTTGCGATGCGGCTGTGGCTTGATCCTCTCAAGATGGCCGGCCGCAACGTGTCGCCTGCGGATGTCGCGACCGCGATCACCGCCAACAACTTCCAGTCAGCGGCGGGGCAGACCAAGGGTTATCTCATCGTCTCGAACGTATCGACCAATACGGGCCTGACCGACGTCAACCAGTTCAAGAAGATGATCGTCAAGGCCAAGGACGGCGGCTTCGTGCGGATGGAGGACATCGCCACCGTCGAACTTGCGGCCCAAAGCACGGACGCGAGCGTCGCCTTCAACGGCGAGCACGCCATCTTCATCGGTGTGCAGGCAACGCCGCAGGGCAACCCGCTGACGCTGGTCAAGGGCGTGCGGGCGCTATTCCCCGAGCTGGAGCGCAATCTGCCACCGTCGATGAAGATGAAGGTCGCCTACGATTCGACCAAGTTCATCCAATCCTCGATCGACGAGGTCGAGAAGACACTGGGTGAAGCCGTGATCATCGTGATCGTGGTGATCTTCCTGTTCCTGGCGTCGTTCCGTTCGGTCATCATTCCCGTTGTCACCATCCCGTTGTCGATGATCGGCGTCTGCACGCTGATGCTGGCGCTGGGCTTCAGCTTCAACCTGTTGACCCTGCTCGCGATGGTGCTGGCGATCGGCCTCGTGGTCGACGACGCCATCGTCGTGGTGGAAAACATCCATCGTCATCTGGAGGAAGGGAAAACGCCGGTCCAGGCGTCGCTGGAAGGCGCGCGCGAAATCGTGGGTCCCGTCGTCTCGATGACCATCACGCTCGCAGCCGTGTACGCTCCGATCGGTTTCCTCGGCGGTCTGACCGGCTCGCTGTTCCGCGAATTCGCCTTCACACTTGCGGGCTCGGTGATCGTGTCCGGCGTGATCGCGCTGACGCTCTCACCGATGATGTGCTCGGTGCTGCTGAAGAACACGGAAGAGGGGCGCTTCGCCAAGTTCGTCAACAAGGTGTTTGGCGCGCTGACGCGGTGGTACGGGCGCAGGCTCGACCGCTCGCTCGACTACAAGGCCATCACCGGCCTGTTTGCGGTGACCATCCTCGGGCTCGTCGGCTTCCTTTACATGCACACGTCGAAGGAGCTGGCGCCTGAGGAAGACCAGGGTATCGTGTTCGCGGTGACCAAGGCGCCGAAATACGCCAATATCGACTATGTCGATTTTTACGGCGAGAAGCTCGACAAGGAATTCCAGAAATTCCCCGAGACCGATCTGCGCTTCGTGCTGAACGGCATCAACGGCCCGCAGGGCGGTATCGCCGGCATGCTGCTCAAGCCCTGGGAGGAGCGCAAGCGCTCGTCGATCCAGCTGAAGTCGCTGGTGCAGGCCGAGCTTTCCAAGATCGAGGGCGTGCAGGCGTTCGCTTTCAACCTGCCGCCGCTGCCGGGCGGTCCGGGCGGCCTCCCGGTGCAGATGGTGATCAACTCCACCGCCAGCTTCCAGACTGTCTACGAACAGATGGAGAAGCTGAAGGCCGCCGCCCGCAAGAGCGGAATGTTCATCGTCTCCGACAGTGATCTTGCCTACAACCAGCCGAACGTGAAGGTGACGATCAACCGCACCAAGGCGCAGGATCTCGGCGTCAACATGCAGAACCTCGGCAGCACGCTCGCGGTGCTGCTCGGCGGCAACTACATCAACCGCTTCAACCTCGAGGGCCGTTCCTATCAAGTTATCCCGCAGGTGCCGCGCGGCCAGCGGCTCTCGCCGGAATCGCTCGCCGGCTACTACGTGACCACCAATACCGGCCAGCAGCTTCCGCTCTCGACGGTTGTGTCGATCGAGACCAAGACCGAGCCGAATTCGCTGACACATTACAATCAGCTCAATTCAGCGACCTTCTCGGCCGTGCCGATGCCCGGCGTGACCGTCGGTGCGGCGGTCGACTTCCTCGAGAGCGAGGCCAAAAACCTGCCGCAAGGCTTCAGCCATGCTTATCTGGCTGACAGCAGACAGTATGTGCAGGAAGGCAACCAGCTCGCGATCACCTTCGGCTTCGCGCTGATCATCATCTTCCTGGTACTGGCGGCGCAGTTCGAGAGCTTGCGCGATCCGCTGGTCATCATGATCTCGGTGCCAATGGCGATCGTTGGCGCACTGATCCCGCTGTTCTTCGGCGTGGCGACCATGAACATCTACACCCAGGTCGGCCTGCTGACCTTGGTGGGCCTGATCACCAAGCACGGCATCCTGATGGTGGAGTTCGCCAACGAGCTCCAGATCAACGAGCGGCTCGATCGCCGCTCCGCCATCGAAATGTCGGCCCGTATTCGTCTGCGGCCGATCCTCATGACCACGGCCGCGATGGTGACGGGCCTGATCCCGCTCCTGACCGCGACCGGCGCAGGGGCCGCCAGCCGCTTCTCGATCGGTCTGGTGGTCGTGGCCGGCATGTCGATCGGCACGTTGTTCACGCTGTTCGTGTTGCCGGCGGTCTACGTGGTGCTGGCGACCGACCATCGCGCGGCGGCCGATTCCGAGCGGAACAAGCAGGTCAACGACCTCGACCTCAACGCCAAGGCGCTGCGGCCGACCTGAGGCCGCCGATAAAGCGAACCCGAGGGCGGCAGCGGCCAATCCGCTGCCGCCCTTTTCTATTTGCCTCGGGGGCCCGGCTGCCATCAGGCTTTCCCGCGCTCGCGAGAGACAAGGTCCGGTCTTCTTGCTAGGTTCAGCGGGATGAGCCTTCCCCTCCATCCCGACACCCCGCAAGCACGGACGCTGCCGAGCGCCGCGGGGGATGGCGTCGCGTCCGGTACGATGCCGGGGCAGGGGATCAGGACGCGGCTGTTCACCAAATATGTCGCGTTGTTCGTGGCCGTCGTCGCGATCGCGCTGCTGGCCAACGGCCTGTTCGAGGTCGTCTTTTATTATCGCGAGCACAAGGCCGCGCTGATCCGGGTTCAGCATGAACAGGCCGAGGCGGCCGCTGCCAAGATCGGTCAGTTCGTCAAGGAGATCGAGAGCCAGCTCGGCTGGACCACGCAGCTGCCCTGGTCGGCGGGCTCGCTCGAGCAGCGCCGCTTCGATGCGCTGCGGCTGCTGCGCCAGGTCCCTGCGGTCACCGAGCTCGCGCAGGTCGATGCGACCGGCAAGGAGCGGCTGCGGGTCTCGCGGCTTGCCATGGACGCGACCGACAGCGGGATCGACCTGTCGGAGGATCCGAAGTTTACCGAGGCGGTCGCGCACAAGGTCTATTACGGTCCGGTCTATTTCCGCAGGGAGTCCGAGCCGTATATGACCCTGGCGCAGGCTGGGTCGCGCAAGGATGCCGGCGTCAGTATCGCGGAGGTCAATCTCAAGCTGATCTGGGACGTCGTGTCCCAGATCAAGGTCGGCGAGCACGGACACGCCTACGTGGTGGGTCCGGAGGGACGCCTGATCGCGCACCCCGATATCAGCCTGGTCCTGCGCAACACCGACATGTCTGGTCTCACCCAGGTGCGCGCCGCGCTTGCCGGAGGCAGCGCCGCGTTCGACCCGCTTTCCGAAGCGCGCAATCTCCAGGGACAGACGGTGCTGACCGCGTCGGCCCCGATCGCGCCGCTGCACTGGACCATGTTCGTCGAGCTCCCGGTCGAGGAGGCCTATGCGACGCTCTATGCCGCGTTGGAACGGCTTGCATTCGTGCTGCTCGCGGCGTCGATCTTCGCGGTGCTTGCCGGGATATTCCTCGCGCGCCGCATGGTCGGGCCGATCCAGGCGCTGCGCAGCGGTGCCGAGCGCATCGGCAGTGGCGATTTCTCCCAGCGCATCTCGATCCGAACCGGAGACGAACTGGAGGGGCTCGCGGACCAGTTCAATGACATGGGCGAGCGCCTGCAGGAATCCTATGCGGACCTGGAGAAGAAGGTCGAGGTGAGAACCGCCGAGTTGACCGAGTCGCTCGAGCAGCAGACGGCGACGTCGGAAGTGTTGCAGGTCATCAGTTCGTCTCCGGGCGAACTCGCACCGGTGTTCCACAAGATGCTCGAGAATGCCACACGAGTCTGTGGCGCGAGTTTCGGCGTCATGAATTTGTGGGATGGAGAGAATTTCACAATTGCTGCGGACTACAATGTGCCGCCTGCGTTCGCGGCTTCGCGGAAAGATATGGCGATCCGTCCCCATCCGGAGAGCGCGCTTGCCGTGGTCGTCAGAACACGTCAAGTCGTCCACGTTCACGATGTGCAACAAACTCCGGCCTATCTTGCCGGAGGTCCGACCATTCGTGGAATCTCAGACGTCGCCGGCGCCCGTACGATCGTAATCGTGCCCATGATGAGGGAAAGCGAGCTGATCGGAACCGTCGCGGTTTATCGCAAGGAGGTCCGGCCGTTCACCGACAAGCAAATCGCGTTGGTTGAGAACTTCACGAAGCAAGCCGTCATCGCCATCGAGAATACGCGACTGCTGAACGAATTGCGCAAGCGCACGACGGAGCTGTCGCAATCCCTCGACGATCTTCGCACCGCGCAGGACCGCCTGGTCCAGACCGAGAAGCTCGCGTCGCTCGGCCAGCTCACGGCGGGAATCGCGCACGAGATCAAGAACCCACTCAATTTCGTCAACAATTTCTCGGCGGTGTCGACCGAGTTGATCGACGAGCTCAACGAGGCGCTGCAGGCGGCCTCGCTCGACGGCAAGACGAAGGCGGAGGTCGACGAGCTGACTGGCATGCTCAGGAGCAACCTCGAAAAGGTGGTGCAGCACGGCAAGCGCGCCGATTCCATCGTCAGGAACATGCTCCTGCATTCGCGCGAGGGCTCCGGAGAGCGCCGTCCGGCGGACATCAATGCCATCGTCGAGGAAAGCCTCAACCTCGCCTATCACGGCGCGCGAGCCGAGAAGCCTGGCTTCAACGTCACGATAGAGCGCGGCTTCGACCCCGCCGCAGGCATGGTCGATATCTATCCGCAGGAAATTACGCGAGTCGTCCTCAATCTGATCTCGAATGGCTTCTACGCCACTGCCCAGCGCAAGGAGAGCGCCGCAGACGCCTTCGAGCCCACCCTGCGCGCAGCAACCAGAACGCTCGGCGACAGGGTCGAAATCCGCATTCGCGACAACGGCACCGGGATCCCGTTCGAGGTGAAGGAGAAGATGTTCAATCCCTTCTTCACCACCAAGCCGGCTGGCGAGGGCACCGGGCTCGGCCTTTCCATGAGCCATGACATCGTGGTGAAACAGCACGGCGGCACGATCGACGTGAACACCGCACCAGGCGTATTCACCGAATTCATCATCACCCTGCCGCGCGTAATGGCGGCGGACGGCACTTCCGGAGGCAAGACTTGAACGTTTACATCCTGGTCGTCGATGACGAGCCCGACGTCGAGGCGCTGTTCCGGCAGCAGTTTCGGCGCGATTTGCGCGCCGGCCGCTTCCAGATGGAATTCGCGTCGTCGGCACCCGATGCGCTGAAGCTCGCCGCCGAGGTGCGCGATCCCTCGTTGATCCTGATTTTGTCCGACATCAACATGCCCGGCATGAGCGGGCTCGACATGCTGCCGAAGGTGCGTCTTGCGCATCCGGACGTTCCCGTCATCATGATCACCGCCTATGGCGACGCCGAGACGCGCCGGAAGGCGATCGAGCGCGGCGCGGTCGCACTCCTCACCAAGCCGATCGATTTCGCGCTGCTGCGGCAGGAAATCGACACAAGGCTCGAGAAAGCCGCATGACCGCGACCATCCTCTTCGTCGACGACGAGCCGGATCTCGAGGCGTTGGTCCTGCAAAAATTCCGCAAGCAGATTCGCGATGGGTCGGTGACCATCATGTTCGCGCGAGACGGCGTCGAGGCGTTGCAATCGCTCGAGCAGAATCCGCATGTCGACATGGTGGTCTCCGACATCAACATGCCAAGGATGGATGGGTTGTCGCTGCTGGCGAAGCTCCAGGAAGCGGACGACAAGAAGTCCACCATCATCTTGTCGGCCTATGGCGATATGAGCAACATTCGCACTGCGATGAACCGCGGCGCGTTCGACTTTCTGACCAAACCGATCGATTTCGCCGACCTGGAGATGACGATCGAGAAGACCATCCGCCATATCGAGATGCTGCGGGAGGTGCGGCGCCGCCAGACGGAAGCCGAGCGCGCTCACGCCGCGCTCTCGCGTCATTTCTCGCCCGAGCTCGCCAAGCGTCTGGCGGCCGGCGGTGAGAGCGAGGGAATCGAAGTGCAGTGGCGCGATATCGCGACCATCTTCACGGATATAACGGGCTTCACCTCGCTGGTCGAGAGTGCGCCGCCGGAGACGCTGGGCGCGCTTCTCAACGAATATGTCGGCGGCATGACCGAAATCGTCTTCACGCATGAGGGGACGGTTGCCAAGATCATCGGCGATGCAATCCAGGTGCTCTTCAATGCGCCCGGAGATCAGCCCGATTATGCGACGCGTGCGGTTGCCTGCGCGCACGAGCTCGACGCCTGGGCGGAGGATTTTTCCGCGCGCTGGAAGCCGAGAGGGGTGAATTTCGGCACCACCCGCATCGGCATTCACGCCGGGCCGGCACTGGTCGGAAATTTCGGCGGCAACCGGTTTTTCGACTACACCGCGTATGGCGACTCCATCAACATCGCGGCGCGACTGGAAGCCGCGAACAAGCATCTGGGCACGCGGATTTGCGTCAGTGCCGGCATCGCCGAGGCGGCTGAGAATTTTCGAGGTCGTCCCGTCGGGGAGCTGATGCTGCGCGGACGCAGCGAAGCGTTGCGCGCGTTCGAGCCGCTGACGCCGGCCCAATTCGCTGCGCCGGAAACGGCGCTGTATTCCGAAGCTTTTGCCAAGATGGAAGCCGGTGATGCCGCCGCCATGCCTGCCTTCGCGGCGCTGGTCGGCATGCATGCCGGCGATTCCCTGGCCGGCTTTCACCTGAAGCGCCTGCTTAACGGCGACAAGGGCATTCGCATGCAACTGGAATAGGAGTCCGACATGGTTGGTGAATTCTCCGCCGGCAACTACCGTTTCATTCCGTCCGTATTCCAGTATTCGGCCGGTGCGGCCGCAGACGATGGCTATGAGATCGAGCGCGTCCGCTTCGACCGGCTGGTGCCGCTCGCAGAAGGCTTTGCGCTTGCCGCGAAGCATATCCAGGAGGCGGGGCGGCCGCTGACGGCCTTCTGCGCTTGCGAACTGCGCTCGCCCGCGGCCTTCAGCGAAGAAGGTTTTCGCGCGTTCAACCTGCACTATGTGAAGACGTTGTCCGAATGGGGCATCTTCGACGGCACCACAAATCCGGTGGCGCGCAGCAATGTCTGTCCAGAGATCGATCCACCGGCCGAGCCGTCGTTCTACGCGTTCTCCTTCACGCGGCCGACAAGCTCGAAGACGCCGAGCTTCGTGATTTCCGGCGGCGCCGAGGCGCGCGAGGGCGGCGGGACCTATGTCGAGCGCACCGTGCGCTACCGCGACCTCAGCCCGGAAGGCCTTCGCGAGAAGGTGCGCTTCACGACGACGTCCCAGATGGAGAACAGGATGACGGCCTTCGGCTTCGGCTGGAAGGACACGACCGGCGTGCAGGCCTATTCCGTGCACAACTTCCACCACGCGCTGGTCGACGAACTCGTCCGCCGCGGGGCGTTGCGGTCCGGCCTGACCTGGCACTATGCCCGGCCGCCGGTGGTCGATCTCGAATACGAGATGGATTGCCGCCGCGTGATGCGCGAGGTCGTGATCTAGCGCTGGCGTGGATCGAGCGCGTCGCGCAGGCCGTCGCCGAGCAGGTTCAGCGACAGCACCACGAGGAAGATCGCAAGCCCCGGCCAGATCGCCATCCACGGCGCCTGGGTCAGGAAGCGCTGCGCTGCGTTGAGCATGCTGCCCCAGGATGGCGCCGGCGGCTGCTGGCCGAGGCCAAGGAAGGACAGCGCGGCTTCGGCGATAATGGCGGCCGCAATCGACAGCGTCGCCTGCACTAGCAGTGCCGGCAGGATGTTCGGCAGGATGTGCGAGAACGCGATCCGCCACGGCGGATTGCCGAGCGCGCGCGCCGCCTCGACAAAGTCCTCAGCCTTGACAACCAGCACCTGGCCGCGGGTCAGGCGGATGAAAATCGGGGTTGCCGAGATGCCGATCGCGATCATGGCGTTGCCAAGGCTCGGACCGAGGAATGCGGCGAGTGCGATCGCCAGGATCAGGAATGGGCAGGCCAGCATCGCGTCAGTCATCCGGCTGATCAGTGCATCGACGAAGCCGCCGCGATAGCCGGCAAGCAGGCCGAGCGGAACGCCGACGCCCAGAGCGATCGCCACCGAGGTGAGGCCGGCGAGCAGCGAGGCGCGGGCGCCGTAGACGACGCGGCTCAGGATGTCGCGACCGAGCTCGTCGGTGCCGAACCAGTGCGCCGCCGTGGGCGGCTTGCGAACCAGGCTCCAGCTCGTCGCGATGGGATCGTAGGGAACGACGAGCGGCGCGAGAGCCGCGAAGCCGACGAACAAACTGATCATGACAAGTCCGAACACTGCGGCCTTGCGTTTGAACAGGCGCCGCCGGGCGCGACGCGCCGGGCTGTCCAGCTCGTCAGCTTGCGCGATGGGAGCAGCGGGCAGGGCGGCATCAGTCATGAGTCTAGCCCCGTAGCCGCGGATTGACGAGGATGTAGGCGACATCGGCAACCAGGTTCAGTGTGATGTAGACCGTCGCTGTCACCAGCACGACGCCCTGTACCACCGCGTAGTCGCGGTTGAACACGGCGTCCACGATCAGTTTGCCGAAGCCCGGAATGGAGAAGATCTGCTCAGTCAGAACCGCGCCCGACAAGAGCGTGCCGAGCTCGAGCGCGCCGAGCGTAATGATTGGCGTGAGTGCGTTGCGCATGGCGTGCTTGAGGATGACCGAGCGTTCGGACAATCCCTTGGCGCGCGCGGTGCGGACATAGTCGCTTTCCAGCACCTGCAGCATGGCGCTCCGGGTGTGCCGCATTAGGACCGCCGAAATTGCGTTGCCGAGCACGAAGGCCGGCATGATGGTGGCGGCGAGGCTCGCGCGCCAGTTCTCAGTCAACGGCACGTAGCCGGACGCCGGCAGCCAGCCGAGTTCGATCGAGAACAGGAAGATCAGCATGATGCCGAGCCAGAAATTCGGCGTCGAGATGCCCCACAGCGCGAACAAATTGGCACCATAATCCCAGACGGTGCCCCTTTTCACGGCGGAGACGATGCCGGCGGGAATGCCGATCAAGAGCGCGATCAACATTGCCATCGAGCCGAGCTGGAGCGTCACCGGCAGCTTCTGCGCGATCAGCTCGCGCACCGGCATCTTGTTGCGCAGCGATTCACCGAAATTGCCTGATAGAACGCCCTTGAGCCAATAAACGTACTGCACGGGGATCGGCTGATCGAGCCGGTATTGCTGGCGGATCTGCTCGATCACGGCGGGATCGCGCTCCTCACCGGCCATCACCAGCGCTGGATCACCTGGCAACAATTGCTGGAGCGAGAAGATCAGCACCGACACGAAGAACAGTGTCGGCACGATCTGCGCGATGCGGCGGGCGAGGAAGTTCAGCATGGCGCCGGCCGCGTGTCAGGCGAGGCCACGCTCACTTGAACTTCAGCCCGACCACGCGCACGAGGCCATCTGGCATCTGCTTATAGCCCTGGAGTTTAGTCGTATGCGCAATCAGAAGCGTGCGGTGGTAGATGTAGATGATCGGCAAATCGTTGAGCACGATCCCGGTCAGCTTTTCGTAGATCGCCTTGCGCTCATCGAATTTGGCGGTCAGCCGGCCGTCTTCCATCAGCTTGTCGGCTTCCGGGTTCGAATAGACGCCATCGTTCTGCGGTGCCTTGCTGCGCATGAAGATGTAGGAGTTGCCGTCGGGATCGATGCGGCCGCTCCAGTTGATCTGGAAGATCTGGAACTCGCCGGCCTGGGCCTGCTTGAAGGTGGTCGCGAATTCGACCGCGCGGATCTTGATGTCGAAGCCCGCTTCCGCCGCCATCGACTGGATCACCTGGGCAACCGCTTCGTTCTCCGCGCCCTTGGGGATCATGTAGTCGACGGTCACCGGCGAGGTGATGCCCGCTTCCTTCAGCAGCGCCTTGGCCTTCGCGACGTCGCGGCCGTGGACCGGGAACGCCTTCTGGTAATAGGGATGTGTCGGGCTGACCCATTGATTGCCTGGGGTGAACTCGCCGTTAAAGACAACTTGGTTGAGAGCTTCGCGATCGATCGACAGATCGAGCGCTTGGCGTACTTTCGCCGACTGGCTGAGCGGCCCCTTTGCTTTGTCGTTGCCGATATTGACGGTCAGGCCGTAATAGCCGAGCTCCGGTGCCGTCGACAGCACGAGCCGCGAATCCGCACGCACGTCCTTGATGTCGGTGGCGAGCACGCGCTCGATCAGATCGAGTCCGCCGGACTTCAGGTTGGCAAGGCGCACCGTGGCGTCAACGATCGGCAGGAAGACCACCCGGTCGATATGGATGTTGTCCTTGTTCCAATAGTCGGCGAATTTTTCGAAGACCATGCGGTCCTGCTGCACGCGCTCGACGAACTTGTAGGGACCGGCGCAGACCGGATGCAGGCCGAACTTGTCGCCGGCCTCCTTGGCAGCCTTCGGCGACACCATCATGCCGGAGCGGTCGGTCAGCTGGGCGATCAGCGGGGAGTAAGGTGTCTTAAGCACCAGCTTGATGGTCAGAGGGTCTACGATTTCGACATGGTCGACGCTGGCGAGCTCGGACTTGCGGAACGAGGTCGGCAGCGTCATGTGACGCTCGATCGAGAACTTTGCGGCTTCCGCGTCGAGCGGCTCGCCGTCGTGGAATTTCACGTTGGGCCGGAGCTTGATAGTCATCTCCTTGCCGTCGGGCGAGGTCTCATGCGACAGCGCGAGCTGCGGCACGATGTTGAGCTTCTCGTCGATGTCGAACAGCTTGTCGCAGAAGGCGGAGAACACGATGCGGCCGACATAGGTGCGGCCGATGCTGGGATCGAGGATGTCAGGATCCTCGGCGATGCCGATGCGAAGTGTGGTCTGGGCTTGGGCCGCGCCTACGAGCGACGTCAGCAATGCCGACGCCAGGAGTGCCAAACGCATAGGACTCATCGCTCTCAACCTCTGTTTTACGGCTATGCCGGGTTCGTCCCCAATGAACTAACCCCGCTGCCGCGGACTGCTTCCGGGCCGCCGCTGAAGGCGGCGACCAATTTTTCGAGAACCGGGGAGAAGCCGCCGTCCGTTGGGACGATCGCCTCGGACGACGGCAGTTCCGACGTTCGGTGGCATGCCGTTGCATGTCCGATGCCATCCTGCACGAGCTGAGGCATTTCGTTGCGGCAACGGTCGACCACGTAGGGGCAGCGGGTGTGGAAGCGGCATCCCGGCGGCGGATTGAGCGCGCTGGGGATTTCGCCCTGCAGCACAATGCGGCTGCGCTTTGCCCGCGGTTTAGGCACGGGAATCGCGGACAATAGAGCCCGGCTGTAGGGATGACGCGGTGCGGCAAACAGCGCGTCCGCCGCCGCCGTCTCGACGATCTGGCCGAGATTCATCACCGCCACGTGGTCGGCGATGTGCTTGACCACCGCGAGGTCGTGCGAGACGAAAATGTAGGCCAGCCCGAGCCGGTCCTGCAGCTCGCGCAGCAGATTGAGGATCTGCGAGCGGATCGAGACGTCGAGCGCCGAGACCGGCTCATCGCAGATGATCAGTTTCGGCTCGACCGCGAGCGCGCGGGCGATGGCGATACGCTGGCGCTGGCCGCCGGAAAACTCGTGCGGGTAACGACGCGCCAGCCGCGGCTCCAGCCCGACCAGCCGCAGGATCTCCTCGACGCGTTCGCGCCGCCGGGCGGGCGGCACCAGATTGTGCAGCGCCAGCGGCTCGGTCAGGATCTGGCCGACGGTCATGCGCGGATTGAGCGAGGCGTAGGGGTCCTGGAAGATGATCTGCGCCTCGCGGCGAAAGGCGCGCAGTGCGCCGGCGTCGAGCGAGAGCAGATCGCGGCCTTCGAAACGGATCGTGCCTGCATCCGGCTCGATCAGCCGCAGCACCAGGCGGCTAACGGTGGATTTGCCGCAGCCGGATTCACCGACCAGCGCTAGCGTCTTGCCGGCATCGAGCGAGAAGGAAACGCCATCGACGGCTTTGACATGCGCCAGCGCCCGGCCGAACAGCGAACGCTCGGCGACGAAATGCTTGAGCAGACCCTGAACCTCGAGCAGAGCCATCACGACACCAGACGTTCGAGCGGGGCGCGCAGGCAGCGCGAGAGGTGGCCGGGGCTGACTTCGAGCAGCGGGGGCGGCGCCTTGGTGCAGGCGTCCAGCACGAAGGGGCAGCGTGCGGCGAAGCGGCATCCCGCGGGCGGCTGCATCATGTTCGGGACCATGCCCTCGATCGTGGCGAGCTGGTCGGCGCGATGGTCAAGCCGCGGGATCGAGCCGAGCAGGCCGACGGTGTAGGGATGCTGCGGCGCTGAGAACAGCTCGTCCACCGGCGCGCGCTCGACGATCTCGCCGGCATACATCACCGCGACCTCGTCGCAGACTTCGGCGACGACGCCGAGATCGTGGGTGATCAGGATGATGGCAGCGCCGCTCGCCGCCTTCAATTCGCGCATCAGCTCCAGGATCTGCGCCTGCAGCGTGACATCGAGCGCGGTGGTCGGCTCGTCCGCGATCAGCAGCCGCGGGTCGCAGGCGAGCGCCATCGCGATCATGACGCGCTGGCGCATGCCGCCGGAGAGCTTGTGCGGATATTCGTCGATCCGCCGCTCGGGCGAGGGGATGTGGACGCGACGCAGCAGATCGATCGCCCGCTCGCGCGCACTCCTGCGCGAACCGCCGCGGTGGCGCAAAATCGTCTCGATGATCTGGTCGCCGATGGTGAAGCTCGGATTGAGCGAGGTCATCGGCTCCTGAAAGATCATCGCGAGCCGGTTGCCGCGGAGGTCCCGCAGCGTCTGGTCCGACGTCTTAAGCAGGTCGAAACCGTCGAAGCGGATCGCGCCGGAGATCTCCGCGCTCTGCTTCGGCAGCAGGCCCATGATCGCCAGCGACGTCACGCTCTTGCCGCAGCCGGATTCGCCGACGAGGCCGAGCGTCGCGCCATTGGCGACGCTGAGATCGACGCTGTCGACCGCATGGGTGACGCGGCCGTCGTCGCCGTGAAAACGAATGCGCAGATCGCTGATCTCGATGAGGGGGCTCGGGTTCATGAGCGTATTGCGCGCGCTGCGGCGATGCTGGCGTCGATGACGCTGCGATCGGTGTTGCCGGCAGGGTTCTGCCGGGTTGGCATGGAAACGCGGAAGTGGACCCAGAGTTCGTGGCTGACGCGCTCGAGCCGCTCGAGCTCGCCGAGCGGATCGGGATGATCGTCGGCGCGCAGGTCCAGCGCCGGCCATTCCTCCTCGCCGTGGATCAGGAGCGCGGCGGACTGCTTGCCGCGCTTGTCGCCGCCAGCGGCCTCGCCCGCGCGCAGCGCGGCAAGCAGGCGGCGCGGGAAGGGCAGGCTGTCATTGGCGATATAGGTTTTTGCGGTCTCGTCGAGCACGTCGGCGCCCGCGAGCATGTTGCCGGCGATCGAGAAGCCGCTGCCCGCAATGTGCCCGCACCAATCCACGCAGTCGCGCCCGGTATGCGCGGCAATCGCGCCGCTGGCGTCCATGATGTGAATCTGGCGGCTCTCGCGGCCGTCGTCGGTCGCGAGCAGGGCGGCCAGCACGTCGTGCGCGTTGAGGCCCTCACGCAGCAGCTTGACGCCGTCGATACCGTAATAAGGATTGACGAAAGCCTGCGTCGCGATGGCGCCAAGGCCCGCCGCGATGTAGGGGACACGCGCGCCGACGGCGAAGAAGCGCGTGGCAACGGCGATGCCAAACTGGCCGGTAGCAGAATCGCGCGCGATGATCGACCAGGTCATGTGCTGCCTTTAGCGTCCTGCGGCGTAGCCCTGCATGCCGCGCGGATTGGCGGCGGCGCGGCGGCGCGGACCGACGCGCGAGGCCGCGGTGAGGCGGCCTTCGGACCAGTCCGGACCGACCTCGACGATATGTCCGCGCTCACGCAGGTTCTCGATCGTCGCCTTCGGCACGCGGTTCTCGATCACGAGCACGCCGGGGCGCGCGGTGCGGGGCCAGAACGAGATCGGGAAATGCTCGGAATGCCAGGCCGGCGCGTCGATCGATTCCTGGAGATTGAGATTGCAGTGGACGTGTCGGAGGAAAAACTGCGTGATCCACTGGTCCTGCTGGTCGCCGCCGGGCGAGCCCCAGGCGAGATAAGGCTCGCCGTCGCGCAGTGCCATGGTCGGCGACAGCGTGGTGCGGGGCCGTTTGCCCGGCGCGAGCGAGCTCGGTTGGTTCTCCTCCAAATCGAACATTTGTGCGCGGCTGCCGAGGCAGAAACCCAGCTCGGGAATGACAGGCGAGGATTGCAGCCAGCCTCCCGACGGCGTCGAGGACACCATGTTGCCGACCTTGTCAATGATGTCGAAATGCACGGTGTCGCCGCGCACCTCGCCGAAGCGCCCCACGGTTGGCTCGCCGGCGCCGAGCGCGCCGACGGCCTCGCGCTGGCCCTCAGCTCGGCGCAGCTTGACCACGCCGCCAAGGCCCTCGACCGTGCCGGGCCGGAGATCGAGCGAAGCTTTCTCGGTAACCAACTTACGACGTTCGTCGTTATAGGCATCTGACAGCAGCGTTGCGATCGGGATTTCGCTGAACTTGGGGTCGCCGTAGAATTTTTCGCGATCGGCAAAGGCGAGTTTTGCGCATTCGATCTGGAGATGGATGAACTCCGGTCCGGTCGGATCGAGCCCATCGAGGGCAAAGCCCTTCAGCAGCGCGAGTTGCTGCAGCGTCACGGGACCCTGGCTCCAGACCCCGGCCTTGCAGACCGTGTAGCGGCCATAATCGTAGGTGAGCGGAGCCTCGACCGTCGGCTGCCAGCGCGCCATGTCGTCGGCCGACAGCACACCGCGATGCGGCGAGCCGCTGACGTCCATCACGTCCTGCGTCCGGCAGAATTTGTCGATGGCTTCCGCGACGAAGCCCTGCGACCAAGCCTTGCGTGCGCGCTCGATCTCGGCATCGCGGCCGCCGCCGCCGCTTTCGGCCTCGCTCAGGATTCGCGCATAGGTCGCCGCAAGTGTCTTGTTGGTGAAGAGCGTGCCGGGCTTTGGCACTTCGCCGTTCGGGAGATAGACGGCGGCCGATGTCGGCCAGTGCGTGCGGAATAATTGCTCGACGGTCTGGATCGTGGCGCAGGCGCGCTCGACCAGCGCATAGCCGTCGCGCGCATAGGAGATCGCGGGCTCCAGCACATCGCGCACGCGCATCGTGCCGTAGTCACGGAGCAGCATCATCCAGGATTCGAAGGTGCCGGGGACGCAGGCCGCGAGCAGGCCGGTGCCGGGCACCATGTCGAGGCCTTCGCTCTTGTAATGCGCGATGGTGGCGCGGGCCGGTGCCGGGCCCTGGCCGCAGATCACCTCGGTGCGGCCGCGCTTCACGTCGTGCACGATGATCGGAACGTCGCCGCCGGGGCCGTTCAGATGCGGCTCGACCACCTGGAGCGTGAAAGCGGTGGCGACGCCGGCGTCAAAGGCATTGCCGCCCTTTTCCAGAATGGCCATCCCGATAGCGGTCGCGATCCAGTGCGTGGTCGCAACGACCCCGAAGGTGCCTTCGATCTCGGGGCGTGTCGTGAAGGGATCGGGATTGACGATGCTGGCCATGGACTACCTCATTTGCGGCGCGCGCAATTGATCACAGGGCCAGGCCGCCGCCAAATGCGCAGGCTGCATGGCACGCGCGCGTCACGCCGGTACCGGCGCGGTGTTGACCGCGTGGCAGGCGACGCCGTCGATCAATTCAGGTGCTTCCCTACGGCAGAGATCGAACGCCAGCGGGCAGCGCGGATTAAAGGCGCACCCGGACGGCGGGTTGATCGGGTTCGGGATCTCGCCCTTCACGGGGATGCGCTGGCGGCCGCTCATGGCAAGATCAGGCACGGCGCCAAGCAGCATCTTGGTATAGGGCATGCGCGGATGGGCAAACAGCTCGCGGCCTTCCGCGATCTCGACGATGCGGCCGAGATACATCACACCGACGCGGCTCGCCATGTGGCGGACGACGGCGAGGTTGTGGCTGATGAACATGTAGGTCAAGCCGAACTTGTCCTGGAGGTCGCGCATCAGGTTCAGGATCTGCGCCTGCACGGAGACGTCAAGCGCGGAGGTCGGCTCGTCGCAGACGATAAACTCCGCGTCGGAGGCGAGCGCGCGCGCGATCGCGATGCGCTGACGCTGGCCGCCCGAGAATTCGTGCGGAAATTTCAACCTGTCGTCGGGATGCAGGCCGACGAGGGTGAGAAGCTCTCCGACCCGCGCCTGGATGTCGCGCTCGCCCTCGATCAGGTCGAACGCGCGGATTGGCTCGGAGATGATGGCGTCGACTCGGAAGCGTGGGTTCAGGCTCGCATAGGGATCCTGAAAGATCATCTGGATGCGGCGGCGCAGTTTCCGCCGCGCCTGGGCCTGCCGCGGATCGGTCATTGAGATGCCGTCGATCAAGACGTTGCCGGAGCTTGGCGGCAGCAAGCCGACGACCATCCGCGCCACCGTGGTCTTGCCCGAGCCGGATTCGCCGACCAGTGCAAAGGTCTCGCCCTTCCTGATGTCGAAGGTGACGCCATCGACGGCCTTGAGATATTCGAGCTGCCCGCCTTCGAGCATGCGGTTGAGCCAGGGTTTCGAGACGTCGAAGACGCGGCGCAGATTCGTGGCCTGGATGAAGGGAGCGCTCATGCCGCGCTCTCCGCCGGCACGCCGTCATAGAGATGGCAGGCGACGGCTTGCGTGCCGCGCGGCAGCGGCTCCGGCCTCTCCACGCGGCATCGGTCGAATGCGAATGCGCAGCGCGGATTGAACGAACAGCCGCGCGGGATCGCCGACAGGCGCGGCATGGAGCCGGGGATCTGCACCAGACGCTTGTCGTCGCCGGCAAGCGTCGGGATCGCTCCCATCAGGCCCTTGGCGTAGGGGTGCAGCGGGTTCCTGACCACGTCCTGCACCGGACCGATCTCGGCGACGCGGCCGGCATACATCACCGCGACCCGGTCGGAGGTCTCGGCGATCACGCCCATGTCGTGGGTCACCAGCATCACCGCAGTGCCGTGATCGCGGCCGAGACGCTTGATCAGCGAGATGATCTGCGCCTGCACGGAAACGTCGAGCGCGGTGGTCGGCTCGTCGGCGATGATCAGCTCCGGTTCGGCGCAGATCGCGAGCGCAATCACCACGCGCTGGCGCATGCCACCGGAGAATTCGTGCGGATAGCCGTCGATGCGCTTTTCCGGAGCCGGGATTCCAACTTCGGCGAGCAGGTCGATGGCTCGGCGGCGGGCGGCGGTCTCGGACAGGTTCAGATGCGTTCTGATCGTCTCGATAAGCTGGTCGCCGACGCGGTAGAGCGGATTGAGCGAGGTGAGGGGGTCCTGGAAGATCATGCCGATCCGTTTTCCCCGGATACGGCGCAGCTCCTCTGCCGGCAAATTGTCGATGCGCAGGCCCGCAAGGCGAATCTCGCCGCCGGCGATGCGGCCCGGCGGATCGATCAGGCCGATCACAGCCAAGCCCGTGACGGACTTGCCGGCGCCGGATTCGCCGACCACGCCGAGTACCTCGCCCTTGGCGATGTCGAAGGAGACGCCATCGATGGCGCGTAGCGTGCCGCGGCGGGAGGCGAACTCGACCTGAAGATTACGCACGGAGAGGATGGGGTCGGTCATGAGCGAGACGCTCTCATCCAGGTTTTGCTCATCCGAATCATGCTCATCCAAGTCTCGCTCATCCGAGTCTTGCTCATCGAAATGTTGTTCATCGGAGCTTCGGGTTGAGCGCGTCGCGCAGCCAGTCGCCGAGCAGGTTGATCGACAGGATCAGGGCAGCGAGCGCGATACCAGGGAAGGCCACAATCCACCATTCGCCCGCGAACAGGTAGTTGTTGCCGATGCGGATCAACGTGCCGAGCGAGGGCATTGTGTCGGGCAGGCCGACGCCAAGGAAGGACAGCGTTGCCTCGGTGATGATGGCGAGCGCAAGGTTGATCGTGGCGATGACCAGGATCGGACCCATCGTGTTTGGCAGCACATGGCGGAACATGATCTTTGGTGCGGGAAGGCCGATCAATTGCGCGGCCGCCACGTAATCCTTGTTCTTCTCGACCATCACGGAACCGCGCACCGTGCGGGCATACCCGACCCAGAAACTCAGGCCAATCGAGATCACCAGCACCACCAGCATGCTGGTTGCATCCAGCCGGTTGCCGAGGATCGATTTGGCGATGCCGTTGACCAGCAGCGCGATCAGGATGGCGGGAAAAGTGAGTTGCACGTCGGCGATCCGCATGATCACGCCGTCCACCGCGCCCCCGAAATAGCCGGCGACCAGGCCAAGCGCGATGCCGAGCGCGCCGGCGAAGATCACGCCGGCCACGCCGACGGCGAGCGAGATGCGCAGCCCGTAGAGAATGGCGGAGAACACGTCGCGGCCCTGCTCGTCGGTGCCGAGCAGGAACGGGCTCTGCCCCTCGGCGGTCCAGAGCGGTGAGATCCGGGAATTCATCAATTGGAGCTGTGCCGGATCGAACGGGTCCTGCACCGCGAGCGCGGAGGCAAAGATCGCGAGCAGGAAGAACAGCACGGTAATGACTGCCGCCACCATGGTCAGCTTGGATCGGCGAAACGAATAGAAGATGTCGCTGTTGAGTGCGCGACTGAACCAGCTGCGGGCGGCATGCGTCGGCAGCGTGCTCGGCTTGTCGGGATGAGAGGCGACCACTTCGGACATACAGGCTGCCTTATGTGGCGCGGCCGACGGTCGCGCGCAGGCGCGGATCGACGACGGTGTAGAGGATGTCGACCACCAGATTGATGGTGACGAAAATCAGTGAGACCATCAGCAAGTAGGCGGCCATAATCGGGATATCGACGTTTTGCACGGCCTGTACGAACAGAAGTCCCATGCCGGGCCATTGGAACACGGTTTCGGTGATGATCGAAAATGCAATAACCGAGCCAAACTGCAGGCCGGCTACCGTGATCACCGGAATCAGCGTGTTCTTCAGCGCGTGGCCGAAATGAATGGCACGGGTTGTCAGCCCGCGGGCGCGGGCAAAGCGGATATAATCTGTCCGAAGCACTTCCAGCATCTCCGCGCGCACCAGTCGCATGATCAGGGTCATCTGGAACAGGCCGAGCGTGATCGAGGGCATGATCAGCGCCTTCAGGCCCGACAATGTGAGCAGGCCCGTGGTCCACCAACCCAGCTTGACGACTTCGCCCCGGCCGAACGAGGGCAACCAGCCCAACGTCACTGCGAACAGGTAGATCAGAAGGATGCCGATCAGGAAAGTCGGCAGCGAGATGCCAATCAGCGAAACCGCCTGGAATAATTTGGCGAGCAGGGTGTCGCGCCTGAGCGCCGAATAGACGCCCATCAGGATGCCGGAGATCATTGCAAATACGGTCGCGCAGATCGCAAGTTCCAGCGTTGCCGGCATACGCTCCATCAACAGCGTCGAGACCGGCTGGCGGAACTGATAGGAGACGCCGAACTTGAATTGCGCCGCATCGGCGAAATAGCGCACGAACTGCACCGGCACGGGATCATCGAGGCCCAGCGACTTGCGCACGGCGGCGCGTTCGGCCGCCGGCGTATCAAGCGAGACGATCTGGTTGATGGGGTCGCCGGCGAAGCGGAACATCGAGAACGCGATGATGCCGACGGCGAACATGACGCCGATGGCCTGAACGGCCCGGCGAAGAGTGAAAGCGAGCATGCCTTCCACTTTCCTTGAGTGTGCGTCTGGCCGACGTCTTTGTCAGCCGAAAAAGGAAAGGTCCCGGTAGCCTGACGCTGCCGGGACCTTGTGTTCAACTGACGCTATTCCTTCTTGGTCGCCCAGTGGAACATGACCAGATTGTCGGCGCGCTGCGGCAGGTTGACCTTTTTCGATACGCCCCAGGCCAGCGCCTGCTGGTGCAGCGGAATATAAGCCCAGTCCTTGATGCTGATCTCATACGCTTGCTTGATCAGCTGGTTGCGCTTTGTGGTCTCGGTTTCGACCAGCACCTTGTCGGTGATGGCGTCGAATTCCTTGTTGCAATAGCCGCCGAGATTGGCCTCGCCGCGCGATGATTTTGCATCGTCGCGACAGCCCATGATGTCGTAGAGCACGTTATGGGAGTCCATCGTGCTCGGCGTCCAGCCCAGCATGTAGAACGAGGTCTGATAGCCGCCCTGCTTCAACACCTTGGCGAAGTATTGCGCCTTGGGCTGCGCCAGCAGATTGATCTTGACGCCGATGCGGGCAAGCATGCCCACGACGGCCTGGCAGATCGCCGCGTCGTTGACGTACCGATCGTTCGGGCAATCCATGGTGACCTCGAAGCCTTCGGGGTACCCGGCCTCGGCCAGGAGCTTCTTGGCACCATCTGGATCGAACTTCGGCCGGGTGAACTCCTTGGACAGCACGAACAATTCCGGAGCGATCATCAGCGCCGAGGGCGTGGACAGCCCGCGCATCACCCGCGTCTTGATCAGCTCGATGTCGATGGCTTTGTAGAAGGCTTCGCGGACCTTGACATCCTTGAACGGGTTCTTGCCCTTGATGTTGGAGTAGAGCAGCTCGTCACGCGTCTGATCGAATCCGATGAAGATGGTGCGCAACTCAGGGGCCTTCAGCACCTGGGCATTCGGGCTCGCATCGACGCGGGAGATGTCCTGGATCGGCACCGGCTCGATCACGTCCACTTCACCCGAGAGCAGCGCGGCGACGCGGGTGGCATCGGACGAGATCGGGGTGAAGATAATCTCCTTCAGGTTACCTTCCATCTTGCCCCAGTAGTTGGGATTGGCCTTGAACACGGTCTTCACACCGGGCTGATGGCTTTCGATGATGAAGGGACCGGTGCCGTTCTCGTGAAGCGAGGCATAGCTCGGAGAGGTCGCGGACACCGGCGTCGGCTCGACCGCTTTGTTCTCCTCAGCCCATTTCTTGTCCATGATGTACCAGACATCCCACGACGAATTTAGGATGGGATTGGGCGAGGGCAGGACGAAATCGACTGTGTAGTCGTCGACCTTGACGACCTTGACGTTGGGCGCCAGCCGGGTCTGCATGTTCGAGTTCTTGTTGCGGACGCGATCGGCGGAGAACAGCACGTCGTCGGCGGTGAAGGGGTCGCCGTTATGAAATTTGACGCCCTTGCGCAAATGGAAGCGCCAGCGGGTCGGCTCCGGTGTCTCCCAGCTCTCAGCCAGCGCCGGGATGATCTTCAGGTCCTTGTCGCGCGCGGTGAGGCCTTGATAGACGTGACCGAGATGAGCGTGCGTGGTGGACTCGTTCAGCGAATACGGATCAAGCGACTTGAGATCGCCCTGGTTGGCGTAGCGCAGCGTCTGGCTCGACGCCGGCGAGACCGCCAACGCAAGCATACTGGCGAGCGTCGCCGCAAACAGACTTCGTCCGACTGACATTCTTGACCTCTCCACTCGCCCGCACCGTCATTTTTGATTGTTCGGCGGGGCTGATCGAACCATGTTGCCCAGAGTTCTCGACCCGTGCAAGCGCCATTCCAGCAAGGAACGCGCCAAGTTGCACCGCTGTGCAGCAATGCTGACCGGCATGACGGGAGGACGGGCGCGGCCGCGGCCGATTTTGATTGACCATATCCGCCGATCGGGGAAGCCGGAGCGCCGCCACCGGCTTCAGGTCGCTTGCGTTGTACACCGCCTCGCGGCGATACTGCAGTAGGCCGCTCGAATCTCATCTGGAGGGGACATGAAAGTTAACATCGAAATCGACTGTACCCCCCTCGAAGCCCGTCAGTTCATCGGATTGCCCGACCTGGCACCAATGCAGACGGCGGTCATGGACAAGCTGCAGCAGCAGGTTCTGAGCAACATCGACAAGGTCTCGCCGGAATCGCTGATCCAGAGCTGGTTCACCTTCGATCCAAAGCTTGCCGAGCGATTTCAGGACATGTTCGTCACCATGGCCGGCCTCGGCGGCACGCGCAGCGGCGATAAGAAGAAATAATGCCGCCCGGTCCGGACGGGCCGCAGACCTCAGGCCGGCTTCGTCCGCCGGGCCTTGCTTTGCTGCTCGCCGAAGCCCGTGGGTTGCTCGAACTCAACGCCAGCCTGCTGCTGTCGCCGGTCCTGATGCGGGCGCCAAAAGGCGACGGCCATCCGGTGCTGGCGCTGCCTGGCTTCCTCGCCAGCGATCTCTCGATGGCGCCGATGCGGCGCTATCTCAGCGAGCTTGGCTATGAGGCACATGCCTGGCGGATGGGCCGAAATTTCGGCGGGTTCGGACGGATGCGGGATTCGTTGCGCGCCCGTCTAGCCGAAATCCATGCTGCGAGCGGCCGCAAGGTCAGCCTGGTCGGATGGAGTCTCGGCGGCGTCTATGCGCGCGATCTCGCGCTCCAGGCGCCCGACATGGTCCGCAATGCCATCACGCTCGGCAGCCCTTTTGCCAATGACATACGGGCGACCAATGCGACGCGGCTCTACGAGATGATGTCCGGCGAGCGTGTCGAGGATTTCGCCGAGCTGCGCGTGGCGATCGCCGGCGATCTTCCGGTGCCGGCGACGTCGATCTATTCGCGCGCCGACGGGATTGTGAACTGGCGGACCTGCCTGCTGCGTCCCTCCGACCGTGCCGAGAACATCGAGGTGCACCTGGCGAGCCATATCGGGCTTGGGGTGAATCCCGCGGCGCTGTGGGCCGTGGCGGACCGCCTTGCGCAACCGGAGGGAGAGTTCTGGCCATTTGACAGGGCAGGGCCGTTTGCCATTGCATATGCCCCGCCGGAACAGGCAGTATCGGCCTGACGAGAAGCGCCGCCTAAGGCGCCCGTCAAATACTCGGGAGGGAACTATGGCTGACGGTAAGAAGCTGTCGTCGCTGGACGCGTCGTTTCTCTATCTGGAAACGCCGGAAATGCCGATGCATGTCGGGAGCATGGCGATCTTTCGTCTGCCGGACGACTACAAGGGCGACTTCTTCGAAGATTTCAAGGCGATGATCGTCTCGCGCCTGCACATCGCGCCGATCCTCAAAGCGCGGCTGGAGAAGGCGCCGCTCGATATCGATCATCCCTCCTGGATCGAGGACGATCAGTTCGACATTGACCGTCACATCTTCCGCGCCAGCCTGCCGCAGCCGCGCGACCGCGCTACGCTCGAACGCATCGTGGGCTGGATGCACGCCAAGCTCTTGAACCGTGCCCGCCCGCTCTGGGAGTTCTACGTGTTCGAGGGCATGAAGGACAACGAGGTCGGGCTCTATTCCAAGATGCATCATGCCGCCATCGACGGGGGCGCCGGTGCGGCGCTGACCAACATGATCTACGACATCTCGCCGATCCCGCGGAAGGTCGATCCGCCGACCGCGGGAGCGAAGCCCGGGCAGGAGCCGCGCGACATCGCAGCGAACCTGGTCGATTCCTACCAGCAGCTTTTCACCCAGCCGCTCGATGCATCGGCGGCCGCGAAGAATCTGCAGCTGCCACGCACCGGCAAGAGCGATATCGGTTCGATCCTGTTCGACAATGCGATGTACCAGATCGAGAGTGCGGTGCGCTTTGCCGGCAACATCCCAACCATGGTCAAGAGCGTCTCGGACGTGCTCGGCAAGATATCCGATCCAAAATCGCGCGAGAGCCTCGCCAGCATGGTCTCGCCGCCGACCATGCTCAACAAATCGATCTCGTCCGAGCGCAGCTTCGCCGGTGTCTCGATTTCGCTGTCGCGATCCAAGGCGCTGGCCAAGCAGGCCGGCGGCAAACTCAACGACGTCGTGCTGGCGCTCGCTTCCGGGGTGGTCCGGCGCTACCTGCAGCAACATGGAACGTTGCCGGCGAAGTCCTTGACCGCTGCCGTACCGATCTCGCTGCGCGAGGAGGGCAACACCGACGCCAACAACCAGGTGTTCGGCATGATCTGCTCGATCGCAACCAACATCGACGATCCCAAGGCACGCCTGGAAGCCATTATCGCGCAATCGACCAAGTCCAAGGAGATGTCGCATCCGCTGCGGGCTCTGATGCCGCAGATCTCCAATATCTCGATGCTGGGCGCGCCGATTGTCGTGCAGATCATGGCGCTGCTCTACAGCCGCTCCGACTTGTCGAATGTGTTGCCGCCGGCTGCGAACATTACGGTGTCCAACGTGCCGGGGCCGCGGCAGACGCTCTACGCCGCGGGCGCGGAGCTGTTGCACATCTTCCCGGTATCGATCTCGACGCACGGACAGGCGCTCAACATCACCGTGCAGAGCTATCGCGACCAGCTCGATTTCGGCTTCATCGTCGGCGCCAACATCATTCCGCACGTGCAGGTGATGTGCGACATGCTGCCGGAAGAATTCGCCGCGCTCGAGGCTGCCTATGCTTCGCCCGCGGCGGACATCAAGGGCGCCGCTGAGTAGGAATGTTCCGATGATTGAAATGCCACCGCTCAAGTTCGTACAGACGAACGGAATCCGCATGGGCTATTACGAGGCGGGCCCGGTTACAGACAAGCCGCCGATGGTGCTGTGCCATGGCTGGCCCGAACTCGCATTTTCCTGGCGCCACCAGATCAAGGCGCTGAGCGAGGCCGGCATCCGCGTGATCGCGCCGGACCAGCGCGGCTACGGCGCGACCGACCGGCCAGAGCCGGTCGAGGACTACGACATCGAGCACCTGACCGGCGATCTGATCGGCCTGCTCGACCATCTTCAGATCGACAAGGCGATCTTCGTCGGCCATGACTGGGGCGGTTTTATCGTCTGGCAGATGCCACTCCGGCACATCGACCGGGTCGCCGGCGTGGTCGGCATCAATACGCCTCATACCAACCGCGCCTGGGCCGATCCGATCGAGCTCCTGCGCGCGCGCTTCGGCGAAAAGATGTATATCGTGCAGTTCCAGGATCCCGCGCGTGAGCCCGACAAGATCTTTGGCAGTCGCGTCGAGCAGACCTTCGATGCCTTCATGCGCAAGCCCGTAGCGCGCCCGGCAGATGCTCCGGCGGAGGAAGTCGTCGCGGGTGTCGGTGCCTCCCCGCGACTGAACCTGGCATTTCCGCAGATGATCGCGGGCTACGATGCGAAGCACGATCCTCGCACGCCGATCCTGTCGCCCGAAGAGAAAAAGGTGTTCGTGGACAATTTCACCAGGACGGGCTTCACCGGCGGCATCAACTGGTACCGCAATATGTCCCGCAACTGGATGCGCGCCGAAGGGCTCGATCATACGGTGCGCGTGCCGTCGCTGATGATCATGGCCGAGAACGACGCGGTGTTGCCGCCGTCTTCCGCCGATGGCATGGACAAGCTGATCCCCGATCTGGAAAAATATCTGGTCCGCGACAGCGGCCATTGGACGCAGCAGGAGAAGCCGGAGGAAGTCAGCGCCAAGCTGATCGAATGGCGTAGAAGGCGGTTTGGCTAGCTCGCAACGACGGCGTTGAATACCGAGGCAGGGGAAGCACTTTTAATGTCATCGAAGAACCGTCTGGACCCGATCCCGCAGCCGCCGACCAAGCCGGTGGTCGGCAACATGCTGTCGCTGGATTCGGCCGCACCGGTGCAGCATCTGACCCGGCTTGCCAAGGAGCTGGGGCCGATCTTCTGGCTCGACATGATGGGCTCGCCGATCGTGGTCGTCTCCGGCCACGATCTCGTCGACGAGCTCTCCGACGAGAAGCGTTTCGACAAGACGGTGCGCGGTGCCCTGCGGCGGGTGCGCGCGGTCGGCGGCGACGGCTTGTTCACGGCCGACACCAGGGAGCCGAACTGGAGCAAGGCGCACAACATCCTGCTCCAGCCTTTCGGCAACCGCGCCATGCAGTCCTATCACCCGAGCATGGTCGACATCGCGGAGCAGCTCGTGGGCAAATGGGAACGGCTCAACGCCGACGACGAGATCGACGTCGTCCACGACATGACGGCGCTGACGCTGGATACGATCGGCCTGTGCGGCTTCGACTACCGCTTCAATTCGTTCTACCGGCGCGATTACCACCCCTTCGTCGAGTCGCTGGTGCGCTCGCTCGAAACCATCATGATGACGCGCGGCCTGCCGTTCGAGCAGCTCTGGATGCAGAAGCGCCGCAAGACCATGGCTGAAGATGTCGACTTCATGAACAGGATGGTCGACGAGATCATTGCGGAGCGCCGCAAGGGAGGCGAGGCGACCGACGACAAGAAGGATATGCTTGCGGCGATGATGACGGGCGTCGATCGCTCGACCGGCGAGCAGCTCGACGACGTCAACATCCGCTACCAGATCAACACGTTCCTGATCGCAGGCCACGAGACCACCAGCGGCCTGTTGTCCTGCGCGCTCTATGCGTTGCTCAAGCACCCCGACATTCTCAAAAAAGCCTATGACGAGGTCGACCGCGTCCTCGGTCCCAATGTCGACGTGCGTCCGACCTATCAACAGGTCACGCAGCTCACTTACATCACGCAGATCCTCAAGGAGGCGCTGCGGCTATGGCCGCCGGCGCCGGCCTATGGCATCTCCCCACTGAACGACGAGGCTATCGGCGGCGGCAAGTACAAGCTCAGGAAGGGCACGTTCACCACCATCCTGGTGACCGCGCTGCATCGCGATCCCTCTGTCTGGGGTCCCAACCCGGATGCGTTCGATCCGGAGAATTTCAGCCGGGAGGCGGAAGCCAAACGGCCGATCAATGCCTGGAAGCCGTTCGGCAACGGCCAGCGCGCCTGCATCGGCCGCGGCTTCGCCATGCACGAGGCCGCGCTCGCGCTCGGCATGATCCTCCAGCGCTTCAAGCTGGTCGACCACCAGCGCTACCAGATGCATCTGAAGGAAACGCTCACGATGAAGCCGGAAGGCTTCAAGATCAAGGTCCGTCCGCGCGCCGATCGCGAGCGCGGCGCCTATGGTGGACCTGTAGCGGTGTCGTCGGCGCCGAAGGCACCGCGCCAGCCCACCGCGCGCCCCGGCCACAACACGCCGATGCTCGTACTTTACGGCTCCAATCTCGGCACCGCCGAAGAGCTGGCGACGCGGATGGCCGACCTTGCCGAGATCAACGGCTTTGCCGTGCATTTGGGGCCGCTCGACGATTACGTCGGCAAGCTGCCGCGGGAGGGCGGCGTCCTGATCATCTGCGCCTCCTATAACGGCGCGCCGCCGGACAATGCGACACAATTTGTCAAATGGCTCGGCGACGAGCTGCCGAAGGATGCGTTTGCCGATGTGCGCTACGCCGTGTTCGGCTGCGGCAACAGCGACTGGGCCGCGACCTATCAATCGGTACCGCGCTTCATCGATGAACAATTATCGGCGCATGGTGCGCGCGCGGTCTATCCGCGTGGCGAAGGCGATGCGCGCAGCGATCTCGACGGCCAGTTTCAGAAATGGTTCCCGGCGGCCGCCCAGGTCGCGACCAAGGAATTCGGCATCGACTGGAATTTCACCCGTACCGCGGAGGATGATCCGCTCTACGCGATCGAGCCGGTCGCGGTGACCGCCGTCAACACCATCGTCGCCCAGGGCGGCGCGGTGGCCATGAAGGTGCTGGTCAATGACGAGCTTCAGAACAAGGCCGGTTCCAATCCGTCGGAGCGCTCGACGCGCCACATCGAGGTGCAGCTGCCGTCCAACATCACGTACCGCGTCGGCGATCATCTGAGTGTGGTCCCGCGCAACGATCCGACGCTGGTGGATTCGGTTGCCCGTCGCTTCGGCTTCCTGCCGGCCGACCAGATCAGGCTTCAGGTCGCCGAAGGCCGCCGCGCGCAATTGCCGGTCGGCGATGCCGTGTCAGTGGGCCGCCTGCTCAGCGAGTTCGTCGAGCTCCAGCAAGTGGCGACACGGAAGCAGATTCAGATCATTACCGAGCATACGCGTTGTCCGGTCACGAAACCAAAACTGCTGGCCTTCGTTGGCGAGGAGGCTGAAACACTCGAGCGTTATCGCACCGAGATTCTGGCGAGGCGAAAATCGGTGTTCGATCTGCTGCTCGAATATCCGGCCTGTGAATTGCCGTTCCACGTCTATCTGGAAATGCTCTCCCTGCTGGCGCCGCGCTATTACTCGATCTCGTCTTCGCCGTCGGTCGACCCGGTTCGTTGCAGCGTCACGGTCGGCGTGGTTGAAGGACCGGCCGCCTCCGGCCGCGGCACGTACAAGGGTATCTGCTCGAACTATCTCGCCAATCGACGCGCGGGCGACGTTATCCATGCAATCGTGCGTGAGACCAAGGCCGGCTTCCGGCTCCCGGACGATCCATCCGTGCCGATCGTCATGATCGGCCCGGGCACGGGACTGGCGCCGTTCCGCGGCTTCCTCCAGGAGCGCGCCGCGCGCAAGGTCAAGGGCGCCGCGCTCGGTCCGGCCATGCTGTTTTTCGGCTGCCGTCATCCCGATCAGGATTTTCTCTACGCGGACGAGCTGAAGGCGCTGGCGGCGAGCGGCATCACCGAGCTGTTCACGGCGTTCTCGCGCGCGGAGGGGCCAAAGACCTATGTGCAGCACGTCCTCGCTGCGCAGAAGGACAAGATCTGGCCGCTGATCGAGCAGGGCGCGATCGTCTATGTCTGTGGCGACGGCAGCAAGATGGAGCCCGACGTGAAGGCGGCGCTGGTCGCGATCCATCGCGAGAAGAGCGGCAGCGATGCCGCCACGGCTGCCCGCTGGATCGAGGAGATGGGTGCAAAGAACCGGTATGTTCTGGACGTATGGGCGGGTGGATAACCCGGCAGCCGGACGTGCTAAAGCTCTCGCATGATTCCCTGGGAAAAGATCGATACCGCCAAAATCCCCGGCTCCGATGAAGAGCTTCGCCTGATGCGGCGAGGCAAGGAGTTCTCAATCAAGCTCGGCACCAACGAGCTGATGAACAACCGCCTGTCGGGCTCGGAGGCCGCGCTCGCCACGCTCGCGGCGAAGCAGATCGAGACGGTCGCAAAACCTGTCGTCCTCATCGGGGGCCTGGGCATGGGTTTTACGCTGCGTGCGGCGCTGACCGTGCTCGGAAGCAAGGCGAAGATCGTTGTCTCCGAGCTCGTGCCGGCGGTGGTCGCCTGGGCGCGGGGTCCGATGGCGCAGGTGTTCGGTGACAGTCTCGATGACGTCAGGGTGAGCATCCGGGAAACCGACGTTGGCGAAATCATCCGGGCGCAGCGGTCGGCATTCGATGCCATCCTCCTCGACGTCGATAACGGGCCGGAAGGGCTGACCCGGAAGGGCAATGATGCGCTCTACAATGCGAGTGGGTTGAAGGCGGCGAAGACGGCGCTGCG
Source organism: Bradyrhizobium sp. GCM10028915 (assembly GCF_042666195.1). NCBI lineage: Bacteria > Pseudomonadati > Pseudomonadota > Alphaproteobacteria > Hyphomicrobiales > Nitrobacteraceae > Bradyrhizobium > Bradyrhizobium sp. GCM10028915. Next base: position 234,554 of record NZ_JBHTFN010000001.1, read on the forward strand.
GACGGGCGGCGTGCTCGCGGTCTGGTCCTCGGGGCCCAACCCGGCCTTCACCAAGCGGCTCGGGAGCGCCGGATTCGAAGTCAACGAAGTCAATATCCGCGCCACCGGAAGAGGCGGTGGCGCACGTCACGTGATCTGGCTGGCGAGGAAGAGCTAGGCCGCCTGCCCAGCAACCGGTTCGATCCGTCAGAACATCGTGTTGTTGTTCGCCGGATTTTCCGGGATCGGTTGCACGACGTCCCAGTGTTCGACAACCTTGCCGTTCTCCAGCTTGAAGATGTCGACGATCGCATTGCCCCTGCTGCCGGGCTCGCGAACCGCGTGAACGTGCAGGATGACGTAGTCGCCATCCACGAAGCTGCGCTTGATCTCGCTGTGCGAGTTCGGGAATTTCTCGCGCAGGAAGCCAATGAACTTTCGGAATCCGTCCGGACCATCGGCCGCGTTTGGATTGTGCTGGACGTAGCGGTCGCCGACATAGGCGAGGGCTGCATCGGCGTCCTTTTGGTTGAGCCCCTTCTCGTAGAACGCAAGGACAGTTTTGCGATTGGCTTCTTCTTGCGCGCCACCCGCCATCGCGGCGCCGCTGGCGAGGGACAGCGTGAGGACTGAAGCAGCGACGATTGCGGCCGACCGGACGATGAGATGCATGTGAACTCCGAGAGGCCGCGGCCTCTTTGTTGGCGATTGAGGTTCTCAGCGATTGAAGGAGGCCTGTATAGCTTTCGCACCGGCACGCGTTAAGAGAGTAACCGGCAGCTCACATGGTCACCGTGAGGAGACTGTCTGCGTCGGTCAATCTACGCCGCCTGCACCTCCGCGCCATGGGCGTGCTTGGCGATGGCGTCGATGATGTCCGGCCAGAACCGCATCGGCAGCGCGTGGCCCATGCCGTCGATCATCAGCAGCTTGGCCCCCGGAATTGACTCTGCCGTGTCCCTGCCGCCCTCGGGGCGGACCAGCGGATCGACGGTGCCGTGGATGACGAGTGTCGGCGTCTTGACGCCATGCAGCCGCTCCTTGCGGCTACCCGAGGCGAGCACCGCGCGGAGCTGCCGGCCGACACCGGCCGGATTGAGCCCGCGCGCGAACACGCGCTCGGCACGACCGGGATCGAGCGCCTCTTCCTCCGGGAAGGACCCGGCCCGCAACACGTTCCAGGTCTGGCCGTAGCGGACGATGAACTCCTCCTTGCTGCGCGGCGGCGGCGCCATCAGCATCGCGGCGGCCTCGCGTGTCGGGGGCGGCAGGCGCGGATTGCCGGTCGTCGACATGATCGAGGTGAGCGAGCGCACCCGCTCGGGAAACGACAACGTCACTTCCTGCGCAATCATGCCGCCCATGGACGCCCCGACCAGGTGCGCCGACTTGACGCCGAGCGCATCCATCAGCCCGACAGTGTCTTTTGCCATGTCGATCAGCTTGTAGGTTGCGGCCACAGGAATCCTGAGAAACCGGAGCTTCAACAGCTCGAGCGGCGTCAGACGCTTGCCGCCTGTGAGATGGCTCGACTTGCCGATGTCGCGATTGTCGAACCGGATGACGCGAAAGCCGTGCGCGGCGAGCTGCTCACAGAACGCATCGTCCCAGTGGATCATCTGGGCGCCTAACCCCATGATCAGAAGCAGCGGCTCGGCACTGTCGTTGCCGAAAGTCTCGTAACAGATGTCGATGCCGTTGGCGTGGACGGTTTGCGGCGGATGATAGGCGTTCACGGGTGCGTTCCCTCGGCTTTTGATTAATGCTGTATCGCACGGTTTCCCCTCGCAATGAAGCCGCGTCCGCGACACCGGACCCGCTGCTTGCCGGTTGACCGGCACCGCGCAACGGTGTGGTATGGCGAAAAAGGAAGGGCATCGAAGCTCTCGCTTTCAGGAGGACGCCGATGACCGACAAAAGCAACGACCCCATTGCCATGTGGCAGAAGATGGTTGGCGAGATGGAGAAGGGGTTCAACTCCTTCGCCAATCAGGCCATGTCGTCGCCCGAGTTTTCGCAAGCCGTGAACCGGGCCGGCGGCGTTGCTGCAGGTGCTCAGAAGCAGCTCGGCGACCTCATGGAGAAATATCTGGTCTCCATGAATCTGCCGAGCCGGGACCAGGTCACCGGCCTTGCGGAACGGCTACAGTCCATCGAAGGACAGATCGGTGAGATCAAGTCGATGCTGAGCCAGATGGCGGCAAGTTCCGGAATTTCTCAGGGCTCCGATACTGCATTGCGCCCGCCGCGCACCAAGCGCCCGCCGTCTGAAGGCGGAGAGAAGACATGAATGCACCCGCCGGATTAGACTTCGCAGGGATCCCGGAGCGCATCCAGTCCGAGGTGCAACGCGCCATCCAGAGAAGCATCAAGGGCGTCGAATATTTCTCGACGTCCGGCCCCACGCTCGGGTCGACGCCGAAGGACGTGCTGCATTCACGCGGCACGATGAGCCTCTACCACTATCGACCGATGTCCGACGAGATCTATCGAATTCCGATTTTGATCGTGATGGCGACCACCAATCGCGGTTACATTCTCGACCTCGTGCCCGGCCAGAGTTTCATCGAGTTCCTGTTGAAGCGCGGCTACGACGTCTACATGCTCGACTGGAGCGCGCCACGGCCGGAGGAGAAGAGCCTCCGCATGGAGGATTATGTCCTCGACTTCATCCCGGACTGCATCCGCCGCGTGCAGCAGGATTCCGGCGAACAGGACGTCTCCGTCATCGGCTATTGCTTCGGCGGCGTGCTGTCGCTGCTCTACGGCTCGATCCACAAGGATGGGCCGATGAAGAATTTGATCTGCTTCACCACGCCGATCGACTTTCGCGAGATGAAGCTGTTCTCGAACTTCTCCGACCGTCGCTATTTCGACGTCGATCGCCTCGTCGACAGCGTCGGCAACGTGCCGCCCGAGATGATCCTGTCGTCGTTCGAGATGCTGCGCCCGGCCTCCCGCACCGTCAGCCAGATCCAGCTCTGGGAAAACATCTGGAACGACGAGTTCGTCAAATCCTACCGGATGTTCGACCGCTGGGCGACCGACACGCTGCCGCTGGCCGGCGAATATTTCCGCACCATCACCAAGGACCTGATGTGGGACAACAAGCTGTTCAACGACACCATGTCGGTCGGCGGCCGTGCGGCGAAGCTCGAGGACATCAAGGTGCCGTTCCTGCATGCGGTCGCCGAGCATGACCACATCGTGCCGTATGAGGCGGCAAAGCACCTGATCGCCAAGATCGGATCGGAGGACAAGGAGGAGGTGATGCTGAAGGGCGGTCACGTCTCGCTGGTCGCCGGCGCCAATGCGGTGAAGCGGCTGTGGCCGAAACTGGATTCCTGGCTGGGGAAGAGATCGACATGAGTGAGCAGCGTTCCTATCCGCGCCATGTGAAGACGGACGCGGGCGATATCGAGATCCGCCTGATGTCCCCGGCGGACGAAGCCGCGGTGCTCGCCTTCGGCAAGGGCCTGCCGACCCACGACCTGTTGTTCCTGCCGCGCAACATCAGTGAGCCGAAGGTGCTCTCCGCCTGGGTCAAGGAGATCGCGCGCGGCGCGATCACGAGCCTGCTCGCGGTCAGGGACGGCACGGTCGTCGGCTGCGGCACGCTGGTGCGCGATCCGCACTCCTGGTCGCCTCATGTCGGCGAGATCCGAATGGTGGTTTCGCTCGACGTGCGCGGGAAGGGGGTGGGAAGGACGCTGTCGCAGGAGACCTTCGCCCTAGCGCTCGGGGCCGGCCTCGAGAAGCTCTCGGTCCAAATGACGGTCGATCAGCAGGCGGCGATCACGCTGTTCGAGAGCCTTGGCTTCAAGGCCGAGGCACTGCTGCGCGACCATGTTCGCGACGTCGACGGCAAGACCCACGATATCGTGGTGCTCGGGCACAACATCGCGCAGGTCCAGGCCCAGATGGAGGCCTATGGGCTGCTTGGCGCCGTCCAGCATTGAGAACCGCTGGACGGTGTTCGGGAACCCGGATGGTCAGGGAGGCGCCAGATGCCTCTCAACATGGCTATTCACGGTTTCGTGATATCGCACTGCAATATGGATATTGCATCGCACAATTAACTATGGCATATAAGCCGTGCCCCGGGCCAAAACCGGACGGGGCGAGCCCATAGCTCAACCAATGAGGATGGAGAGACCCCCAATGACCACCGAAACCAACACCGCTTTCGAAGGCTTCAAGGACGCGTTCAAGAACATCCAGAACCTGGAAGTTCCCGAGGCCGCCCGCGAGTTCGTCAAGAAGTCCGCCAACACTGCCAAGGACCGTGCTGCCGAGGTGTTCGCTGGCTCTGAGCGCGTGACCGCCGCCGTCGAAAACGCGGTGACCGAGACCGTCACCGAAGCCGGCAAGATCAGCCGCAACATCCAGCAGGCGATCTACGAGGACGCCGAGGCATTCTTCGCAGGCATCGACAAGCTCGCGTCCGCCAAGTCGTTCAGCGAAGCTGTCGAGATCCAGTCCGGCCTGCTCCGCGCCCGCGGCGAAGCGTTCGTCTCGCGCGCCAAGGCGACCACCGACTATTTCGGCAAGCTCGCCGCTAACGGTGCGAAGTCCGCTCAGGACAATTTTGCCAAGGTCTACAACAAGACCGCCTGATACGGCCCCCTGAGTAAAAACTGAATTTGAGGCCCGCTTCGGCGGGCCTTTTGTTATTCCGCCGTAGCCGTCATTGCGAGCGAAGCGAAGCAATCCAGTCTGCCTCCTTGGAAAGACTCTGGATTGCTTCGCTTCGTTCGCAATGACGGATAGGGTGATGCTGTGATGACTCCATCAGGCGCCTTCTCTTTCGACACTCCCGGCGACGCCGAACGCGCAGCCGAATTGCGCCGCGTGAAAGCGCTGGCGACGCTGGTGCTGGGCTCGACGCTTGTCCTGTTCGTCGTTGCGAAATGGCTGCTGCCCGTACATCCCGTGTTCGGATTCATCGCGGCCTTCGCCGAAGCCGCGACCATCGGCGGGCTCGCCGACTGGTATGCGGTGGTCGCGCTGTTCAAGCGTCCACTCGGCCTGCCGATCCCACACACCGCGATCATCCAGAGCAACCAGGCCCGTATCGCCGACAAGCTCGGCGAGTTCATCCAGGTGCATTTCCTCGAGGCCGCTCCCGTCGAGGCCAAGCTGAAGGAGATCGATTTCGGCTCCTTCGTCGCCGACTGGCTGCGCGATCGCAAGCGCAGCGATGACCTCGCGCGCTTTGCGCTGCGCCTGCTGCCGGAGGCTGTCTCCGCGACCGAGAGCTCCGGTCTGATGACCTTCATCATCCGCCGCATGTCCTCGCAGCTCCAGGCCGTCGATCTGGCGCCGCTCGCGGCCGGCACGTTGCGCGGCTTCGTCGCGGAAGGGCGGCACCAGATCCTGTTCGACGATCTTCTGCGCGTGATGCACGAGACGCTGAACCAGACCGAGACGATGGCGATCATCCGCGAGAAGGTGCGCGCGGAATTGCCGACCTTGCTCAGGCTCTATCGCGCCGACAAGTTTCTGGTGAACAAGATCGTGGCCTCCGCCACCGCGTTCTTCAATGAAGTGCGCAGCGATCCCAAACATCCTTTTCGCGGCGAGTTCGATCGCATGGTGCTGAGCTTCGTCGACCGGCTCGGCACCGACCAGGCCTATATCGACCGCATCGACGGCTTGAAGCGCGATCTGCTCGCGCGTCCCGAGCTTGCCGATCTCGCCCGCACCGTCTGGGCCAATACGCGGTCCTTCATCGAACGTAGTGCAAGCGGCGAGACGCAGGTGCTGCAGCATCATCTCGCGGGAATGTGTGTCGCGGCGGGCGAAGCGCTTGCGGGCGATGCCGAGCTGCGCGGCGAGATCAACAAGGGGCTGGTCGCGGTGCTGCGCAGTTTCGTCGCGGACCAGAAGAGCGGCGTCTCGACCTTCATCTCCGACCAGGTCAAGTCGTGGGACATGGCGCAGCTGATTTCGCTGATCGAAATCAACATTGGCCGCGACCTGCAATACATCCGCTTCAACGGCTCGCTGATCGGGGGGCTCGCGGGTCTTGCGCTTTACTCCGTAGAATTCCTGCTTCGATTGTTGTGACTTTTGCGTCACGGACGTCAGCATTAACGCGCGGGCCTATTGTGGCCCGGGGTGTCTCCCGCTTGAATGTCGGGAACCCGCTGCCTAGCTGATTCATGTTGCGTTGCGGAACGATCCAGAAGCCGGCGTGTTGGAATCCCATACCCATCTGCCGGCAAACAACCGGTGGCCTTTTCAGCAATTTTCCCAAGGGGACCATTGATGACCGCTACTGCCCAGACGCTGAGCCCGCCGTCTCGCACCCTGATGTTCCTGGAAGGGCGAGCGATCCACGAGTTCGGCGCCTTCCTCGGCGCGCTGCCGCTGCTCAGCCTCGCGCCGCGCGGCGATGGGCATCCGGTGCTGGTTCTGCCGGGCCTCGTGGCCTCCGACGGGTCCACGCGTGCACTGCGCACCTTTCTGTCCGGCAAGGGCTATGCGGTGAGCGGCTGGCGCCAAGGCCGCAACTATGGCCTGCGCGAGGGCGTGCAGCACGCGATGGTGGATCTGGTTCAGGAGCTCAGCGACAGGCACGGCCGCAAGATCAGCCTGGTCGGCTGGAGCCTCGGCGGTCTCTATGCGCGCCAGCTCGCCAAGATGATGCCCGACCGCGTACGCCAGGTGATCACGCTCGGCAGCCCCTTTGCCGGCGATCCGCATTCGACCAATGCCTGGCGAGTCTATGAATGGGCGAGCGGCCGGAAGTCCAACGAGGTCGACCCGCAGTTCGGCGGCGATCTCGCCGTTCCGCCGCCGGTGCCGACCACGGCGATCTTCAGCCGCACCGACGGCGTCTGCGCCTGGCAGGGCTGCATGGAGAAGACGGGCGCGCAGACCGAGAGCATCGAGATCGAGAGCAGCCATTGCGGCATGGGCCATCATCCCGCCGCTGTCTTCGCGGTGGCTGATCGCCTTGCGCAGAAGGAAGGCAGCTGGCGGCCCTTCGACCGCAGCGGCTGGCGCAGCGTGGTCTATCCCGATCCGCATCGGTAATTCTTTGCCTCTCTCCGTAAGAACGGGGCAAGGGAGAAGAGCGTCGCACCCGTCCATTGTCGTGCCCGCACCAAACGCGCTATGCCTCGCGCATGGCGCATCCGTTGTCCCGCATCATCGATCAGCTCAAGCGCGAGCCGTCGCGCACCGGCTCTATCGTCATCACGGTATTCGGTGATGCCATCGTGCCGCGTGGCGGTTCGGTATGGCTCGGCACGCTGCTGGAATTCTTCGAGACCCTGGACATCGACAGCGGCGTGGTGCGTACCGCGATGTCGCGGCTTGCTGCCGATGGCTGGCTGACGCGCGAAAAGGTCGGCCGCAATAGTTTTTACCGCTTGGCCGACAAGGGCCGCCAGATCTTCGAGGCCGCGACACGCCATATCTACGATCCGCCGCCATCCGACTGGACCGGGCGCTTCGAGCTGCTTCTGATCGGCAATGGCGAGGATCGCGATGCCTCGCGCGAGGCGCTCCGCAATGCCGGCTTCGGCAGCCCGCTGCCGGGCGTGTGGGTCGCCCCGTCAGGCGTGCCAGTGCCCGGCGAGGCCGCGGGCGCCATCCGTCTGGAGGTCTCGGCCGAGGATGACAGTGGTCGCCGGCTGCTCAGTGCGAGCTGGCCACTGGATCGCACCGCGGACGCCTATCTCAAGTTCATGAAGACGTTCGAGCCGCTGCGCGCCGCGATCGCGCGCGGCAGCGACTTGTCCGAGGCCGACGCCTTCACGGCGCGCATCCTCCTGATCCACCATTATCGCCGAGTCGTGCTGCGCGATCCGCTGCTGCCCGAAAGCCTGCTTCCGGCGAACTGGCCAGGCAAGGCCGCCCGTGCGTTGTGCGGCGACATCTATCGCGCGCTGCTTGTCCCATCGGAACAATGGCTTGATGGTCGTGGGACCAATGAAAAGGGGCCATTGCCGCTGGCGCGGAAACTCCTGGAGAGGAGATTCGAGACTTGATTGTTATGTTACAGAAATATATTGCGTGATCTGATTCTTGTTATATATTGCTCAATAAAATGGGAGGATGCGCATGTATACCCAGGCGCTGAACACGGCCGAGACCGATGATCGCGGCCTCGAGGATGCGGCCAAGGCTGCGCAGTTCCAGACGCGCATCGATGCCGAGGAGCGCATCGAGCCGAACGACTGGATGCCGGCGGCTTATCGCAAGACGCTGACCCGCCAGATCTCCCAGCACGCTCATTCCGAAATCGTCGGCATGCTGCCCGAAGGCAACTGGATCACCCGCGCGCCGTCCTTGCGCCGCAAGGCCGCGCTGCTCGCCAAGGTGCAGGACGAGTGCGGCCACGGGCTCTATCTCTATGCCGCGGCCGAGACGCTCGGCACTTCGCGCGAAGAGCTGGTCGACGCCATGCTCGCGGGCAAGGCCAAATATTCCTCGATCTTCAACTACCCGACCCTCACCTGGGCCGACATCGGCACCATCGGCTGGCTGGTCGACGGCGCCGCGATCATGAACCAGATTCCGCTGTGTCGCTGCTCCTATGGTCCTTACGCGCGCGCGATGATCCGCGTCTGCAAGGAGGAGTCGTTCCATCAGCGCCAGGGCTATGAGATCATGCTGACGCTGTGCCGTGGCTCCGAGGAGCAGAAGGAGATGGCGCAGGATGCCTTGAATAGGTGGTGGTGGCCGGTGCTAATGATGTTCGGCCCGCCCGATGCCACCAGCCAGCACAGCGACACCTCGACGAAATGGAAGATCAAGCGCTTCTCCAATGACGAGCTGCGGCAGAAGTTCGTCGACGCCACCGTGCCGCAGGCGCAATATCTCGGCCTCACCATTCCCGATCCCGGCATGATTCAGGACGCCGACGGGCACTGGCGCTACAGCGAGATCGACTGGACCGAGTTCAAGCAGGTGCTCGCCGGCAACGGTCCTTGCAACCGGGATCGCATCGCGGCACGCCGCAAGGCGCACGATGAGGGCGCCTGGGTGCGCGAGGCGGCAGCTAGCTATGCCGCAAAGCGCACGCAGCGTCGAACTGCACAAGCGGCAGAGTAGGGAGATCGCGATGGCCACGCCGAACACGCCGCTGTGGGAAGTCTTCATTCGCAGCCGCAACGGGCTCGCGCACAAGCATGTCGGCTCGCTGCATGCGAGCGACGCCACGATGGCCTTGCAAGCCGCCCGCGATATCTACACGCGTCGCGGTGAGGGCCTTTCGATCTGGGTGGTGCCGTCGACGGCGATCACCGCAAGCGATCCCGCCGAGAAGGGCATGATGTTCGAGCCGGCGGAATCAAAGATCTACCGCCACCCGACGTTTTACGAGGTGCCTGAGGAAGTAGGACACATGTGATGGCGAACATCGAGGTCTCCGAAACACCGCTGGTGCTCTACGCATTACGCCGCGCCGACGACGCGCTGATCCTCGGCCACCGCCTGTCGGAATGGTGCGGGCATGCGCCGATGATGGAAGAGGACATGGCGCTCTCCAACATCGCGCTCGACCTCATCGGCCAGGCCCGCGAGCTCTACACCTACGCAGCCAAAGCCGAAGGCAAGGACAACGACGAAGACAAGCTCGCCTACCTTCGCGATGTCAGGCAGTATCGCAATCTGCTGCTCCTCGAGCAGCCGAACGGCGACTTTGCCCAGACGCTGGTGCGGCAGTTCTTCTATTCCGCCTTCGCCGATCTCTACTGGCGCGCCATGATGACCTCGCGCGATACGACGCTCGCTGCGATTGCCGCGAAGTCGGAGAAGGAGAGTGCCTATCACTTGCGGCATTCCTCGGAGTGGATGATCCGGCTCGGCGACGGCACCGACGAGAGCCATGCCCGCGCGCAGGCTGCGATCGATCATCTCTGGGCGTTCACCGGCGAGATGTTTGCCGTCGACGACGGCGAGCACGCCTTGATCCATGCCGGTATCGCCGTAGACCCAGGCACCTTGCGGGGTCGTTGGCTGACGACACTTTCGGATGTGATCGGCGAAGCAACGCTCAAGCTGCCGCAGAACGACTGGATGCAGCAGGGCGGCCGCGTGGGCCGGCACAGCGAGCATCTCGGCCATCTCCTCTCAGAGCTGCAATCGATACAGCGTACCTTCCCGGGGCAGACATGGTGACGGTGCTGGAGCCCCATAGCGACCTGCGCCGACGGGCCTGGGATGCCGCGGCGAGCGTGGTCGATCCCGAAATCCCGGTTTTGACCATCGCCGATCTCGGCGTGCTCCGTGATGTCGTCCTCGACGGCGATCAGGTCGAGGTCGCGATCACCCCGACCTATTCGGGCTGTCCGGCCATGAACATGATCGCGCTGGAAATCGAGGTCGCGCTGGAGCGCGCCGGTTTCCGCAGTCCAAAGGTCCGCACCGTGCTGTCGCCGGCCTGGACCACCGACTGGATGAGCGAAGAGGGCCGCCGGAAGCTTCATGCCTACGGCATCGCACCGCCGCAGGCCTCGAATTCACGCCGCGCGCTGTTCGGCGAGCAAGCCGTTGTGTGCCCGCAATGCGGCTCGGCGAATACCGAGCTGCTGTCCGAATTCGGCTCCACCTCCTGCAAGGCACTCTGGCGCTGCAGGGCGTGCCGCGAACCCTTCGACTACTTCAAGTGTCATTGACCATGTCAGCAGTCGCACCACGCTTTCATCGCCTGGCCGTCAACGACCTCCGCCGCGAGGCGTCGGACGCCATATCGCTGACATTCGCCATCCCGACGGAGCTTGCGACCGACTACGCTTTCATGCCCGGCCAATACCTCACACTCCGCACCATGCTGGATGGCGAGGAAGTGCGCCGCTCCTATTCGATCTGCTCCGGCCCCGACGACGGCGAGATACGGATCGCCGTCAAGAAGGTTGATGGAGGCGCGTTTTCGAGCTGGGCAGCGGACGATTTGAAGTGTGGCGACGCGCTGGACGTGATGACGCCCACGGGACGCTTCGGCGTGATCCCGCCGGCCGGCGGCGGCCGCATCCATGTCGGCTTTGCCGCTGGGTCCGGCATCACGCCGATCCTGTCGATCGTCAAGGGCGTCCTCGCGCGCGAAGCCGACAGCCGCTTCTTCCTGTTCTACGGCAATCGCACGACCGACAACATCATGTTCCTCGAGGCGCTCGAAGAGCTCAAGGATCGCTTCATCGACCGCCTCTCGATCTTCCACGTCATCTCGGGCGAGGAACAGGACATTCCGATCCTGCACGGCCGGCTCGACGGCGACAAGGTGAGGGTGCTGCTGCGCTCGCTGGTACCGGCGGAAAGCGTCGATCACGTCTTCATCTGCGGTCCGTCCGGCATGAGCGAGGACATCGAGGCGACCTGTCGCGATCTCGGCATCGCGGAGGAGCGTATCCATGTCGAGCGGTTTGTCTCGGAGTTCGGTGGCAAGCCGCGGCCGAAGAAGATCGTTGCGCCGGACGCGCCGCCGAAAGCGATCGCGTCGCTGATCATCGACGGCAAGCGCCGCGACGTGCCGGTGGCAGAGGACGAGGCGATCCTCGATGCCGCGCTACGCGCCGGTGTCGATCTGCCCTTCGCCTGTAAGGGCGGCATGTGCTCGACCTGCCGTGCCAAACTGGTGGAGGGCGAGGCGCCGATGGACATCAACTACTCGCTGGAACCCTGGGAGCTGAAGGCCGGCTTTGTCCTGACCTGTCAGGCCAAGCCATCGTCGGAGCGGGTCGTGGTCGACTACGACCACGTTTGACAGTTTTAGCCAGGCAGCAGAACATCGTGTCCAAACAATCGGACGGGAGAAGCGCGTGAACGTCAAAGCCGCCTTGTCGCCCGAGGATATTGCCCGCGCCTGCGCCGATGCGATGTGGGCGGAGGACGATGCCTCCAAAGGACTCGGCATGGAGATCGTCGAGATCGGCCCGGGGTTCGCGACGGTGGCGATGAATGTGCGGCCGGATATGGTCAACGGCCAGCGCATCGCCCATGGCGGCTTCATCTTCACGCTGGCCGATTCCGCTTTCGCTTTCGCGTGCAACTCGCACAACGACCGCGTCGTGGCGGCGCAGGGCCAGATCACCTTCATCAAGCCAGGCAAGCTCGGCGATCGCCTCGTCGCAAAGGCCCGCGAGGTCACGCGTGGCGGCCGCTCCGGCATCTATGACGTGCGCGTCACCGCCGGCGATACAGTCATCGCCGAATTCCGCGGGCATTCGCGGGTCATTCCCGGAAACTGGCTGCCGGCGCAGGATCAATAAAGAAAAGCAATGATACGGGGAAACGAGGATGGCTCTGACGAGGCTCAAGGAAGGTGGCAACACCTATAAGGCCGAGCTGGATGCGCACGAGCGCGCATCGCGCGACGAGATCATGGCACTCCAGGTGCAGCGGCTGGCCTGGTCGCTGAAGCACGCTTACGACAACGTCGCGCACTATCGCAAGGCCTTCGACGCGGCCGGCGTGCACCCGTCCGACTTTCGCGAGCTCTCGGATCTTGCGAAATTTCCGTTCACCGTAAAAACGGACCTGCGCGACAATTATCCCTTCAACATGTTTGCCGTGCCCCGTGAGAAACTGGTGCGCGTGCATGCGTCCTCCGGCACGACGGGCAAGCCGATTGTGGTGGGCTATACGCAACGCGACATCGACACCTGGTCGGACGTGATGGCACGCTCGATCCGCGCCGCGGGCGGCCGCACCGGCATGATCATCCACAATGCTTATGGCTACGGTCTTTTCACAGGCGGGCTTGGCGTGCACTACGGAGCCGAAAAACTCGGCTGCACTGTGGTGCCGATCTCCGGGGGCATGACCGAGCGGCAGGTGCAGCTCATCAACGATTTTCGGCCCGACATCATTACGGTGACGCCGAGCTATATGCTGGCGATCCTTGACGAGTTCAAGCGTCAGAAGCTCGATCCGCGCCAATGCTCGCTCAAGGTCGGCATCTTCGGCGCGGAGCCGTGGACCAATGCGATGCGCGGCGAGATCGAAGATGCCTTCGACATGGACGCGACCGACATCTACGGTCTCTCCGAGGTGATCGGCCCCGGCGTCGCGCAGGAATGCATCGAGACCAAGGACGGCCTGCATATCTGGGAGGATCATTTCTATCCCGAAGTGATCGATCCCGACACCGGTGCGGTGCTGCCCGACGGGGAGAAGGGCGAACTGGTGTTTACATCGCTCACCAAGGAAGCCTTTCCGGTGATCCGCTATCGCACCCGCGACCTGACGCGGCTTCTGCCGGGCACGGCGCGGCCCGGCATGCGGCGGATGGAGAAGGTCACGGGGCGCTCGGACGACATGATCATCCTGCGCGGCGTCAACCTGTTCCCGACCCAGATCGAGGAGGTTCTGCTCGCCACCGACTGGTGCGGCGGGCATTTCATTCTGGAATTGACTCGGGAAGGACGCATGGACGAGTTGACCATCATTGCCGAGGCGCGGCCGGAGAGCTGGGATGGCCGGGGTCTCCTCGACCATGCCGATCGGATCTCAACCCATATCAAGAACACGATCGGGATCAGTTCCAACGTGCGGGTGGTTGCGCCTGCGACGCTGGAACGCTCGCTCGGCAAGGCGAAGCGGCTCTACGACAAGCGGCCGAAGGATTGAGTTGATGGGATTGACTTGACGGATTGACTTGACCGCCCCCAAAGGCGACAAGGCCCGCGAGAAATCGCGGATCTTTTCCATGTCGTCAGCCGATCCCAAAGCCGTCGAGGCGCGCTGCGTCCGCCTCAATGCCAAGGCCGAGAACGCCGCTGGGATTGCACCTCGCGTCGAGCCTCATACGCTCGCGCGCGGTCCGAACGATCTCCTGATCGAGGTCAAGGCCGCCGCCGTCAATCCGTCCGACGTCAAGGCCGCGACTGGGCTAATGGCCTATGCCATCTTCCCGCGCACGCCGGGGCGCGATTACGCCGGCGTGGTGATCGACGGGCCGGCCGGTACGATGGGCCGCGAGGTGTTCGGCTCCTCCGGCGATCTCGGCATCCGCCGCGACGGCACTCACGCCAGCCATCTCGTCGTTGAATCCGACGCGGTGGTGGAGAAGCCGAAGACCGTGTCTTGGGAGGAGGCCGCCGGCATCGGCGTGCCCTTTGTCACCGCCATGGAGGGTTTTCGCCGCGCCGGCATTCCAAAGCCCGGGGAAACGGTGCTGGTGTTCGGCGCCAACGGCAAGGTTGGTCAAGCGGCGGTGCAGATCGCGACCTGGCAGGGCGCGCGTATCATCGGCGTGGTGCGCAAGGCGGAACCTTATGAGGGCCACACCAACGCATCCATCGAGGTGATCGACGCTTCCGCGACCGACGTCGCCACACGCGTGCGCGAGTTGACCGATGGCAAAGGCGCCGACATCGTCTTCAACACGGTCGGCGATCCCTATTTCCAGGCGGCGCACAAGTCGCTCGCGCTTCGCGGCCGCCAGATCCTGATCGCCGCCATCGACCGCATCGCGCAGTTCAACATTCTCGAATTCTACCGCGGGCAACACACCTATGTCGGCATCGACACGCTCGGCCTGTCGTCGATCGCGACAGGCGCTGTGCTGCGTGACCTCGGCCCGGGCTTCGCGAGCGGGCACCTGAAACCGTTTCCGATCAACGCGAACGCCGTCTATCCGCTCGAACGCGCGAAGGAGGCCTATGTCGCCGTTGCAGGCTCCTCGCGGGATCGCGTGATCCTGAAACCTTGATCATGGATTCGTCTCCCCAACTCATCATCCTCGCCGGCCTCGTCATCGGCCTGGTCTACGGCGCTGTCGGCCTGCTCAGCGGCTTCTGCCTGATGAGCAGCATGCGCGGCTGGTTGTCGGAGGGGGATGGGCGGTTGGTCCGAACCTATGCGCTGGCGATCGCGGTTGCGACCGCAGCGAGCCAGTTCCTCGCCGGCACCGGCGTGGTCGATCTCGGCAAGTCGATCTACCTGCAACAGTCCTTTTCGGTGCCGGTGTTGTTTCTCGGCGGACTCCTGTTCGGATACGGCATGGTACTGTCCAACGGCTGCGGTTCGCGCGCGCTGGTGCTGCTCGGTCGTGGCAATCTCCGCTCCTTCGTCGTGGTGGTCGTGCTCGCCATCGCCGCGCAGATGACGCTCAAGGGCCTGATCGCGCCGGCGCGCATCGCCGTGGTCCAGGCCTCGCAAACCACGGTCAACGTGAATTCGCTGCCGTCATTGTTCGCCATGTTCGGTCCGGCTGAAGCGCTTGCGCGCGCAATGGCTGCTGCTGTCGTTGTCGTCACGCTGATCCTGTTTGCTTTCGCGCACCCAGCGTTCCGACGTTCGCCCGGCCAGATTGCAGCCGGTGTCGTCGTCGGTCTCCTCGTCGCCGGCGGCTGGTTCGTCACCGGCTATCTCGGCGCGGATGATTTCAACCCCGTCCCCGTGACCTCGCTTACCTTCGTCGCGCCGATCGCGGACAGCCTGCAATATGCCATGCTCTCGACGGGCCTGACGCTGAATTTCGGCATCGCGACGGTTGCAGGTGTCTTCGCCGGCAGTCTGGTCACCGCGCTTGCGACGGGCCGTTTCCATCTCGAAGGCTATTCCTCGCCACGCCATATGCTGCGATCGGCGGCTGGCGCCGCACTGATGGGCATCGGCGGCGTGATGGCGTTCGGCTGTTCGATCGGCCAAGGGCTCACCGGCGTGTCGACGCTCGCGCTCGGCTCATTCGTCGCCGTCGCCGGCATCCTGCTCGGCACGACGGCGGGCTTGCGCGGGATGCTGCGCGTTCAGCCCTTCGCGGTAGCCTGACCACGCAGCAGGCGATCGCCGAGCGTTGCGAGACCGATGCCGGTGATGATCAGCGCGGCCGCTGTCACCAGACTCATGTCGATCGGCTCGCCCAGCAGGATCGCGGCGCTGGCGATGCCGACGAGCGGCGTTGCGGTGGTGCCGAGCGAGGTCGTCAGGGCCGAGATGCTCTTATTCACCATCGACATCGCCCAATAGGCGAGCACCGTCCCGATCAGCCCGGAATACAGGAACAGCAACACGAGTCTCCACGACCACTCCACATGCGGCAGGCCATCCGCGATGATCGCGCTCACCGATAGCACGATGGTTGCCACGAGCACTTGCCAGATCAGAAGCTGGAGCGGCGAGGCAATCCAGCGATGGGCGCGGATATAGATAATGTTCGCGGCCCATGAGATCGCGGCCAGGATCACCATGCCGGCGCCGAGCACGACATTGGTGTTGGTCCAGTCGATCGAGGCCGGGTTCAGGATGACGACCAGCCCGATCAGGCCCAGCAGCGCGCCGGCGACCTTCGGCGCCGTCAAAGTGTCCTTCCCGAGCAGCGGCGCGGCGATCGCGACCCAGAGTGGCGTGGTGTAGCCGAGCACAACGGCCTTGCTTGCGGGTAGGAAGCGCACACCGGCCGCAACCAGGACCGAGAACACGGTCATGTGCAGCAGTGCGACGCTCAGGACCACCGGGATGTCGCGACGCTCCGGAATCACCAGATTGTTGCTGAGCCCGAGGATCACGAACAATCCAGCCAGCGCGATCCAACTCCGGATCGCTGAAGCCCACAGTGGTGGAAGGAACTGGACGAGTTGCTTCGTCACCGACCAGTTTATGCCCCAAGCCAGCACGACGATGAGAAACAGGCCAACGGCTGCGCGGGGGGATAGGGAGTTCATCTCGGAGGTCCTTGAAGCAGTCCAGTCCAGCGGATAGCATCTCGTCTGGCACCTGAAACAGTGCCAGATAGGAAAGGAATAGGGTGCCAGTTCCGGACAGCATGATCTCCGCCCTGATCGACCTGAACCGGGCCGACGACGAGGGGCTGGTGGCTCAACTGACGAGCCAGCTCCGAAGCTTGATCGCGACCGGGCGTCTCGTCAAAGGCCGCACGCTGCCGTCGAGCCGTGGGCTTGCGAGCGATCTCGGCGTCTCACGCAACACCGTCAGCTATGCGTTCGAGCAGCTCGCCGCCGAGGGATATCTCGAAGCCTCGCACGGCCGCCGTCCGATGGTTGCGGTGGACGGCGGCGAGCGCGTCACAGACCCTGGCGCCGTCGCAACTCGCATGCGCCCTGGCAAGCCGCGGCTTTCGCCCTGGGCGTCGAGCCTCACGCAGACCGACTGGCCGATGTCTTATCAGGCGCGACTAAGACCCTTGCGTCCCGGGCATGGCGATTTCAGGGAGTTTCCCAACGACGTCTGGGCGCGCTGCCTGCGCCGCAGCGCTGTGCGCGCGGCGAGGCGCGAGCTCGGACCGGTCAATCGGCCGCGCCTGCGCGAGGCACTGGCGCATTATCTTGCGACCAGCAGGGGCGTGCGCGCGACGGCGGATCAGATCCTGATTCTGCCGAGCGCGCAGGCTGCGCTGACCCTGATCGCGGCCGCCGTCATCACCCCCGGCGACGATGTCTGGGTCGAGGATCCCGGCTATCCCGGCGCCGCGGCCGCCTTCCGCGCATCCGGTGCGCGCGTGATCGGGATGAGTTTGGACGAGCAGGGCATGCAGCGGATTCGTGGCTTGGCGGCCCCGACCTTGATCTTCATGACGCCGTCGCATCAGCACCCGACCGGCCGCCTGATGTCGCTCTCGCGCCGCACGGAGTTTCTTGGCCTGAGCAGGCCCGGCAAGACCTGGATCGTGGAGGACGATTACGACGGCGAATTCCACTATGATAGCCGGCCGGTGCCGGCCCTGCAGGGACTCGATGCCCACGGCCGCGTGTTCTATGTCGGCACGTTCTCCAAGGTCATGACCTCGGATATCCGGCTCGGCTACCTCGTCATACCGCGGGCCATGGTCGGTACTCTCGAGATCGTACAGCGGCACATCGGACTGATCGCCGCGAGCCACATCCAGGAGGCGCTGGCCGAGTTCATTGCCGACGGGCATTTCCTGGCGCATCTGCGCCGGGTGCGCCGGATCTATCACGCCCGCCGCGATCACCTTGTGGAGGGATTGGAGCGCCATTTGGGCGATGTGCTCTCTGCCGAAGTGTCCCCCGGTGGCATTCAGCTCGTCGCGCGTCTCAAGCGCGGTCGCGCTGATCAGGTGGCGGTCAAGCGGCTGGTCGAAGCGGGCGTTGAAACGCGTGCCCTGTCCGGCTTGGCACTGGGCAGGCCGCGCGACCACGGCCTGCTGCTCGGCTTCGCGGCCTGGCGCGAGAGCGAGATCACCGCGGCGCTGCGAACAATGGCGTCGTGCTTCTAGCGCAGTCGCGCTAATCCACGGCCTTGGTCACGATGCGGATTTCCGACGTCAGCGTCCGGTGCACTGGGCACTTGTCGGCGATCTCCATCAATTTCTTGCGCTGCTCGGGATCGAGCGCGCCGTCCATCGCGATGTCGCGCTCGATCTGGTCGAGCATGCCATCGCGCGTCTCGCATTCCGCGCAGTCTTTTGCATAGATCTTGGAATGCTTCAGTGAGACGGTGACACGATCGAGCGGCAGCGACTTGCGGTCGGCATAGAGGCGCATGGTCATCGAGGTACAGGCCCCGAGGCCAGCGAGCAGGAGATCGTAAGGACCAGGGCCGGCATCCTCGCCGCCGGCGGCGACCGGCTCGTCCGCGACGAGCTGATGCGGACCGACGGAGATGGTCTGGTTGAACTTGCTCTTGCGGGTCTCCTGCACCACGACCCGGCGCGGCGCCTCGGGGAGATCCATCGCCCTCGCAGGTTTGGCCGCGTCGATGTACCGGCTCGCCCAGGCCGCGATCACGTCGGCTGCATAGAGCGCGTCGGCCGGCTTGGTCAGGAGATGATCGGCATGGTCGAGCGAGACGAAGCTCTTGGGATGCCTGGCGGAGACGAAGAGCTTCGTCGCATTGTCGATACCGACGGTATCGTCGACCGGAGAATGCATCACCAACAGCGCCTTGTGCAGGCCGGCGACGTCTTTCATCAGCTCGTGCTCGGCGATGTCGTCGAGGAATTCGCGCTTGATCCGGAACGGGCGTCCCGCAAGCGAGACTTCGACCTCACCTTGCGTGCGAATGTCGCCGAGATGCTCTTTGAAAAGGCCGGTGACGTGGGCGGGATCGGATGGTGCCGCAATGGTCACAACCGCCTTGGCTTCCGGGATTCGTCCTGCTGCCGCAAGGATCGCGGCGCCGCCGAGGCTGTGACCGATCAGAATCGACGGCGCCTTGCGGACGCTACGCAGATGATCGGCGGCGCGCACGAGATCGGCAACGTTGGAGGAAAACGTCGAATTGGCAAAATCCCCCTCGCTGGAGCCGAGCCCGGTGAAGTCGAAGCGCAGCACCGCGATGCCCTTGGCGGCCAGCGCGACCGAGATGCGTTTGGCGGCCAGCGTGTCCTTGCCGCAGGTGAAGCAATGCGCGAACAGCGCGAAGGCCCCGGGCTCGCCGTCGGGTAGCTCCAGCGCGGCCGAAAGCTGATGGCCGCCTTCGCCGGTGAATTGAAAGCGCTCTGTCGGCATGGGTTTCCCCCGTTCCTTGCTGAACCTAGTCGCCCGAATAGCGTTGCTCTGCCCAGGGATCGCCGCGGTTATGGTAGCCACGGACTTCCCAGAAGCCCGGCGCGTCCTCGGTCAGGAATTCGATCGACTGAACCCATTTGGCGCTCTTCCAGAAATACAGATGCGGCACGACCAGCCGTACCGGGCCGCCATGTTCGGCCGACAATGGCTCACCGGACCAGCTATGGGCGAGCAATGCGTCCTCGGCGGCAAAGTCGTCCAGCGCGAGGTTGGTGGTGTAGCCATCATGGGAATGCAACACGACGAAGCGCGCGTCCGGGCGCGGCTGGCAGGCCGCGAGCAGCTCGCGCGTGGCGAGCCCCTCCCACTCATTGTCGTAGCGCGACCAGGTGGTGACGCAGTGGATGTCGGAGATGAACTGCGCCCGCTTCTGGGCGGCGAACTCGGCAAAGGTCCAGAACACGGGGTTCTCGATCGCGCCGTAGACGTCGAGCCGCCAGCGCTCGCGCGAAATCGGCGGTACGACTCCGAGATCGAGCACTGGCCAGTCCTTTGTCTGGTGCTGGCCGGGCGGCAGGCGCTGATCTTCCGGGCGCGTGATCTTGCCTGTCAAAAAGCGGCCCTCGCGCGCCCATTTTTCCTTGGTGCGCGTCAGCTTGCTGTCGGGCGGCTCGTTGTCTTCGGCCATCGGCTACTCGTGGCGGTGCATCGCGGAGGCATGCTTGGTGTCGCGCATGGTAGATGCTCAGCGACAGGCAGATGATACCAGCGAGATAATAGTAGAACCACTCCTCATGCCCGATGGTCTTGAAATAGAGCGCGATCGCCGGCGCCGTGCCGCCGAACATCGAGACGGTGATCGCACAGGGCAGCCCGACGCAGAGGTTGCCGATCGAGCCGATGAAGATCGCCTTGATCCGCGCTGGGCGCTGGCGATATCAAAATGCTCAGAGGCCGGTTTGATTGCTTGCTCAGTCAAGTCCGGCCTCTCCGTATCACTGTTTGGAGAGGTCTACATCGCCTTTCCAAGCAAAAATGGCAACTGGCGGGGGCCTCTGACGGTTCCTTGGGACCAGGTCACCGTGCCTGCCGGATCGAGGGCGAAGTCCGGAATGCGCTTCAGCCATTCCTCGAGCGCAACCTGCATCTCCATGCGCGCAAGGTTCGAGCCGACGCAGCGGTGGATGCCGAGGCCGAAGGCGGCGTGGCGGTTCTCGCGGCGGTCAATCACGACCTTATCAGCATCCGGAAACATTTTCGGATCCCGGTTGGCGGCCGGGAAGGACAGCAGCACCATGTTGCCTGCCTTGACCGGGCAGCCTGACACCGTGGTCTCCTTGACCACTTCGCGCGCCATCGTCACCGGCGAATAGGCGCGCAGCAGCTCCTCCACCGCGGTCGGGATCAGCTCGGGCTCGGCAACCAGGCGCTCGCGGTCGGCGGGCGTCCGGGCAAGGTGCCAGAGCGAGGAGCCGATCGCGCTCCAGGTGGTGTCGATGCCGGCAATCAGGAGCAGGCGCAACGAGCCCAGCACATGCGAATCCTCGAGCGGATTGCCGTCCTTGTCCCTGGCATTCATCAGGTAGGAAATCAGATCGTCGGTTGGCTTGTTCTTGCGCGCTTCGATATGGGCGCTGAAATAGGCGCTCATCTCGTGCACCGCCTGGAGCAACGTGTTTTCGTCCTTGATGCCAAGTTCCAGGATCATGTGGATCCATCGGATGAAGAGATCGCTGTCCGTCTCGGGGATGCCGAGCATGTGTGCGATCGCGCGAACCGGAATGTGCTTGGTGTAGCGCTCTGCCGCGTCAAGTCGGCCTTCAGTGATGAAGCCGTCGATCAACTCGTTGCAGATCGCGCGCACCCGCGGCTCCAGCTTCTTCATCGCGTCCGGCGTGAACGGCGGCAGCAGCAATTGCTTGGCTGGCTTGTGCACCGGCGGATCGGACGTGATCGGCGGGGCGGAGTTTCTGCTGGTGATCTCCGGCCGAACGTCGCGGACGATGATGCGGCGCGAGGAGAAATGCTCGCTGTCGTTGGCGATCTCGCGCACCGCCTCATAGGTCGTCGGCATGTAACAGCCGAGGAAGCGTTCGGTATGCACGACCGGGCTTGCGGCGCGCAGCTCGTCCCAAATCGGGAAGGGATCTTCCGTCCATTGCGGATCGGTGTGGTCGAAATCATCGACCCAGTCGGTCACGGGCGGATGGGCGGTGGGCTGGCTGATGTCGGACATCTCGAAATCCCTTGAAATCCCTTGGGGGCTCGTGGTCGCGGAAGGCACGCGGGCAGAAGCGGGCGCGCTACTCCTCGATCACGTCGATCGCGATTTCCGGGCAATTGGACTTGGCGAGCCAGGCCTTGTCTTCGAGGCCGGGCGGGACCGTGCCGTCGCCGGCTTCGTGGGCGTTGCCGTATTCGTCCAGCTCGAACAGCTCCGGCGCCAGCGCCTTGCAGCGCGCGTGCCCCTGGCATTTGTCGGGATCAACGTGAACCCTCAGTCGCTCTGTCATGGCGGCTTCCTCGATCGTGTGCACTCCGGCCCGAAGGCGGCGCGCGCTCCCACTTGAGTTTTTGTTCAAGTTATAGGCTATTACATTCGCGGCAGGCTTCCCCTGTCAAGCGCAAACTTATAGGCTCTGCGCAACATGCGTTCACAACTTGCCCGCAAGCCCGAGAATACCTACCACCACGGCGATCTCCGCGACGCCTTGATCAAGGCCGCGCTGCGCGAAGCCGAGCAGGGCGGGACGGAGGCGATCAGCATCAAGGCGCTGGCAAAGCAGCTGGGTGTTTCGCAGCCGGCGCCCTACCGGCATTTCGCCGATCGCGAGGCGCTGCTTGCGGCGGTGACGGCGGAGGCGTTCCGGCAGCTCAACGGGATATTGCGGGCGGCGATGGCAAAGCCGTCGAAGCGGTCGAAGCTGTCGCTGCTGGCGCAGGCGACGCTGGATTTCGGCTTACGCCGCAATGGCATCTACCGCTTGATGTTCGCCTCGCGCACGGTGTCGTGTGCGGCGAAAGGCAGCGAGCTGCACGAAGCGACCCGCGAAACCTTTGCGCTCGTGGTCGACGCATTGGAAGCCCCGGCCGTTGATTATCTGCGCGAGCGGCAGGCGCTCAAGATCTGGGCGGCGGTGCACGGCGTGGTGATGCTGGCTGAGCAGGGACTGTTCACCGGCGAGGCGGCCCATGCCACGCGCGAAGACCTGGTCGAGGATTTTGTCAGTGAAACCAAGGCCGCGCTTGCGGCGGCGATCAAAGGCGCGCGGCGCCGGAAACAGGCTGGCGCTTAAGCCCTCGCCGCCAACAGCTTCATCAGCTTCTCGACGGCGCTGTCGGGCGTGGTCACGACAGGGCGACCGGTAGCTTCTGCCACGAGAGGCGCCGTTGCCGCGATGCTGAACTGCGCGAGCGCGACGACGTCGCAATCGCGCAAATCATGTGAGGCTTCCACGATCAGCCGGTTATGAGTAGCGCGATCGCCGCGGTCGAGCGCGGCCAGCGCGCCTTCGGCAAGCTTCGGCACGATCTGGACGGAGGTAGGAAATTCCGGCGGCATCGAGGCCAGCGTCGGCGCGAACGTCGAGAGCAGGCCGATACGCCGGCCCATCGTCACTGCCCGTTCGATCATGGCTTCGTTCGGCCTGAGCACCGGCATGGGCGCATGCGCGCGCGCGACCGCCTCGATGCAGGGACCGAAAGCCGAGCAGGTGAACAGGATCGCATCCGCGCCTGTCGCCGCGGCGTAGCGACCGAGCACAAGAAAGCGCTCGGTCATGGCATCATTGAGCCCGCCATCACGCGCCAGATCCGCCGACAAGCTGTCATCGAGCAGGTTCATCAGCCGCGCTTCCGGCCACGCCTTCGCAAACGCAGCTTCGATCGGGGCGATGGAATGCTTGAGGGCGTGGATCAGCGCGATGCGAGGGGAGGTCGTCATTGAACGTTACCTGATGCAAGGTCGCGTGCCCCGGACGCAGCGCGTCCGGGACACGCAAACGTTTACTTGAACGGCACCGCGTACATCAAGCCGCCCTTGCTCCAGAGGCCGTTGAGGCCGCGCTCGAGCTTGAGCGGGCTCGCCTTGCCGACATTGCGCTCATAGATCTCGCCGTAATTGCCGGTGGCCTTGATGGCTGTGACCAGCCATTTATTGTCGAGCCCGAGCCGCGAGCCGAGATCGCCGGAGGCACCGAGCAGGCGCTGGATCGCGGGCGTCTGCGACTTCGCCATCTCGTCGACATTGCCTTGTGTGACGCCGAGCTCTTCGGCCTCGATCAAGCCGTAATGCAGCCAGGTGATGATGTCGCTCCAGACTTCATCGCCATTGCGGGTGAAGGGGCCGAGCGGCTCCTTGCTGATGGTCTGCGGCAGCACGACGTAGTCGGCCGCATTCGGCGCCGCGGTGGTCACGGCGCCGGCGAGCGCGGAAGCGTCCTGGGTCATGGCATCGCAGCGGCCGCCGAAGAAGGTCTGGTACATGGTGTCGACGCGGTCGAACACCAGCGGCTTCCAGTCGATACCGTTGGCACGGCCATAATCGCCGAGTGTGACCTCATGCGTGGTGCCCTGCGCGACGCAGACGGTGGCGCCTTTGAGATCCTTGATCTCCTTCACGCCGAGCTCTTTCTTCACCACAAAGCCCTGACCATCGTAGAAGTTGATCGGGCCTTGCCGCAGGCCCAGCGTGACACCGCGCAGATAGGTCTGGGTCGAGTTGCGGTAGAGCACGTCGATCTCGCCGGACTGGAGCGCGGTGAAGCGGTTCTGCGCGGTCAGCGAGACGTAACGCACCTTGCTGGCATCGCCGAGCACGCCGGCGGCGAGCGCGCGGCAATAATCGACGTCGAGACCCTTGTAGTTGCCTTGCGAATCTGGTGCCGAGAAGCCGGCAAAACCGGCGCTGACGCCGCATATCAGCGTGCCGCGGCTCTTCACCGTGTCGAGCGTTGCCGCCGACGCGACCACCGTCGATGCCGCGAGCACGCCAGCTACGATAACCACTTTCCTCATCATGCTATTCTCCCCTCAGTGATTGACACGACGCAATACGTTGTCGACGGCGGTGCCGAGCTTGTCGACGATCAGGTCGATCTCCTCCGCGGAGGTGATATAGGGCGGCGCCAGCAGCACGTGGTCGCCACGGACACCGTCCACTGTGCCGCCGCCGGGATAGCAGCCGAGGCCGTTGGCGAGGGCCTCCGCCTTGATCTTCTGGTTCAGCTTCAGCGCGGGATCGAACGAGGTCCGGCTGGCGCGATCGGCGACGAGCTCGATCGCCCAGAACAGGCCGCGGCCCCTGATGTCGCCGATATGACGGTGATTGCCGAAGCGCTCGGTGAGCCGCTGCTCGAGCTGCTTGCCGCGCTCCTTCACCCGGTCGAGCAGGCCGTCCTCGCGGATCACGTCCTGCACCGCGAGCGCAGCAGCGCAAGCGAGAGGGTGCGCCAGATAGGTGTGGCCGTGCAGGAAGGCGCCCGAACCTGAGCGGATTGTCTCGATGATCCTGCCGTTCGCGAGCATCGCGCCGATCGGCTGGTAGCCGCCGCCGAGACCCTTAGCGATCGCCTGGATGTCGGGCGCGATGCCTTCCTGCTCCCAGGCGTGCGTGGTGCCGGTGCGGCCCATGCCGCTCATGACCTCGTCGAGAATGAGCAGCGCACCATGGCGGTCGCAGATCTCGCGCACCGCCCTGAAATAACCGTCCGGTGCCGTCACGGCACCTGCGGTGGCGCCGACGACGGGCTCGGCGAGGAACGCCGCGACCGTATTGGGACCGAGGCGCTGAAACTCGGCTTCCAGCTCGGCCGCAAGCCGGGCGACGAATTGCGCATCGGATTCGCCTTCGTGCTTCTCGTGATAGGCGAAAGCCGGGGTCACGTGGCTGAAGGCGTCGGAGAGCAGCGGCGCATAGGGCGCACGCCGCCAGGCATTACCGCCGGCGGCCAGCGCGCCGAGCGTGTTGCCGTGATAGCTCTGGCGCCGCGCGATGAAATGCTGCCGCTGCGGCTCGCCGCGCTCGATGAAATATTGCCGCGCGAGTTTGATGCTGGCTTCGATCGCTTCGGATCCGCCGCTGACGAAATAGGCGTAGGCGAGGCCGCCGGGCTCATGGCCGACCAGCCTCTCGGCAAGCGCCTCCGCCGGCTCGGACGAGAAGAAGGATGTGTGGGCGTAGGCCAGCGTCGAGGCCTGCTTCGTCAGCGCCGCGATCACGCGCGGATGCTGGTGGCCAAGGCAAGAGACCGCAGCGCCGCCGGAGGCGTCGATGATGCGCCGCCCGTCCTCGGCAAAGAGATAGACGCCTTCGCCGCCGATCGCCTTGGGCGGCGTTTCACGCAGCGAGCGATGCAGCACGCGGCTGGTGCGAGCGGCCATGGGTCAACCTTTCTCTGAGACGTAAGTTGAAGCCGCGGCGAGCCGCGCCTCGGTATTCTCAAGGCGCTTCTTCGCGGCCGTGCCGCCGAGCGAAAACGTCACGGCGGCGAGCGATTGCGCGATCGCAATGGCGCCGGTGAGGCTCGGGAAAAAGCCGGGAGAGGAGGCCGCTTCGAACAGCAGCACGTGGTCGGCGCCTTCAGCCATCGGCGCCGAAGGGCTGTCGGCGACCGCGATCAGGGCCGCGCCGGCGCGATAGGCGGCGTGCGCGACCCGGACGCTCGCATGGGTGTAGGGCATGAAACCGATGACGATGACGGCCTCACCGGGTCGGAATGCGCCGAGGTCGAGATCGTCGGGGCCGGAGGCGCCGACGAGTTGCACCTGTTCGGGACGAAACAGCCGGAGCTCGTAGTTCAACAGTTCTGCGACGCTGCGACAGCTTCGGTATCCGGTGATCCAGATCCGCGTGGCATCGTGGAGTGCGCGCGCCGCCTCCACAATCGGCTGGGCCGGGATGCGCGGAAGGCCGGCGGCTTCGGCCTCGAGCTTGTCGGTGACGAGCGCGACATCGGCGTTCGGACCGTGGCGGCGACCCTTGGCGCGGCCGGAGAAGGGCGCTATCTGCGAGGGCCGCCGCGCCTCCGTCAACGCCGCGCGCAACTCATCCCAGCCCGAATAGCCGATCGCCTTGGCAAGCCGCGTGAACGCGGCGGGATCGGCGCCGGCAACCGCTGCGAGATCGCGCATCGATCGCGTGGTGGCGTCGTAATCGTTTGCCGCAACGAAACGCCCGACCTCCTGCAACCGCATCGGAAGCGAGGGCAATGCAATACGCAGTTCGCTCAGCGGCGAGGATTTCACGGGCTCGGCCATGAAACATTTGTTGCACGAAGTGGGGTTTGGTGCAACAGTTGACGTACGCTGCCGGAAATCGCCGTCTTGAGAAGGATTTTTGTGCTGTGACGTCAGACGCTCCGAGACCGCCGCCGCGCCGCCGCTTCTTCGGCGCTTTCGGGCAGCGCGAGCTGAAAGGCCTGTTTTGGCAGGCCCTGGTGGTCGGGATCGCAGTCGCGGTCATCGCCTTCCTCTGGTCCAACACGGTCACCAATCTCTCCGCGCGCCGCATCACAACCGGTTTTGCCTTCCTCGGCCGTGAGGCTGGCATGCCCATCTCCGATAGCCTGCTCGCCTACAATCCGAGAGACTCATATCTCTGGGCCTTCGTCGTCGGCATCGCCAACACCCTGCGCGTCGCCGTGATCGGAATCGTGCTTGCAACCATCTTGGGCACGGTGATCGGCATCTCGCGGCTGTCGGCGAACTGGCTGCTGTCGCGGCTCGCCGCGGTGTATGTCGAAATGCTCCGCGACATTCCGCTGCTGCTCCAGCTGCTGTTCTGGTATGTGCTGATGCAGGCGCTACCGGCCGCGCGCGCGGCATGGCGGCCGATCGAGGGCATGTTCCTGTCCAATCGCGGGTTGATTCTGCCGGCGATTCCGATCGGGACCCCGCAGCTTAGGGTGCTCGGCACGGCAGTGCTCGGGCTTGTCGTGTTCTACGTCATCCGGCGGCGGCTCATCGCGCAGCAAATGCGCGACGGCAAGCCGCGGCCGGCCTGGCCGTTCGCACTCGGCTTGCTCGTTGTGCTGCCTGCGGCGGTGTCCGTGCTGCTGGGCGTGTCCTGGACGATCGAATGGTCTGAGTTGCGCGGCTTCAACTTCGTCGGAGGGCTGACGCTCGCGCCGGAATATTTTGCGCTCCTGATCGCGCTCGTCACCTACACCTCGGCCTTCATCGCCGAGATCGTGCGCAGCGGCATCCAGTCGGTGCCGCGCGGGCAGTGGGATGCCGCCAATGCGCTGGGACTGCGCCGCAGCTTCATGCTGCGGCAGATCATCCTGCCACAGGCGCTACGCGTCATCGTGCCGCCAATGACGAGCCAGTACCTCAACCTGACCAAGAACTCTTCGCTCGCGGTGGCGATCGGCTATCAGGACGTGGTCTCGATCGCCAACACGACATTGAACCAGACCGGGCAGGCGATCGAGGCCATTGCCTTGATCATGGCGGTGTTTCTCACCATCAGCCTCGGCATCAGCTTTTTCATGAACTGGTACAATTCGCGCATCGCGCTGGTGGAGCGCTGACCATGACGGCGATCGCCGACATTCCGGAAGCACCGCGCGCCGCCCGCCGCCCGCAGATTGGCAACCCGGTGCTGCGCTGGCTGCGCACCAATCTGTTCTCGTCGATCCCGAACGGCATCCTCTCGGTCGTGTTGCTGGCGGTGCTCGCAAAGGGCCTCTTCGGCTTCGTGCAGTGGGGCATCGCCAATGCGGTCTGGCTCACGCCGGCGAACGATTCCAGCGCCTGCCGCTCGGTACGCGGCGTCGGTGCATGTTGGGCGATCATCCCCGAAAAATACCGTTTCATCCTGTTTGGCACCTATCCGTTCCACGAGCAGTGGCGGCCGGCGCTGGCGGTGCTGCTGTTCATCGGCCTGTTCTATCTCTCCAGCCGCCGCGCCTTATGGCGGCGCGAACTGGCCTATTTCTGGATCGGAGCGCTCGCGCTGATCAGCGTGCTGATGTGGGGTGGCATACTCGGCTTGTCGTTCGTCTCGCAGGACCGCTGGGGCGGCTTGCCGGTGACGCTGATCCTGGCGACCTTTGGTCTGGCCTTCGGCTTCCCGCTCGGCATCCTCGTCGCACTCGGCCGGCGCTCAAAACTGCCGGCGATCCGCTCGCTCAGCGTTCTCTATGTCGAGCTGATCCGCGGCGTGCCGCTGGTCAGTCTGCTGTTCATGGCGAGCGTGATGTTTCCGCTGTTCATGCCGAACGGATTCAACATCGACAAGCTCCTGCGCGCGCAGGTCGCGATCATCCTGTTCGCGGGTGCCTATCTTGCCGAAGTCATTCGCGGCGGCCTGCAGGCCGTGCCCCGCGGGCAATACGAGGCCGCCGAGGCGCTCGGCCTGTCCTACTGGCGCAAGAACAGGCTGATCGTCTTGCCGCAGGCGATCCGCCACGTCATCCCGCCGCTGGTCAACACCTTTATCGCCTTCTTCAAAGACACCAGCCTCGTCCTGATCATCGGTATCTTCGACCTGCTGACGACGGCCAAGACCGCGATCATCGATCCAGCGTGGCAGCAATTCTCCGTCGAAGTCTACATCTTCGTTGCCGCGATCTATTTTGTCTTCTGCTTCGCGATGTCGCGGTATAGCCGGAGCCTGGAGGCGACGAGCGGAAGGTGAAGGCCGCGCGTGTCCCGGACAAGGTGCGGCGCAAAGCGCTGCACCGCAGAGCCGGGACCCAGGGATACACGGCAAGTCCTGGACACTTGGGCCCCGGCTCTGCAGCGCGCCGCCGAAGAGGCGCTGCGCCGCGTTCGGGGCACGAGAGCGGGGACCTAGTTCTTCACCCGCGGGTCAATCGGCGTCGTGCCGCGCACGCCCAGAATATCCTCCAGCGCCTTCGCGCCGGCGATTACCTGCGCATCCGCGCGTGGAGCCCCGACGACCTGCAGGCCCACCGGAAGTCCCGATGCGGTGAAGCCGCACGGCAGCGACAATGCGGGACAGCAGGCGAGCGTGATGGCGTAGACGATGCCCAGCCATTCGACGTAATTGTCGAACCTCTTGCCGGCGCATTCGGCGACATAACGGTGCTCGATCGGAAAGGGCGGCACGATCGTGGTCGGTACCAGCAGCAGATCGTAGCTCTTGAAGAACTCGACCGCACGCGCGGTCATGCCGACGCGCTGCGCCTCGGCGCGTTCGAGCTGCTCGATCGTGAGCTTGAGGCCTTCCTCGATGTTCCAGATTACTTCGGGCTTGAGCAGGTCGCGCTTGGTGCGCAGCAGCTGCGCCTTGCTGATCGCGAAGTCGAACGCGCGCAGCACGTGGAAGCACTCATGCGCCTCGCGCCAGTCCGGATGCGCCTCCTCGACGATGGCGCCGGCTTCGGCAAAGCGTTCCGCCGCCTTTCGCGTGATCGCTTTGACTTCGGGATCGACCGGGGTGATGCCGAGATCCGGCGAGTAGGCGATGCGCTTCGGTTTGCTGCCTGACTGCGCCGCCGAGAGAAACGACGTCAAGGGCGCCGGCAGCGACAGCGGGTCGGCGGCATAGTCGCCGCTCATGGCATCCAGCAGCAGCGCGAGATCCTCGACGTTGCGGGCCATCGGGCCAACGACGCCGAGATTGCGGTCGATGGCCGCTTTCGGCGTGTGCGCGACGCGGCCGATGCTCGGCCGCATGCCGACGACGCCGCAGAACGCCGCGGGACTGCGCAAGGAGCCGCCCATGTCGGAGCCCTGCGCGAGCCAAGCCATGCCGGTCGCGAGGGCCACCGCCGCTCCGCCCGAGGAGCCCGCGGCGGATTTGGATGTATCCCAGGGATTGAGCGTCGCGCCGAACACCTCGTTGAACGTGTTGGCGCCGGCGCCGAACTCCGGCGTATTGGATTTGGCGTAGACGACTGCGCCGTTACCTTCGAGGTTCTCCACCATGAGGTCGGACTGCTTGGGCACATTGTCCTTGAAGATAGGTGAGCCCTGGGTGTTCAGCACACCGGCGACGTCGGTCAGGTCCTTGATCGGCACCGGCAGGCCCGCGAGCAATCCGCGCGCACCGGCCGGCTTCCGCATCAGCGCCTTTGCGCCATCCCGCGCGCGGTCGAAGCACAGCGTCGGCAGCGCGTTGACCTTGCCGTCGACTTCGCCGATGCGCTTCTCCAGCACATCCAACAGCTCCAGCGGTGAGACGTCGCCGGACCGCAGCTTGTCGACGACGGCGCAAGCGGTTTCTCGGATCAACTCTTGAGACAACTATTTTACTCCTGTGCTTGCTCTAGTCTCCGTCATTGCGAGGCCGAAGCGACGAAGCAATCCAGACTTTTTGCCGCAGATACATTCCTGGATTGATTCCGCCTTATAAAGCTTCGGTGGACCGGTCGCTTCGTTCGCAATGATGAGGATAGAGTTAACCCCATCCCGCGCTGATGCCGCCATCCACTGTATAGATGACCCCTGACGTATAGCCCGCGCGATCCGACGCCAGGAACGCCATGAGGTCGCCGATCTCGCGTGCATGCGCAGGTCTGCCGAGCGGCAGGCTCTTCTGGAATTCCTTGTAGCGGCTCTCATCGCCGAACTGGTGCTTTGCTCGCGTCTTCAGCAGGGTGACGTGACGGTCGGTGCCGACAGGGCCGGGATTGATGCCGACGACGCGAATGTTGTCGGCGAGGCTCTTGCCCCCGAGCGCGCGGGTGAAGGCCATCAGCGCGGCATTGCCGGCGCTGCCGCAAATGTAGTTGGCGTCGAATTTCTCGCCGGCGGCGCCGATGTCGTTGACGATCACGCCACCGCCCTTCGCCTTCATCTGCGCATAGATCATCCGCGTGAGATTGATGTAGCCGAACACTTTCAATTCCCAGGCGTGGCGCCAGGTCGCCTCGTCGATCTTGTCGATGGAGCCACCGGGAATGTCGCCGGCATTGTTGACGAGCACGTCGATGTCGGCGGCTTCCTTGGCGAGCCGCGCCAAATCCTCGTTCTTGCGCAGATCCACGATGCTCGTGGCGGCATCGATCTGGTGCGCCGAGCGCAAGCGCTCAGCCAGAGCCTCGAGCTGATCGCCGTTGCGGGCAGCGAGAAGGAGATGGCAGCCTTCCTCGGCAAAGGCCTCGGCGGCGGCTGCGCCGATTCCTTTGGAGGCGCCCGTGATCAGGACGCGCTTGCCACGCAGATGCAGATCCATGGGGAATTACTCGCAGGAGAGGAACAGGAATGAAAGCAGTAGGGGGCTGGCCGCGCCATCGTCAACATTGCAGTGCAGCGTTGCACTGGCGCCGCGTTTGGTCCATTGCAGTGCGGTCAAAAAGGCGGCGGCTGCCGGACCAATCAAGGACGTTCTCGATGAGCAAGAAACAATACCGGATCGCGGTCATTCCCGGCGACGGCATCGGCAAGGAAGTGATGCCCGAGGGTCTGCGCGTTCTGGAGACCGCGGCGAAGAAGCACGGCGTGTCGCTTCATTTCGATCATTTCGACTTCTCGTCCTGGGACTATTACGAGAAGCACGGCCAGATGATGCCGGACGATTGGAAGGATAAGATCGGCAAGCACGATGCCATCTATTTCGGCGCGGTCGGCTGGCCGTCCAAGATTCCGGATCACGTCTCGCTCTGGGGCTCGTTGATCAAGTTCCGCCGCGAGTTCGATCAGTATGTGAATTTGCGCCCGGTGCGGCTGATGCCGGGCGTGCCGTCGCCGCTGGCCAACCGCAAGCCCGGCGACATCGATTTCTGGGTGGTGCGCGAGAACACCGAGGGCGAATATTCCTCCGTCGGCGGCCGCATGTTCCCGGACACCGACCGTGAGTTCGTGACTCAGCAGACGGTGATGACCCGCATCGGCGTCGATCGCATCCTGAAGTTCGCATTCGAGCTCGCGCAGTCGCGGCCGAAGAAGCACCTGACGTCGGCGACCAAGTCGAACGGCATCTCCATCACCATGCCCTATTGGGACGAGCGCGTGGAGGCGATGGCGAAGAAGTATCCAAGCGTGAAGTGGGACAAGTATCACATCGACATCCTGACCGCGAACTTCGTGCTGCATCCGGATTGGTTCGACGTCGTGGTCGGCTCCAATTTGTTCGGTGACATCCTGTCGGATCTCGGCCCGGCCTGCACCGGCACCATCGGCATCGCGCCGTCCGGCAACATCAACCCCGACGGCAATTTCCCGTCGGTGTTCGAGCCGGTGCACGGCTCGGCGCCCGACATCGCGGGGCAGGGCATCGCCAATCCGATCGGCGCAATCTGGTCCGGCGCGATGATGCTCGAGCATCTCGGCGAGAAGAAAGCCGGCAAGTCGATCGTCGATGCGATCGAGCGCACGCTGGCAGAGCGCACGCTCCGCACCAAGGATCTCGGCGGCAATGCCGACACTACGGCTTGCGGCAAGGCGGTCGCGGATATGGTGGATTAGAGCGCTGCTTTCCCTCCCCCCTTGTGGGGGAGGGTGGCTTCGATGCGAAGCATCGAAGACGGGTGAGGGGTTGTCTCCGCGGAGACAGACCTCTCAATTGTGCATTTCCCTTCGCGGACAGAACCCCTCATCCGGCGCTTCGCGCCACCTTCTCCCACAAGGGGAGAAGGGAAGAGCACCGTGCTCCGCCTCACTACCCCGCGATCTTCTCGATCGCCGCCTGATCCAGCCCGAACTTCTTTCCGGCCTCCAGAATCTCCTGCCAGGTGGTCGGATCGACAGGGATGCCTTCTGCGAGCCGCTTCTTCTTCGTCGCGCGCTCGGGCTCACCCGCGATCTTCACCTTGTCGACGCCTGGGGCCGGAGGTGAGCCGGTGTGCCAGGCGACGAAGCTCTCGACTTCGCGCGCGAGATTCTCCGCGGTGCCGAGCTTGCCGGGGTCGATGATGATCGAGAGCATGCCGTTGAGGACGTTGTGCTTGCCATCGGACGGACCCTTGACCACCTGCCCGCCGGAGAGCGCGCCGCCGAGGATTTCGCAAACCAGCGCGAGCCCTGAACCCTTGTGCTCGCCGAACGGCAGGATGGCGCCGTATGGCGGGATCACGGTGTAGCGCGGGTCGGTGGTCGGCTTGCCCTCATTGTCGATGATCGTGCCGGGCTCCAGCTCGACGCCCTTGTTGTGGGCGACGCGGGTCTTGCCCTGCGCGATCCTGCTGGTGGCGAAGTCGAGCACGATGGGGTCCTTGCCCGCGCGCGGGATGCCGACGCAGAACGGGTTGGTGCCGTGGCGCGCATCGCTGCCGCCCCAGGGCGCCACGATCGGGCGCGAGATCACGTTGACGAAGTGGATCGAGACCAGCCCATGGTCAATGCACTGCTCGGCCCAGTGGCCGATGCGGCCGATATGATGCGAGTTGGAGAGGCCGACGAGACACACGCCGTTGCGCTTGGCGCGCTCGGCTGCCAGCTCCATCGCTTCATGGCCGATCACCTGGCCGTAGCCGGTGAGCCCGTCGAGGGTGAGAAGCGGACCAGTGTCGAGCACGATCTTGACGTGCTGGTTCACGGCGAGGCCGCCCGTGGTGACGCTCTGGACATAGCGCGGGATCATGCCGACGCCGTGCGAATCGTGTCCCTTGAGGTTGGCCTCGACCAGGTTGGTGGACACGAGCTCGGCCTCGCGGTCCGTAGACCCGCCGGCCTTGACGATGGCGCTGATAGCTTCGATGAGCGGCTGTGCCTTGATGGTGCGATAGTCGGCCATTGTTGGTGCTCTTATCCCTTCACGATCCGTCGGCAGTGCTCCCACGCCGCGCCAATCAGATTCTCGCTCGCCTCCGGGGTCCGGAACGCCGAATGCGCCGACAACGTCACGTTCGGCAGTTTTGTCAGCGGATGATGGCCGGGCAATGGCTCGATATTGAACACGTCGAGGCCGGCATGGCGGATGTGGCCCGACTTCAGCGCGTCGATCATGGCGGGCTCGTCGACCACGGCGGCGCGGGCGGTGTTGATGAGGATGACGCCCGGCTTCATCTTCGCGATCATCTCGCGGGTGATCATGCCGCGTGTCTCGTCGTTGAGCAGCAGATGCAGCGATACGACGTCTGCTCTCGCCAACACCGTGTCGAGATCGGCGAATTCCACGCCCGGATAGCTCTTCGGCGAGCGGTTCCAGGCGATCACCTTCATGCCGCTGCCCAAGGCAATGCGCGCGACCTCCGCGGCAATACCGCCGAAGCCGATCAGGCCGAGCGTCTTGCCAGTGAGCTGCATGCCGTCTTCGCGGAGCCAGTTTCCGCCGCGCATCTCGCGGTCCATCATCGCGATGACGCGGGCCGAAGCCCACATCAGCGCGATCGCGCATTCCGCGACCGCCGTGTCGCCATAGCCCTTGATCAGGTGCACGGAGATGCCGAGCTCAGCGAGCTCCTCCGGGTTCATGTAGCTGCGCGCGCCGGTGCCGAGGAACACGACATGCTTCAACCCTGTGCACTTCTTTGCGACGTCGGTCGGCAGCGCGGTGTGGTCGACGATCGCGATCTCGGCGCCGTCGAGGATTTCAGGATATTGTTCGGGTTTGATGTCGGGATCCCTGTGGATCCGCACCTTGGGATCGCCGGGCTGCTCCAGCCGCTCCATGATCACGGCGAGAGCTTCATTGGCGTCGACGAAAACTCCGCGCATGGTTCTCTCCGGTCAGGATGCGACGCCGGCGATCGCCAGCACCGTGTGCATGAGGACGTTGGTGCCCGCGGCGCAATCGGGCTGCGTGGCGTCTTCCAGCTCGTTGTGGCTGATGCCGTCCTTGCAGGGCACGAACACCATTGCGGCCGGCATGATTGTGTTGAGATTGCAGGCGTCGTGGCCGGCGCCGGAGGTGATGCGGCGAGAGGAGTAGCCGAGCGTCTTCGCCGCGTTCTCGACTGCGGCAATCAATTTGGGATCGAAATGCGTCGGCGGCTTGCGCCAGACCAGGTCGATCTTCACCTCGACCTTGCGGCGTGCGGCGATCTCGGCAATCGCGCTCCGCAGATCGCGATCGAGCGCATCCATGATCGCGCCATCCGCACTGCGGCAATCCATCGTGAAGGCGATCTCGCCGGGAATGACGTTGCGCGAGGGGTTTGCGATCACGGCCTCGCCGATGGTACCGACGGCCTTCGGCCCGTGCTTCCTCGCAATGGCCTCCATCGCCAGCACGATCTCGGACAGCGTCGCCAACGCGTCGCGCCGCAGCGGCATCGGCGTCGATCCGGCATGGCTCTCGAAGCCGGAAATCTTGCCGTCGTACCAAAGCACGCCCTGGCCGGAATCGACGACGCCGATGGTCTTGCCTTCGGCCTCCAGGATCGGGCCCTGCTCGATGTGCAATTCGACGAAGCAACCGAGCTTCTGGAACCCGACCGGCTTGTCGCCGCGATAACCGATGCCATCGAGCGCCTGGCCGACGGTGGTGCCATCAGCGTCCTTGCGCGACAAGATGTCATCGGTGGTGAAGTCGCCGACATAGGCAGCGGAGGCCATCATCGCGGGAGCGAAGCGCGAACCCTCTTCGTTGGTCCAGTTGACGACGCAGATCGGCGCCTCGGTTTCGATCCCGGCGTCGTTCAGCGTGCGGATCACTTCGAGCGCACCGAGCGTTCCCAGAATGCCGTCATACTTGCCGCCGGTCGGTTGCGTGTCGAGATGCGAGCCGATGCCGACGGGCGGCTTCGACATGTCGCGTCCCTTGCGCAGCCCGAACTGCGAGCCGAGCGCATCGGTGTGCACCTCCAAGCCGGCGTCCTCGCAGGCCTTGCGGAACCAGTCGCGTACCAGCTTGTCCTCCGCGCTCAGCGTCAGCCGCCGCACGCCGCCCTTGGCCGTCGCGCCGAACTGCGCGGTCTCGTGGATGGAGCCCCAGAGGCGGGCGGAATCGATTTGCAAATTGGTGGCGGCTCGGCTCATGCGGTCAGTCTCTCAATTGTCCGGCGCCTGTTTCAATGACGCGCCGGCGCGGGCGCGTCAACTGCGAGGCTGCTCTGCGCAATCTGACATGCAAGCTCTGCGACCCGCTCCACCGCCACGACATCGGGCGAGGCGAGCCAGCTCGCGGTGAATGTCAGCGGCGCGATTTTGAGATCGGTGTCGAGCAGTTGCAACCGCCCGTCTGCGAGCTCGTTCTCGACGATGGCGTCGGGGATCACGGCGATGCCGAGGCCCTCGACCGCCATGTGGATGACGGTCGC
The DNA here is from genome assembly GCF_042666195.1 of Bradyrhizobium sp. GCM10028915. Taxonomy (NCBI): domain Bacteria; kingdom Pseudomonadati; phylum Pseudomonadota; class Alphaproteobacteria; order Hyphomicrobiales; family Nitrobacteraceae; genus Bradyrhizobium; species Bradyrhizobium sp. GCM10028915. The sequence continues at coordinate 271,029 of NZ_JBHTFN010000001.1, forward strand.
AAGCGAGGCGGAGGCGTGCAGCCGGATCGGAGGCAGCTCCGGCCGGTCGAACACTTCGCGCACGACCTCGTAGGGACGCGTCTTCCGCGGGAAGGTAATGATCGGAAACCGCGCGAGCTCAGCCCGCGTCACCGGTCCATCGCCGAGGCCGAGCGAGGGGCTGGCGAGAAAACCGATCGGATAGTCGGCGAGGACGCGATTGTGCACCCCGGAGGCCGAGAGCGGACCGACGACGAAGGCAAGCTCGATCTCCTGCGCAAGCAGGCGCGCGGTCAGGTTCGGCGTGATGTCGACCTCGATCTCCAGCGACAGGTTTGGGTAGACCTCGTTCATGCTCTTCACCAGCCGCGGCAGCCAAGTGTGCACGATGGTTTCGGCGACGCCGAGTCGCATCACGCCGCGCATCGCCGAGCGGTCGCCGATCTCGGCGATCATCGCGGCGCGCAGGCCGATCAGCTTCTCCGCATAGACCATCATCTGTCGGCCGCTCGGTGTCGGCGAGGCCACGCGGTGGTCGCGATTTAGGAGCTTCACCCCCATCTCGCGCTCGAGCTGGGCGATGCGCTGGGAGATCGCCGGCTGAGTCGTGTTGAGGCGTGCTGCGGCGCCGCGAAAGCTGCCGAGCTTCACAACCCAAAGGAACGTCTCGATCGATCTGAAGTCCAGCATTGGAAGGATTCCCGTCCGATAAATGAAATTTATCGATATTGATTAGAAAGGAAGATTAGACTTTATAGCACGCGTGGTGTTGGCTTGTCTTTGTCGAGTTTATAGGCAGGTCGATCCCATGACTGTTTTGGTGGCAGTGCAGCAAACTGAAACGCCCGACACGCTCCCGAGCCGCAAGGCGCGGCTTGCCTACCGCGAGGGGCTGGTCGCCTCCACCGCCGGCGTTGCCCCCGGCTTCGTCCAGGGCAATCTGGCAATCTTGCCGGCGGAATATGCCGGGGCGTTCCATCGCTTCTGCCAGCTCAATCCCAAGCCGTGCCCGATCATCGGCATGTCCGATGTGGGCAGTCCGCACATCCCGGCGCTGGGCGCCGATCTCGACATTCGCACCGACGTGCCGCGCTATCGCGTCTGGCGCGACGGCGAAGTCGTGGACGAGCCGACCGATGTCACCAAATACTGGCGCGACGATCTCGTGACCTTCGTGCTCGGCTGCTCGTTCTCGTTCGAAGAGGCGCTGCTCGACGAGGGCATGCCGATCCGCCACATCGAGCACAATGTGCGCGTGCCGATGTATCGCACCAACATCGCTTGCGGCGAGTCCGGTCCCTTCGCCGGTCCCATGGTGGTGTCGATGCGTCCGTTCAAGCCGGCGGATGCGATCCGTGCGGTGCAGATCACCTCGCGCTATCCGGCCGTGCACGGCGCGCCCGTGCATCTCGGCCATCCGCACCTGATCGGCATCAAGGACATCGCCAAGCCCGATTACGGCGATCCGGTGCCGGTCGCCGACGACGAGATCCCGGTGTTCTGGGCCTGCGGCGTGACACCGCAATCGGTCATCAACGCTGCCAAGCTGCCGTTTGCGATCACGCATTCGCCCGGCCTGATGCTGGTGACGGATCTCAAGAACAGGACCATGGCCGTGATTTAGTGGGCAGCGTTTGCTGCTTCTTCGAGCTTTACCGCATCCATCAATCGCTTCATTCGATCGGCTGAAATTCAGTAACAGGGGACTTTGCCATGACGATCACTCGCCGCGACGTATTGTTGGGAGCCACCGCTACGGCCGCGCTAGTGCCGCTGGCAGCGCGCGCACAGACTTCGGAAGTCGTGATCGGCGTGATCTATCCGTTCTCCGGCGGCAGCGCACAGCAGGGCGTCGACGCGCAGAAGGCCTATGAAACCGCGCTCGAGGTCATCAACAAGGACACCGATTTCGACCTGCCACTGGCGAAGGGCGAGGGCCTGCCGGGTCTCGGCGGCGCAAAGGTCCGCCTCGTTTTCGCCGACCACCAGGCCGATCCGCAGAAGGGCCGCGCCGAGGCCGAGCGCCTGATCACGCAGGAGAAGGTCTCCGCCATCATCGGCACCTATCAGAGCGCGGTCGCCGTCACCGTCAGCCAGATCTGCGAGCGCTACCAGATCCCGTTCGTCTCGGCCGACAACTCCTCGCCCAGCCTGCATCGCCGTGGCCTGAAATATTACTTCCGCGCCGCGCCGCATGACGAGATGTACTCGGCCGCCATGTTCGACTTCTTCGATGCCTTGAAGAAGAAGGGCACCAAGATCGAGACGCTATCGCTGTTCCACGAGGACACCATCTTCGGCACCGATTCCGGCAACGCCCAGGCCAAGATCGCCGGCGAGCGCGGCTACAAGATCGTCTCCGACATCAAGTATCGCGCCAACTCGCCCTCGCTCTCGGCCGAGGTGCAGCAGCTCAAGAGCGCCAACGCCGACGTGCTGATGCCCTCGAGCTACACCACTGATGGCATCTTGCTGGTGAAGACCATGGGCGAGCTTGGTTACAAGCCGAACGCGATCGTGGCGCAGGACGCCGGTTTCTCCGAGAAGGCGCTCTACGACGCTGTCGGCGACAAGCTGGAAGGCGTGATCTCGCGCGGCACCTTCTCGCTCGACCTCGCGCAGAAGCGTCCGATGGTTGGCAAGATCAACGAGATGTTCAAGACGCGGTCGGGCAAGGATTTCAACGACCTCACCTCGCGTCAGTTCATGGGCCTGATCATCCTCGCCGACGCCATCAGCCGCGCCAAGTCGACTGACGGCGAGAAGATCCGCGACGCGCTGGCCGCCACCGACATCCCGGGCGAGCAGACCATCATGCCCTGGAAGCGCGTCAAGTTCGACGAGATGGGCCAGAACAACGACGCCGACCCGGTGCTGCTGCAATATGTCGGCGGCAAGTTCGTCACCATCTTCCCGCCGCAGGCCGCGATTGCCGAGGCGATCTGGCCGATGAAGTGAGCGCTGCGGGAGCACAGATCGTAGCTCCCGCCCTCATCCTGAGGAGCGGGCGCAACCCGCGTCTCGAAGGACGAGGGCTGGGCCATCCTTCGAGACGCGCGCGGTGCGCGCTCCTCAGGATGAGGACGTAGTTCGGGGGACAGACTTTTGACAGCCCAAACCATTATCCAAAGTCTCGCGAGCGGCCTCCTCATGGGCCTGCTCTACGGACTGATCGCCGTCGGCCTCGCGCTGATCTTCGGCCTGATGGACGTCGTGAACTTCGCTCACGGGGAGTTCCTGATGATCGCGATGTATGTGAGCTTCTTCCTGTTCACGTTCTTCGCCATCGACCCCTTGCTGTCGGCGCCGCTCGTGGCCGCCGCGCTGTTCGTATTCGGAGCGGTCGTCTATCTGTTGATCGTGCGCTTCGCCATGCGGGCCAAGGCCAACGCGGGCATGGTGCAGATCTTCTCCACCTTTGGCCTCGCCATCGTGATGCGCGGCCTCGCGCAGTTCTTCTTCACGCCTGACTATCGCAGCGTTCCGCAGTCCTGGCTCGGCGGCAAGACGATCTCGATCGCCGGCGTCTTCCTGCCGGAGCCGCAGCTCATGGGTGCGCTGGTTTCGATCCTGGCCTTTGCTGGCCTCTACTTCTTCATCCATCGCACCGATTTCGGTCGCGCGCTGGAGGCCACCCGTGAAGATCCCGGCGCGGTGGCCCTCGTCGGCATCGACAAGAACCGCGTGTTCGCGCTCGGCTGGGGGCTTGGTGCCGCGCTGGTCGGCCTCGCCGGAGCGATCATGGCAAGCTTTTTCTATATCTATCCCGACGTCGGCGCGTCCTTTGCGCTGATCGCCTACGTCACGGTCGCGCTCGGCGGCTTCGGCAGCGTGTTCGGCGCGTTCGCCGGCGGGATCATCGTGGGCCTCGTCGAGGCCACCACCGCGCTGGTGCTGCCGCCGTCGCTGAAATCGGTCGGCATCTACGCCGTCTACCTGCTGGTCGTCTTCATCCGGCCGCGTGGCCTGTTCGGATCGATGTGATGGACAAGGATTTTGCCGCGCGGCGCCGCCGCGACCTCATCATCGCCGCGGTGCTGACCGCCCTGGCGGCGCTCGCTCCGCTGTTCATCAAGGACGTCTACGTCCAGAACATCCTGATCCTGACCTTGATGTATGCGGCGCTGTCGCAGAGCTGGAACATTCTCTCTGGCTATTGCGGGCAGATCTCGCTGGGACATGCGCTCTATTTCGGCATCGGCGCCTACACCACCGAACTCCTGTTCACCAAGTTCGGCGTGCTGCCATGGTTCGGTATGCTCGCCGGCGGCGCGGTCGCGGCCGCGATTGCGATGGGGCTCGGCTATCCCTTCTTTCGGTTGCGCGGCCATTACTTCGTGATCGCGACCATCGTTATCGCCGAGATCGGGCTGCTGTTGTTCCAGAATTGGGAATGGGCGGGGGCTGCGATGGGAATCACCATTCCGGTGCGCGGCGACAGCTGGCTGAAGTTCCAGTTCATGCGCAGCAAGCTGCCTTACTTTTATTTCGCGCTGGTGCTGTGCAGCCTCGCCTGGTTCGTCACCTGGTGGCTGGAGGACTCCAAATGGGGCTTCTGGTGGCGCGCGGTAAAGGACAATGCGGAAGCGGCCGAGAGCCTCGGTGTCGTCGTGTTCAACTCCAAGATGGGCGCGGCCGCCGTCTCCGCTTTCCTCGTCGCCATCGGCGGCGCCTTCTATGCCCAGTTTCTCGCCTATATCGATCCTGAAAGCGTGATGGGCTTCCAGTTCTCGCTGCTGATGGCGTTGCCCGCCGTGCTTGGCGGCATCGGCACCCTGTGGGGACCCGTGTTAGGGGCGGCCATCCTGATCCCGATGACGGAGCTGACGCGCTCCTATATCGGCGGCTCCGGCCGCGGCGTCGACCTCATTGTCTACGGCACGCTGATCGTGCTGATTTCGCTCGCCCTGCCGCAGGGTCTGGTGAGCCTGTTCTCTCGTGCGAAGCGGAAGGGAGCCACGCGATGACCCCGCTGCTTGAAACCCGCGGCGTCTGGCAGCGTTTCGGCGGCCTCGTCGCCAACAGCGACGTCTCGATCTCTGTGGGTCGCGGCGAGATCGTCGGCCTGATCGGCCCGAATGGTGCCGGCAAGTCGACGCTGTTCAATCTCATCGCCGGCGTGCTGCCGCCGACGCAAGGCTCGATCTGGTTCGACGGCGAGGATGTCACCAGCATGCCGGCCGCCGAGCGCTGCCAGCGCGGCATCGGGCGCACCTTCCAGGTCGTCAAGAGCTTCGAGACCATGACGGTGATCGACAACGTCATCGTCGGTGCGCTGGTGCGCAACACCGTGATGCGCGAGGCACGCCGCAAGGCGCATGAGGTGCTCGAATTCACCGGCCTTGCTGCGCGCGCCAACGTGCTCGCGAGCGACCTCGTGCCGGCCGAAAAGCGCCGCCTCGAAGTCGCGCGCGCGCTTGCGACTGAACCAAAGCTGCTGCTGCTCGACGAAGTCCTCACTGGTCTTACGCCGACCGAGGCGCAGACCGGTGTCGCGCTGGTGCGCAAGGTGCGTGACGCCGGCATCACCGTGCTGATGGTCGAGCACGTCATGGAGATCGTGATGCCGCTGGTCGATCGTGCCATCGTGCTCGACCTCGGCAAGGTGCTGGTCGAGGGCAAGCCCACTGAAATCGTCCGCGATCCCAAGGTGATCAGCGCATATCTGGGAGATCGTCATGCTGTCGGTGCGTGAAGTCACGACCGCCTATCAGGGCCTGGTCGCGATCTTCGCGGTCAGCATCGAAGTCGCCAAGGGCGAGATCGTCTGCGTCGCCGGCGCCAACGGCGCGGGCAAGTCGACGCTGCTGAAATCCATCGCCGGCGCCGAGCGCCCGCGCTCGGGCACGGTGACGTTCGACGGCAAGCGCCTCGACGGCATGGCGCAGCACCACATCACGGCGACCGGCATCGCCTATGTGCCGGAGAACCGACGCTTGTTTCCGCGCCTCTCCGTGCGCGACAATCTGCGCCTCGGCAGCTATCTCTACCGCGGCGAGGCCGACCGCGAGAGCCCGCTCGATCTCGTGTTCCAGCTATTTCCGCGCCTCTCCGAACGCCTCGAGCAGCGCGCCGAGACGCTAAGCGGCGGCGAGCAGCAGATGCTCGCGATCGGCCGTGCGCTGATGACGCGCCCGCGGCTGTTGATGCTGGACGAGCCCTCGCAGGGCATCATGCCGAAGCTGGTCGACGAGATCTTCCAGGCCGTCAAGCGCATCCGCGACGCCGGCATGACCGTGCTGATCGTGGAGCAACGCATGGCGGAGTGCCTGGAGATCGCCGACCGCGCCTACATCCTGCAAACCGGCCGCGTGCTGATGCAGGGCGCCGCAAGCGAGATCAAGGGCAATCCCGACGTGCGCAAGGCGTATCTGGGGCTGTAGCCGCGAAGCGTTGGGCACGTCGCGCAACACACTCGGCGTCATCGCCCGCGAAGGCGGGCGATCCAGTATTCCAGAAGCCGCTGTGATTGAGCCGAGAAGCCGCGGCGTCTGGATTCCCCGCCTTCGCGGGGAATGACAGCGGTGAGTAGGGCGGTGTTAGTTCGCCCACGGCTGCACGAGGCTCAATGCCCATGCTCCGGCAGCGATACCCCAAACACCTTCACCAGATCATTCACCTGCGCCGGCGACAGGTAGCGCGGGTTCATCCCGCGCAGCAGCAGGTACAGCCTCGCCGTCTCCTCCAACTCCTCGGTCGCGAACACCGCTGCTTCCAGCGTGTCGCCAGCGACGACCGGGCCGTGATTGGCGAGCAGCACGGATGAGTATTTTCCCGCCAGCCCTTTGATCGCATCGGCGACCGCGGGATCGCCGGGGCGATAATAGGGGACGAGCGCGGTGGCGCCGCATTTCATCAGATAATAGGCCGTCATCGGCGGCAGCGCGGCGCGCGGGTCGATCTCCGGGAGCATCGACAGCGCGACCGAATGGGTGGAATGCAGGTGCACGATCGCCCTTGCGCTCCCGCGCGTGGCGTAGAGTGCATTGTGCAGCGGAACTTCCTTGGTCGGCGCATCGCCCGAAACCAGTCGGCCCTGATCGTCCAGCCGCGACAGTTTTGCGGGATCGAGGAAGCCGAGCGAGGCATTGGTGGGCGTCACCAGCCAGCCGCCGTCCAGCCTGACGCTGATATTGCCGGAGGAGCCGGGCGTCAGCCCACGCTCGAACAGGGACCGTCCGAAGCGGCAAATGTCTTCGCGCAGCAATGTCTCGTTGCTCATGCCCGTCATGTCCGTTTGTCCCACGCTTTGGCAGCGCGGCCAAGCCGTGTTATTCGGTTGCCAAGCTGCCGCAAAGGGTGGCCCTCCGGGAAACGTCGCAAGGATCAGTTGCATGTCTGCCTCCACGTCACAGAATCAGCGCATCGCCGTCATCGGGCTCGGCTCGATGGGGTTTGGCATGGCGACCTCGCTGAAGCGCGCCGGTCATGTCGTCACCGGCTGCGACGTCTCGGCTGATGCGGTGGCGCGTTTCGTGACGGAGGGCGGCGCGGGCGCCAAGACGCCGGCCGAAGCTGCCAAGGGCGCCGACATCGTCGTCAGCGTCGTCGTCAATGCGGCGCAGACCGAGACCATCCTGTTCGGCAAGGATGGCGTCGCGGAAACCATGGCCAAGGACAGCGTCTTTCTGTCGTCGGCGACCATGGATCCCGACGTGGCGCGGCGTCTCGCCAAGCAGTTGGAGGCGACCGGCCGGCACTATCTGGATGCGCCGATCTCCGGCGGGGCGCAGCGCGCAGCGCAGGGCGAGCTGACGATTCTCGCTTCCGGCAGCCCAGCTGCGTTCGAGAAAGCAAGGCCCGCGCTCGATGCCATGGCCGCAAAGCTCTACGAACTTGGCGATGCCGCAGGCCAGGGCGCCGCCTTCAAGATGATCAACCAGTTGCTCGCCGGCGTGCATATCGCCGCCGCCAGCGAGGCGATCGCATTCGCGGCCAAGCAGGGTCTCGACATCCGCAAGGTTTATGAGGTGATCACGGCGTCCGCCGGAAACTCCTGGATGTTCGAGAACCGCATGCCGCACGTGCTCGACGGCGATTACACCCCGCGCAGCGCGGTCGAGATCTTCGTCAAGGACCTCGGCATCATCCAGGACATGGCACGCAATGCCAGATTTCCGGTTCCGGTCTCCGCCGCAGCACTTCAGATGTTCTTGATGACGGCAGCCTCCGGCATGGGCCGCGACGATGATGCGTCGGTGGCGCGGATGTATGCGCGGGTCACCGGCGTGAAACTGCCCGGCGACAAGTAAAGGATAAGAGGATTCCGATGCCCCGTTTTGCCGCCAATCTCTCGATGATGTTCACCGAGGTGCCGTTCCTCGACCGCTTCGACGCCGCTGCCGCAGCCGGCTTCACCGCAGTCGAGTTTCTCTTTCCCTATGAGCATTCGGCCGAGGCGGTCGGCGAGCGGCTCAAGCGCAACGGCTTGACTCAGGCGCTGTTCAACCTGCCGCCGGGCGACTGGAATGCCGGCGAGAAGGGCTTTGCGGCACTCCCGTCGCGATTCCCCGAGCTCAAGGCGAGCCTGGAGACCGCGCTGCCCTACGCCAAGGCGACCGGCGTCAAGCGGCTGCATTTGATGGCGGGCATCGCCAACCGCGGCGAGCGGGTTGCTATCGAGGCGTTCTACAAATCGGTGGCGTGGGCCGCCGAGTTCTTTGCGCCGCACGGCATCGACATCGTGCTCGAGCCGATCAATGCACGCAACGTGCCCGGCTATTTCCTCAACGATTTCGGCTTCGCGCGCGACCTGATCCAGGAGCTGCGGCTTCCGAACCTGAAACTCCAGTTCGACATCTATCACTGCCAGATCATCCATGGCGACGTTACGATGCGGCTGCGTGAGATGATGCCGGTCATCGGCCACATCCAGATCGCCAGCATCCCCTCGCGCAACGAGCCTGATGGCGAGGAGCTGAACTATCCGTTCCTGTTCGACGAACTCGACCGGCTCGGTTATGCCGGTTTCGTCGGCTGCGAATATAATCCGCGCGGCAAGACCACCGACGGCCTTGCCTGGTTCAAGCCTTATGCGGGAGTGAAGCCGTGACAGTTGCAGCGAAAATATCCCTTGGCTGCATTGCCGACGACTACACCGGCGCCTCCGACCTCGCCAACACGCTGACGCGCGCCGGCCTGCGCACGGTGCAGACTATCGGCGTGCCCGCGGACGATCTCGCGCTGCCCGAGGTCGACGCCGTCGTGGTGTCCTTGAAGAGCCGTTCGATCGAAGCCGGTCTTGCCGTATCGCGCTCGCGCGCGGCGGACAAATGGCTGCGCAGCCGTGGCGCCGGCCACGTGCTGTTCAAGATCTGCTCGACCTTCGATTCCACCGATGCCGGCAATATCGGCCCGGTGATGGACGCGCTGCGCGCCGATTGCGGCGAGACGGCCGTGCTGGTGACGCCGGCCTTTCCGGAGACCGGCCGCACCGTCTACCAGGGCAATCTGTTCGTCGGCGCCGTGCCGCTGAACGAGAGCCCGCTGAAGGACCATCCGCTCAACCCGATGCACGATTCCAACCTGGTCCGCGTGCTGGCGCGCCAGAGCAAGGCGCAAATCGGCCTGGTCGACCTCGCCATCGTCACGCGCGGCGCGGATGCCGTGCGGGCGCGGCTGGCCGAACTCGCGGGCAAGGGCATTGGCGCGGCGATCATCGACGCCGTGTTCGATCGCGACCTCGAGACCATCGGCCTCGTCGCTGCCCAGCATCGGCTGTCGGTTGGCGCGTCCGGCATGGGTCTTGGGCTGGCACGAGCGCTGGTGTCGACAGGGAAGGTCAAATCGACAGCGGCGAGCAGCGAGGCGGGGGCGGCGGTCGGCGGACCGGCGGCGTGCCTGGCCGGAAGCTGCTCGCAGGCGACGCTTCAGCAGATCGCCAATGCCGAGCGCGTCATGCCGGTGCTGCATCTCGATCCGGACCGTATTACTACGGGCGAGGACGAGGCGCAGCGCGCGCTGGCCTGGGCGAAACCGCGACTGGCCGACGGTCCGGTCCTGATCGCATCGAGCTCGACGCCCGATCAGGTCGCCGCGGTCCAGGCGCGCCACGGCCGCGACGCGGCCGGCCACGCCATCGAGCAGGCGATGGCCGACATCGCCGAGGGTCTGGTGCAGGCCGGCGTCAAGCGCCTGGTCGTTGCCGGCGGGGAAACATCCGGTGCCGTGGTCGACCGGCTGAAGATTCCCGGATTTCTCGTGGGAGTAGAGATCGCAGTCGGCGTCCCGGTGCTGCGCGCGGTCGGTGTCGAAAAAGGCGACATGCTGCTCGCCTTGAAGTCCGGAAACTTTGGCGGCCCGGAGTTTTTCTCCGACGCGCTTGGGCTCATGCGCTGAGCGCAGGGCATTTTTAGCGCCCTGTTCATTTGTTTCGGGCTTCGTACTCGTACGGAGTCGTCGTTAACATCTGCTCAGGTGCTCTCGTGTTGGATGTCGGTTCTGCTCCCTTAGGTTGATTCGTAAAAGTTCCGGACGCCGCCGCGCCAACGCAAAGAGACCGATTATGCTCGCCACCATTTCCATTCGTGCCAAGATCATCAGTGTCGTGGCGTTCCTGCTGGTCGCGATGGCCGGCATGGGCCTGCTCGCCGTCATGAAGATGCGGTCGATGAATGCCAACACCGTCGACATCACCACGAGCTGGATGCCCAGCGTGCGCGTGCTCGGCGACCTGCGTGCCGGCGTGATCACTTACCGCAACGTCATTCGAGAGCACATGCTGTCGGAAACGCTGGACGAGAAGCTCGCGATGGAAAAGACGCTCGCGACCGTGATCGAGGCCAATGCCAAATTCCGCAAGGCCTACGAGCCGATGATCACCTCTCCGGAGGAGCGGAAGCTCTACAACGATTGGGCCACGCTCTGGGAGGACTACAAGAAGGGCACCGAAGTTGTCATGGCGCTCTCGCGCAAGGAGGCCGGCAAGGTTCCGCATGAGGCCCAGGAGCTGAACACCAAGACGGTCAACAAGATCGGCCTTGAGGCCGACGCGATCCTGACCAAGGACATCGAGCTCAACACCAAGGGCGGAGACCAGGCCGCGCAGGATGCCGCCGACAGCTACTATTATGCCTTCATGCTGGTCGCGATCATTCTCGGCGCCGCCGTCCTTGTCGGCTCCGGCGTTGGCTTCTACCTGGTCCAGGACGTCTCGAACGGCATCAATTCGATCATCGAGCCGATGCAGGCGCTGGGCAAGGGCGAGCTTTCCGCCGAAGTCCCTCATCGCGGTGAGAAGACGGAGATCGGCGCCATGGCCGACGTGCTCCAGATCTTCAAGGAAGCGCTGATCGCCAAGAAGGCTGCGGACGAGGCTGCCGCTGCCGATGCAGAAGCCAAGATCGAGCGCGGCCGCCGCGTCGACAACATCACTCGCGAATTCGAGACGATGATTGGCGAGATCGTCCAGACCGTGTCGTCGGCCTCGACCCAGTTGGAGGCCTCGGCCTCGACGCTGACCTCGACCGCCGACCGCTCGCAGCGGCTGGCGACCACCGTTGCCGGAGCGTCGGAGGAAGCCTCGACCAACGTGCAGTCGGTGGCCTCGGCGACCGAGGAGATGGCCTCGTCCGTCGGCGAGATCAGCCGTCAGGTGCAGGAATCTGCGCGGATGGCGGGCGATGCCGTCGGCCAGGCCCGCGCCACCACCGAACGCGTCAGCGAACTCTCGAAGGCAGCCTCACGCATCGGCGACGTCGTCGAGCTCATCAACACCATCGCCGGCCAGACCAACCTTCTGGCGCTGAACGCGACCATCGAAGCCGCACGTGCCGGCGAAGCCGGCCGCGGCTTTGCGGTCGTCGCCTCCGAGGTGAAGGCGCTCGCCGAGCAGACCGCGAAGGCGACCGGTGAGATCGGCCAGCAGATCTCCGGCATCCAGGCGGCGACCAACGACTCGGTCGGCGCCATCAAGGAGATCTCGTCGACCATCGAGCGTCTGTCGGAGATCTCGTCGGCCATCGCGGCGGCCGTGGAAGAGCAGGGCGCTGCGACCCAGGAGATCGCCCGCAACGTCCAGCAGGCGGCGCAGGGCACCCAGCAGGTCTCCTCCAACATCACCGACGTGCAGCGCGGCGCAACCGAGACCGGCACGGCCTCCTCGCAGGTGCTGTCGGCGGCACAGATGCTCTCCAACGACTCCGGCCGGCTCAAGACCGAGGTCAGCAAGTTCCTGACCAACGTTCGCGCGGCTTAGGCCGGGCAGGCACGGAGTTGCTGAAAGCGGCGTCCTCGGGCGCCGCTTTTTTTATGGATGGACCGCGGCATCTGTCATCTTTCGGGGCGCGAGGTGCATATCTGGAATGCTATTTCGCAGTGCGATAGCAGGGAATTGACCGCTCGTGACGCAGTGCCGTTGGCCATTTGGGCGGTCTTCAGGTAAATCAACCGAGAAACCCGCGGGGGCGGTGTTTCCTGTCCCTGATCTGGAATTGCCCAACGAATGATTGCTCTGGTCCGTATTGCCCTGAGCCGGCCCTACACATTTGTCGTGCTCGCGCTCCTGCTCCTGATCATCGGACCGCTGGCGGCGCTGCGGACGCCGACCGACATCTTCCCGGACATCCGCATCCCTGTGATCGGCGTGGTCTGGCAATACACCGGCCTGCCGCCCGATCAGATGTCGGGCCGCATCACCACGCCGTTCCAGCGCGCGCTGACGACAACGGTCAACGACATCGAGCACATCACCGCCAATTCCTATAATGGCTTTGGCATCATCAAGATCTTCTTCCAGCCGAACGTCGACATCCGCACCGCCAACGCGCAGGTCACCGCGATCTCGCAGACGCTGATCAAGCAGATGCCGCCGGGCGCGACGCCGCCTCTGATCCTGAACTACTCCGCCTCCACCGTGCCGATCGTCCAGGTGGCGCTGTCGGGTGACGGGCTGACCGAGCAGAACCTCGCCGATATCGGCATCAACCAGCTCCGTACGCCGCTGGTCACCGTGCCTGGCGCCGCGATCCCGTACCCATTCGGCGGCAAGCAGCGCCAGGTCCAGATCGATCTCGACCCGACCGCGCTCCAGGCCCGCGGCCTGTCCGGCCAGGACGTCGCCAACGCGCTCGCGGCCCAGAACCTGATCACGCCGGTCGGCACCCAGAAGATCGGGCAGTTCGAATACATCATCCAGCTCAACAACTCGCCGCTGAAGATCGAGGAGCTCGGCAATCTGCCGATCAAGACCGTCAACGGCGCGATGGTCTATGTGCGCGACGTCGCGACCGTCAGGGACGGCAACCCGCCGCAGACCAACATCGTCCATGTCGACGGCAACCGCTCGGTGCTGATGATGGTGCTGAAGGCGGGCGCGACCTCGACGCTCGACATCATCGCGGGCATCAAGCAGAAGGTGATCGACGTCAAGGACCAGCTGCCGGACGCGCTCAAGATCGGCTTCATCGGCGATCAGTCGGTGTTCGTCCGCGGCGCCATCGAAGGCGTCGCGTTCGAGGGCGTGATCGCGGCGCTGCTCACCAGCGTCATGATCCTGCTGTTCCTCGGCAGCTGGCGCTCGACTGTGATCATTGCGGTCTCGATCCCGCTCTCGGTGCTCGGCGCCATCATTATGCTGTCGGCGATCGGGGAGACGCTGAACATCATGACGCTCGGCGGCCTGGCGCTCGCGGTCGGCATCCTCGTCGACGATGCCACGGTCACGATCGAGAACATCAACTACCATCTGGAGCAGGGCAAGCCGGTCGAGCAGTCGATCCTCGACGGCGCCAACCAGATCGTGACGCCGGCCTTCGTCTCGCTGCTCTGCATCTGCATCGTGTTCGTGCCAATGTTCTTCCTCACCGGCGTGGCGCGCTTCCTGTTCGTGCCGATGGCGGAAGCGGTAATGTTCGCGATGATCTGGTCGTTCCTGCTGTCGCGCACGCTGGTGCCGACCATGGCGAACTATTTATTGCAGGCGCATGTCCATCACGAGAACGGTCCGCCGAAGTCGCGCAATCCACTGGTCTGGTTCCAGCGCGGTTTCGAGGCTCGCTTCGAGCGCATTCGCGGCGGCTACCACAATTTCCTCGGGCTCGCGCTCGCGCACCGTCCGGTGTTCGTGATCGGCTTCCTCTGCGTGGTCGGCGCGTCCTTCGCGCTGGTCCCGTTCCTCGGACGCAACTTCTTCCCCGCGGTCGATGCCGGCAACATCCTGATGCACGTCCGCACCCAGGTCGGCACCCGCGTCGAGGAGACAGCGAACCAGCTCGCCGACGTGCAGAAGGCGATCCGCAAGCTGATCCCGGGTGAGATCGAAACGCTGACCGACAACATCGGCATGCCGATCTCCGGCATCAACATGACCTACAACAACACCGGCGTGATCGGCCCGCAGGATGGCGACATCCAGATCAAGCTGAAGGAAGGCCACAAGCCGACCGAAGAGCATGTGCGCGTGCTGCGTGAGCAATTGCCGCGGCTGTTCCCCGGCGTCAGCTTTGCCTTCCTGCCGGCCGACATCGTCAGCCAGATCCTGAACTTCGGCGCGCCGGCGCCGATCGACCTGCAGATCCGCGGCGCCAATATCAGCGCCAACTTCGTTTATGCCAACAATCTGCTGGCCAAGGTTCGCAGGATTCCCGGCGTCGCCGATGCGCGCATCCAGCAGTCACCGAACAATCCGACCTTCAATATCGATGTCGACCGCACCCGCGCGCAGTATGTCGGGCTGACCGAGCGTGACGTCACCAACAGTCTCGTGGTCAACCTTGCCGGCTCCTCGCAGGTGGCGCCGACCTACTACCTCAATCCGGACAACGGCGTATCCTATTCGATCGTGATGCAGACGCCGCAATACCAGATGGATTCGCTCAGCGCGCTTCAGACGTTGCCGATCACGGCGGCCGGCAATTCGCAGTCGCCGATCCTCGGCGGCATCGCCGATATCAAGCGATCGACTTCGAGCGCGGTGGTCTCGCAATACGACATCCAGTCGATGGTGCAGATCTTCGCCACGACCTCGGGCCGCGATCTCGGTGCGGTCGCGACCGACATCCGCCAGGTGATCGCCGACACCGCCAAGGAGGTGCCGAAAGGCTCTTCCGTGGTGCTGCTCGGCCAGGTGCAGACCATGAACAGCGCCTTCACCGGCTTGTTGTTCGGCCTGCTCGGCGCGGTCGTCCTGATCTATTTCCTGATCGTCGTGAACTTCCAGTCCTGGTCCGATCCCTTCGTGATCATCACGGCGTTGCCCGCAGCACTCGCCGGCATCGTCTGGATGCTGTTCGCCACCGAGACGACGCTGTCGGTGCCGGCGCTGACCGGCGCGATCATGTGCATGGGCGTTGCCACCGCCAACAGCGTGCTCGTGATCTCGTTCGCCCGCGAGCGCTACGAAGAGCTCGGCGATCCCATCGCCGCGGCGCTCGAAGCCGGCTTCGTCCGGTTCCGCCCGGTGCTGATGACCGCGCTCGCCATGATCATCGGCATGGCGCCCATGGCGCTGGGGCTCGGCGAGGGCGGCGAGCAGAATGCGCCGCTCGGCCGTGCCGTGATCGGCGGCCTGATCTTTGCAACCTTCGCCACGCTGATGTTCGTTCCCGTGGTGTTCAGTATGGTACACAAGAAGCAAGGCGCCAAAGGCGCCGCCTCCCTGGAGCCCCCGCATGTCGCCCACTGAACCCCGCTCCCCGGTGTCGCACCGGAAACTGGGCATTTTCGGCGTGGTGGCGCTAATCGCGGCCGGCTTGGTCGTGGGCACCGGCATCCGCGCCCGCGAGGAGCAGGGCTCCAAATTGAAGGCATGGACCGATGACCAGGCTGTTCCCAGCGTCGCGGTGACGCTGCCTAATGCCAAGGCTCTCAATGCGACCATCGACTTGCCGGGCCGTCTCGAAGCCTATTATCGCGCGCCGATCTTTGCCCGTGTTCCCGGCTATCTCAAAAGCTGGAGCGCTGACATCGGTGCGCGGGTGAAGGCCGGTCAGGTGATCGCCGAGATCGAGGCGCCCGACCTCGACCAGCAACTGCTTCAGGCCCGCGCCGACCTCGCCAGCCAGCAGTCCAGCGCCAGGCTGTCGGAAGCCACCCTCAACCGCCGCAAGACGCTGGTCGCCTCCAACTTCGTCTCCGCGCAGGAGATCGACGAGCGTACCGCCGATCTCTCCAACAAGAACGCGGCGGTTCGCTCGGGCCAGGCCAACGTCGAGCGCCTCGAAGCGCTGGCCGGTTACAAGAAGATCACCGCTCCGTTTGACGGTGTGGTCACGGCGCGCGACACCGACGTCGGTGCGCTGATCAATTCAGGCGGCGGCTCGGGCCCGGCAATGTTCGTGGTCTCCGACATCACCAAGCTGCGCGTCTACATCAACGTGCCCCAGAACTACGTGCCCGCGATCAAGATCGGCGCCAAGGCCGCCATCGTGCTGCCGGAGTATCCGAACCGGACCTTCCAGGCGACGGTGGAGGCCTCCTCGCAGGCGGTTGACGTCGCCTCCGGCACGACGCGCATGCAGCTCGGTCTCGACAATTCCTCAGGCGAGCTGATGCCCGGCGGCTATGCTAGCGTGAAGCTCAGCCTGCAGCGCGACGCCGCGCCGCTCAGCATTCCCGCCAGTGCGCTGATCTTCAACGGCAGCGGCCTGCGCGTCGCAACCGTCGGTCCGGACGACAAGGTCCTGTTCAAGCCCGTGACCATCGCCCGCGACCTCGGCAAGGAGATCGAGCTCGCCTCGGGAATTGCAGCGGATGACCGCGTCATCACGGCACCACCGGACGGCCTCTCCGACGGCGACCAGGTCCGCGTGACCGGCGCCGGCGCCAAGGGCAAGCCCGCGACGGCGTCGGAGAAGCAGGCGCCGAAGGGGTAGCCTCGATTTCGTAGGTGGGCAAAGCGAAGCGTGCCCACCATCTCTCTGCGATCCTAAAAAAGATTGGTGGGCACGGCGCAAGAGCGCCTTTGCCCACCCTTGTAATAGCGCGATCAGTTATTCTCGACCTGTTCCGTGAGGAATGGCCTGCCGCGGTTTGCACCCCGCGACAGGCC
>NZ_JBHTFN010000002.1:0-86706 GCF_042666195.1 Bradyrhizobium sp. GCM10028915
CTCGCCGCTGGGCGAGATCAAATCGGAAAGGTGGGCGACATCGTCTCGGAATCCACGGGCGACTTCATATCGGTACGCCTGGGCGACTTCGTCGGAATCCGCAGCAAAGGTCGCAATTGCCCGAAAGATCGGCGTGATTCTCCACTGCATCTGGGTCGATGGCACATCGTTCGACTGGGGCCAGCCGAAGCCCATCTAATATTTGCTCGCAAGTTCCTGGTCCGGTCCGCCGGACTGGCGATGTCCCGCTGGGACGGTGGTCGTGGTGACCTCGGTCAATCGGCTGGTGGCAGTTCGCCCGCACTCCGCTGCAAACGTTGAGGCGCCCGATCCGGACATCATCATGAGGCGCTCGCGACCTCGGAAAGGACCATGACCCCAGCTACGACATCAACTCAACTCGCTGAAGCCGCCAACGACGTCGATTGACAAGCCCGCTAGGCAATCGTCTCGCCATCCGCGATCGCTCCGTCTCCGCAACCTGACCAGCTCCGACGGAGCAATCGCTACGGGCGTGTCACTGGAGAGAGGAAGAATGGTAACTTAACAACAAACCGCAATTAAAGGGCCGATTGATTTGCGGAGCGTCGCCTTCGACCAGACCCACGTGTCGACCTCTCAGACGTCATCGGGAGGAATGGTCTAATTCCCGAGGTATCGATCGCTGACGCACACGCCGGCTTTTCGAGTTCATCCGGCAATCGCGCCAACTGACAGGCAGCCGAGTGTCCCTTTATTCCCCCAGGGAGCACAGGTGTGGTCAATGAGGCTCAGAGAACCAACTTCGTAAGTGTCGTCGCTTGTGCCGCAACGAATGCCTGAGCCGGCAAGTCCCCCAGCAGTCCGCGGTGGAACGCAGCTAACCAGGCGTTTCGTCCCGTCGTGATATAATGATAGCTCACGAGCTTGATGAGCTCTGCATGGATATCGGCGACAGAAATGAGGCCAGCCGTGGGTCCCATGTTGCGCATATGTTGTGGTAGCGTCGCCCAAGCGTTCGTACAGGCGCGCTGAAACTGCTCACCGAGCACATACTTCAAATGAAAAGCGATACGCTTTTGCACGGACGGTGCATGGTGAGAGCTGGGAATAGCTTCAAATCGGGCCGCCGGATACGGTTGGATGATCCGTATCTCCCAGAGGTCGGAGTTGGCCAGCGTGTCGAAGTAAGGATGAATGAGCCACTCCTCCGGGCTTTCACCTTTATAGGTACTGCCCTTCACCGATGAGTTGCAGCTCGTGCAGGCCGGAACGAGGTTCGCCGCCATGACCGAAAACTCAGGAAACGTTTCCTTTGGCAGAAAGTGGTCCAGGGCGCCCGTGACCGAAGACCCACACATCGGGCAGCTGGCGACTTGCTGGCTGCGCAGGTTCTTGAAGCGAGTCACACTCTTTCGGTTCTCGTAAAGCCTCTGCTGAACCGTGCCCATTGCCGCCGGGAATTTCGAGCCAACGATCGACCACGGATTGCCGCCATGTACTCGATAGGCCTGATAACATGATGCCCACAGGCCAACGTAATTAGCCCAGGCCGGCTCCGCACAGATCTTGTTGAGGTAAGCATCGTCCTCCGCAGACGATGGAGCGGTTAGCGCTATCATTGCTGTCGCATGCGAAGGAGGTGGGCCACATAAGAGAGCGTTTCTGGATTCAACCTCTCGCCGTGATCCTGAACAATGCGCTCGATCGTCACTTCGGGACCGAGACGATTGACCCAATCTACCAGCAAGTCCTGGTAGCCGTGGGAGATGTCGCTATCGCCGAATACAAACTGGGAAATGCTGTCAATGCTCGCTCCGAACGTCTGGAGCCTAGGTTGATCGATCGAAATCGCTCTCTCATTCAGTGATAATATTCGGACTCGCTGCCGAGGGACTTCCCTTACGATATAAGCAGAATGTGTCACGATAATTGCTACGGATCTCGTCGCGGCCAGCAGCGTGTGCAGGATCGACATAAAGTCCGAAACATAATTCGGGTGTAGGTGCGTTTCCGGTTCGTCGAACAACAGCATACTGCCTTGTTCGATCGACCCAACGGCTTGGGCCGCAAATCTCAGCATCGCTTGCTCTCCGCTGCTGAGTGTACGGGGCGCTTCGCCCAGGCCGAACGTCACCGGCGACCTGGACCAGTCGACCATGCGAACCAACTGCAGCTGGCGCTGCTCGTTCAGCGATCTGAACAGGGGAAAATAGGCTTTACCCTGCCAGGTTCTCACGTCGAACAGATCGTGAGGCTCCGATTGATCCCTGAGAGGCAGGTGGATCGTCTTTGAAAAGGACAGGGGGGCTAGCGACCTTTCCAGCATGTTCAGCCGACTCGGTCCGCTAAATGGCATACCTTGGGAGAAAGGCTCAAACTGCCTGTGATCACGCAGGCAATCGATCAATGCGCCGGTCGATGCATCGGCCTCAGTGTCCGTATTGGCAATCATCGAAAAATACTGATAGTCGACGCCTTCCCAAGGCGGGATCGATCGTGGGTAGGAGTCCGACGCCACAGATGAAAAGACCATCAATCGGCTGAACGTTGGGGCGGTTTCGAAAGCGGTCGAGACTGCTGGCTCGCCGACTTGGGGAGATCGTTGCGAATGGATGAGGCTTAGCAAAAGCTGGGTCTTGCCGGTTCCGTTTCGTCCAATGAGGACCGCGACACGATCACGATTAAGTTCGTCCGATCGAAAGTCGAAATCAATGTCATAAGGATTGTCGGCCGCAAGCAGGTTCGTCCCCATGTGGAAGCTTGTCGCCGCATCAGGGACTGGAGCTTGCGGTTCGGCCCGCAAATAGCGACGGCCGTGGCGGAACGCGACATAGTTGGAGCTGGCCCTTAGCGCGCCCAGGTGAAATCGGTCTGTGTCGAAAAGCGGCAGACGTGCGGTGTCCATGCCCTCTGTCCGAAGAACGACCGCGTCACCGAGCAATCGCAGCGACGTCATAGCGCGCGCGAAGCCAAGCAATTCAATCAGCGAGCCGTATGACTCAACGTTATCGAGAATGCCAACGTAGCTCGCATTCGCAAGCTCGATCGGCACCCAAGGTTGGTGAAGAAGGAGCTGGTTGAAGAAGCCATCAGTTCGATCAAACTCAGAAACCATAAAGTGCATATCAAACGGTACGGGCTGTTGTTGCGGCAGCAGTACCAGCAGGCGCGCGGTGAAATAGTAGGTGAAATCATTCCAGGTACTGTGCTGCGGTATCACCGCGACGGCAGGTCGTGCGATCGGAGCAAGTGCTGCCGTATTCGCGTCGTGCGCGAATATAACGGGAACCGGGGCGTTTGCGGGAATGGGCTCTGCAGTGCTCACGATGCGCGGAACTATAAGCAATCGAGAATCGGGCGGCAATCCTCGATCCAGAACTACAGCAATTGCGCTTTGTGGCAACCCACACTTTCGGGTACCGAATAGCTATTCGTTTGGCATTTGATCCACGATAGCCTTGAGGTTGTCGCGGATCGTATTCGAGATTGCGCTTATCGAGACTGTTGGCACATAGAATTTAGCGCGAAGCAGCAGCTTGGTGCGGAACCCGCGCTCAAATCGGAAAGACCAGGGAATCGCCGCTTGTATTACGAGCATTTGTGCCACGAATGGAAAATGCGGATCGCACTTGCGCTTCCCCGATCTTGTGGCCACTCGAAGTTTCGCTCATGGCTCGTGAAATGCAACGGCTCGGCCAGAGAGCTACCTGCACAATTCGCCACCCGCATCATCGCGCTCGGCTTTCCGAGCAGCGAATGGAGTGGTTCTTTGGCAAAAGCCCGAGCAACGCTTGCTGAAAGCTCATTCCCGTCACGGACATAGGCGACCATCATGGCTTCTTGCATCGCCCAGCTGTAGTCTCCGTTGATGAAGCGAAACGCACCCTTGGTCCCGTAGTGCGTTTCGAAGGAATGATTCTTGTCGACTGGTTTGCATTCCACAAACAATGCATCCAGGCTCGATAGCGCTAGCGGCGCATCTCGTACAAGATCAAACACGAGATCCGGTTTCTTGCTCGGATGCTTGCCATCATAATTCGTAACTTCGGCGCCACGCCGTACCTTCTGAAAGATGCGCTCGTCGAAGCCAGCCACCTTTCCGCTCCTTCGAAGACGGTTCTCGAGTATCCACTCTAATTGTTGGGTTATGGCATTCTCTTGGGCCGACGAAAGCTCAAAACCCCCCGGAGGCGCTCCCCGCAACAACGAGAACGCATGACAGATCGCGTTATGGGCAATCAGCAGAACAGAGTCATCCAACGCCGGATGCGGTAGACGATAGTCGATACCTTCGGCAAAGAATCCCGCAATGCTCATCTGTGCCGAAACGCGTTTAGATGCTGGCGAACAATGTGCAGTCCGCAAAGTCGGGCTCAGCTTTTGCTCCAGAAGCGGCGCTGATTGAGCAGGCCAACCAGGAGGCCGTGCTGCGGCAAGACCATGATGACGCGACTGGCGGCCGTGCGATTGGCTTCCCGCATCACCTTCGAAACCAGAGTTGATGAGATATCAGAAGTCGCGTGCGCCGACGCTAGAGTAATAAACCGCCACGAAGGCATCCATGTATCCGCCAGTTCGTTCAGGGGCTCGATGCGCAGCTGCCCGATGGTCGGCTGTACAAACGGCTGCAACATGTCGTGAAGGTACCGACAAAACCGATCGCAATCGTTCTGGTCAGGCGGAAGAGCGGCGGGGTCGCGGGAGGACTTGTATGGTAAGCTGAATTGTACGGTGTCGCGGACGACGTCGATGTCATGTGCGCTGAGTCCGTAGAGACTGAATATAAGCTGATCAATCTTTTCCCAGGGTTTCACCTGGTTTGACATAAGTTGCGACGACAGGGTACGAATTTGCTGCTTTTCCGAGGTCCCTAGCCCTGAAGGCTCCAGGAAGGGAAATCCATCCAGCTCCTCCTTCAGAATCGTGCGATAGCTCGCGCCGAGGCGCGAAGTATGCGTCAGATAGAAGTGTTGCCAAAGCTCGCTATGAACGACGAGATAAAGCAGGCGAGCCAGCAAATCAGCATCGCGATAGCCGTTCGTTGAATATCCATAATAGCTCTTACGGAACGCAACGGGCCGGCTTGCCGACAGGTATGCCCTCGGTCGATCTCTGGTTTCACCCGGAGCTTGCGGGACGATGACCAAGGGGGCCTTATACAGCTCGGCTTCACGCGGTCGATTCGCAGTCGTTCGCCTGTGCTTGTCCCGCCAGAGATCAAGTTCACCAAAATTGATGTCAAATCCATCCTCTGGAGGCTCAAAGTCGGGCAAGGCCAGAATGTGCTTTGCCGCGACCTGCGGAAGACTTAGTTGTAGCCTTCGTTCGAGAACAGGCCCAACCGTTTCCACACATCCCCGAGATTGGGAATGTTTTTCTCAGCAATCTTGTCCCATACTTCTACGTCCAAGATTGTGCCGACCCCTAGAGTCTTCAACATCCAGGGTCTCTTTACGACGGCATCAAGCGACACCGGCTGGGCAGACTGGTAGTCAATGCGAAATTCTGCCCGCTTGGTAAGAGCATTCTCGCGCAGCGGCGTGACGAATTGAAACTGATGTCCAAGCGGCGCGGGCGCGTTTCGAGCAAACAGAAGCATGAACGGCAACTTCATATGCCGCCAAACCGGCGTCTCTTCCAAATCTGACGCGTTCAAGATACCTGTCACCGTCAGGCCACGAAATAGTGCCTCTCTTGCGAGTCGACCCGTGCCGCTTTGCTTGAGGATAATCCGGGCCGGGAGTGCAAAAGCGATGATGCCGCCGTGCTTGGCCCATTCCGTTGCGCGCCAAACAAAGGGAAGATCCGGATTGTTATCAGGATTTTCGTACAATTCGGGCGAGAGGCCCTCGATGTTTTTCGCTGTGAGCGCGCGCCGACTTATCGCGGTGAATTCGCGGTTCATCTTAGTATGGCGCTTGCGATCGGCAGTCCTTTCGGCAGCGGTCTTTGCTTTCGACCGCAGCCGCGTCCAAGGCGGATTTCCAAGGACAACATCGAAAGATGCATCGAATTCCTTTGGTACATGCGACGACAGACTTCCGAGACCAAATCCGCGCGTAGCTTCATTGCTCGCAGTGGAAGCAAAGTTGAATAGAACCTCCCCCTGCAACGCTCGCGGAAACTTGAGTATCTTCGGAGGGCGGGTTGTGCCGTTCACCTCGATGGCCGTGACGTACAGCGCAAGTGCCGCCAGCCGCAACGCCGGTTCACTTACGTCAAATCCGCGAATCTGCCGATAGAGAATCCGGTGAATAGTGTTCTTGTCGGGCCTTCGTCCTTCCTTCTGCCAGTGAAGTCGGATCAATTGTCTGAAGGCTAGCACCAGGAATACGCCGGCCCCGCATGACGGATCTAGAATGACGGCATCACAGGCGTCCTTTGCGCCGGCGAGTGCCTCCTCGACGAGAAGTTGGGCGACATTCTTGGGCGTATAGTGGACGCTCGTTTCTTCGGCGTGGGCTTCATCCCAGCGATGGCTAAATGTTTCGTAGACCTGGCTCAGTACTCCGATTGGAATATGCGCAAAATCGAAGTCGTCCCAGTCGATCCTCGTCTGGAATGTTGAATCACCCAGGTGCTTCCAGCCACGCATGATGGCCTGCAGATGAAGAAAAATCTTCCCGTCGGTTTTTTTGTCGGCTTGGCGGAAGAACTTCCTGTACGCGGCAAGCCGTTTTGCTGGATCGGCATGTGCTACTTCGTCCACAAGCGGCAACAGATCGCCATTGAACGTTTCGTCCAGCCAGCATGACGTGGCAGCCGCGCGCTCGGCGTCGGAAAAGACGTCTTTCAAATCATTGGCCTTTGGCGAGATCTCGTGTAGCTCAGCCGGCAGAATGATCCTGCGATCATGGAGAAACCGAAAGAACAGGGCCCGCCCTGCGACAGACAACACCTCGAGTGCTGACATGCGCCCGGCGAGAGCCGAGTCTGCCTCCGTCAGCAGCTCGTGAATCTCATCGAACACATAGTCGGGGGCGGTCGGTTGTCCCTCGATGCTGACCAAGCCTGTTGCCAAACCTTGGAAGAGCAGGGGATCCGGGTTCGTCAACGAGACCGGCGTCGGTGTTGCGCCATCTAGTTCCGCGCGACTGAGGTTGATCGGATAAAGCGTCAGCTCGCCGGGCCGCACAACCCCCAACATTGCATGCTCACTTCGGTTTGCGAGCAACTGGCCGAGGTGACGCACTTGATGGTCGCTCGGTTGAACGCGATCGGTCAGACCATCGACCAGGTAAAGGATCGGACGCCCCTGAAACTCGGCGACCGCGTTCGGCCTCAAATCGCTGGCGCGCCGGCCCGACATCAAATCCAGATAGTTGAGATGGGTGGCGTCTGCCGTCCCGTCGAGCGCGATCAGATCCGGACAGCCGATCTTGCTCATCTCACGTTCGAGTCTGGCAAGCGAGGGTGAGGGTGATACTTCGGCCACGTTCACACCAGCCGCAGAATACCGACGAGGACACCCGCGACGTGGAGCGCGCCGCCATTGAACTGGTCGAAAACGAGATCTGGAAACTCCGGATTCTCAGCGCGAAGCCGAATACCGTCATTGCTCTTGAAAACACGCTTGAGGGTCGTCTCTTCGCCGATCAGAACGGCAGCAATTGCGCCGTTCGCAACCTCGGTCTGCGTGTTCAGAATCGCAATGTCGCCGTCGAAGATACCCGCACCCTCCATGCTACTTCCCCCGACGCGCAACGCAAAAAGACGGGCGCCTCGCAGGAGCGCCCGCGGCAACGGAATCCTGGCTTCAACATTCTCGAGAGCGTCGGTTGGACTGCCGGCAACGATCCTGCCCAAGAGTGGCACCCGCACGAGATCGCCCAAAGCGGAATCTTCCCGACCAATGCGAATTCCGCGGGCATGGCGCGGTGCACGCTTGAGATAGCCCTTCAGCTCGATGAGACGTAGGTGTTCGCGCGCGGCATTCGGGCTCTTGAAGCTGAACCGGCCACAAATCTCCTCAAGAGTCGGTGGTGCACCAGCCGCGGCCATATGTTCTTCAACAAAATCAAAGATTTGTCGTTGTCTCGCTGTCAGTTCCGTGCCAATGCCCATCGGCGAGCGTAGTACTGTAAAAAAATACAGTATTCAAGCTTCGCTTCCGTCAGTCCGGCACGAAAGGGTGCGGCCGGTCCAAGGTGTCCCCGCGCCGCCGGTGGAAATCTCGGCGTCAGGTGGTAATAAGATATAGTATCAATGTGTTAACCAATGGTGGCTTGGGGGCCCGTGAGGAAGACGACAGCTGGCCCCGCGAGGCCGCTTGCACCTCGCGGGATTTCTCACCCTTACTTCGCGTGCTTTGTCTGAGCCGCCCTAATGATGCCCTTGGCCTGCTTGGCCTCGTCGGTAAGTTTGGGAAGCGCTTCGATGGCCGCGCAATTTTCGGGGTTGTTCAGCCGATAATGGTGCTTTGAACCGAGTTTCTCGAACTGTTCGATCGCCGCGACATACTGCGCGTGAATCCACACGTACTTCGAAAGAACGCCCGCATCGGTCTTGGCGAGGCCCCGTTTGACTATCAACCCGATATCACGGAGGTAGAGTGGATAATTATCGTCATCCATGCCTGCGACTTCCACTACCGACTTCCACGACACGTAGTTGAGGTAGTGGTTGCCGTCCTCGTCCTTGGTCATGAATGCGCGCACGTAATCCGCTTCGTGCTCCCCATCATGTTGTTCGGCATGTGCCTTGCGCGCGATTGTAACAAGCGTCCGATCGATCAGCACGCGCGGGTACTTCGCGAGCTTCGATTCCATCTCATAGGCCTTCACCATCGCGGGGCCGACGAGGTAACGCTTGGTGTGGACCAACTCGCCAACGGTGATCGCACCGCGCACGAGATATCCCTGGATCGCAAGATCAATAACCGCAAACGCTATGTCGCAAAGAAGATAAAAAACCGCCGATTGCTCGTGGATCGCGTATGACAGCACTACGGAGTCTGAGAAGGTCGTGATGCTCCGTGTCCTGTAGAGATCGGCATCCTCACGTCCGATATCATATAGCCGATCGATTGCCCTAAGCAGTAATCGTAGTTTCTCGCTATCCCGCTCCGTCTCGTCGACGATCTCTCTGAAACCGAGGAAGTCAAGAAACAGAACTATTCTTCGCTCATAGCGATGCTGTTTCGGCTGCTGCTTCTGCCGTTTTGCCATCGGTCATCTTTCCTAAGTCACGAATCGTCTTGTCGTCGGACGACACGGTCGTGCATTTGAGCCGCATTAACCGTTTCGTTACCACGCATAGATCACTGGCTCGTTCGTCGGAAACTGCGCCCATCCTCGACATATTCGAACAACGCCTCGAAGGTTTGATACTTGGAGAGCCCCGCCAAAAGAAAGCACAATAATCCCTTGCTGGGTTGGTTTGTCATCAGTCGGGCAGGAGGTGCCTATGGCGGCAGCGAAGAAGAAGACAGCGCGTGGGCGCAAGCTGGACCGGGCCCGTGTGGCCGGCGGGCAAAAGTATGAAGTGGGGTACGAGTCCAAGAAGACAGGACGGTCGGCGTCAGCGGTCAAGAAAGCTGTCAAGAAGGTCGGCAACAGCCGGAAGCGGGTCGAGAAGCGTCTCGGGCGTTAGGTTCTAATGCGCCGATTTTCCGGCACGTTGCCTAGACCTCGGGCGGGCATTCGGGGCAGGTCTCGCCGAAGGAGTCCAGGACCTCCGTCATCGCGCCGGCGGCCGCCTCGGGCGAAAGGCCCGGCGGCGGATCCTGGCGGGCGATTTGGAACGCCCGCTCGCGGGCGTGCGGATCTGCGCGGTCCTGCATCCAGCCGTGGTACTCACACTCGCGGATTGCGCCTGCCTCCTGCAGCACGGCTATCGCCCACCCCCGTACCGTGCGGATCGCCGTCCGCCTCTCCTTGGACATCAGCATCAAGATCGCTCCTCCGCGAGGGACGAATCCTTGCAGCCCTCGATTCGTTCCGGCTGCTAACACAGAGCAGGGATTCAAAATCGCCGGACAGGTGTTTTTCCACGTGTTCCGCCGCCCTGTGCAAAACCAGCCACGCAGCGATCTGTCTTCCTTGTACGCGTCGCGCATGACGACTATCAGCGCCTCGTCTGGTAAAGAGCGCTGCAGTGCCTTTGCCTCAACCCCAGGGGTGCGCCGGGAGGAAAATTTACGCGTTTTTGCCGGCTGAGCGGCCTGGCATTCAACGCGACCGGCGACGTTGTAGAGAATGACGGCGTCTGGAAGGTTCATGAATTCGCTTGGCGGATCGACGCGATTCTGCTTTCGGCTCGCTTCAATGTCGTTGGCTGCGCGGCACGGTGTTTCACTATCCCGAGCGGCCGGAGCACCCGCCGGCGTTGCAACATTCGACAACTAGTCGAAATCCAGTCCGCATGGTTTGCGGTAGCTACAAGGTCACTGGAAATGCGTCAAACCGCTGTCGCATTGATTCTCGCCATTCTGTCGAGCGTGGCGCTGGCCGATGATTTTGTCGGACAGGCCAGCGTGATCGACGGCGACACGCTGGAAATGCATGGCGTGCGCATCCGGCTTTGGGGCATCGATGCACCGGAGAGCAGCCAGCTGTGCCGCGGCGAAGACAGCTTGCAATATCGGTGCGGTGCGCAGGCCGCGAACGACCTGGATGCCTTCATTGCCCGCCGTCCCGTCAATTGTGCTCCAGTCAGCCTCGACCCATATGGCCGCACGGTCGCGACCTGCTCCGTCGCAGGCAGGGATCTCGGGGAATGGCTGGTACGCAACGGCCTTGCGTTGGATTGGCCGCAATACTCGAAGGGCAGGTATCGCGAAGCCCAGCGCGAGGCTGAGCGTGCCGGCCAGGGACTGTGGAAGGGCAGCTACGTCGAGCCGTGGCTTTATCGTTCATGCATCCGCGCGAGTGGAAAGCCGTCCGCCTGTTCCGACGATGCAAATGCCCATCCTTGATGCGATCTCGGCAAGGGCGCCAATCCACAACGTGCGTTGGCTAATCACCGCACTTGGGCAGGTGGCTCTGGCGCGGTTTGGGCGACTCACGCTACCTATCATTCTCGATCACCTCACTGCACAATGGGAATGAAATGGTTGCAGCCACCCGAGAATTGCCGGCCTCTGGTTACGCGCTTGAAGTGGACGGCCGGCTCAAAGCCGAATTTGCAACCAGAGACGGCGCAAGGGCAGGTGGCGAAGAACTGAAGAGGCGTTTTCCCATGCTTCAGATCAAGATCTATGACGCGCAGACGCATGCGCGCGAGGAAATCTAGATCCGCTGATTCAAGTCATGGCAGAGTTGCTCGGCCAGAGCGCGTGCGGCTGCCGCCGCATCGGGCTCTCGTAAACCGAGCCGCTTTGCGTCTCGGCCGTGCGGCGTCGATCCCTCGCGCAAAGAGATGCGGAGCTCCTCGCCGGGGGCACTCGGAAAAGGGGCTCGCCTGCGGCGATCGCTATCACTGCCCGTTCCCGGGTGCCGCTATTGAACCGGTCTCGTCGCTGCACTCGGACCCGCGTGCCCCTTCGGGTCGCTATGCTCACGCTCTCCGGGTGCCATATTCCCGGGAGGCGATGCGCCCCTGGCGCACGCCTGGTCGGGCCTGCGGCCCTGGTAGCTCAACGCAATTCCCATGAACGATGGAAGGTTGGCTGCGTCGCAGACTTCGTATTCTCTCAGGTAGAGGCGAGAGTCAGAGTGTCGCGGGGTTTTGCCATGACGGGTTACAGGCTGCGAGAGAGGCTCGCGGTCTCCGTCGCGGAGATCCGCGATGTCCAGACATCATCCTCGGGCGCGCACCGGTGAGGACCGGGCAAACCTTTATGACGACATCACCAACAAGATCATCGCCGAACTGGGGGCCGGCCGAGCGCCGTGGGTGCAGCCTTGGGGCACGGCGGCAGCGACGGCGCCTTTGGCCATGCCAAAAAGCGCCGCGTCCGGCCGCCAATACAGCGGCATAAACATTTTAATTCTCTGGGGTGCGGCGACCGAACACGGATTTACAGGGCAGAGCTGGCTTACCTTCCGCCAAGCGCTGTCGCTCGGGGGGCATGTCCGCAAGGGCGAGCGCGGTACGACCGTCGTCTATGCCGACCGGTTTGTGCCGGCCGACGAAAAGCGCCGCGCCAGCGAGAACGGTGAGGAAGCGCACGCCCTTCCGTTCCTCAAGCGCTTCAGGGTTTTCAACTGCGATCAATGCGACGGCCTGCCTCCAGAGATCGCGACAACGGCGCCGCTTCCGCCGCCAGGCCTGATCGAGCCGCGGGTCGAATACCTGATCAAGGCGACCGGCATCGACTTCCGCATCGGCGGCAACCGCGCCTTCTATATGCCGACCGAAGATTATGTGCAGGTGCCGCCTCCGCAAGCCTATTTCGAGCCGATCAATTGGCATCGAACGGCACTGCATGAATTGGCGCATGCCAGCGGTCATCCATCACGTCTCAACCGTGACTTGTCGGGCAGCTTTGGTACCAAGAAGTATGCCTTTGAGGAGTTGGTTGCGGAAATCTCGTCTGCGTTCAGTTGCGCTTCGCTTGGTATCATGCCGACGGTGCGGCACGCCGATTATATTGGCTCGTGGCTGGAGGTGTTGCGAGAGGATAATCGCGCGATTGTGCGAGCTGCTTCGCAGGCCAGCAAGGTTGCGGATTATCTCCTTGGTTTCCTGCCGAAAGTGACAGTCGGCATGACAACCGAGGCGGCGGAGCAGGAGGCGGCGTGAGTGTCTCACCTGTTGCCTCAAACAAGAGGGTGAGAGGGGAGCGGCGGTCTTCGCGACGGGTTGGAGGCCGAGAGAGAGGCTCCCGGCCGCCCGTCGTGGAGAATCGATATGACGAAGGCTGTCCAAAAGATCACGCTGTTCCCCCTCACGCGACATTCCGTTCAACAAGCTGGTCCTCAGCCAGTCCAACGTCCGGCATGAGCAACTCGCCGAAAGCATTGCGCAGCGCACACTGCTGCAGAGTCTGAACGTGCGGGCGGTTGTGGACGCCGAAGGCAATGAGACCGGCATGTTCAAGGTGCCGGCCGGCGGCCGGCGCTATCGCGCGCTGGAGCTTCTCGTCAAGCAGAAGCGCATGGCGAAGACGCAAGCCGTTCCTTGTGTCGTGCGCGAGGGGGCATCGCTGAAGACGATTCGCTTGCCGAGAATGACGAGCGGGTAGGGCTTCATCCGCTCGATCAGTTCCGAGCATTCCAGACCTTGAGCGGCACCGGATTATCCGACGAGGATATCGCGGCCCGGCACTTCGTGTCCCCGGCTGTCGTGAAGCAACGCCTTTGGCTGGCGTCCGTGTCGCCAAAGCTCCACGACGTCTATGCCGATGACGGCATGACTCTCGAGCAGCTCATGGCCTTCACGGTTTCAGCCGATCACGCCAGGCAGGAGCAGGTCTGGGAGAACGTCAGCCGATCCGGCTATGATGAGCCCTATCAGATCCGGCGAATGCTGACCGAAAATACCGTGCGCGCGTCCGATCGGCGCGTGCAGTTCATTGGGCTGGATGCTTACGAGCAGGCTGGTGGCGGCGTCTTGCGGGATCTGTTCGAGCACGATGACGGCGGCTGGCTCCAGGACGTTGCTTTGCTCGATCGTCTCGTGGACAGAAAAGCTCAAAGCCGAAGCTGAGACGATTGCAGCCGAAGGCTGGAAGTGGATATCGCTCGCCGTCGAATTCCCCTACGGCCACGCGGATGGCCTGCGTGCAATCGAGGGCAAGCCTGTCGATCTTTCCCCGGAGGATCAGGCCACCATCGACGCCTTCAATGCGGAGCAAGCCAAGCTTGAATCCGATTCTCAGGATGCCGACGAGTTGCCCGATGAGGTCGATCAGCGTCTCGGCGAATCGAGGTGGCCCTGGCCGCATTCGAAGAGCGGCCGATGTTTTACGATCCGGCCGAGATCGCCCGCGCCGGTGTCTTCGTCGGCATCGGTTCCGAAGGGCGCCTCTCGGTCGATCGGGGTTACGTCCGTCCGGAGGACGATTTGTCGGCAGTCGATCCCGATGTCGGGCAGGCCGCCGACACACAATCTGTCGAGGGGAAGGCGGCTGGTCCTTCCGTCCAACGCACGGTCATCGCGGTGGCCGGCGGCGCTACTGATACCGAAGACGATGACGAGGACGCGACCAAACCTCTGCCGGATCGGCTGATCACGGAGCTGACAGCCCATCGCACGCTGGCATTGCGGGATGCGCTGGCGGAAAATCCGGCGATTGCGTTCCAGGCGGTGCTGCACACCTTCGTGCTGACGGCCTTTTACCCTTCGCATCGTCCGGGAGCTGCCTTGAGATCGGGCTTCGCACACCGACCTTTCCGGCTCAAGCGGCTGGCTTGAGAGAAAGCGCCTCAGGGAAGGCCGTTGAGGCGCGGCATGAGTCCTGGAAGGCACGTTTGCCGAAGGGCGAGAGCGATCTCTGGGATGCTCTTTCAGCCCTCGATGGCGACGCACAGGCATCCCTGTTTGCTCACTGCGCGTCATTTGCGGTCAACGCCGTCTACGAGCCGGCCAACCGCTACAATCAGGGCCGCGTCTCTGCCCAAGGCATCCGCACCCGCCTCGACTTGGCAGATGTGCTAGCGCGCGCTGTCGACCTCGATATGGTTCGAGCGAGCTGGAAGCCCGCCGTCGACAACTATCTCGGCCGGGTCACCAAGCCTCGCATCCTTGAGGCGGTGCGGGAAGCCAAGGGCGAGTCGTCGGCGCAACTGATCGACCACCTGAAGAAGGCCGACATGGCCAAGGAGGCTGAGCGTCTTCTCGATGGTGCGGGCTGGTTGCCGGAGCCGCTGCGTCTCGTCGATCCCAACGCGGCGTCAGGGGAGCAGGAGAGTGAAGCGGGCCCGCTGCCTGAATTCCTCGCCGACGACCAGGATCGGGAGAATGCGAGCGACGATGATCCGCAACAGCTCGACGCGGCTGAGTGACATCTGGAATGGGATGGCTCCCGCCGTCCCACAGTTGTTTGGGGACCGGTGTGCCGCGCCGGTCCCCATTCTTATGGGCGAGGGCTGAGAGGGAGAGCCGGGCCGGGAAGGGTTTGAGCCGTCGGGTCTTGAGGAGAGCGCCTGATGGTTCGACCCGTTTCCTGCTCTCCGAAAGAACCCTGTCATGACCAAATCTCTCGCCGGCGGCGCTGCCGCCGCGCCGCTCTCGATGCGTGTCGCTGCAACTCTCACCTCCGCCGCCATCAGGGCCGCGCGACAGCTCGTGATTGATCTCGAGCGCGGCCGTCGCATCGATGCCGCTGTCCTGCGTAGCGCCATGGAAGCGGCCTTCGGCGCGTCCGACGCCACCGGCGTCTGGAACTGGAAGACCGCCTATGATGTCTGCGAGGCCGCAACCGTCCTGTTCCTTCGCAAGTTTGGCCCGGCCATCCGGACCAAGGCCGGCTCGCCGGCCGCGATGCTGCCCATGCTCGCGAGAATCGCGCGCTGTCTGCCGACCCACACGCTGCGCTCGGAGGACAGCCAGGCCCTTCAGCAATTCTCGACGCCGATCCCGCTCGGGCTTGCCGCATGCACCGCGGCCGGCATCACGCCGTCCGATCGGGTATTGGAGCCCTCTGCGGGGACCGGCTTGCTCGCCATCTTTGCCGAGCTCGCCGGCGGCACCTTGGTATTGAACGAGCTGGCCGAGATCCGCGCGGCGTTGCTCGACCAACTGTTTGTCAACGCTGAGGTCACGCGGTTCGACGCCGCCCAGATCGATGATCACCTCGATGCGAGTGTCGTACCGAGCGTCGTCCTGATGAACTCGCCGTTCTCGGCATTGGCGAACGTTGATCGACGAATGGCGGATGCGGCGCTCCGGCACACCGCTTCTGCCTTGGCGCGGCTTTGCGACGGCGGGCGTCTGGTTGCCATTACCGGCGCAAGTCTTGCGCCCGACAATCCGGCATGGCGAGATGCGTTCGTTCGCCTCCAGCAGCGCGGGCGCGTGGTGTTTTCTGCCGCCATCGACGGGACCGTTTACGCCAAGCACGGAACGCAGACTGACACACGACTGCTTGTGATCGACAAGTTGCCCGCCGCAGATCCGAAACTCCTTCCGGCTTCACTTGGCATGTCCGGCGATGTCGCCACCTTGCTTGACTGGGTGACCCAGTATGTGCCGCCGAGGCTGCCGATCGCGACGCCGATAGCGGTCGACGTCATCAGGCGCCCTGCAGTATCACGAGTGGTCGGCGCATCTGCGCCACGCCCATCGTCCGCTTCGAGCCGCGTAGCGCCCGAAGGCGTAGAACTGATCTACGAGACGGTCGAATGGTCGCCGCCCGAACGCGCCCGACTGACCGACGCCCTTTATGAGGAATACGCATTGCAGGCGATCCATATTCCGGACGCGCATGCGCATCCGACGAAACTCGTGCAGTCTGCCGCGATGGCCTCGGTCGCGCCGCCGAAGCCGTCGCACCGGCTACATCTGCCGGCCAATGTCGTGGCGGATGGCATCCTGTCCGACGCCCAACTTGAAAGCGTCATCTATGCAGGCGAGGCCCATTCCGAGTTTCTTGCGGGATGCTGGGCGGTCGATGCGACCTTTGACGTGGTGACGGCCGCACGCCACGATGCAGAAACTGCCGTCCGCTTCCCTCGCGGCTGGTTCTTGGGCGATGGCACCGGCGCGGGCAAGGGTCGGCAGGTCGCAGGCATCCTTGTCGACAACTGGCTCAAGGGCCGCCGCCGTGCGGTCTGGATCAGTAAATCCGACAAGTTGATCGAGGACGCGCAGCGCGACTGGTCCGCACTCGGCATGGAGCGGTTGCTCGTGACGCCCTCTCGCTTTCGTCAAGGCACTCCGATCAGGCTTTCGGAAGGCGTCCTTTTTACCACCTACGCTACGCTGCGCACCGATCAACGCGGCGAGAAGCTTTCGCGCGTGCGGCAGATCGTCGAATGGTTGGGCTCCGACTTCGACGGAGTGATTGTCTTCGACGAGAGCCACGCGATGCAGAACGCGGCGGGCCGGAAGGGCGAGCGCGGCGACCAGGCGGCCTCCCAGCAGGGGCGCGCGGGCCTGAGGCTCCAGCACGCCTTGCCGAATGCCCGCGTCGTCTATGTCTCCGCAACCGGTGCCACGACGGTCCACAATCTCGCCTATGCCCAGCGGCTGGGATTGTGGGGCGGCGCCGATTTCCCGTTCTCTAGCCGCGCCGAGTTCGTCGAGGCGATCGAGGAGGGCGGCGTCGCTGCGATGGAGGTGCTGGCGCGCGATCTCAAGGCGCTCGGCCTCTACGCGGCCCGCTCGCTCTCTTACGAGGGCGTCGCGTACGAGCTCGTCGAGCACGAGCTCACCCCCGAACAGGTTCGCGTCTATGACGCCTACGCCGGCGCGTTCAGCGTCATCCATAACAATCTCGACGCGGCAATGCGGGCCGCCAACATCACGGGCGAGACCGGTACGCTGAACGGCCAGGCCAAATCGGCCGCGCGATCCGCTTTCGAGAGCGCCAAGCAGCGCTTCTTTGGCCACCTCCTGACCTCGATGAAGACGCCGTCACTGATCCGCTCGATCGAGCGCGATCTCGACGCCGGCCATGCCGCCGTCATCCAGATCGTCTCGACCGGCGAAGCATTGATGGAGCGCCGGCTCGCCGAGATTCCAACGGAGGACTGGGGCGACGTCCAGGTCGATATTACCCCCCGCGAGTATGTCCTCGATTATCTCGCCCATTCCTTTCCGGCCCAGCTCTACGAGCCGTTCACAGACTCGGAGGGCAACCTCTGCTCCCGGCCCGTCTATCGCGACGGCCAACCGGTCGGGAGCCGGGAGGCCGTCGCACGTCGCGATCGGTTGATCGAGAAGCTCGCCTCGCTGCCGCCGGTGCCGGGGGCGCTGGACCAGGTCGTCCAACGCTTTGGTACTGACATGGTCGCCGAGGTGACCGACCGCTCGCGTCGTATCGTTCGCAAGGACGACCGGCTGGTGGTCGAAAACCGAGCCGCTTCGGCCAACCTCGCCGAGACGTCGGCCTTCATGGACGACGTCAAGCGCATCCTCGTGTTCTCGGACGCTGGCGGCACGGGGAGGAGCTACTATGCCGAGCTGTGGGCGCGGAATCGCCGCTTGCGAGTCCACTATTTGCTCGAGCCCGGTTGGAAAGCGGACGCCGCGATCCAGGGCCTCGGCCGCACCAACCGGACCAACCAAGCGCAGCCGCCGCTGTTTCGTCCCATTGCGACCGACGTGAAGGCGGAAAAGCGCTTTCTCAGCACTATTGCCCGCCGGCTGGACACGTTGGGTGCGATAACGCGCGGCCAGCGCCAGACCGAAGGGCAGGGCCTGTTCCGGCCCGAAGACAATCTCGAAAGCCAGTACGGCCGTGATGCGTTGCGTCAGCTCTATACGCTACTCGCGCGCGGCAAGGTCGCGGGCTGCTCGCTCAAGAGGTTCGAGGATGCGACCGGCCTGAAGCTGACGGATGCCAATGGGCTCAGAGATGACCTGCCGCCGATCACGACCTTCCTGAACCGGTTGCTGGCGCTCACGATCGATCTTCAGAACATACTGTTCACCGTTTTCGAGCAGCTCTTGACCGCACGGATCGAGGGTGCGGTCGCGTCAGGTACATATGATGTCGGGTTGGAAACGCTCCGCGCCGAAATCTTTGTCATCACCGACCGGCGCACGATTTATGTCCATCCGGGCACCGGCGCCGAGACCCGGCTGCTCACCATCACCCGGCGCCAGCGCAACCATCCTGTGGGTCTGAATGACGCTCTTGCTCGTGTCTCCAATCGCAACGCTGCCCTGCTGATCAATGAGCGCTCGGGACGAGCCGCCGTGCAGGTCCCCGCCCCGAGCTTCATGCTTGACGACGGCGAGATCGAACGGCGCGTCCGCCTAATCCGGCCGATGGAGCAGCATACGATCCCCCTGAATATAATGGCGGAGAGTCACTGGATCGAAGCGGATCGCGAACGTTTTACTACGGCCTGGCTGGCAGAGGTTGCCGAAGTCCCCGAGTTCACGGAAAGCACGATCCACGTCGTGGCGGGCTTGCTGTTGCCCATCTGGAAGCGGCTGCCGAACGAATCGACCCGGGTCCATCGGCTTCAGACCGACGCGGGCGAGCGCATCATCGGCCGCAAGGTCTCGGCGACCTGGGTCGCGAACGTCCTTGCGGCGGACGCGCCGGCGTTGACGCCGGACGCTGCCTTTGCCGTGCTCATGGGGGGACGGACCGTCCTCGAACTTGCGGAGGGGCTCCAGCTTCGCCGCGCCCGTGTAATGGGCGCGCACCGCATCGAACTCTCGGGCTTCATCGACACGATGCGCGATCGCTTGCGGGCTTACGGCTTCTTCGGAGAGATCATCTCCTGGAAGCTGCGCATGTTTGTGCCCACGGACGCGAGCGGCGTCGAAATCCTGTCGAAAGTGCTCGACCACTATCCGGTCGCGCGCATCAGTGAGCGGGAGGCCGCCTGATGCCCCGCGATGCCTCCGAGCTGGCACGCCGCCTCGCGCGCGACGCCGAGGCGGTGTGCCGACACTATCTCTCGAATGGCAAGCGGGCGGGCCGGTACTGGGTGGTCGGCGACGTCCACAACACTGCGGGCCGCTCGTTGTTTGTGCGACTTAAGGAGTCGCCGAAGGGGCCGGCGGGCAAGTGGGCCGATGCCGCAACAGGAGAACATGGCGATCTCCTCGACGTCATCCGTGAAAGCCTGGGACTGCGCGACTTCCGCGAAGTCGCCGAGGAGGCAAGACGCTTTTTGAAACTGCCTCGCGATGAACCGGAGCTCGTCCGAAGGACTGTTGGTCCGGCAGTACCGGCCGGATCGCAAGAGGCGGCCCGTCGGCTCTTTGCGATATCCAGCCCGATCGAGGGGACCATTGCCGAGGCATATTTGCAGCGTCGCGGCATAGCCCGAGTGCACCATGGTGGCAGTCTGCGTTTCCATCCGCGCTGCTATTATCGCCCCGACGCTGCGGCCCGCGAGCGGGTGCGTCGCCGATCATCTTCGGCCTGCAGATCGCCATCGAGGCCGCGGTGGTCGCGGGCTCGAAACACAACAGGTAGAGTAGGGGCACAGCGCCTGTCCGTCTTGCGACGGATGGTTTCTGCGCCCCTCTCGCCGAACCGGGCGTGCAAGTTTCCAAGCAACCGGCTCTCCATGCGCGGCTTACGCCGCGTGTGGTCCTCACGCGTCCATGAGGGTGTTGAACGACGCCCAGAAGCGATCGGCTCCTTTGCGGAACTTCTCGCCAGGATCGTTCCATCCGTTCGGTATGCGTATGCCCCGGTGCGGGAAGTGGAGTGATCCGTCTTCCCGGAAGAACCGCAGCGATTTAGGTCCGTCGACCCATCGCCAGCGGCTGTCGGGCACTGTTGCCTGGAAGCGGCGACGCAATTCTTGCCACGTCGTCTTAGGATGCTTCCTGTGCAGCCATCGCCCGATGCGCTGCCACAGCCACCAATCCAGATTGGCGAAGTCCCGCGTGGCCCACGTGGCGTAGCGGTAGTAGTTTCGCCATCCGGTGATGACCGGGTTGAGATCGTC
Organism: Bradyrhizobium sp. GCM10028915; assembly: GCF_042666195.1. Taxonomy (NCBI): domain Bacteria; kingdom Pseudomonadati; phylum Pseudomonadota; class Alphaproteobacteria; order Hyphomicrobiales; family Nitrobacteraceae; genus Bradyrhizobium; species Bradyrhizobium sp. GCM10028915. The sequence continues at coordinate 20,451 of NZ_JBHTFN010000002.1, forward strand.
GATGAGATCGGCAAGGGCTTGGCCTGTCGGCGTCGCCTTCACCCTGACCTTGATCTTGTGGCGCAGGTCTTTCAGCTTGCTCTTCGGAATGAAGAGATTACCGACCATACGTCCGGTGCGGCGTGCCTTGGTCTGCATCACCCGATAGCCGAGGAAGTCGAAGCCTTCCCCGACGCCTGTGATCCTGGTCTTTTCCATCGACAATTCCATGCGCAATTCCGTTTTGAGGAACTGCGCCAACGCAAACTTTTCGGCTTCTGCTTCCTCGCGGGTCCCGTCCGTCAGCACGACGAAGTCGTCGGCGTAACGTACGGCGTAGAATGTAGGCCTGTTTCTCCGGCGATCGTAAAGCCGCCGGTCGGCTGCATTCTGCGGTCGTTCGCGAGGGCGCATCGACCACCGTCCGTATCTCTCGTCGATGGCCGCCAGATAGACGTTGGCCAGCAATGGCGAGATGATGCCGCCCTGCGGGGTGCCCGTAACAGGGTGGCGGACGGTGCCCTCGATCATGACACCGGCTTTTAGGAAGGCGAGCACGAGCCTGAGGACCTTGCGATCCCCGATGCGTCGGCGCACACGCTCCATCAGCACATGATGATCGACGGCATCGAAGCAGCCCTTGATGTCACCCTCGATCACGAAGCGGTACTCGGAAGTGCCGCTGGGTGTGGGGTGCAGTCGTCGCTGGATTTTCGCCAGCGCATCATGGGTGCTCCGGCCGGGCCGGAAGCCATAGGAGGTCGGATAGAAGTCCGCCTCGAAGATCGGCTCCAGCACGAGCTTCAAAGCCATTTGCACCAGTCGGTCTTTGAGCGTCGGAATGCCGAGCGGACGTACCTTGCCGGGCTTACCCGGTTTGGGGATCAGCCTTTGCCGGACAGGCTCGGGCCGATAGGTGCCGCTGCGTAGTTCACCGCGGATATCCTCGATGAACCGTACTGCGCCGCCCAGCTGCTCTTCGACGGTCTTCCGCGTGACGCCATCGGTACCCGGTGTGCGGCTGCCTTTGTTACGGGTCAACCGACGCCAGCTTTCCAAAAGCGTCCTGCGGTCGCATACGATGTTGAACAGATCCGCGAACTCCTTTTCGGCATTCGCGACACTCCACCTGTGAAGCTTGCGCTGCATGTCGAGGACGAACGCGGTATTCACCGCGCCGGGCCTCATCGGCCCGCCTCCTGCCGGCTTGCTTCACCCACTGTCTCCCTTCGCCATGTGGACGGCTTTCCCGCCCTCCGACTACTACGAAGACTCCGCCCCCTGCCGCGCCGATCATCGGTCGCCTCGATCATCTCGCGCCATCCGGCGCGAGAGAACACGGCAAGGTTCCCAAGTTCACCTGTCGTCCCTTCACCTGCCTTAGGGACCGACTCTACCCCGTGAGGATTCCGGCCAACGGTCACCGCAAGCTGGGCCGCTGGCTGACGTGCGCGATCACGCACGTCCCTGATCTCCGTCCACTCAGCGGAGATCGGCACTCCTCCGGTCTTTCGACCGATCCGCCCACTTCCGGTTCGGCGGATTCCATGTTGCAACGAGGCTTCAAACATCGGTTCGATAACTCTTTCCGTAGCAGGTACGCTCGCCGGACCAGCCTCGGACGGAAGTCCCGGGTCGTCCGACTTTGACGGGTTCTGCTCATTTATGGCTCGCCGGAGGCACCCAGCTTACCTCACCCGTCTGCTTCAACCCCCGTGCTTGCGGCACGTGGGCTGCGGGGTCTCTCACCCCGCAGGGGCAACAAGTGCGCGTGACGGACTCCACCCGTCACTCTTGGCGCACGAGAAGAGACATGGCTAACATCGGTTCCTTCAAAAAGGTCGGCAACGATTTCCAGGGCGAGATCATCACCCTGAGCTTGCAGGCCAAGGGCGTGCGCATCGTCGCCGAGACCAACCGCTCCAACGACAACGCTCCCAGCCACCGCATCTATGTGGGCCGGGCGGATTATGCGTAGCGCGGGATTATGCGGAGTCGTTGGCTGGTAGCCGCGGTTTTCCCGGGCTTTTGTGGCTTTTGTGGTTGCGCCGCTCCGCATAATAACGAGGGCTCTGTCCGTGGCGTCCCGCGATGTTGCGAGACGCCGCGGTGTAGGTCAGCGCGACCAGATCAGCGCACACTCGCCATCGTCGCCTTCGAAGAGGTTGGCGTAGATGGGCGCCGTAAAGGACGGATCGTCGAGCTTGACCGAGTGGTAGGAGCGATTGTCCTTCGAGGTCCGGCGCCAGGCGGCACCGATCTCGACGCCTGAGACGATCACGCGCAGGTCTGGCGCCTTGTCGCTGGTGGAGGCGGGATCGCTGGGGACGATGCGCGCCTTGGCATCGATCGCGAGCGTCTTGATGGTGCCGGTGTAGGTGCCATCGTTGCTGCGGGTGAACGAACCGATCTGGGACATGGTGGATCTCCTGTGCTGTGTTCAAGCCCGCGACCATCGCGGCCTTGTGGCGATCGAAAGCCCCGGGACGGCCGACCCGCACCGTCAGGCCGCAGCGCATGCGAAGGACGGCGTGCGGCGATCTTGTTGCTGCGCGAGGAGCGGCGCAGCCGCGGGGAAGAAGATCGCCGGCACGCTGTTGCGGGGAACAGGCCGGGTCGCAGACCGCATCTCGGGGCAGATCCGCCCAGCAAGGCCCGTCGGTCGCAGGGCATCACGGCACGCCCGGAGAACCATCCGGCTCCAATCGGACACGTACGGCACGAGCGCGCCCAACACAACCGCTGACTGACGTTCCGAACAGCAACCACCTCGACCATAGTCCAGCCTCCACATGCAGAAGGGGGCGACATGCCAACAGGTGTCTATGTCCGTCAGAACGCGGTCTGGGACCGATTGAAGGCGGGAATGGCCGCAGACCACGCGGCCGACTTTGCTCAATGGCTCCGCGGGCGCCGATATACGCCACTTACCATCATCGAGAGGATGCGGCTGCTTGCGAGTTGGACGCACTGGGCGCGCGGGGAAGGCTACACGCTGGCTGCAATCCGTGAGGCGCATGCGGCCTCATTCGCCTTGATCGAAGCGGGACATCGGCCGCGCTTCCGCGGCGACCTCAACAAGGACGCGGTCGAGTGCGCCAAGCTGTTCATCGCCTACCTTGAGGATCAGGGCGTGATGACGCGATTACCGACCAAATCGGCGGCGCCACTGGTTCTCGAATTTGCGGCTTGGGCCCGCGAGCAGCGCGGCCTGGCTGAAACGACGCTCGCCGCGTACCTTGGGACGATTACTCCCTTCGTCGATGCGCTGGGGGATATCCCGACGGCCTACGACGCCGTGACGATCCGGGCATACATGATCGAACGTGCAAAGGCCGTATCGGTCGAGCGCATGAAGGGCATATCGGTCGGCATCCGCGCGTTCCTGCGCTTCCTGATCGCGACAGGACGATGTCCGCCTGGGCTCGACCACGCCATGCCGAATGTTGCGGGATGGCGGCTGGCATCGATCCCGCGCTTCCTGCCTGATGCCGATATCGCGCGGATCATCGGTGCGTGCGACGGGGAGCGGCGCCTGCGCGACCGAGCCATCATCCTGCTGTTGGTCCGGCTCGGGCTTCGGGCGAGCGAGGTGGCGCGGCTCAGCTTCGACGATATCGACTGGCGGCAGGGCAGCATCCGCCTGTGCGGCAAAGGCCGGCGCGAGGAACTGCTGCCGCTCACCCAGGAGATCGGCGACGCGCTGCTCGCCTACATCGAACGCGGACGGCCGGCACTGGCGACGCCATCCCTGTTCATCACCGAATATGCGCCGCTGCGGCCAATCGACCGCATCACGGTCAAATGTATGGTCAAGCGCGGGCGTCGAGAGCCGTTACAAGGGTGCGCATATCCTGCGCCACTCGGCGGCCACGGCGATGCTCCGCCACGGCGTCAGCCTGCCGGGCGTGAGCACGGTGCTGCGCCACCGATCGCAGACGATGACGGCGCATTACGCCAAGGTCGATATCGCGCTGCTGGCGGCCATCGCGCAGCCCTGGCCCGGGAGGTCGCCATGCTGATCGATGATGTTGATCGCTACATCGAGCTGCGCCGCTCGCTCGGCTTTAAGCTCGCAAAGACGACCCGACACCTCACCGCGTTCGCGCGTTATGCGGGCGACCGGGGCGATACTCATGTTCGCCGCGAGACCGCGACCGCCTGGGCGGCGGCCGTCTCGTCGACGCCGCGCAGTCACCAGCGGCGGCTTCAGGAGATCGCGCTCTTTGCACGCTTTCTCTACGCGGAGGATCGCGCGCATGAAGTGCCGCATCACCCCCGCAGCCCTGCAACACGTCCCGCGCCCTATATCTACACGCGGGAGGAACTGGCTCGCATGCTCGACGCTGCGGGCAATCTACGGCGCCAAAAGCCCAGCCCGCTCAGGCGCCACATCTATGTGATGCTGATCGGGCTGCTGGCATCGACGGGCCTGCGGATCTCCGAGGCCCTGAACCTGCGGTTGGACGATCTGCTGCCCGACGGCGTGCTGCACATCCGCCTGACCAAGTTCAACAAGAGCAGACTCGTGCCGATGCACCCCAGCGTGGTCGAGGCGCTGCAGGCCTACCTTGAGGTCCGGCGGCGGTTCGCCGGGATGGATGACCATGTGTTCCTGTCCGTGGGTGCCAAGCCTATGTCGCTTCGGACCGCCCAGAGCAACTTCTATGTGATCCTGCGCAAGGCTAGCGTCGGTCAGAATCGGCCGCGTCGCCCGCGTATCCATGATCTGCGCCACACCTTCGCGACGCGTGTGCTGGAGCAATGCGCGACGCGTCGTGATGATGTTGCGCGCGACTTCGTCGCTCTCGCCACTTATCTCGGCCATGCAGACATCCGACATACCTACTGGTATCTGGAAGCCACCCCGGACCTCATGGCCGATATAGCGGGTGCTGCCGAGGCGCTGATCGCCGGGGAGGTCGCATGACGCCGATCGCCCCGCTCATCACCAGCTTCATGCGCGAGCACATGCCGCAGCAGCGCGGCTACAGTCCGCACTCCTGCGAGACCTATGCGTACAGCTTCCAGCTGTTGTTCGCCTTTGCCGCCCGGCGTCTGCACACGCGCCCCTCTCTGCTCCAGCTCGAGCAGATCGATGCAGACATGGTGGTCGCGTTCCTGCATCACATCGAACATGACCGCGGCAACGGTCCGGCGACTCGCAACCTGCGGCTCGCCGCGATCAAGTCGTTCATGCGCTACGTCGAGCTGCGGCATCCCGGCGCCTTGGAGCAGGTCGCCCAGATCAATGCGATCCCAGGCAAGCGTCATGACCAGAAGCTCATCCGCCATCTGACCATGGACGAGATCCGCTCCGTGCTCAATGCGCCCGACGCGACGACACGCCTCGGACTACGGGATCGAGCGATGTTGCATCTGTGCTTCGCCGGCGGCCTGCGCGTCTCCGAGTTGACTGGCCTCACCCTGGAGAACGTCACGCTGCAACCGAGGCCAAGCATCCTGGTGTTCGGCAAGGGCCGGCGCGAACGCAGCCTTCCGCTATGGAAGGAAACCGCTCGCGACTTGCGCGCTTGGCTGTCAGTGCGAGGAAAGCCGCCGGCGACAGAGCTGTTCGTCAACGCCCAAGGGATGGCGATGACCCGCGCCGGCTTTGAGTATATCCTCGAAAAGCACGCAAAGGCGGCCGCAGCTCGATGCCCGACGCTAGGCGGGCGCACCCTGTCGCCACACCTTTTGCGGCACAGTTGTGCAGTCCTGATGCTGCAAGCCACACGCGACATCCGCAAGGTTGCGCTCTGGCTTGGCCACGCCGATATCCGCACGATGGAGATTTATCTCCGCATGGATCCCTCTGAAAAGCTTGAGGCTGTGGAAGCGGTCATTCCGCCGGCGCTGCGCCGTGGACGGTTCAAGGCACCAGACGCGCTGATTGCCTCGCTGTTGGAGAAAGCACCTCTGCCTTCAGGGTGAGAGACGTCGGGCAGCCGATCGTTACGACGAAATACCTTTGATGCGCTGTGACGTCGCGGCATCACCGCGCCGTCCCGCACGAGCAATCGAGCTCTTCTCCATTGGGTTGGAATCGGCGAAGCAAAGCGCTGTGGCTCGATCGCGCTTGCCGTGATGGTGTCGCCGTCGCGGCGGTGGTGAGGCCTTTGAGCGATGCTCTCCTGTCGGGCTGCTTGGCCCACGTCCATACCGGCCTTTTGCTGGCGGATTACGCGCCACAATACGCTCGCTGCGCTCGCCGACCTTTACCCGCAATGGCTTGTTCGCGATCTTCTTCCCCTGCCGCCAAGCGGCGGCATTCCTCGCGAGGCAACAAGATCGCTCAGCCCGCCATCCTCCGCTGCGCTGCGGGCCAGAGGCTGCGGGCCGGTCGTTGCGGCGCTCAAAGATCGCCATCAAGGCCGCGATGGTCGCGGGCTTGAAAACAGCAACAGGAGATTACCATGGCTCAGATTGGCACCTTCACCCGCGCCGAAGACGGCTCATACACCGGCACCATCAAGACGCTCTCGCTCAACTTCAAGGCGCGCTTCCTTCCTGCCGAACCCTCCGAGAACGAGAAGGCTCCGAACCTGCGCGTGGTGGTCGGCAATGTCGAGATAGGTGCCGCGTGGCAGCGCACCTCCAAGGACAACGCCGTCTATCACTCGGTTAAGCTCGACGACCCGTCCTTCCCGGCGCCCATCTACGCCAACCTCGTCGCGGTCGATGACGGCTACGCGCTGGTCTGGTCGCGCTGACCCGCGCCGCTGCGGCGCCTCACCTCGTGCGAGGCGCCGCAGCTTCTCTCCTCGGGATTATGCGGAGCGGCGCAGTCGCAAAAGCTCGGGAAAATCGCGGCTACCAGTCCACGACTCCGCCGCGCGACGCATAATCCGCCTTATGCGGTGCACCGCATAACGTCGAGATCGGGGCAGCTTGGTCGAAGCGCTCGGAGGAAGGCCGCGACTACCTCTCGCTCAAGCTCGACGATCCCTCGTTCAACGCGCCGATCTACGCGAACCTGTTCGATGAGGAAGGCGAAGGCTACACCTTGCTCTGGTCGCGGCCCCGCAAGAATGGAGAGTGAGGCTCACTATCGCCCCGCCCGACGACCTCGGGCGGGGCTCCCTCTTGGGGAAAAGCCGACTGAGCAAAGCTGCAGCCGGACCGGCCTGGTCGAGTTGATTTTCGAGTTTAAGACACGCACTTACATGGCGCTTGTCCGCGTGGCTTGAACTCGCCCAATGCTATTGCTTCTTGGAACTTAGACGCGGTGACTTGCGACCTTTAGGCAACGTCTTGGGTGTTGCCGCTCCCTTGGGTGGCTGAACAAAGAATTCAGATAAATGAACGCCCAGCGTCTCGGCGAGCCGGTCGAGAAGATCAATAGTCGGATTCTCAGATTGCCGCTCAAGGCCGCTCATATATGAACGGTCGATCCCGGCATCGTAGGCCAGTTGCTCTTGCGGAATACCGCGATCCACGCGGATCCGGCGCACATTCCAGGCAACGAGCGCACGAGCTTTCATGCGCTCAAACAGCCATTAGGCAGACCATCAAACCACTGGCTATAACCGAACTATTTTGGTAAGTTTCCTTACAATGCAGATTAGCGAAGTGCGCGCATAAGCCTACATGACGAAGCCACCGTTAGATCCCGATGTCGCCGATGTCGCGCCGCATGAGCCGGTGCTGACGACCTATGACGAGCAACATCTCGTGACGTATTGGCGACTTCTTGATGCCGAAGCCGATGGCGCAGATTGGAAAGAGGTAACCCGGATCCTGTTGCACATCGATCCGGATCGCGAACCTGCTCGCGCCCGCAATGCGTTTGATAGTCACCTGGCCCGCGCAAAATGGATGGCAGACCACGGCTACCGTGGCTTGCTTCGCGGCGGCGCGCCTAAATAGCAAAATCTTTCATGAAGAATTCGCACTCGAGAACAGATTTCCTCGCTGACGCGTGATCGCCTGCAGGCATCACGCAATGCATAATTGGCGACTTCCGCAACAATCCCAAGCTTCATAGACATTGCGCCGCAATCGACTTACAGCAGGGGATCACAGCGATGTCCGAGTTCGACTGGCGCTCACCGGAGGCGTATCAGCATGCTATCAAGTCGGGCGAGATGGCGGATTTCGCCTGGGAGTCACTGCGGCGCAGCTCCAACTATCGGGCTTCCTATCGTAAAAATCGATCGCAGATGAGTTCCGAATTCCGAAGGAGATGGGGCGTCTGCTTTCGCCCATGACCCGCAGGGGTCCTTTCACCAACAGACTATCTTCTGGGCACCTGAGGCGTTGCCGACGGTGGTGCCGGTCGTTCGCAGCGCGTCCGGCTCAAAAGCGGTCGGCGCGGGGCTACAGCTTGCCGACCTTTCATCGGGCGCCATCAGACAGGCATCTGACGGTTGGCATGCCGTATTGCGCCTTCAAGGGGCACAACATCATCTCTGGCTGAAAGAGGCGCCGCAGTTTGGTGTCTCTTATGCGGCCGAACTGCCGCTCGATGCGGACTTTGAGATCCGCGCCCACGCCTCACATCGGCTGTGGCGCGCAATCAACGGCCGCCCGCCGGGACCTTCCCTTCATCAGCTTTCGGCGCAGCGGCGCGAACGACTCGTCTTGGTGCTGCGAGCGCTCGATGGACACATGGAGGGTGCTTCCTATCGCGTCATCGCCGAGGTGCTGTTCGGCCGGAAACGCATCCCTGAGCACGCCTGGAAAACCCACGAATTGCGCAGCCGGACCATCCGCCTGGTGCAGGCTGGCTTGGCTCTGATGCGCGGCGGCTATCGCGCATTGCTACGTCCTTCATCTCGCAAGGAGTAGAGCAGGGGTGCCGAAAATCATCACTCGATCTTCGGCATCCCCCTAGGCACGCTGACTGCGCCATCGTGACCGTCGACGCGCGGCCCGAGCCGGCCGCGCTCCAGACGACCACGGAGCCTCGCAAATGCCCGATCCGAACGCAGGCCTGCCGCCGCGATACCTGCGCACGCCCGAAGCGGCGCGCTTTCTCGGACTGTCCGGCCGCACCCTCGAAAAGCACCGCACGTATGGGACAGGCCCGACCTACCGCAAGCTCGGCGGTCGCGTTGTGTATGCGATCGAGGACCTGAAGGCGTGGGTTGACCGCGGCGCCAAAACGTCCACCAGCGATCCCGGCACAGGCACGGTTCTGCCCGCGAAACGGCACACACCCGTTCCGTATGCCGGTAAGGAGCGGCGCTGACCCATGCCGGACAGCAACTCCACTGCAAGCAGCAGGCGCCAATCAGAGCGCGACCAGCTCGATCTGTTTCGCGCCCTCCCGGGCGATCTGGCGCCACGGGACGCGCAAGACCTGATGGCGTATCCGTTCTTTTCGCTGGCAAAGTCGAGGCGCATTGTTCCCATCGATTTCCGCGCAGGCACCATCACCATTCGTGTCGAAGCCGTGCCGGAACATGGCATGGCGACGATCTGGGACGCGGACGTTCTGATCTGGGCTGCCTCGCAGATTGTCGAAGCCCGTGATGCCGGCCTGAAAACGTCCCGCCTGATGGCAGCGACCCCTTACGAGATCCTGACCTTCGTCGGCCGCGGCACCAGCGTGCGCGACTACGACCGCCTGAAGGCTGCGCTCGACCGGCTGCAATCGACCACTGTGATGACATCGATCCGCCAGCCGAGCGAACGGCGGCGGCATCGCTTTTCCTGGATCAACGAATGGAAAGAGACTGCCGATCCGCACGGGCATGCCCGTGGAATCGAGCTGATCCTGCCCGATTGGTTCTACACGGGCGTTCTCGATGAAGCGCTCGTGCTAACGATTGACCGCGCCTATTTCGATCTGACCGGTGGATTGGAGCGCTGGCTCTATCGCCTCGTCCGCAAGCACGGCGGCCGTCAGAATGGCGGTTGGAGCTTCGATCTCGTGCACTTGCATGCGAAGTCCGGCAGCATGTCGCCGTTCAAACACTTTGCCTACGACCTGCGTCAGATCGTCCGAAGTCAGACATTGCCAGGCTATCGGCTCATCATCACGCATCATCCGAATGGCGCAGAGCGATTGAATTTCGCACCAGTCCCCATCGGCCCGTCAAGCAAGCGACTGCGCAAGCGTGGCCTCGTCCTTCCTGCTGGGGATAAGCGGTGAATTCGCTCGTGCTATCAGGGACCAGAGCGCTCGTGCCATCGGGGACGCGATGCTCGTGCTATCGAGGACCGGAATCAGAGCTAAGGTTCTGCGGCGCCGAGATTTCCTGCTCCCGTAACTTTACTAACGTACTAAAACTAACTTCTTGTTGTGAATCAGGGAGTTGTGAACAGGTCGGTCGTGCGTGCAACGAGGATGCCTCATGCGCTTATGCTGTCACGCGCAAGACCTTCCTGCAATGCGAATCCGTTCTCCAAGATGCGCGCGCGTCCGCGATCGCGCGCAAAATCACGGAATCACCAGCATCGGCAGCACAGCATCACGCTCGTCGCCTTCCTTTGCGGCAGCTCGCTCGTCGAGGAGAACTCGCTAACGTCCGTGGTTGGCACGACGCCAACCAGATGCCGCAATCTGGAGAATGGGCAGTCAGGCTAGTCAGCGCCGTGCATGATGGCCTCACAGCTCTGCATGAAGCCGCCCGCAAGAAAAGTTGCGATCTCACCCACATCCCCGTCCCCTCGGACGCCGCTCCGCCGTGGCGGAAGGAAAAGGCGCGCGAGGAAGCGGCTGGGTCGCGGAGGCCCTTAAGTCGCCGCAGCGACCCGGCCACGCTTGCCGCCGGCGCCAAACTGGAAGGTGGCGCCACTAGTCCAGATCTTGTGCAGCAGCACGGCGAACGCGCGAGCCACTGCGGTCGCCGCGCGCATCAGACCCTTCTTCCTGGCCAGCCGCACGCCCCACAGCCGCAGCTTAAAGGTCTTCGGAATGCGCGTGAGGATCGCGATCGCCGCCTCGTAGAGCATCGCCCGCGTCAGCTCGTCGCCGCATTTGGAGATGTTGCCGATCCGGTCGGTCTGGTCGGTTTGATAGCGCCGCGGCGTCAGCCCGAAACCGGCGCCGACATTGGTCGACTTCTTGAATCGCGGCGGATCATCGACGGCGGCGCGAAACGTCAGCGCCACGCGGTGCAGTTTTGCCAACTGCTGTCGCATGGCGCTGCGGGCGTCCAACAGCGGCGCCACGATCGCTTCCAATTCCTTCTTCCCGGCCAAGAGATCGCGCACCCGCGCATCAAAACGGCCGACCGAGATCTCGCCGACTTTGAAGCCGAACGGGCGCAGCAGGCCGCGGATCATGTTCTCCATGTCCAGAACCTTGCCGAGCATCGCTTTGCGCGCGACCAGCAGCGCCAGCAACGTCTGTGCGCTCTCCGACTTGACATGAACCGCGCGGAACAAACCAGTGCGCATCATCTGCGCATTGTCTTTTGCGTCGTTGCGGGCGGTCTTATTCAGCATCGCGTTCATCGACGCCTTGGCGTGCCGGTTCTCGATGCAGATCATCAGGAGCCCCTTTTCGGCAACCGCCGTGAACAGCCAGGCGCTGAACGAGAACGCTTCCAGGCCGACGCGCTTGAGACGAATTCCCCACTCCGCCAGCAACAGTTCGATCGCGTCCGGATCGGTGTCCAGCTTCGCCTCCCTGACGACCTTGCCGTCGTCGACCACACAAATGTTCGTCGCCTCCCGCGACACGTCGAGCCCTGCATAGAAGTCCATCATGCCCCTCCGCTGCCGACCGCCGGAACGCACCGTGCGTTCCGTTCGCGAAGCGTCGCGAGGCATCGTCGTCGCAATGCGACCGGTGAGGGGGCACCGGTCAGTACCCCGGCTAACCCGCTCTCCTTCAGATTCCTTCTAACGAATTGGAGCCACTCGGCAGCGATCCTTAGCAGCAGCACGAGCGCTGCAACGCTTGGACAACGCCGATCATCGACGCTTCATCGCAACCGTTCTGCCGAAACCAAAGCTCTGACGTCGATGCGCTGGCGACAGCGCACCCGTTGGCATGTCCGAAATTCCTCTCAAAACTATGGAGTGGCCGGGTGAGCGATCTCACAACTGTTGAACTCTTGTGGCTCGAGAAGCGGATCGAGAACCGAATCCGGTTCGGCAAGCCTGTATCGGAGAAGATCATTGACCAGCACCGGCGCATTCTCTCGTTTATGCCCGGCAGCATCTTTGCGTTCGTGCGCTGGTCGTCCAATGACTTCGGAACCATCCTGTCTCGCATCGACATTCTGCGCGCGATCACACCGGGGCAGCGGTATTCGACTGTGCCCTGGGTCAGCCCCGGCGGCGAAAGCCTGCTGCGACTGGCGGGCTGGCGAAAGGTCGAGCGCGTTCTCCAGTTGATCGACGCCGTCGAGTCACTCGGCATCGAACCTGCCGATGCAGCGCCCGAGTATTGGCATCACATCCACAACCGTCTTTCCGTCAACGAAACGCCACGACCTTATACGCGTGCGCGCCACCAGGCCTGGCTCCACCGGCGCAGGATGGTGTTCTGATGGGACGGCTAAGGATCATCCTTGCGATATGTGGGGCCACAACGCTCGGGCTTTGGCCGGTCACCGACACCTCACTATCGTACATCTGGAACGCTTCCGAAAGTGTGCCGATCGGCCTCTACCGTTTGCAAGGGACCGCACGATTGCACATCACTGAGCTCGTGGCCGTTCGGCCACCAGAGCCGCTTGCGAGCTTCCTCGACTTCAACGGCTATTTGCCGAGCGGTCTTCCGATGCTCAAGCGCGTGCTGGCGTTACCCGGACAAACCGTCTGTAGAACGGGACTCACAGTCGTCGTCGACGGCATCGAAATGGGCCAGGCACGCGAGCGCGACCGCCGTGGCAGGCAATTGCCGGCCTGGCAGGGCTGCCGGGTCGTCGCTGGGGACGAGGTCTTTCTCATGAACTGGCAGTCGGCGGTGTCCTTTGACGGCAGATATTTCGGACCGCTCCCGATATCGGCCGTCATCGGGCAAGCGCTACCGGTGTGGACCAGGGAGGACTGACAAATGCCGGCATTGCTCCACTGGGTTGCAGTTTCTCTATTCGACCGATCGCACTGTCATTCCTCCATCCCGGCCGAATTGTCGGCAATCGGCGCGCGTCGCCGCCGTCTCGCGCCGGCTCAGCGCCGGCCGGGAAGAGCTCTGTCCTTGGCGGCTGTCCACACATTGCTATCTCGAGCCGCTGCTTGCTTCTTGGGAATTCTGCTGACGTTCGGAGCGCCATTGGCCGGCAGAGCGGAGGCTGGATCGCGCGCACCCGCTGCGCGCTCCTCAAACCTGCTTCCAGGCCCTGCATACGCCGCGTTCGTGACTGAAGCCTCGCATCGGTTCGCGGTCCCGGAGCGTTGGATCCGTGCTGTCATGCAGGCCGAAAGCGGTGGTGATCCGCACTCCATATCACCTCGCGGAGCGCTCGGGTTAATGCAAATCATGCCCGCGACCTGGGTCGAACTGAGCGTTCGTTACGATTTCGGTATCGATCCGTTTGATCCTCACGACAACATCATGGCTGGGACAGCGTACCTCCGCGAGATGCTCGATCGTTTCGGATCAGCAGGGTTTCTCGCAGCCTACAATGCTGGACCAAGACGGTACGAGGAGCACCTGGCCACCGGTCGAGCGCTTCCGGATGAAACACAGATCTACATCGCTATACTCGCACCATTGATCGGTATTGAGCAGCGCAACAGCGGTGGTTCGGCTGCCAGACGCTTCGCCGCGTGGCAGCAAGCGCCGCTCGTTGTTGAGCGGTCCAAGAGCTTATCGGCTGACACCAACTCGGCATCCGGTATCCGCACGATGAATTCGTCGAAAGCAGCGCCTAGGGCGGGTGCAACTGCACTCGTGCCTCGCGGGACGGGCCTGTTTGCGCTGCGATCAGACGAGGTGCAGTCCCGATGATCGCAATCGCATTTCGTCGCATGATGTCGAAGCCAGTCGCAACCTTGAGAGTGGTCGGCAGAGAGCTGGGAGTGAGCGACCGGGGAGGGCAGGGTAAAAGCCGCAAGGTGCGGCCGGTCGGTCGGGGCAGGAATCACCAGCAAATTCAAATCACGCTGCAAACATTGCCAATGTCCAGCAAACCTTGCGACGTTCGGCAACGCGCTATTTTGGTTCAGCTTTCGACACCCTGCGGAGCTGACGATGGCCGGTAACGATGATTTCCGCGTCCGTCCCGGCCGCATCCGCTCGACGCGCCCGGCTCGGACAAAACCGTTCCTGGCGCAGGCCCTCAAAGCTGCGCAGAAGGCCGGCGGCCTCTCACATGGTGGCCGCAGCCATGGCAGCACGTTTGGGCGCGGCCGCGCGGCGAGCCTTGCCGCGACCCGGCTCCTCAATAACCGTGCCCGCAGCGCCATCGTCAAGGCGCGTGTTGTGCGCCGGATGCGTTCGCCAGGCGCCCTGCGTGCCCATATCGGTTATCTCCAGCGCGACGGCGTCACCCGCGACGGAGCACCCGGCAAGCTCTTTGACGCTAGCGGCGATGAGGCCGACGGCCGCGCCTTCGCCGAGCGCTGCGAGGACGATCGGCATCATTTCCGATTCATCGTCTCGCCCGATGATGCCACTGAGCTGGAAAGCTTACGAACCTTCACCCGCGAACTGATGGATCAAGCTTCGCGGGACCTTGGCACCAAACTCGATTGGGTGGCGGTTGATCATTGGAACACGGAGCACCCGCATATCCACGTCCTCGTGAGGGGCCGTGGCGATGACGGCAAGGACCTTGTCATCAGCCGGGACTATATCTCGAAGGGCTTGCGCGCCCGAGCCGGGGATCTCGTCACGCGTGAACTCGGCCCGCGATCAGAGCTGGAGATCCGCCGAAACCTGGACAGGGAAGTGACGGCTGAACGTTGGACTAGGCTCGATCGGGTGCTGGCCCGGGAAACAGGGGCGGCGGACGGGGTCATTGATCTGCGGCCGGACCGGGAAGCCGCGCGCGACCCGTTGCGTGAGATCCGGATCGGAAGGATGCGCAACCTCGAGCGGCTGGGCCTGGCCGAGCCGGCCGGGCCGGCGCGCTGGGTACTGGCGGCTGACGCGGAGCAGCGCCTGCGAGAGCTCGGGGAACGCGGCGATATTATCAAGCGGCTGCACAAGAGCCTCACGAAGGATGGCGCCGCACGCGCATCGTCATCCTGGGCACTCGAAAGCGAACGCCATGGCGAACCCGTGATCGGCCGCCTTATCGCACGTGGGCTTGACGATGAGCTGAGGGGCTCGGCCTTCGCCGTCGTCGACGGCGTCGATGGGCGCGTTCATCACCTGAAACTCCCCGAGATCGAGGCCGCGGGTGACGGGCCGGTTGGCGGCATTGTAGAGCTGCGACGGTTTGAGGACGCAGGGGGCCGCCAGCGGATCGCGCTGGCTGTCCGCTCAGACCTCAATCTTGACCAGCAGGTGACGGCGGATGGGGCGACCTGGCTCGACCGGCGCCTGGTCGCTCGTGAAGGCGCCGATTTCTCTCGTGCCGGTTTCGGCGCCGAAGTCCGCGCCGCGCTCGACCACAGGATCGACGCCCTCGTAGAGAAGGGCCTCGCCAGCCGGGATGGCGACAAGGTCACACTCGGTCGCAACCTGATTGGCATCCTGCGCAACCGCGAGCTCGAGACCGTGGGGCGGCGCTTGGCCTCCGAAACCGGGCTGGCGCATTTGCCCGCGGAGCCAGGAGAGTCCGTTTCGGGGGTTTACAGCCGGAGGCTATCGCTCGCCTCCGGCCGCTTCGCCATGATCGACAACGGCCTCGGTTTCCAGCTCGTGCCCTGGTTACCGTCGCTGGAGCGTGAACTGGGCAGGCAGGTGAGCGGCATTGCCGGTCCAGGCGGGGTGGATTGGAGTTTCGGCCGCAAGCGCGACCTCTCGCTTTGACCCACCGATCTCCGCGCCAATCTGCGCGCGACTACGACACCGAGCGGTTCGCCGTTGCGCTAGTAGCACGCGTTGCCGCATTGCCTCGGTCCATGTCCGCTACAAAGATTGTCTGGAGCCAACTGATCGTCGTCTCGCTGGTCGTGCTCGCCTTCCTCTGGACGGCGACCGAGTGGACGGCCTGGCGTCTGGCCTTCCAGCCGCAGCTCGGTCCCGCCTGGTTCATGATCGGGCACTGGCCAATCTATCAGCCAGCCGCGTTTTTCATCTGGTGGTTCAAATTCGATGCCTACGCGCCCGTCATCTTCATGCAGGGCGCATGCATCGCGGCTGGAGGCGGAATAGCAGCCGTTGGCGTTGCCATCTTCCTCTCGGTCTGGCGGGCCAAGGAAGTGCAGAACGTCACGACCTATGGCTCGGCGCAATGGGCGGATGCGCGGGAGATTCGGCATGCTGCGCTTCTTGGTCCCGTCGGCGTCGTGCTCGGCCGCTTTGGCCGCAACTATTTGCGGCACAACGGTCCGGAACATGTGCTTTGCTTTGCTCCGACGCGCTCGGGCAAGGGCGTCGGCCTTGTCATTCCGACACTTCTGACCTGGCCGAGCTCCACCATCGTCCACGACATCAAGGGCGAGAACTTCCAGCTGACATCCGGCTGGCGCGCCCGCTTTGGCCCCGTGCTCCTGTTCGATCCGACCAATCCGGCAAGTGCCGCCTACAATCCGCTGCTCGAGATCCGCAAGGGCGACTGCGAGGTGCGGGACGCACAGAACATCGCCGACATCCTCGTGGACCCGGAAGGAGCCCTCGAGCGCCGCAATCATTGGGAGAAGACCAGCCACTCCCTGCTCGTCGGCGCGATCCTGCATGTCCTCTACGCGGAAGCCGATAAGACACTCGCCGGCGTAGCCAACTTCCTGTCGGACCCATCGCGCCGGATTGAGACGACGCTGAATGCAATGCTGGCGACCCCGCATCTTGGGAAGCGCGTTCATCCCGTGGTCGCCTCGGCTGCACGGGAGCTCCTCAACAAGAGTGAAAATGAACGTTCCGGCGTCTTGTCAACGACGATGAGCTTCCTGGGGCTCTATCGCGATCCCGTCGTCGCCAAGGTCACCGGCCGATGTGACTGGCGTATCCGGGAGCTCGTCGACGGGGATCGTCCCATCTCGCTCTATCTGGTGGTACCGCCATCCGATATTGCCCGCACAAAACCCTTGATGCGGCTCGTGCTCAACCAGATCGGACGGCGCTTGACCGAAAGCCTGGATACCACCCGGCCGCGGCAGCAACTGCTCCTCATGCTTGACGAGTTCGCAGCACTCGGCCGGCTCGACTTCTTTGAGAGCCAGCTCGCCTTCATGGCCGGCTACGGCATCCGTAGCTTCCTGATCACCCAGAGCCTGAACCAGCTCGAACGTGCCTATGGCCCGAACCACGCTATTCTCGACAATTGCCATATCCGGATCGCGTTCTCGACTAACGATGAGAGAACCGCCAAACGGGTGTCGGAGGCGCTCGGGACCGCGACCGAGATGCGGGCGATGAAGAACTATGCCGGGCATCGCCTTTCGCCATGGCTCGGCCACCTCATGGTGAGCCGGCAGGAGACCTCCCGGCCGCTGCTCACGCCTGGGGAGGTCATGCAGCTCTCGCCCGATGAGGCGATTGTGATGGTTTCGGGGGTGCACCCGATACGCGCCCGCAAGGTTCGATATTATGAGGATCCACAACTCCAACGCCGAATCCTGACGCCCTCGCGCACGAAGCCAGTCACATCGACCACACGGTCAGATGAATGGTCGGGACAGAAGCCGATTCCGCCTTCAGCCGAATTGCTCGCTTCGCTGAGGAGCAAGACCCGCGATCCGAATGGCGGTATTCGCCGCGAGCCTGAGCTACCGCAGCATGAAGAAGTGGTGATCAGCTCTCCGCTTGCCGAAAACGAGTTCGACACTGCCCCGGATGATGCCGACGCCGAGGTCGTGCAGGCAACGGCCTTAACCCGGTCGATGCAGGGCATGGCACGCACTGTCAGCCTCGACCCTGACGACAAAATGGGCCTCTGAGCGGTCGTCATGAAAAAGGTCCAGCTAAGCATCTACCTCGATCGAGGTATCTTCGGCAGCCTTGAGGCTCTCGCAAAACGTCACGGCAAGCCCAAGTCTCTGGTCGTCGAGGCCGCGATCTCTTCATTCCTCTCGCCGGACGACTCCGACCGGCGGGAGGCGGCCATAGCCAAGCGGCTCGACCGCATCGTACGCATGCTGGAACGGCTCGAACGGAATGACGGTGTCACGCTGGAGACGATCGCGTTGTTCGTCCGCTTCTGGCTGACGTCTACCCCGGCCTTGCCCGAGCAGTCGAGCCCAGCCGCGCGTGCCAAGGGCGGTGAGCGCTACGACCGCTTTGTCGAAGCTCTGGGGCGACGACTTTCCAGCGGATCGACGGTCCTTAAGGAAGTGAGCATGGAATCAAGCGATCCTGGGAGTACTGCACCAGTCACAGGCGATCCCGGCTCTCATTGATCGGCCGACCGTCCTTTCTTTTCCTACGCCAGAACACGAGCGCCGGTTCCTGTCGCTCGATATCGTTGCGCTACTGCCTTTCTATCGCCGTCACTACTCATCAATCCATGCGGAGCGTCGGTGTTGCGGCCCCAGACAGATCAGGACGGTGATGGATAGCGTTGTTTCAGTAACTTCAAGAAATTTGCCAGCGCAGGACTTTCGTTGTCTGCTCGCCAGTTCGCAGAAAGCCCGATCCGCGTCGAACCAGCGCCATCCTGAACTTCTCTGTAAACGACGCCGTCGCAGCTCGTGCCAAGAGAGGATTCAAGTGTCAGTCCAATACCCGGACGCGCGCCAACCAGGCTCTTGATAGTTTCTCGGGTCGCATCATGCCATGCGATTTCAGGTCGATCTTCTGGGGACATGAGCTTTGCGATGAGACACTCGTGAATTGCAGGTCCGGGATCTCGGCGACCCAGCAAGAGAGTCTCGCCGCTGAGATCGGTCCACGAAACGGTTCGGCTTTCGGCCAATCTGTGGTCCGCGGGTAAGACAGCCAAAATGCGTTCGCTCCAGAGCGGCATCGACTTCGCTCCAGGCAGAGCTCGTTCGCCGGTCACAATTGCGGCGTCGACGGCCCTGTTGCGCAAGGCCATCGTGAGACGGTCCCTCGAACGCTCAATCATTTCGATGTCGACCTACGGAAATTGCTGCGTGTATCCGTCGTCCGCTAGGTCTGGTGAACGATGTCATTCCTCTCGGATCGTGCCGCGTAGAGCTCACCGAAAAACTCGGCAATCGCGTTGCTGCTCTCGGGCATGTCCTGTGTAGAGCTTCCTGGGCCAAGCCGATTTTCTTCGCGGTCGTGAACTTGCTCAGTTCCTTCGGACGATCGGGGAGTGGCGCTGGATCACCTGTTGGGCAGTAAGATCGATCGGATTGTCAAGCATCTCCCCACGCAGGGCGACCTGACCTATTGCGATCAGATGCTCGTCATCGAGGGCCGGCCTGAAGGCGTTCCGGCGCTGTGCTTTCGTGTCTTTCTCGCTGGTCTCGTCATGGTCTATATCCCTATTTTTCACGCAATGCGATATAGAATACTTATCATTTAGCCGTCCTGATAAGGATAATTATCGATCCTTGACTCGGTCACAACAATGATATAATATCATTATCAAGGGTCAATTTTGATCAGGATAATTATCATGGCGTACCAAAGCGAGGAGCTTATCCGAGAAGTGCAGGGCCAGCGTGTCAAGGAGGCTATCAGCCAGCGCGCTTTGGCCGCCCGCTCCGGATTGACCCAGGCGCACATTTCCCAGATCGAAACCGGGCGCCTTGAACCGGGCCTCTCGAGCTTCATCCAAATGGCGCGGGCGCTCGACCTCGAAGTCGTGCTTGTGCCTAAAAAACTTCTTCCCGCAGTGGAGGGTGTACTCCGTTCGACCGCCCCTGAATTCTTCCAGGAAGATGGGCAGTCTGTCCTTTTTGCCAAGGGTGAACGCCTCATCGCCAAACAGAAGAAGCAGTACGGCAGTTCAGCTGCGCTCGACCGCATCGCAGAATATCTTCGCTTCCTAAAACAAGTCCGCCTTTCAAAGTCCGACCTCGCCCTCGTTACGGATGTCATTGAGACTTTGCGTCACGATCAGGCCAGCCCGCCACCAAAGCCCGTACTAGATAATGTTGCGGGCGTACTGCAGGGCCTTCGCAACCGGATCGCGCATCCTGTGGAAGCGCCGCGTCCGGCCTATTCTTTTGATGGAGGGGACGACGATGCCTGAGG
The DNA here is from genome assembly GCF_042666195.1 of Bradyrhizobium sp. GCM10028915. Taxonomy (NCBI): domain Bacteria; kingdom Pseudomonadati; phylum Pseudomonadota; class Alphaproteobacteria; order Hyphomicrobiales; family Nitrobacteraceae; genus Bradyrhizobium; species Bradyrhizobium sp. GCM10028915. Next base: position 40,552 of record NZ_JBHTFN010000002.1, read on the forward strand.
TCTCGGTTCTGGACGTTCATCTGTACGGCAAACCCATCGCCACCCTCACGCTCGTGCAGGGGGACCGGACGCTCTTTGCCTTCAATCAAAGCTATATCGACGATCCAGATCGCCCGACCCTGAGCCTGTCTTTCAAAGACCAGTTCGGCAATCTCCTGACCGCGTTCAGGCCCTACCGCATGGTTCTTCCGCCGTTTTTCTCTAACCTGTTGCCGGAAGGACCGCTGCGCCGTTATCTCGCAGAGCGCGCGGGCGTAAAGGAAAAGCGTGAATTCTTCCTGCTGTGGATGCTGGGTCAGGATCTTCCGGGCGCATTGTCGGTCCATCCGGCGGAAGGCGAGGCCCTGCCGCCGCAGGTCGAAGAGGACTTAACGCCGGACGAGCGGCACAACATGCTGCGGTTTTCCCTGGCTGGTGTGCAGCTGAAATTCTCGGCGCTCAAGAGCAATTCCAAGAGGGGCGGCCTGACCATCCCGGTGGAAGGCGTCGGCGGATCGTGGATCGTCAAACTGCCGTCCAACCAGTACGCGGGCGTGCCCGAGAACGAATATTCGATGATGACGATCGCGAAGGCCATGGGCATGGACGTACCGGACCTTCAGCTGCTCGACGTGAACGCGATCGATGGACTGCCCGAGGGCATCGGCGAATTCAAAGGACAGGCGCTCGCCGTCAAGCGGTTTGACCGGACCGCCGACGGTCCTGTTCACATGGAAGACTTCGCGCAGGTCTTTGGCGTCGCGCCGGACGAGAAATACGAGCACGTCAATTATAAGGGGATCGCAGGTGTGCTCGGCATTGAAACCGGTGATGCCGACGTCGCCGAATTTATTCGCAGGCTCGTCTTCAGTACGCTGATCGGCAATACCGACATGCACCTTAAGAACTGGTCGCTGATCTATCCCGACCGGCGAACGCCAGCATTGTCGCCCGCTTACGATCTGCTTTCGACCATTCCCTATATTGCGGATGACAAGATGGCGTTGAACTATTCACGCAGCAAGAAAATGACCGAGTTTTCCAAAGATGAACTCAAGCATCTTGCGGCGAAAGCGAAGATTTCTGAAAAGCTTGTCCTCGATACCGCCACCGAAACGGTGCAGCGATTCAAGCAGGTGTGGTCAGACCAGAAGAAGACGCTTCCGCTGGATAAAAAGGTGGTCGGTAGCGTCGATGCACACGCGGTCTCCATCCCGATTTACAGCGAGCTGTAGGATGCCCTACGAGTTCGGAAACCTTTCGCCAGCCGATTTCGAGGACCTCGCCCGTGACCTCGTCGGCCGCGAGCTTGGTATCCGTTTCGAGGCGTTTGCGGCCGGTCCAGACGGCGGCATGGATGGCCGACACGCCAAAGGCGGCGCAAAGATCATCCTTCAGGCCAAACATTACGCAGGCTCAACTTATCCCGGCCTCAAATCAGAACTCAAACGGGAGCGTTCGTCGATTGATCGTCTCGCGCCTACACGCTACGTGCTTGCAACATCGCGCGCGCTGACGCCGCCCAGAAAAACAGAACTTGCGGCTCTGATAGGCCCCTCTCTCCAAAGCGAAGGTGATATTCTAGGGCCGGGGGACCTGAACGGGCTTATCAGGAAATACCCTGATACTGAGAAGTCTCATATCAAGCTTTGGCTGTCAGGCGTGGGTGTATTGGAGCGCGTCTTGCGGTCGGCTGCGCATACTGTCAATAATATCACCCGTGAAGAAATCGAAGCCAAGGTACGTGTTTATGCGCCGAACCCGAGCTTCAATGGTGCCCGCGATACGCTGGAAGCGCATCATCTTGTGATCATTTCAGGCCCGCCGGGCGTCGGTAAGACCACGCTCGCCGAGATGCTATCTTACGCCTATATCGCCGAGGATTGGGAGCTTGTAGCGATCCGAAGTCTCGATGACGGTTTTGCCGCCATCGAAGATTCGAAGAAACAGGTCTTCTTCTTCGATGATTTTCTCGGAAGGGTGGCGCTAGACCGGAGTGCCCTTTCGCACAAGGACTCCGATCTCGCGCGCTTTATCAAGCGCGTCCGGAAATCCCCAAATGCGCGGTTCATTTTGACCACGCGGGCCTACATATTCGAGGAGGCCCGGCTGGTTTCCGAGTACTTAGCCGATCAGCGCCTGGATATCAGCAAATATGTGCTCGATGTCGGCATTTACACCAGACGGATCAAGGCGCGCATTCTCTACAATCATCTGCTCGTCGCGGGAACGCCGCAGAGTCACATAAGCGCGCTCATCGGAAGCGGTCATATCGCCAAGATCGTCGATCACAAGAACTATAGCCCACGCATTATCGATTGGATGACGGATAGCACCCGTGTGGGGGACATTCTGCCGGAGATCTACCCGGCCGCGTTTATCGATGCTCTCACGAATCCGAAGCAGTTATGGGACATTGCCTTCCGCACGCACATCGCGAAGATGTGCCAGCATCTCCTGCTCGCTCTCTTTTTTAGCTCCGAATACGGGGTTGGGCTCAAGGAGCTGAAGCTTTCCTATGAAAGTCTACACCCGCGCCTCTGCGCGAAATATGGCGAAGAGCACGGACCCAAGGATTTTGACGAGGCCCTGCGAACCCTTGAGGGAGGGTTCGTTAAGATCAGCGGGCCGCTCGTAAGTTTTGTGAATCCTTCTTTGCGAGATTATCTGACGGAGTATCTCAATGACCATGCGCTTCTCCGTGAGATCGCCGCCTCTGCCGTCGAATCGGACTTTGCACGAGCGGTCTGGTCATATTGCAAGACCATAAGGCTTCCAGCCGATAGCCTTGCAGTTGTGGCCACGTGCTTCGCCAAGATTGCGGGTGACTTTCTTCACCTCCCGGTATGGATCAAGACGCCCGGAAAACACGGGGATTCGTTGCAACAAACCGGTCTCTCGAACACACAACGCATAGAGCTGTTAATTGCCTGGCATCGATCCAGCGGCGATCAACGATTTTCAGATCTTGCTCTCGCGCTTGCGCGCGCGCCGGTCGACGGGCTGGACTCCTGGCGCGACGGCGACGACGTAATCGAGCTCATCGCCAAATTGCGTGACGGAGATTATTTTGACGAGTTCACTGTTGCAGGCGAGCTCGCCAATTGCCTCGAGACCGCTGCGATTGGAATGATCCACAATTGCGCTCCGGACGATCTTGAGAAAATCTCAGATGCGGTTGAAGAGTGGAAGCTGCATTTAGGCAGCGGGATTCCTCAGGCTGTTAACGAGGTCATTATAAGAGAGTTCGATGAAATAGATAGGACTGTCGAAAGCATCGACTCGGAATCGACCCTTACGGAACACATCGAGACTCTTAAAAAATTAGCAACTAGAACGCGTGTAAGCACAGCGGTCGTATCTCGCGCAGTGGAAACGGTTATGGAGCGGATCGCCGTCGTCGAAGGAAGATCGACGAGATCAAGTTCGCCTTCAGTTCGCGCGTCCACTTCCGAAGCGGACAAATTCGACGATGCAGCCCTGCAGAATTTATTCGCGCCGCTCATTCGCCGATAGCTGTCGCCACGTGGCCGTAGTGCATTCGGGTTTCGATTTGCGTGAGAAGCCGATGCGGGCCCTGCAATACAAATTCGAAGATCTGTCGGGCATAGTCTTCGGTGCAAGAACCGATTTGGCGGACAGGCTGAGGATCATGCGCATTATTGACCAGAAATGCTGCCTGGAACGGCGTAGCGATTTTGAATTCTTTGAAGTGAGATACGCGCCTGAAGAGTCGACGTTTCGCCTTCACCAGCTCAATCTTCTCAAGATTAATTATGATTAGCCTCTGGGTGCTAACCGGCAGGATCGATGTGCCGTAGACGATCCTCATCGGCGGCGTTGAACTTGGAATGAGGAGCAAAGCCAACCCAAAACTCGTTCGTGGGCTGAAGGCGCTCGCACTCTATCTTGAAGCAGAATTCCGTTCGATGCCGTGTGGTACTGGAAAAGATATCGTCATATTCGATCCATCCCCAAAGATAGTGCAACGCTCCTACCAAGGGTGTTTCAAGCTCCGCCGCTTGGATTGTAATCGACGGCGTGTGCCAGACCAGTTGCGGACCGATCAGAGCATTGCCGAAATTGGTCGAATCAGGAAAGTGGAAGTCCGCTGGGATTTCGCTATTAAATCTGTTGTGACTTATGTTGGTTCGCGCGTTGATCGCCGGAGTCATGCCGCCGTTCTTCAGAATGACGGAAAATCGATAGGTGTACCGCGCCGGGAACGATGTTGTCATGGAGGGTGCCTACGCGATCGGCAAGCCGGTGGGTCACCATATTGATGTCTTGCACAGTGACGTATGCCCGTAACTGCCGTTCGGCATTGGTCGCAGCGATCTGATTGCTCGTGATTGCTGCGTTCGCAGAGTCGGTGGCGGCCTGGATAGAGGCTTGCATGTCCCGGGACTGAGCGGCCGATGTTTCGCCAAGCAGGTGTAGCTGGCGCTCTCCGGCCTCCCATAGTTTGTCTGTCGCCCGCTTGAGCGTGAACGTGAAGATGGCAATCGCAATGGTCGCAACGGCGGTAATCGCGCCGCCCATTTTATCCAGGAATTGCGCAACCTCGAACACGATGAAGGGAAGGAGCTGATAAGAGGTGCAGTTCGCGACCTTGGCCTCCCCGGCTGGCTCGCAAATCTGGCCGGGTAGGGGATAAACCGGAGGACCAGCAGCAGCACCAGCAGCAGCGCCGTTCCGACGATCCAAATGATCTTTGCGCGACGCGACAAATTGAGTCCCTCCGGTTCCTCCGAGCGCACCATAAATCAAAAACGGAGATAGGTCGTCGCTATGGGCTTCACACCGGGCGAGCGGCCGGCGCAGGAATTTGGTGTGCGTGCAGAAAGTGGCCGTTGAGGTGCGCGACGACATGTTCGCGCTTAAAAATGCTGATCGAGCTCTATCTTGAGGGCAAAGAAGCGCCAAAAGCTCCGGCGCAGGACAAGCCCGTGATGTCGCCTTGGGCATTCCAGCAGAAACAACCGATCATCCTTGTCGCGCTTCCATTGAGCTAAGGGGGAGGCGCTGAATTTCGCGATCTCCATCACAGATGTACAAGCCTTTCTCGCCAAAGCCGGGCACCCCCTGACGTCAAGGCGCCGCCCACCTGCAAAGTTGCGAAGATCTATGCGGGCCGGACAGCCAGAGTATCGGAGGATCGAAATTTGGACCAGCGGTGGGACATCGTTTTACGACGTGGATTTCGACGGGAGGATCGATCCCCCCGGTTGCGAGTGTTTCACTTGATGCGAGTCTGAACTTTCCGCCATTTTCTGTCGGCCTCCCGAACGGCTTGTCGCTCCACAAGTCTCCTCTTGTTTAAGTCGGAACGCGAGGTGCCTCGTTCGATGAATCCGTATTCGGCTGAGAAGAGCCTTCCCAAGCTCATCACAGGAGTGTCTTTGTCCATTATGTCCGTCACCGCGACTGCGGTCTCTTCGCCAAGATCGAAATAGAACGGCGCGTGGCGCGTCCGTGCGATTAAGGCCTGTAGTGGGGATGGCGCTTGCAGGTAAGAAAGGAAGTCGGCTGGCGTGGGCTTATCCCCAAGCCAGAGTGATGTAGCAGAGCTTCTGCGTTTGGTTGTCGCTGGTTCACGCGAGTTGGAGAAGAAGCGCTTAAGAAGAGACACGTCCGTCATGTGAACGTTATTCCGCGCGTCAGCCGCTGCGTACGGCAACGAACTCAAAATGCAAGGAACGATAATCATATTCTTTGCGTCAATCCCAGATACGTCGCGAACCGCGTCAGCATGGTCGTGCAATGCAGTAGCCAAACGGGTGACCTGATTTACGGCAGAGTTCATCTCCAAGGCGAAATAGTAAGCTGCCGCTGGATTATGGGCCGACAATGTTCGATTTTTGCATTCGAAGACGAAAAGATATTCGCTCCAAGGCACGACAAGGTCGTACTCGAACTCTTCTCCGGCGATCTTCAGCCTGAAGGCCTTCGCGGCCAATCCTTGACCAGCGATAAAGCGCAACATTTCCCTTTCGAAGGCCTTGCCTTTGCGCCCTAGCTGCTCGCCTTGTTTTCCGACAGCAGAAAGCGTTACGCGGCCAGGCTCAGAATATATGATCGCTGGGCCAAAGAGCATGAGGGAACCGTCTCGCATTCTCACGAGCGGTTGGTCAAAAAGATCGCGGCTGGTTTTGCGCATTGATGCTTGGTTGATAAAAAGGTCTGCGGCGCCATTCTTCAGGCCGACCCGCTCCAAAAGAGCGCGCAACTCGCTGCGGGGGATGATGTGGCATAGTCCCTTCAAACCGAGAGTGCGGTAGCGCTCGCCGGCTAGACTTTGCAACGTAGAATATCCGCGTATCCATTCGACGAGCCTCAGCCCGCACGGACGCTCCTGGTCGTCGAGGACAAAGTAACCAAGCACTTCGCTGAGCGAAATACAGGAATGGCCTTCCTCCGGCGACACGTATCCTTTCGGCGGAAGTTCAAGAGGACCGTCTATCCCTGAAGCCCAAGTCTTCAAGTTGGTATTCTGCAGCAACCCGTGATAGGTCCGCGCTAGCTGATCGGTAAGACGTACATTAGCGTAGTAATCGAGTCCTTCTTCGGGCGTAATGAGCTCATACGCGATCGCTCGCTTGGCGTCCTTCGGCACCCATCTCGGCATGGGCTCGCCGATAACACGAAATCCGCGGCCAAAATATCGACAACGTTGCTCCAAGCGTTCCCAAAGACGCCAAGAAGCCGCCAGCGCAAGAGTGGCCGCGGTCCGGTCATTGTCGACATTCGTGGGCTCCGGCAACGTCGGCAAAAAAAGGAACCCGTCCACGTCGAACCATGACTGCTGGTAGCCAAGCAACAGCAGGGTCATCGTGGCCATGTTGACCAAATTGCCGAGCGCGCCGTCCGGATTGAATGATGTACCATCCCGACGCCGCACGCGGAAATGGCTCAACTTTATGCGTCTTCGGCGCAGCAGGTCGGCGTGAAACTCCTTCATCATGTCATCGAATGCATGAGCTGACCAGGATAGCCCAGACGCGGCCTGAACCTCCGGAGCCATTTTGGCGGCGTCTGTCGCAGAAAGGCTCCTCAGTATCTCTGCATAGCCCGCTTCTATCTGATGGCTAAGTCCCATCAGTTCATTGACCTCGCGCGCCCAATCTTGCCCGAGATGTTCTAAGAAGTGCGCTTCGACGTTTGCTAGGAACGCATCGCGAGCTCGGCTCCGGATCGGGGCCGGCCGCTTCTGAAAGAGGTTGCCGTTGCGGCGAAGTAGACCGAGAAGCTGAGCCGCGCAAGCTTGATCCAATACAAGTGTAGAAAGATGTTGCTCAAGTCTGTGCCAATCCAAGTCCTTTAAACTCGTCTTGACGATACTCTCGCTTAATGTTCGGGAAGGCATTGCAGATTCCACACCATTCTACGGGCGATCCTGACAAGCTGCGCGCCAAGATTGATCGACCCACTAAACCTGAATAGGCGACCGTGCAACGGCTGATGCCACGGTTTGCGCAAGGGCGGCTGAAAACCCCTTTGGTGATTGAAAGGAACCTTTCGATCAGCGTCATCGGGATAAGTCGTTGAAATCGCAGCAAATGCGAGCGCCCTCCGAGAGCGCCAAGGGCGCGGAACGTACGATCGCTTTGTTGAGTCGATCGGACGGCGGCTTGCAAGCGGATCCACCGTCCTGAAAGAGGTGAGCATCGACATGCACGCCTCTGACAAGCATGAGTAATCAGTACGCGCGCCCCAATGCGCCCTGGCAGTTCCTGGCAATGGGTGCGGCGCTGAATCAGATAAGCATACTGCAGGTCGGCAGCACGCCATGAAGCAACAAGCGATGGGCGCGTCACTCAAGGCGCCCGGGCCCGCTGCAACAGCCCGTTAGCTGCGCGCGAATGATACAGGCTTTACAAATCCAGCTCTTCTTGAGACCGCCTTGTCTTTCTTTGGCTACGCCACACTACGACGCAGAAGTCGGTGCGGTTGAAGTGACGTTCGGATTGGCCCTTGTGTCAACTCCATCATCGCTGGGCGCGACAGCCGTTTCGATTCCGAAATCGACGCCGCGCGTGCCGCGGTGCGCGGGCAGGTCGCGGCCGCTAATTGGGAGCGAACAAGCAGTGCAAGTCGATGGAGAGCTTGGAGGCCAGCCTAACTCGATTGTGAATCAAGCCGACAGCGATGCGCAGCCGAGCCCGAACGAAGGAGCGCGAACCAAGAAGGTTACCGTTCAGCTCTCCGAGAGCATGTTTCAGCGGCTTGAAGTTGCGACCGAACGCCCGGGGCTCGGCAAGAGCATGGTCGTCGAGACGGCGCTTGAAAGATTCCTGAATCCTTCACCGCCCATCGAGGGGCGCGTTCATCAGGCTCTGGACCGGATAAGTGGCCAGATGGCCAGGCTCGAGCACGAGATCGCGATCATCGCCGAGATCGTAGCCCTGCATGCGCGCTATCACCTCACCGTGACGCCGCCCATGCTGCCATCCGGGCAGCGGGAGGCGTGCCTGCTCGGACAGCAGCGTTTTAAGGTGTTGGCGGAGCAGGTCGAACGGCGGGTACGGCTCGGTCAGCCATTGATCCAGGAGACGATCGATCGGCTGGGCAGGCGCAGTCGACCTGTCAGTGAAGCTCATGCTGGCGCGTCACAACGCGCGGCAGAAGAACAGCCGAGAAAGGAGGGTCTGTCAGCAGTCGCGGCGGATGGAAACTCCGAGCCGAGCGCTGCCGCCGAGGAGGGCGGCAGCAGTCCAAACTTTCGAAACCTGCCCAACTCCTTTTGTTAGGCCGGCCGCCAGAAGCGTGCGGAAGGAGCTTGGGTCGCAAATATTGCCGGTGGCACGAGTTGAGCCAATCCCTGTGTGGCGGCTCATCGCGTGCGTGTTTCTTCCCTTCGCGGCCGGGTACTACCTTTCGTACCTGTTCCGGACGATCAATACACTCATTGCTGGCCGCCTCGCCTCTGATCTCGGGCTTGGCCCTGCCGATATCGGGCTGCTCACGTCAATCTATTTTCTTGTCGTTATGGCGGCCCAGATTCCGATCGGCATGTTACTTGATCGCTTTGGGCCGCGCCGGGTCCAGAGCGTGCTCTTGGCTGTTGCTGCAGGGGGGGCCGCGCTCTTTGGGCTATCGACGGGATTCCTGTCGCTTCTTTTTGCTCGCGCGATTGTCGGACTTGGGAGTGCAGCAGCCCTGATGTCCGGGCTGAAAATCATTGTCCTCTGGTTTCCAAGAGAACGTTTGGCGCTGATCAATGGCTATATGATTATGCTGGGCTCATTGGGCGCGGTCACCGCAACGGCTCCTGCGGAAGCGCTCCTGGACTGGATCGGGTGGCGGGGTCTATTCGGCGTGCTGGCCGCCGCGAGCGCGCTTGCTGCCATTTTGATCTATCTCGTGGTTCCCGAACGAACCACTGGGCCACAGGGTAGCAGGACGCCCGCCACTCTAAAAACCGTCTACTCGGATGCGCGGTTCTGGAGAATGGCGCCCTTATCGGCGACCTGCATCGGGTCCGCTTGGGCACTGCAATCCTTATGGGCGGCGCCCTGGCTTTGCGATGTGGAGCGGCTGGATCGAACGAGTCTCGTCAACGAATTGTTCGTGATGGCGGTCGCTCTGAGTCTCGGCGCTCTCGTCTTGGGCGTCCTTGCCAACTGGGTGCGCCGCCGGGCTAAGAAGACCGAGGCTCTGTTTGGCTTGGTCGCGGCGATGTTGATTGTGGCGGAGCTTGTGCTGATCCTGCATCCGCCCTGGCCATCACTCCTGCCGTGGTGCGTGCTGTCGATGGCCGGATCAGCCACTGCTCTGACCTACGCCATCATAGCGGATTATTTCCCGGCCGAGCTGGTTGCGCGCGCCAATGGCGGTCTGAATGTCCTGCAGTTTGGCTGGGCTTTCCTCGTGCAATACGGGATGGGACTGATTCTGGAGCAATGGCCTCTAGAGACGGGGCATTATCCTTTAACGGCCTATCAGACCGCGTTCGGTGTGAACGTTTTGCTGCAGGTGGCGGCGCTGGTCTGGTTCGCCGCCGTCCCGTGGCTGGAGCGCCGGAAACGGAAGGCTGGCGCTTCGGCCACACGTCAGCCGGCAGGAGGCTGGAACTCGGTTGAGGTCGTTATTCTACCAGCCGAGCTCGCCATCCTGGAGGCGGATGATCATGCGGAGTGGTGAAGCCCGCATGTCGCCGGGCTGATGTCCGGGGTCGTGATGTTCGGCGCGTCAGAAGCGATCGTCCCTAATCTTTCTTCTTCTACGCCAGACTACGACTGACCCGGTCCCATTGTTGCTGTCGCGCAGGTTCTGCTTTTTCTAGTTGTCCTCATGTGAGGCGGCTAGACGCTAGCTGGCTCACCCAACTGGGGGGTAGTCGTGGCGATCCATTCATTTCATTCGGAAGCCGAGTTGCGCGGAGCGCGCATGCTCCGCACAGCGCTGGGCTCGGCCATCGCAGGCTTTCTGGAAGATCCGTCCGTCGTTGAGGTGATGCTGAACCCCGATGGCCGGCTGTGGATCGATCGGCTGTCGAGCGGCCTTACCGATACCGGCGAGAGTCTATCAGCTGCCGACGGCGAGCGAATTGTCCGGCTGGTCGCCCACTATGTGGGCGCTGAGGTTCATGCCAGCTCGCCCCGAATCTCGGCTGAGCTGCCGGAAACGGGAGAACGTTTCGAAGGCTTGTTGCCGCCGGTCGTCGCCGCGCCGGCCTTCGCGATCCGCAAACCTGCGGTCGCCGTGTTTGGGCTGGACGACTATGTCGCTGCCGGCATCCTGAGCTTGGAGCAGGCGAACGCGCTCCGCGATGCGGTCGCTACACGCAAGAACATCCTGGTCGCGGGCGGCACATCGACGGGCAAGACGACGCTGACGAACGCGCTTCTGGCGGAGGTGGCCAAAGGTTCGGATCGCGTCGTTCTCATCGAAGATACGCGGGAGCTTCAGTGCACGGCGCCGAACCTCGTGGCGCTGCGCACCAAGGATGGCGTCGTCTCGCTGTCCGAACTTGTGCGTTCGTCGCTTCGCCTGCGCCCTGATCGTATCCCGATTGGCGAGGTGCGCGGAGCCGAGGCGCTCGATCTGCTCAAAGCCTGGGGGACTGGACATCCCGGTGGTGTCGGCACGATTCACGCTGGCACCGCGCTTGGCGCGCTCCGCCGGCTCGAGCAGCTCATCCAGGAGGCCGTCGTCACGGTCCCGCGCGCGCTGATCGCCGAGACCATCAACGTCATCGCCGTGCTCTCTGGCCGTGGTGCCGAACGGCATTTGAGCGAACTCGCTTCTGTCACCGGGCTTGGACCATCAGGCGACTACACCCTTTCGAAAATCGGAGATCAATCATGAACGTAGGATCATCTCTCGGGCGAGGTTTCAGATCAGTTGCGGCATTCGCTTGTCTGTACCTGGCCAGCGAGCCGGCCTGGGCCGCCGGCTCGAACATGCCCTGGGAGCAGCCGCTCAACCAGATCCTGCAATCGGTCGAAGGACCCGTCGCCAAGATCATCGCGGTCATCATCATCATCGTGACAGGTCTCTCGCTCGCATTCGGCGACACCTCGGGCGGCTTCCGGCGGCTGATCCAGATCGTGTTTGGTCTGTCGATCGCATTTGCCGCCTCGAGCTTCTTCCTGTCGTTCTTCTCGTTCGGCGGCGGGGTGGTGATCTGATGGATGAGCCAGTCCCGGGCTTTGTCGCCCCTGTCCACCGTGCCCTGACCGAGCCGATCCTGATGGGCGGGGCACCGCGATCGGTTGCCATTCTCAACGGCACGTTGGCTGCAGCACTCGGCCTCGGTCTGCGCTTGTGGCTGGCCGGACTTCTGCTGGCGTTCATCGGCCACATGGCCGCGGTCTGGGCCGCAAAACGCGATCCGGAATTCGTCGAAGTCGTGCGCCGGCACGTTCGTGTTCCCGGTCACCTCAGCGCTTGAGAGAAGTCCCATGATGAATCTTGCCGAATACCGTCATTCAAACACGCGCCTTGCTGATTTCCTGCCCTGGGCTGCTCTGGTCGACGAGGGAATTGTATTGAACAAGGACGGCTCGCTTCAGCGGACGGCGCGGTTCAGGGGGCCGGACCTCGACAGTTCCGTGCCGGCTGAGCTTGTTGCGGTCGCAAGCCGGCTGAACAATGCGCTCCGGCGTCTCGGATCGGGCTGGGCGGTTTTCGTCGAGGCGCAACGGCATTCGGCAGGGCGCTATCCGCCCGACACATTCCCGGATGTCGCATCCGCCTTGGTGGATGCGGAGCGGAAAGCGCAATTCGAGGAGGCCGGCAGCCATTATGAATCGAGCTACTATCTCACCTTCCTTTATCTGCCGCCTGCAGAGAGTGCAGCTGTGGCCGAGCGTCTCCTGTACGAGGGCGGCCATGGCAGCGCGGGAGCGGATGCGCGCGAGGTGCTGAGTGGCTTCGTCGACCGGACCAACCGCGTGCTCCAGCTCGTTGAGGGCTTTATGCCGGAATGCGGCTGGCTAGATGACGAGGCAACGCTCACCTACCTGCACTCGACGGTGTCGACCAAGCGGCATCGTGTTCGGGTGCCGGAAATCCCGATGTATCTCGATGCGCTGCTTGCCGATCAGCCGCTGACAGGCGGGCTTGAGCCGATGCTGGGTGACGCGCATGTGCGTGTCCTGACGGTTGTGGGGTTTCCGAGCGCGACGACGCCCGGGATCCTCGATGATCTCAACCGCCTCGCATTCCCGTACCGCTGGTCCACGCGGGCGATCATGCTCGACAAGATCGATGCTCTAAAACTCCTGACCAGGATCAGGCGGCAATGGTTTGCCAAGCGCAAGTCGATTGCCGCGATCCTGAAGGAGGTGATGACGAACGAGGCGTCCACGCTTCTGGACACCGATGCCCACAACAAGGCTTTGGATGCAGATAGCGCGCTCCAGGAGCTCGGCTCGGATCAGATTGGAGAGGCCTTTGTGACGGCAACGGTCACGGTTTGGGACAGGGATCCTAGCGCGGCCGACGAAAAGCTACGCCTCGTTGAAAAGGTGATCCAGGGCCGGGACTTTACCTCAATGGCCGAGACAGTGAATGCCGTTGAGGCCTGGCTCGGCAGCCTGCCGGGACAGGTCTATGCAAACGTGCGCCAGCCGCCGGTGTCGACGCTGAATCTCGCCCACATGATCCCGCTCTCGGCGGTCTGGGCGGGAGAGGTGAGGGACCATCATTTCAAGGCGCCTCCACTGTTCTTCGGCAAGACGGAAGGATCGACCCCTTTTCGCTTCTCGCTCCATGTCGGCGATGTCGGACACACTCTGATTGTTGGGCCGACCGGCGCCGGGAAGTCGGTGCTGCTCGCGCTGATGGCGCTGCAGTTCCGGCGATATCCGCAAGCACAGATCTTTGCATTTGATTTCGGTGGGTCGATCCGTGCGGCGGCGATCGCCATGGGCGGCGACTGGCATGATCTCGGCGGCGCGGTTGGTGGAGACTCGGCAGAATTCGTGGCGCTCCAGCCGCTTGCGCGCATCGACGATGTCGGGGAGCGCGGTTGGGCAGCCGATTGGATTGCATCGATCCTTGCGCGCGAGCGCATCGAGGTCACGCCCGAGACCAAGGATCATATCTGGTCGGCCTTGACCTCGCTCGCCTCGGCGCCAGTTCGGGAGCGGACGCTGACGGGCTTGTCCGTTCTTCTGCAATCCAATGCCTTGAAGCGCGCGCTGCAACCCTATTGCCTCGGCGGTCCATTTGCGCGGCTGCTGGATGCCGAAGGTGAGCGGCTGGGCGAGACCTCCGTCCAGGTGTTTGAGACTGACGGGTTGATCGGGACCGGTGTCGCGCCGGCGGTTCTCTCCTATTTGTTCCACCGGATTGAGGATCGCTTCGACGGTCGTCCGACCCTTCTCATCATCGATGAGGGCTGGCTTGCGCTGGACGATGCCGATTTTGCCGGCAAGCTCCGCGAATGGCTGAAGACGCTGCGCAAGAAGAACGCTTCCGTCGTGTTTGCGACCCAGTCGCTGGCCGATATCGATGGCTCCGCAATTGCGCCCGCCATTATCGAGAGCTGTCCGACCCGGATCCTGCTTCCCAATGATCGCGCGATCGAGCCGCAAATCATGGCGATCTACCGGCGCTTTGGACTGAATGGCCGGCAGATCGAGATCCTCGCCCGCGCGACCCCCAAGCGCGACTACTACTGCCAGTCGCGCCGGGGCAACCGACTGTTTGACCTTGGCCTTGGCGAGATCGCGCTCGCCTTTGCGGCCGCGTCGTCCAAGTCCGATCAGGCCCTCATCGAGCGGGTGCTAGCCGAGCACGGACGAGACGATTTCGTCACCGGCTGGCTCAAGGCGCGCGACCTCGGCTGGGCCTGCAATCTCATTCCGCAGCTTGCCCAGGAAGGAGGCTTGTCATGAAACGTCTCCGTCCGCTGCTGGCAGCAAGTGTCATCGCAATTAGCCTGACCCAAGCGCCCCGGGAGGGAAAGGCACAGTGGATCGTGTTCGATCCCAACAACTACGTGCAGAATGTGCTGACGGCCGCGCGCGAGCTGCAGCAGATCAACAACCAGATCACCTCGCTGCAAAACCAAGCGCAGATGTTGATCAATCAGGCGAAGAACCTGGCGAGCCTGCCGTATTCGTCGTTGCAGCAGCTCGAGCAATCGATCCAGCGCACGCAGCAGCTGCTCAGTCAAGCGCAGCGCATTGCCTACGATGTCCAGCAGATCGATCGCGCGTTCTCGACAATTTATGCGCCGGCATCCGCGAGCATGTCCAATGGCATCCTCGTCGCCAACGCCCAGACGCGCTGGCAGAATGCGGTTGCCGGCCTGCAGGACGCCATGCGGGTGCAGGCAACCGTCGTCGGCAATCTCGATACCAACCGCACCCAGATGTCGGCCCTGGTCACGGCGAGCCAGGGCGCGTCTGGTGCTCTGCAGGCAAGTCAGGCCGGCAACCAGCTCCTTGCGCTGCAAGCCCAGCAGCTTGCTGATCTCACCGCGACCGTGGCCGCGCAGGGGCGCGCACAAACGCTCGAAGCCGCACAAAGAGCAAGTGCCCAGGATCAGGGGAGGGAGCAGCTGCGGCGCTTTCTGACCCAGGGTCAGGGCTATCAACCGACAACCGTGCAGATGTTCCACTGATGATGAAGAACAGATTTGAACGGCTGCCGATCGCGGTGGCAGTTAGCCTCACAGTCCTGGTCGTCGCCGCCTGCCCCATTCGCCTGCGCGGCGACGATAGCGCGACCCAATCTTCCGCCTCGCCCGCTGCGAAGCCCGATCCGACGGCGGCAAAGCTCGAGCAATGCCGCACCGTCACCTACGAGCAGAAAAAAGCTCTGCTCGAATGCGAGAGGATCTGGGCGGAACGGCGCAGCCAGTTCCTGGGGAAAAGCGGATCGGTAAACGGTACGGAAAGCAATGCGGGCACGGCGCCATTTTCCTCCCCGGGGCCGCGTAAGGACGAAAGCCGCCTGCCGTCGCTCTCACCCTCCGTTCCAAGCCAAAGCGAGTGAGCAATGGGCGGCACCTCCATCATCGACCAGTTCCTGGAAACCTTCACCCGCTATATCGATTCCGGATTCGGCCTGGTCGGGGGCGAAGTCGGATATCTTGCCACGACGTTAGTTGCAATCGACCTCACGCTTGCCGGCCTGTTCTGGTCCCTCGGAAGTGATGAGGAGATTCTTGCCCGGCTGGTCAAGAAAACCTTGTTTGTCGGTGTCTTTGCTTACCTGATCGGTAATTGGAACAGCCTTGCCCGCATCGTCTTCGAGAGCTTTGCAGGTCTTGGCCTCAAAGCCTCGGGCACGAGCCTGTCATCGGCAGATTTCTTGCGGCCAGGTCGGATCGCGCAAGTGGGGCTCGATGCCGGCCGTCCGATCCTGGACTCCATCTCGGGCCTGATGGGGTATGTCAGCTTCTTCGAAAATTTCGTCCAGATCGCGATCCTGCTGTTCGCCTGGATCGTGGTGCTGCTCGCCTTCTTTATTCTCGCTGTCCAGCTCTTCGTCACGCTGATCGAGTTCAAGCTGACGACGCTTGCAGGTTTCGTCCTGATCCCCTTCGGTCTGTTCGGCAAGACCGCCTTTGCGGCCGAACGGGTGCTGGGCAACGTCATCTCCTCCGGCATCAAGGTTTTGGTCCTCGCTGTCATCGTCGGCATCGGATCGACTTTATTCTCGCAGTTCACGGCAGGTTTCGGCGGCAATCAGCCGACCATCGAGAACGCGATGGCGCTGGTGCTCGGCGCTCTCTCCTTGTTGGGGCTCGGCATTTTCGGACCCGGCATTGCCAACGGCATCGTCTCCGGAGGTCCGCAACTCGGCGCAGGCAGCGCCGTCGGGACGGGACTTGCCGTCGGTGGAGTCGTCGCGGCTGGCGCTGGCCTTGCGGCCGGCGCTGCCGGTCTCGCCGGCGGCGCGATTGCAGGTGCCGCACGCGGTGGAAGTGCGATCGCAAGTGGAACCATGAGCGTGTTTCGGGCGGGGAGTCAGTCCGGCTCCGAGGCGAGCGCGTCCGGTGCTGCAAGTCCCTTGCGCTCGGTCGCAGCTGGTCTTGGTGGAGGGGCCAGCGATGCCGGTAAGGGGGAAGGCGACGCCTCGAGAGCTTCCGACAGTGCGCCCGCATGGGTGCGGCGGATGAAGCGGGCGCAGACGATTAGTCATGGCGCATCAGCGGCAACGCACGCGATCCGCTCAGGTGATCGCGGAGGCGGCGGCGGATCTGTCGACCTTTCGCAAGAGGATCACTGACGCCTCCTTTCTTTCGAAGTCCCGCCATCTCTTGAGGTCAAGCAATGTTCAAACGATCGGCTGTTCACTATGGCCGCACGCCAGAAGCCGTCACTCCCTATCAACGCGCAGCCCAGGTCTGGGATGATCGCATCGGATCTGCGCGCGTGCAGGCCAGGAACTGGCGCCTGATGGCCTTTGGCTGCCTCTTCTTATCCGCCGGCTTTGCCGGCGCTCTGGTCTGGCAATCGGCGCACGGGACGGTCACGCCCTGGGTGGTCGAGGTCGATCAATTGGGCGAAGCGAAGGCCGTTGCTCCCGCAAACGCCAGCTATCAACCGACCGATCCGCAAGTAGCTTTTCACCTGGCGCGCTTCATCGAGCATGTGCGCGGCCTGCCGATGGACGCCATCGTCCTTCGCGAAAACTGGCTCCGTGCCTACGACTTTACAACCGATCGCGGCGCGGCCGCACTGAATGACTACGCCCGCAACAACGATCCCTTCGCCAAGCTCGGCAAGACGCAAATTGCGATCGAGGTCTCGAGCGTCATTCGGGCATCCCCCGAGAGCTTTCGCCTCGCTTGGGTCGAACGCCGCTACGACAACGGTCAGCTTGCCGCAACCGAGCGGTGGAGCGCGATCCTCACGATCGTCGTGGAGATGCCTCGCGATCTCGATCGCCTGCGCAAGAATCCGCTTGGCATTTACGTCAACGCCATCAACTGGTCGAAGGAGCTGGGTTAGCAATGCCGTCAGGTCTCGTTATTGCGTCACAGAGGGGCCGCCCGAGCTTGGCTCTGGCTCTCGTTATTGGTGTGGCCACCCTTGGCGGGTGCACCACGTTCAAGCCGCCGCAAATCAGTTACGATAGCGATGTCCCGCCAGCTCCAGATCTGCCGGCGCTCGCCGACGATCGGCTGCGCCCGCTGCATGTCCCGCCGGCCTGGAAGGCGGCGCGCGGCGGCAGGAACGCGGAAGCCAAAGAACCCGTCGAGCGGATTGAGACCGCGAATGACGCCGCACGCGTGCAGCCGCGCAAAGCCGGCTACTTCAATGCGGTGCAGGTGTTTTCGTATAGTCCGGGCGCTCTCTATCAGGTCTATGCTGCACCGGGGCAGATCACCGACATCGCCTTGGAGCCCGGCGAGCAACTGATCGGGTCGGGACCAGTTGCCGCGGGTGATACCGTGCGCTGGGTGGTCGGCGACACCGAAAGCGGCAGTGGCGACACGCGACGTGTGCACATCATGGTGAAGCCCACACGTCCGGCGATCGAGACCAATCTCGTCGTCAACACGGATCGGCGTACTTACCTGGTCGAGCTCCGGTCCCGCGAAAAGCCCTACATGCCACAGGTCGCGTGGTTCTATCCGGAGGATCGGACCGCGCGTGGTCGATCTCTGCCGCCCACACCCGTCATCCCGGACCAGGCGCAGCGCCGTCACCGCTACGCCATCGAGGGAGACAGCCCACCGTGGCGTCCTGTCAATGCCTATGACGATGGGCGCAAGGTCTACATCGAGTTTTCGCCCGGCATCGGCCAGGGCGAGATGCCGCCGCTCTTCGTGATCGGGCCCGATGGCAAGACCGAGCTCGTCAACTATCGCGCCTACGGCAATGTGCTGATCGTCGACCGGCTGTTCGCGGCCGCGGAACTGAGGCTGGGCGAGGAGCACCAGCAGAAGGTCAGGATCGTCCGAACCGACAGGAGGTCGCTGTGACAGGGACTGGCCAGCCGAATGACATACCCAGGGACGCTCCTCGGGTTAAGCCGCAGGAAGATATCGCCGAAACCCTTCGGCTCCGGCCAGATCGGCCGCAAGTTACGCGCCTATCGCGCAAGGTGCTTGCGGGCGGCAGCGCCCTTTTGCTGGTGCTCATCTCTGGTGCGGTCTTGTGGGCTCTGCAGGAGAAGCGATCGCGCTCGCCGGCCGCCGAGGAGCTTTACGCGACCGACCACCACAATGTCGCTGATCAGCTTGCAACCTTGCCGATGGATTATGCTGAGATCCCGAAGGAGGTGCCGCGGCTTGGACCACCTTTACCCGGCGATCTTGGTCGGCCGATCGTCGCAGCACAGGGCTCTTCGACGTCCAGCCCGCTCGGTGTTGACGCTGAACAGCAACGCGTCAATCAGGAGAGCGAGGCGGCACGCACCAGCAAGGTGTTTGCCAGCACGAACGTCCGCGCACAGGCCCCTGTCACATCGCCAAGTGAAGCCCCATCAAATGCAGCGCCATCATCTGACGACGCATTTGCCCAGAATGGCCAGGACCGAAAACTTGCATTCGTCCGTGCTTCCGTTGACCGTCGAACCACCAGTCCCGATCGCCTCGCAAGACCGGTCTCTCCCTTTGTGGTCCAGGCGGGAACGGTCATTCCGGCCGCTCTTATCACGGGGATTCGGTCCGACCTGCCTGGGCAGATCACGGCCCAAGTCACAGAAGCGGTATACGATTCCCCGACCGGGCGAGCTCGCCTTATTCCGCAAGGAGCCCGGTTGATCGGGACGTATGATAGCCAAGTCGCATTTGGCCAATCGCGCGTGCTCCTGGTGTGGGCGCGCCTCATCATGCCAAATGGACGGTCGATCGTCCTGGAGCGGCAGCCGGGCGCAGATGTCGCGGGCTACTCTGGGCTTGAGGACGAGGTCGACAAGCATTGGAAGGAGCTGTTGGGGGCGGCTGCGCTGTCGACGCTGCTCGCCGTCGGCACCGAGGTGAATTCCGGATCGGATGCGGGTAGTACCAACAGCGACCTCATCGCTGCGCTCCGTCGCGGGGCGGGGGACTCGATGAACCAGACGGGCCAGCAGGTGGTCCGCCGCAATCTCAACATCCAGCCGACCTTGACGATTCGTCCAGGATTTCCGGTGCGGGTGATCGTCAATCGCGACTTGGTGCTCGAACCGTATAGGGGGTGAGGTACGATGGCTAGGCTTAAACTTGGAGCGCTCGAAGACGATAAGCCGATCAGGATTACGCATGAACTCCCGGCGAGTGTGCACAGGGATCTCGTAGCGTACGCCGAAATCCTCGCGCAAGAGAGCGGACAGCCGATCGGGGAGCCGGCCAAGCTTATCGCTCCCATGTTGGCGCGGTTCATGGCTGCGGACAGAAGTTTTCGGAAGGCTCGACGGGCGCGTCAGCGTCCGAGCGGAGGCGAGGGATAGCGCTCACAAAGCAAGTTCAAGAAGGCAGCCAACGCAGGGTTTTCGTTGTCGTCTCGCCAGTATGCCGAAAAGTCGAATCGGCTCGGACCGGCTCCATCGCGCAATTCGCGGTAGACGAGGCCTGCATAGTTGATGCCCATATCGGATTCCAGCACTAGGCTGATTCCTGTGTTCATCCTGATCAGGCTCTTGATGATACCGCGGCTGACGTCGTGGCGCTCGAGTTTAGGACGGTCCTCAGGCGACACGAGCTTGGAAATCAGAAGTTCTTCAAACTCTTTTCCCGGATCGTAATGGCTTAGCAGGACCGTCTCGCCACGCAGGTCAGTCCAATAGACTGTGTCGCGCGCGGTGAGGGGGTGATCATG
The DNA here is from genome assembly GCF_042666195.1 of Bradyrhizobium sp. GCM10028915. Taxonomy (NCBI): domain Bacteria; kingdom Pseudomonadati; phylum Pseudomonadota; class Alphaproteobacteria; order Hyphomicrobiales; family Nitrobacteraceae; genus Bradyrhizobium; species Bradyrhizobium sp. GCM10028915. Next base: position 60,744 of record NZ_JBHTFN010000002.1, read on the forward strand.
GGGTAAGGCGACAAGAACACGTTCGCTCCACAGCGGCATCACTCGGTTGTCGAGTAACGGCAGGTTCCCAGTGACGATCAGGATATCGAGAACGCCGTTGCGAAGTGCCGTCGCTAGGCGTCTTCGTGATTTCTCGATCGTCACAAGCTCGATTTGCGGGAATCGCTGCTTGAAATCCAGCAAGGACGTCTGCAGGTTGCCAATGGAAAGTGAGGTGCAGAGCCCGACACTCAGCCGGCCAGCCTCGCTGTTGCGTACAGCCCTCGCGGTCGCGATGAGAGCATCGAACTCCTCCAGAATTGTCCTTGCCAGGCGAAGAACACTGCGGCCTGCTTGCGTCGGGCGCACACCACCGCTGAAGCGCTCAAAAATCGCAATTCCCAGGTGATATTCGATCTCGCTGATTCTTCGGCTGAGACTCGATTGTTGGGTTCTCAGCAATTCCGCCGCTTGACGGAGGCTGCCACAATCAGCCGCAGCCACGACCGATTGCAGGTGTTTCAGGTCGATTGCTTTGCTGGCTTGAAGGGAGAGTGTTGATCGACGTGGTTTGTGCATCGTAAGTCTTAAGCAGATGGGTTTCGGCTCCAATACGCAGCGATGCCCAGGATTGTACTTGCTGCCAGATCTAGGCGGCCGCTTGGAGGACCGGAGCCCAGAGCACCGGACCTGAGATGTGTCCCGCTTTGCGGATGCGATGCAACGCATCGGGCGAGACCTCCAAATATCCAGCAATGGCTGTGGTGTTTCCGAGAGGACGAGCTTTTCCGATTTTGCGGAGCGGCCAGCCCGCGCGGCGAAGAATGCGTTCCATCCGGGCGTCAGTGACGGTAACGATTTCGGTCAATTCAATGGAAAGGCCGAATTCAATCATGCCCGCAAACAGCTCGTAAGTAGCAGTCGCAAATCCGCCACTTGCCTTCGGCGCATCCGGAGGAACATCGAGCGCGAATCGACTGCTCTCCCAAATCCGGTCGCTTCGTGGCGCCGGCTGCCCGTCCAGAAGGATCGGGAACGTGTCTCTCAGCATGGTTGGGCCGGTTGAAGGCAGAAGCCGGACGCAACCCTGAATACGTCCAGCGTTCGAGCGGTTCAGGAGGTGTACGGGTCGAAGGACATCAAACTCGTCGACTTCCATCTCGCCGCTGACCTCGACGTTCCAGTCCAGGCGCTGTTTGAAAACGCGATAACGCAGCCGGTGCATCTCGGTGAGATCGTCGACGAATTCGCCATAGTACTCCGGCGTGATGAGCTGCATCATTCTTGCCTCCTTGCCTTGCTTCGGGCAAGCAAGCAGAGAAGGCAGGAGAGCACATCCTGTGGAGTTGCACAGGTGCTTGCAGCCTGTGGTTGATCTATTTTTGAGATTTTGATTCGGTCAACAGCACGATCGCTTGACGAAGCGAGCTGACGCCGAGCTTCGCGCGCGCGTTATCCAGGTGAAATCCCGCGGTTCGCTCTTTGATGCCAAGAATGATCCCGATCTCCCCAGCTGATTTGCCGCGCGCGGACCATTCGAGACACTGGTACTCGCGAGGAGACAGCATCACCCCACCGACCATGCGGTCAATCGTCCAGAAGCGTTTTGCATGTACATGGAAAAACGCTGCGATGAGCCGCAGGCTCTGGGCGTGCTCGAGCAGCGAGCGTTCGAAACCAGATCGACGCTCGTCGCTTGCAAAGCTCAGCGCGGCGATCGCGCCCTTGTCATCGTGGATAGGGAATGTAAATCCGCAGCGAATCCCAAATTTGGCGGCTTCTTCGAACAGAGCGCGTTCTGACTCCGACCGATTTCGGGTTTCAAATCCAAGCCCCCATGGGAAGGGCTTAGGCTGGCGCATTGCCCGACGTACCACCGGATCGACGGATTCGTAGCCGCGCTGCAGATAGATGGCGGTCCAGGAGGGTGGATATGTCGAGATCAGGTTGGGAGCACCGCCCGGCCCACGGGGAAGAGCGAGATATGCGAAGCACGAGAGTCTGAGCGCAGCGGCGACCTCGGCCATGCTCTGCTGAGCTGCGTCTCGATGCGTGCTTTCGGTCAATCGTTCAGCAAACCTGTGAAAAACCCGGTCCATCGCCCATGAGCCCACCGGCCACCCTGGTGGGCGCTCCTTGCATTATCGGATCGATCATCACTGCGAATGGGGCAAAACAACGAAGATGTCGATCCATTCCGGCTTCGATCGATCTTGATCGCGAGACTCGGGTGGTTGAGCCGTATCGGGTCAGCCGAGTCTTCGCGCTCAAGTTGTGACATCATCGCGGCCAAGTCCGCGAACTCCATCGTCTGTTTGAAATCCTGCAAGAGGGCGCCGAAGATCGCCGGATTGCTGCGTCCTTTGCGTTCCAAGTTGGAGGTTTGTACGGCACTTCGGATCGGATCGTCACGCCGCAATTCAGTAACCAAGCGTCTTGTTGGGTGACGCGAAATTGGATCGGAAATCAACGCCCGGGCCCTCCCGGCGGCAAGAGTTCATACGGCCGCGAAGTCAGGAAGGCGGTGCTTGGACCAAGCCTTCAGCCCTTCCTGAGCATCGGCGCAGGAGAGACTTTCAAAGAACCTCGCGTTGATCTCTGCCGGATCGGCGGTGCCTCGGAAAACTGAATTGAGCGACGCCTTGAGACCGCGGAGCCAAGCCGGAGAAGGCTGAGCGAGCATTCCGGCAACGACCTCCAGTCGCGCTTCGAACCTCTCTGGCGCACAGGTTTCGGTGAGAAAGCCGATCCGCAAGTGTGGCGGTGTTAATCTCCTCCCCCGTTAGAAACAACCGCTTGGCTTCGGGCAAGCCGAGTCTCTCTACGTATCGGCGGAGATCGGAATGGTAGTACTGGATGCCCAGCCGTGCAGGAGGCATCTGCAAACGAGAACCTTCGACCCCGATGCGGAAGTCGCACGCGAGCGCGAAGTCGGTGGCTCCCCCGTAGGCATTGCCATTTAGTCCGCACGCCTCGTCATCGGGGCCCAATAACACACTTCAATCGTTCAGCGCGGTTGGAGCAATCCCGTCTTTAGCTCGTCCAGCAACTCAACTCCGAGGATAATTCGTTGTGGGCCCAATATAGCCCCGCTGACTTTCAGCCCCTCACATTCCACGATGCGGTGGCGGCCTTTAGGGACGGTACGGACGATCCCCGCAAATACCTCGAGAGATGTCTTGAAATCATCGAGACCCGCGAACCGGTTGTCAGAGCCTGGGTCGAGATGAACATCCCGGCAGCGAGATCCGCTGCCGATGCCTTGACGAAGCGGTATCAGGCCGGACGTGAGCTATCGACCATCGATGGTATGCCAGTCGGCATAAAAGACATGCTGATGACTAAAGACATGCTTACTCGCATGGGCTTGCCCCTCTTCGAAGCAATTACACCAAACAGGATTCTGCTTGCGTACAAGCACTCAGGGCAGCGGGCGCCATTGTCCTCGGAAAGACGGTTACAACCGAGCTCGGTATGTCACACCCCGGGCCGACCACCAAGCCGCTTGATCCGCTTCGTACCCCAGGGGATCATCCAGCGGCTCCGCGGCGGTGGTCGGTGCCCCCATCACAATGCCACTCCTCGCTATCCATGAGCTTCCCGTGGGGGTTCGGGTGATAGGGCAGCTGCACACTCAAGACGGCCTAGCGGGAATCGCTCGATGGATAAGTCAGACCATTCACGAGCGGCCGGTATGAGCTCCAATGCTCTTAGGCGGCTGAGCAGGCGAGAGCACAGTGGACGGTTCGCGAGGCGCGAGCTGCCGGAGTTGATCGACCATCAAGTTCGCGGCAAGAAGCGCGAGCCGGCGTTTCCGGTTGGGCACCCTGCGCCGCGCCCGTCGAGATCGGATGAGGCGACCCTGTAGTCACGCTCATTCAACCGACCGAGACCCGGTACCAAGAAGACCGTGGGTCTAAGCCAGTCCATGCTGGGCGACACACGGCTCCAGCGCGCGACCATTGAATGCATGCCACAAGCGCTGTCGCTTAGTGATTCCTACTGGCTGCGGATGATTCTCCACCGGCTGCACGCGCTGCTAGCGCGGTCCTCTGGATTTCTGCACTAACCGGCAAAATTCGCTGAATTTCTGCGCTACTTCGCGATGTCCGCTGCAGGTTAGTACGGCTGTTCCGACTACAAAGAGTTACCCAAACTAGGAGATTGCAAATGAAGGTCGGTGTTCCCAAGGAAATCAAGACACACGAATATCGCGTGGGTCTGACGCCTGGAGCCGTCCGCGAGTATGTTGCCGGCGGTCATAGCGTAGCGGTTGAGACAAATGCGGGGGCCGGCATTGGTGCAACCGATGAAACCTATCGCAAGGCTGGTGCAACAATCCTAGGCTCCGCTCGCGAGGTATTTGGGTCGAGCGAATTGATCGTTAAGGTCAAGGAGCCCCAGCCTTCCGAATGGACCCAGCTGCGAGAGAATCAGATTCTGTTCACGTATCTCCACTTGGCGCCGGACCCTGAACAAGCGAAGGGCCTCTTAAAATCTGGATGTACCGCAATCGCCTACGAGACGGTCACTGACGCATATGGCGGACTTCCATTGCTTGCGCCCATGAGCGAGGTTGCAGGTAGGCTTTCGATTGAGGCAGCCGGTGCGGCGCTGAAGCGGTATGCAGGCGGTCGCGGGCTGTTGATTGGCGGCGTGCCTGGTGTTCAGGCGGCGCGCATCGTGGTGATCGGAGGCGGTGTTGTCGGTACCCACGCAGCTCGAATGGCGGTTGGCTTGGGAGCCGAGGTTACAATCCTTGATACGTCGATTCCCCGGCTTCGTGAACTTGATGAACAGTTCGAAGGGCGGGCTCGTACGAGGTTCTCGACCATAGATGCCGTTGAGGAAGAGGTCTTTGCTGCGGACGTCGTAATCGGGGCCGTGCTCGTTCCCGGAGCGAGCGCGCCGAAGCTGGTTAGCCGCAGCATGTTGAGCTCGATGCGAAAGGGCTCGGTGATCGTTGACGTTGCGATCGATCAGGGCGGGTGCTTCGAAACATCTCGTCCAACCACACACGCCGATCCGACCTATGAGGTAGATGGGGTCATTCACTACTGCGTCGCCAATATGCCCGGGGCTGTCCCGCTCACCTCGAGCCAAGCTCTGAATAATGCCACGCTACCCTTTGGACTGGCTCTCGCCAACAAGGGATTTGCAGCCGTGCTCGAGAATCAACATCTGCGAGCGGGCCTCAATGTCTATCGTGGCCGGCTGACTTGCAAAGCCGTGGCCGAGAGTCTCGGCCTGCCATACTCACCGATCGATCAGGCTGCGGCCTGATCCCCGAAGCCTCCTATGGGGGCATTTCCTCCCTGACTTGACGGGCCACTCCTTCGGGGGTGGCCCCTTTTTGTCCCAGCCGTCCGTGAACTCAACAAACACACGTGTCGGTCTTGTCGCTTTCAGATATCCGGCCCAGGTGCTGGCCAACCTTGGGCAGAGATGAGCAAATGAGGCGGCCGGAGGTGATCGTTCGGGCCAAGTTGATCATCCCTAGGCCTGGCGAGAACGAGTCGTTCTGCCATCTGCGTCCAGTGACAATGCTCCGCCACCGCACCTTGCGAGCAATAGGTGCACAGTAGTATGCTCCAGGAGGAACTAAATCCAGCATCCGTTCCCCGCTGACCGGGCTCAGCCAGCCCCGCCGCTACATGCCGGTCGTCGATTGTGAGCGCATCTTACGCTCTGCCGGATCAGTCCGCGCGGTCCAACAGCGAGCCGGCGCGGATCCCATGAAGACCGGTCTCTCTATTCTCGATTACATGAGCGGATACACCGCCCCTCTACCAGGCGATGAATTGACCGGTCGGAGAGCACCTCTGCGTCTGCCGGCTCGCTGGTGCTCCGTCTCTGTCCCAAAGCTAGGCGGGCCCACCTTGTGTCAAACGCTATCCGGAACCGCCCTCTGCTCATGAGGAACTGTGCCCACGGCGAGGTGATACCAGTGGTCGGCAACGACGGCCAGTTCGACGCGTGTGCTGAAGGCGCGGTGCGCACGAACGATTCGCCGCCAATAACAATGACCGTTCATTAACGGCAATGAGATCTTCACCGGGTCGGCGAGACGCGCGAGCGGGGCGCCCGCCATCAACAGCGTCGCCGCCCGATAGCGCTCTTCCGTGAAACTTTGCAGCAATTCGTCAGGATGCGATGATTTTCGCCGAATTCAATCACGAACGCTCCCTACAGTCTCGCCATTAGAAGGCAGCAACTCTAATCGGGATGCCAGCGAAGAGAATAGCGCTGCTTACGCCTTACGAACTCCGGACTCATCACCAACTCTCTTCGTTCTTTCGCGACAACGCGTTCGAATTAACGGCAGATGGTACCTTCGGAAAATCGACTGATGCTGAAATTGGGGAACTGAGTCGCGATGCTATTTTCGGTGCAGCCAAGGCTCTCACTCAAGCGAAATTGCCGGACGCTATCTTTATCTCCTGCACCGCAACGCCGATTGTTCCACATATCGAGAGCCTGGAGCGGGAGCTCGGAATACCTGTCATCACGAGTTCTCAAGCGATGGCTTGGGATGCTCTTCGGCTCGCCAGTTATCGCAAGCCGATAAAAGGATTCGGGGCTTTGTTGGCGTCACAGCGCTAAGGTCCGCATCGGTGACGTTGTTCACCGTTATTCAATTGGAAGAGTGAGTATGATTGGGGTCGACGCTATCCGGGATGCGCGTAGGCGCATCGCTGATCACATACTCTGCACACCGCTTGTGGGGTCGGCCGGTTTATCCGCACTTTGCGGCAGCCCGGTAAGTTTGAAGCTTGAGCACTACCAACCAACAGGCAGTTTTAAGTTGCGCGGAGCGACCAACGCGATCCTGAATCTTCCTGCCGCCGAGCGGGCAAGAGGAGTTGTCGCTGCCTCGACTGGCAATCATGGTTGCGCCCTTTCTCATGCGGCCCGCGCGGTTGGCTCGCGTGCAACAATCTGCATGTCGAGGCTGGTACCAGAAAACAAGGTCGCGGAGGTTCGCCGGCTTGGAGGAGACGTGCGGATCGTCGGCCAGTCGCAGGACGATGCGCAGAAAGAAGTCGAGCGTCTTGTGATTGAAAGCGGACTGGTGATGGTGCCGCCTTTCGATCACCCGGAAATCGTTGCTGGCCAAGGAACAATTGGCCTTGAGATCGTCGAAGCCAGGCCTGATGTCGCGACCGTACTTGTGCCGTTGTCCGGCGGTGGGTTAGCCGCCGGTATCGCAGCAGCAGTGAAGGATATGCGACCAGCCGCGAATGTCATAGGCCTCACCATGGAAAACGGCGCGGCGATGAAGGCAAGCCTTGATGCTGGTCGGCCGGTGCTCGTCGATGAGTTGCCCAGCCTTGCCGATTCGCTGGGCGGTGGTATTGGCCTCAACAACGGGGTGACCTTCACTATGTGTCGCGCCTTGCTCGACGACGTAGTGCTCGTGACAGAAGCAGAGATCGCGGCCGGTATTCGTTATGCTTACAATGAAGAACGTGAAATCCTCGAGGGCGCGGGAGCTATCGGTATTGCCGCATTGCTTGCTGACAAAATCCCTAGCCTAAGGGGACCGGTAGTCGTGGTTCTTTCCGGCCGAAATATCGATATGCGACTGCACCGCTCTGTCGTTCAGGGGCAAAATACGGTGTTTCGAGAGGAGGACTGATGCCCAAGTTGAAAGTTCTGACAGAGCGCGAGCTTAGGCAGTTAGTTCCGCTAGACCAGATGGCGGTCAACTGCATCCAGGACGCGTTCCATTCGCTAGCGACCAAGAGAGTCGCGATGCCGCCTGTCCTCAGGCTCGATATTCCCGAACATGGAGGCGAGGTAGACGTCAAAACGGCTTACATGCCTGGCCTTGATAGCTTTGCCATAAAGATTAGCCCCGGATTTTTTCACAATCCGAAGATCGGTCTGCCAAGCGTCAACGGGATGATGGTATTGCTCTCCAGCACTACTGGTTTAGTGCGAGCGATACTACTGGACAATGGTTATTTGACCGACGTGCGCACCGCCGCAGCTGGTGCTGTGGCAGCAAAACATCTGGCCCGCAAGGACGCTTCAGTGGTTGCCGTATTTGGGGCCGGAAATCAAGCGAGGCTTCAACTGCAAGCGCTCACGATGGTCCGGCCTCTCAGGGAGGCCCGCATCTGGGCCCGCGATGTCTCAAAAGCCGACAGACTTGTCCAGGAACTCTCTGCGAAATTTAGTTTCATTGTAAGGCGCCATGCCGATCCGATAGAGGCTGTAGCTGGCTCGCACATAATCGTCACGACTACACCTGCCGATCGGCCCATCCTAAACGCGGACTGGCTTGAACCCGGACAGCACATAACGGCGATGGGATCGGATGCCGAGCAAAAGAACGAAATCGATCCAGTCGCGATCGCCCGTGCGGATGTTTATGTACCCGATTGCCTCGGACAGACCCAACGGTTGGGGGAACTTCACCACGCGATTGCCGCGGGCGCGGTGCCGCAGGATGCAAGGTTTCCAGAGCTAGGGGAGATCATTGCAGGGACCGCGACCGGCCGCGAGCACGACCGGCAAATCACCATCGCTGATCTTACTGGCACCGGCATTCAGGACACCGCCATTGCCGCGCTTGCGTTTGCGCGCGCGGAGGCTGCAGCAGCGGGCTCGACATTTGAAAGCTAACAAACCCGCTCAGGCAGTCGCACTTCCCTTTAGACCACCTTCACAAGACCAACTGGATGGAGCGAAGCCGATGACAATTAGCAAAGGGCCCCAGGCATTTCCTAGGACGGAGTACCTGCGAAGACTCGCCACGCTCAAGTCGGAAATGGCACGACGCGATGTCGAGACCCTGGTCGTCTTCGACGCGAACAACATAACTTATCTTACTGGGTACACGGCCACGTCTGGCTATGTGCCGCAGGGACTTCTTGTTTGCAGCCGCGATGAGGAACCGACCTTCATTCTTCGTCGTCAAGACGCGCCTGCTGCGATCCACCAAACGTTCATGGAACGCGATAAAGTCATCGGCTATCCCGAAGCGCTCATTGGAAACCCAGAGATGGATGGTTATGACACAGTTATTGATTTCATTAACGAAATGGATGCTGCGAGCCGCGGTGTAGGGGCTGGAAATGAGCAGTCTCTCGGCGAAATCTGCGGAAAAGTTCAGGAGGCGACTGCCGAACGCTAGACACGTTGATTGTAGCAATGCGGTAACATGGATTCGACTCATCAAATCCGATCTTGAGATCGCCGTGATGCGGGAAGCTGCCGCCATCTCCGATGCTGCGATTCTAAGAGCCGCTGAGGTGATCCGCCCTGGTGTGCGGGAAGCTGATGCTGTTGCCGAAATCGCGGGGACATTGATTCGTGGTGTGAACGGCAGCGCGGGCACTAAGCTCGCGACGATCAGTTTGTGCTCCTCGCCACGTACAGGTACGCCTCATATCTCATGGAGCGAAGATGTCTTCCGCCAGGGCTCACAGATCAACCTTGAACTTGGCGGTGTTCGTCACGGCTATTGTGCTGGTATCATTCGCACGTTTTCGATCGGCGCTCCTTCTGATCGTCTCCGTCGCCTACATGAGGCGGAGCTCGCAGGCCTCGAGGCCGCACTTAGCGCAGTGCGTCCGGGATCTACCTGTAGCGATGTCGCAAACGCATTTTATCGAATTCTTGAGAAGCATAATTTTAAAAAGGACTCCCGTTGTGGTTACGCCCATGGGATTGGGTGGCTCGAGCCGACTGCGAGCTTGAAAGATGGAGATCTAACAGAGCTGAAGCCGAATATGACCTTCCATCTGATGCTCGGGAACTGGATTGATGAGGAGTTCGGGTACGTGCTGAGCGAAACCTTCCGTGTTACCGAGTCTGGCGTCGAAGTATTGACGAGTGCACCAAGGAAGCTTTTTGAGCTTAGCTAGAAAGCCGAGGATGCTTGACAACCATGGCTCCACGTCCGAAACAGCTCTCTCGAGAGCTGTTTCGGACGCGCCTTCTCCGCTCGGTTGCCCGACGGTCCATTGCAGCACGTCTCTCAATAAAAAGCCCGCCAATCCATAGGACAACATCTCCGTGAGATCGCGTCCAACAAGTGTAAGCACTTCCAAGGCACGACCAATCAAGTGCCTCCTGGCTTGCTTGCGTGCCAAGCACAAACGCTTCCTGACTGAGCTGCTGCCGGTTTGATGGACACCGAGATTGAGTGTTTTATCGAGCCAGAGGTGGGTCATGCAGAGACGGAAGTTCCGTCGAGAGTTCAAGATCGAGGCGGTCAAGCTCGTCGGGGAGCGCGGGGTATCTGTGGCGCAAGCCGGCCGAGACCTGGGCGTTCATGAGAACGTGCTGCGCAAATGGGTGAAGGAGTTCGGCTTCGACGCTGCGCAGTCTTTCCCCGGCCACGGGCAAATGAAGCCTGAGCAATTGGAGATCGAGCGGCTGCGGCGCGAGGTCAACAAGCTGAAGGCGGAGCGGGATATTCTAAAAGCTCGGAGGGTAGCGGCCATCAGCTTATTGGAGGCACTGTCCCCGTTAAAAAACGTGGTCCATGGGCGCATGCGGACTTCAGAGTGGTGACGCCGTTTCGGCGGCGATCCCGATTAGGAAGATGACAAATTGGCATAGCCCAGACCCTCCAGCCCATCATCGGACGGAGGATTTGCGATGTCTAAGAGGACGACTGGTGGCGGCCCGGACTTAAAGCCGGTCAACCTTGGCGCGGCCGCTATCGACATCGGGTCAAAGATGCACATGGCCGCGGTGAACCCGGCCTGCACCGATACGCCAGTGCGTGCATTCGGCACATTCACGCAAGACCTGCATGAGCTGGCGGACTGGTTCCAGGCGTGCGGCGTGAGCAGTGTCGCGATGGAATCCACTGGGGTCTATTGGATCCCGGTCTACGAGATCCTAGAACAGCGCGGGTTCGAGGTCATTCTGGTCAACGCGCGGTACGCCAAGAATGTACCTGGGCGCAAAACCGATGTCAGCGATGCCGCTTGGTTACGCCAACTCCACTCCTATGGCCTGTTACGGGGCAGCTTCCGGCCCGATGCCGAGATCGCAACCTTGCGAGCCTATCTGCGCCAGCGCGAGCGGCTCGTGGAATATGCTGCCGCCCATATCCAACATATGCAGAAGGCCCTGATGGAGATGAACCTGCAGCTCCATCATGTTGTCTCGGATATCACCGGCGCGACCGGCATGCGGATTATCCGAGCCATTGTCGCAGGCGAACGCAATCCCGCTCGACTGTGATCGCAAGCTCGAAGTCCTGATCAGTGCATTGAACACCAAAGGAGCAGGACCAGTCGGAAAGCTAGCCAAGCCACGCGTCAAGACCAAGCAGGTCAACACACCCACCTTCGATGTCAGGACCGCGCTGTATGGCGTGCTTGGCGTCGATTTGACTGAGATCCATGGGTTGGGTCCGTCGCTCGCATTGAAGCTCATCGGCGAGTGCGGCACGGATTTAAGGGCATGGCCGAGCGCCAAACACTTCACTTCCTGGCTCTGCCTCGCACCCGGCAACAAGATCTCCGGCGGCAAGGTCCTGTCCTCGCGCACACGGAGATCCTCAAGTCGCGCAGCTGCGCTGTTGCGGTTGGCAGCAACAACCGTGGGGCGGAGCGAGACAGCGCTTGGAGCATTCTATCGTCGGCTGTCCTCACGCGCGGGTAAATCGAAGGCCGTCACGGCGACCCCTCGCAAGATTGCGGTTTTATTCTACAACACACTCCGGCACGGCATCAGTTACAAGGATCCTGGTGCAGACCAATATGAGCAGCAATATCGTAGCCGTGTCCTCGCCAACCTACAGCGCCGGGCGAAATCGCTAGGCTTCGTGTTGCAGGCCATTCCGGGCGATGCCAATCCGGCTGTTTCTTAGGAAGGCCGCTGCCTACTTCGCGAAGGAAGCGACATGAAGTTCGGCTTCATCGCGAAGCACCGGGGCATCTGGCCGGTGGCATGGCTATGCGAAGCGATGGGCGTGTCGCGGTCGGGCTTTCATGCCTGGCTGAACCGATCGCCCAGCGCCAGATCCCGAAGCGACAAGACCGTAGGCCAGCAGGTCAAGGTCAGCTTCCTTGCCAGTGACCGGACTTACGGCGCGCGGCGCGTCTGGCGAGACCTTCTGGCGGACGGCGTCGAATGCGGCCTGCACCGGGTCGAACGGCTGATGCGCTGCAGGCCCTGCGGGCGCGGCCACGACGCCGGCGTCTGCCGAAGGACGCAGGCCATCGCCGGATTGCGAACGTGGCGTCGAACCTTCTGGATCGGCAGTTCGAGGCCGAGCGCCCAAACCAGAAGTGGATCGCCGACTTCACCTACATCTGGACGGCTGAGGGCTGGCTCTATGTGTCGGCGGTGATCGACCTGTTCTCGCGCCGGGTGGTCGGCTGGTCGATGAGCGCCAGCATGGCCGCCCAGTTGGTTGCGGACGCCCTGCTGATGGCGGTCTGGCGGCGCAGCAAGCCGGATGCCCTGAGGCATCATTCCGATCGCGGCAGCCAGTACGTCAGCGAGCAGTTCCAGCGCTTGATGGCTGATAGCGGCATCGTCTGCAGCATGAGTCGGTCCGGTAACGTCTGGGACAACGCGGCGATGGAGAGCTTCTTCTCGTCGCTGAAAACCGAACGCACCGAGCGCAAAAGCTATCGCACCAGGAACGAGGCCAGAGCAGATGTGTTCGATTACATCGAGCGGTTCTACAACACGACCTGACGTCACTCGACGATCGGTTACCTCAGCCCTGTTGAGTTCGAGCGCAAGGTGGGATTAGCTTAACCCGGTGTCCATCAAACCGGCGGCAGCTCAGGCCTCCTTTTCTTTAGGCATAATAGGCCAAATCAGAGTGCGCCATTTGGGATAATTTCGATAGAAGCAGTCGCCTTACGCACGCAATTCCTCGCCTGGGAGGTCAGGATCGAACCCTCTCAGCGCACAGGCTCGCTCTTCAACCACTTTTAGCCACCAAGCTCCTTGACCTAACTCGTGTGCTCGCGGGCTCTTGTCGAACCGAACCGGCGACCGTGGCACTAGGTGACATGGTCGAGCGGCCAGGCAGCGGGACGGCGCCCGCGCCTTCGGCCTTCGTTAGTTGGCCGATATCGAAGCCCGGCAGACAGATTCCTGCTACCTTTGGCAAGCGCAACAAGACGCCGTTAGGTCGCGATCCCCGGGCAGCATACCCGCCGGCATATTCCGCTCCACCGACAGCGAATGCACGCTGCTGGTCGCTAATCATACCTTTTTGAGGGCACTTTTGCCCTGCTCGTCGCATCGGGCTCATCTAAACCGACATTGGTCAGGCGCAACGGCTGAGTCGCCGACGCCAAAGAGCCTTTTTGAGGCGCGCATTGATCGACGTTGCGCAGCTGATCCAATGACCAGTCGTAGCTAGCTGGCCGGCGGCGCCAACTAAAAGTTATATTGGGCATCAGATCCGGTGAGGTGTCTAGCAACTCGCACCTTTGCGCGGCGGCGCGGTCGTGCGCCTGTCCGAGCTGTGCTCAGCCGTCGCTTCTCAGCTCCAACCAGTGCCCGAGCGCGGCACGATGTCCTTCGCCGCCCGTTCGATTTCATGTTCCCTCCGGCGTACGGATCCGAACGGCCGCTCGAGCATGCGGCGAACCCGTATGGGATGAGGGCCACTGTGGAAAGCCGCCGCCGTTTCATCAAGCGCGCGCTCTGACTTGGTCGAGCGATTGCGCTGCCGCAGATAGTCAAGCCAAGTCGGACAGTGGTAGCGCTCGGTCCAAAGCTCGGGATCAGCGATGTCGCGCGCGATCGACCACCCATAAGCACCGTTACGTTGGCGAAACAGCTGCACGTCCTGCATCATATTGTGAAACGCGCGCGCATCATCCGAGAGGATACGATATTCGATTTCCACTACAAGCGGCCCACTACGTGCCGAAAGTGCAACACGCACTTCCGGATCGGCCAGCATCTCGGCATCTTCCTCACGAGTACTTACGCGTGGCATGCGTAGCCACAACCCCAATAGCGGGGAAACTAACATTAAACCGGCCGAGATCAGCAGGGTGGTTTGCACACCAGCGGCGTCAGCCAGAGAGCCCCACAGCCAACTGCCAGCGGCAATCCCACCCGATCCTGCCGCCTGATAGGCTGCAAGCGCACGCCCGGCGACCCAGCGCGGCGCCGATAGCTGAACCCCAATGTTGAATAGCGCCCATGATATCATCCACACGGCTCCGGCGAGGAACAGCGCGATGGCACTGAGCATCCCCTCGCGGCTCAGCGCTACCGCGGTGATGGCGCTACCCATCGAAAGCGCGCAGGCGCGGATCGCCGCTTCGCCGCTCAGGCGTTTACGCACCTGCGTAATATTCAGCGCGCCGATCACCGCGCCCAGACCAAAGGCACTGAGCGTGGTGCCGTAAGTCTGTACGCCACCCTGGAGCAAATCGCGGGCCACAAGGGGCATAAGCGCGACGATCCCTCCGCCGATCAGGCCCATCGCCATGGTGCGCCCGAGCACGACCTTGAACGAGGGGGAATTGATGATATAGCGGATGCCGGTCACGATAGCGCGATTCAGCGTCTCGGGAGGTAGACGCGAGGGTTCATGGACGCGCTTCCACAGGAATAGGGCCAACATCTGGGGCAGATAGAGTAGCGCGTTGACCGCGACGAAGCGGCCGCGCCAGCGGTGGCAACCACGATCCCCCCGATCGCAGGGCCCACACTGCGGGCAATATTGTAGCTAATGCTGTTCAGCGCGACCGCCGCGGGCATGGATTTTAAAGGAACTTGCTCGCCAACCGACGACTGCCAAGCTGGATCCATCCGCGCCATTCCGCTGCCGACGATGAAACACAGGGCGAGCAACATGTTAGGCGTGACCAGGCCGAGGCACGCAAGCGTGGTCAGCGCCGTGGCGCCAGCGCACGAGATGGCAACGGAGATGAGGGCTACGACCGGACGGTCATACATATCGGTGATCGCGCCGGCAGGCATCGATATCAGCATGACTGGCAACAAGAGAGCAGTCTGCACGAGCGCCACTTTGTCTGCGGACGAGGTCATCTGCGTCTTGGCTCAAGCTGCTCCCACGCTCCGGATCAGAGCGCCGAGGTTGGCGAGTACGCTCGCGATCCAGATGCGTCGAAACGTGACATGCTGGAGCGGTGCGGTGATGCCGTCGGCACTGAAGATGCGCGAGTTCGGCGAATCGGTCATCTCGCGCCTACTGCGCGTCCGGCGGCTAGTCGGATGAGGGCCGTTCTGAGCTCAGATACATCCGGCGCTGGCAACCACTGACCTAAGATGGGCAGCTCAAATGCAATAAGCTTCAACGCGACAATACGGTCCTGAGATTGCTTGCGGTCCTTGGGACATTGCGCGCAAGACGCCCCGCCCCGTTGCAAACGCGACAAGCACCAGGCCAGTTGCCATGTCAGTTTATTTGAGGTCGTGGAAAGCTCGCAGAGTTCCACCAGACTCTCCGCCTAGCCCTCAGCCGCAGCCCTAGATGTTCTGATCTCAGCGATGTCGCTTGCTCTGATGATCGAACACGTGGGCGAAAGAGCGGAACGTTCGAGCGAAGCCACACTAGCTCGTCTACCGTACCGCAGTTAAATCTCCACCGCGTTCTTTCAGTTTGCATCGTCTCGCCAGAGCGGACGTATCAACCCAGCGCTTGAAACGTCCTATCGGTATAACTGCAATTTCGTTTGAAAGCCGAAGCACAGTTCAGCCAAGACCTTGGCAGGCGCACAAAATAGCGGATCACCGTTGGGGTTTTTGGGCATTGTATACGAATGCGTGAGGAAAAAATGCGGGGCTTGGCACGCCTGCCAGCTCAGTCTTCGTCCGGCATCTCGATCGGAACGGCGAAACCCGTTTTTACCCGGTCCATTATAACCATTGTCTTAAAACCCTTGATGTCCGGGTTCTCATAGAAGAACCGTCTAGTGAACTGCTCATATTCCTCCATGCTACGGGCGGTAAGGTAGAGAACAAAATCAGCATCGCCGGTTACGTAAAATCCGTTCACGACTTCAGCTGACGACTTGATAGCTTTCTTGAACCTGTCGATGATGTCTGAACGCTCGCGCTCCAGGCTCACTAGGACGAGCATCTGGATCGGTCGTCCGACCGCCCTTGCCGAGACGATCGAGACATCGGCCTCGATGATACCTTCTGAGCGAAGTCGCTTTAGCCTGCGTTGACACGCGGTCGCAGACAGTCCAGCCATCTCGCCGATTACCTCGGAGGTCAGGCGATTGTTCTTCTGCACAATCTCGAGGATGCGCGCGTCTATCCGGTCGTATCGCATGATTAAGCTCCAGCCCCTCAGGTGTATTCCGTCTCCGAACGCGCGTCCGCTGCAGGAAATCGTTAGCGCATCGGAGAAATGCGCCGCAAATCTGTTGGCATCATCAGTATGCTGAATGCACAACAGATTTCAACAATTGACGGTGTCGGACCCGCAAATGTCCCTTCAAACTTTTCGACAGGAAAATCGTGAGCTGGTTGGTCTTGCGAAGGAGCGCCTGCAGACTTTGCGCAACGATTTCGTGGCAGGGGCCGCGCTACTGGACGGCCGGTGGATTTCTGGCGACCGAAGAGATGCCGTCATCGATCCAGCGACCGGAGAACAGATTGCAGAGGTGGCGCGTTGCAGCGCGGCTGACATGAATGCGGCGATCGCAGCGGCCGACCGGTCTTTTTCGGCTTGGCGGGGATTGTTGCCTGTACAACGAGGGGCGATCCTCCGGTCCTGGGCGTCCTTAATCCTCGAGCATGCGGAAGAACTCGCGGTCATCGTCACGAGCGAGCAGGGTAAGCCCCTTGCGGAAGCGCGTCATGAAATCCAGTACGGGGCAGGATTTCTTGAGTGGTTCGCAGCCGAAGGGGAGCGTGCGTACGGAGAGACCATCCCCAGCCACAAGCCCGGCAGTCTCCTTCACGTCCGAATGCAGCCAATCGGCGTCGCGGCTGCGATTACGCCCTGGAACTTTCCTGTTGCGATGATTACGCGAAAGGCGGGGGCCGCGCTCGCTGCTGGCTGTCCCATCATTGTAAAGCCAGCTCCGGAGACGCCGCTCTCCGCGCTCGCCATTGCGCGGCTGGCTGAACAGGCCGGATTCCCTGCCGGCGTGTTTCAAGTCCTGGTAGGTAACCCGATCGAACTGTCGACGCCTCTATTGCACGCCGCGAGAGTGCGGGTCCTGTCGTTCACAGGTTCTACAGAGGTTGGCCGCCATCTCCTTCAAGGGGCGGCGGACACGGTGAAGAAAGTCTCCATGGAATTAGGCGGGCATGCCCCGTTTATCATCTTTGACGACGTTGACCTCGAGAAGGCGGTCAAGGGGGCGATGGCCGCTAAATTCGCGACGTCAGGTCAGGACTGCCTGGCAGCGAACCGCATCTACGTTCAAAAGGGCGTCCATGGGGCCTTTGTCGAGGCGTTTGCTGCAGAAATGGCTCGGCTCCGAGTCGGTCATGGACTTAACCCGACAACGGACATCGGGCCTATGACCAAGCTATCTGTTGCCAACAAGTGCAGGGCCCAAGTTGATGATGCGGTGAAAAAGGGAGCCACCGTTATGTCGGCGCATCAGGGCGCCGCTGCCGGCCCCAACTTCGTCCCTCCGACACTGCTCACTGAAGTTTCCGAGAATATGCTCATTGCTTCTGAGGAAACATTTGGCCCGATCGCAGCAGTCCTTTCGTTTGACTCCGAAGATGAGGTCATCGCCAGAGCCAACGCCAGCGAAATGGGCCTAGCCGGGTACATCTACACCGACAGCTTGCGTCGGGCGCTTCGGGCTTCTGAGCGGCTCGAGTGCGGTATGGTCGGCATCAACACAGACTCATTCACAGGGCCACCTATTCCGTTCGGCGGATGGAAGCAATCTGGGCTTGGTCGAGAAGGCTCGCGACACGGCTTAGCCGAATTTATGGAACTCAAGTACGTCTGTTTCGGCGATCTGGCAGCTTAGGAGAAGTGACATGATTGATATCAAGGCCATCGCCGAACGAGATCGCTCCAGTGTTCTGCATCCATTCACTCAGCTCAAAGACTTCGCGAGCGGCAAGATGGGCGATCCCACGATAGTTACGGGCGGCAAAGGTATTCGCATAAACGACGCCGAGGGCCGAAACTACATCGACGGATTTGCGGGGCTGTACTGCGTCAACATCGGTTACGGTCGCACCGAAGTCGCAGAAGCTATAGCGCGGCAGGCATATCAGTTAGCGTACTACCACACCTACGCGGCGCACACGACGGAAGAGCTGGCGACTCTTTCGGATCGTCTCGTGCGAATGGCACCGGGCAAGCCAAGCAAAGTGTTCTACGGGTTGTCTGGATCGGACGCCAACGAGACGCAGGCAAAGCTCGTGTGGTATTATAACAATCTGCGCGGTCAACCCAGGAAGAAAAAGATTATCTCGCGCGAGCGAGGGTACCATGGCTGCTCGGTCATTTCTGGTTCGATGACTGGCATGTCGTTCTACCACGATCACATGGACCTTCCTTTCCCCGGTATTCTGCACACGGGAACGCCGCATCATTATTGGGGTGCTGAGCCCGGCGAAACGGAAGAGGCATTTTCTCGTCGCCGTGCAGCTGAGCTTGAGCAGCTAATCCTGCGAGAGGGTCCGGAAACGGTTGGCGGCTTCATCGCAGAGCCTGTGCTCGGCACGGGTGGTATTACGCCGCCACCAGCTGGGTACTGGCAAGAAGTTCAAGCCGTGCTCAGGCGCTACGACGTTCTTCTGATCGCTGACGAGGTCATCTGTGGATTCGGTCGAACCGGTGCCGACTTCGGCAGCACGCTCTACGGGATTGAGCCAGATCTGGTGACTGTGGCCAAGGGGCTGACTTCCGGATATGTACCACTCTCTGCGGCCATCGTCGGTGAGAAGGTGTATAAGGTGATGGAAGAAGGAGCCGATCGCGTTGGAGCCTTCTCGCATGGATATACGTATTCGGGCCATCCAATTGCGGCCGCAGCTGCAAATGCAGTGCTCGACATTGTCCAGAAAGAGGTGCTGAGCGACCGCGCCAAGACCGTCGGCGCGCACTTGCAACGGCGGCTTAAGGAGCGATTTGCGCAGCTCGAGATAGTTGGGGAAGTCAGAGGCGTAGGCTTGCTCGGCGCTGTTGAATTTGTCGCGGACCGTCAGACAAAACGGAGATTTGATCCGGAGCTAAAAGTAGGTGCTCGTATTTCAAAGGCTGCCCGGGATCGAGGACTTATCGCGCGAGCGATGCCGCATGGAGACATACTTGGTTTTGCTCCACCGCTCGTTGTGTCCGAGGCAGAGATCGATGAAATAGTTGATCTTGCATATCAGGCGACCAAGCAAGTAATGGACGAACTTGCAAAGGACTCCGCTCGCAGATGAGTCGGAGGTCTGCGGCGTAAGAGCTTTCCTTGGCGGAGGTGAGAGATCAGAGTCAAGACAGCAAGCAAGGCGCTAAGGCGCGGGGCCCCATAGACAGGGAACACCCTCGTGCGCCAAGCAGAAGGACACTACGAGCCGACAAAGTTTGTTTGGACCGGCATTTGCCATCGCTGTACATCAATGGGCGAACGGAGCCGAACTTTGGTTCCCCGTGAAGGTACTAGGCTTCTGCGGCTACCGAACCAGACCGACTCGCCGCTCGCAATCCGCCTTGTCCTTGTGGCTTCCCGCCGACGACCGACGCCGGTGAAGACACCTTAAGCCGCCGCACCGGCTCCGTGATAGCGATGTGCAGTTTGTCCATTCGAAGCCTAACGGTCCAAACTAAACCACAGACCCGCAGGTCACCCGTCATCCGGCAGCTGAACACGGCTCTGATATCCGCTGTCAAGAATTAGAATCCGGAGCATCGTCCGTCGTCGATCGGCTGTTCATAGAGATGGTCGTGCATAGGTGGAGGCGGGACCGAAGAACGAGGCTGATCAAGCTCTGATGCGCGGATTGTCTACCGTATTCCGATTGTGCGTCCGAGGTCTGCTCGTATCTTACTGCGGGAATTGGCGTTGTTGCCGGCCACAAGGCGTCTGACGGGCATTCCATCTGCCGTGGTCCCGCCTCCGCCCATGCACGATGATGAGAAGGGCGTCCAACCAGGCTCTCTGCACTTGTCTGGCAACCGCCCACATGAAGCCGACCAGTTCACCGGCGATAGCGGTGCAGACCACCATCGTTCGCTTGCCGCGCGCAGCCAACTTCCGGTAGCGGGTGGTCAACCGGCTCTGCGCCTTCCAAGCTATCTCTCGCACTGCTGGCGATGCCTGCTCGAGCCGGTATAGCTTTGTCTTACCGATCTTCGGCGGGTGTCGATATGTCCAGGCGCTCTCGACCAACATGTGGCAAACACGGCCGTTGCCGGCCTTACTGATGCCGCCACGCCTGACGGACTCTCCCGTAGACCGTTCGCTTGCCGCCAGGCCGAGATAAGTTATAAATTGCCGTAGGCTCTCAAAACGGCTCACGTCACCAATCTCGATCGCGAACTTCACGGCGACGATCAGATCGACGCCTCGCAACGTTTGAAGCGCCTGCACAATCGAAGAGTTCGTGTAATTCTTGACAGCGGATATCAGAGCGTCCTTCTCCCACCTTCTTGCGCATTGAATATGCGAGTGTCACGCTGTTTTTGAAGGGATCAGCTTGTGTCTATGCTTGACCATACGCTTATGTGGGACGTGGCGGCGCGCCGGCTGGAAGTGATCACGGAGACGGGACGTCGCCGTTGGTTCTCTAAGGACGACAAGGCCCGGATCGTCGAGGAATCGATGGTACCAGGCGCGGTTTGTTTCCGAGATTGCCGGCGACTCGGGCTGACCCCAAAACCATTGTTCACCTGGCGCCGGCAAGCACTCCCCTTGCCGAGACCAATGGTGCTCAGCGTGAGGCGATAGTACCACACTTCGTCGGAAATTCTGCGGTCCAACCCAATATTGAGCCGGATTTCTGCGTCCGCAGGCCGTACGTTTGCCGGCTTTCGCTCGTGTCGACAGACTACGCTTGTGAATTGGCAGATGGCAGAAGAGCCGACTAAAGGATTAGACGGATGAGCAACCGCAGCAATGATCTCCTATTAGACAACGAACGCGAGGCGGTCATCGAGTTACGTCACGCCATGCACCGGGAGCCCGAGCTATCGAATGCGGAATGGAAAACCCAGGAGCGCATTCGGGCCATGCTGCAGCGCTTCGGCTTCGAGGATGTCAAGTCTTTCCATAAGACTGGGCTCTATGTCGACATTGAGGGCACGGCTTCAGGTCAGAAGCGTCACGTCGCAGTGCGCGGCGATATCGACGCTCTACCAATCCAAGAGTGTCGTGACGATTTGCCCTATCGTTCGCAGGTGAACGGCGTCATGCACGCCTGTGGTCACGACATGCACGGTTCGATCGCGCTCGGCACGGCGGTTGCTTTGCGCCGGCTGCGCAGTAACTTCGCAGGTAAAGTGCGCGTGTTTTTTCAACCCGCCGAAGAGGCGGAGCCGCTCGGCGGGCGCACGGTCCAAGACGACAGGCTGCTGGAGGGTTTTGATCGAGCCGTCGGTTTTCACGTGAGTCCTGGAATTCCTGCCGGAATGTTCGGTGCTCAGGAAGGCGCGGTCACAAAATCCGCGGATCAATTCAAAATCACGATCGCAGGAAAAATGGCGCATGGCGCGTCGCCGCATAACGGCGTCGACGCCATCACAATAGCAGCCGCGTTCGTTAATGAAGTTCAGAAGGTGGTCTCGCGGGAAATGCCAATTGACGATGGAGCGGTCATTACGATTGGCACAATACATGGCGGCGAGGCGACCAACGTCATCTGCCCATCCGTCATTCTCGAAGGAACAATCAGGACTGGCAGTTCCGATCGCCGAGCGCTGCTGTGCCAACGAGTTCGCGAGGTCGCTGAAGGCGTCGCTGCAATGCACCGCGGCCATGCTGAGTGCATCGTCCGCACGGGTGAGCCTGCCGTTATCAACGATGCGGAAATGGTGAAACGTTTCAAGCAGCTGGTCCACGATACGGCCGGTCCGGACGCTTTCTTCAACCAGAGGAAACAAGCAGCCGGAAGCGACGACTTCGGCTTCTACGCGGCGTGCTTGCCGTCGATCTATTTTTGGTTCGGCAGCCGCGCGACGAGTGACGACTCACATGTTCACACGCCCACGTTCGGCGCCTCCGACGAGATCGTAATTCCGACCACGGAGCTCACCGTCAGATACGTTCTGGACCTCCTGAATTCCTGATGTCTGGAGCCCGGTAGTAGCAGAGTTAAGCGTGGCAGGGACCGGCTCGCAGACTCACAAGGACGCTGCACTTCTTGCACGGATCGGATCCACCATCTGGCGTGCGATCGATGCGCTGATTCAGCGCCGCAGACACGGACATCGGTAGCCATAACTAAGGACAGCTTTTCGCAAGCAAGTGATGCGGATCCAGGGTTCGTCAGAGACAGCACCAGTCACGTGCCGAGTTGGCCTGAGGCCGGCCTCGCATCCGAAGCGGACGGTTTGGGCGAAGCTGGGTCTGTTCAGCTGCCGGGCAGTTCTGTCGTGGTCCAAGCAAAGCACTTCTCTAACATGCATAGTTGTTGTGACGTTCACTCAAAGGACGGAGGGCGGGCAAACGGAGTTCTCCAGTGCATGAAAGTTGATCCGCGACACAGGGCGGGGCGTCGTCGAAAAGAACGAATAGCGAGGTAACCCCATTCGAGCTTTTGGATTTGCTTGAACAACGGATTGCCGAAGTAGACTAGACGGTAAGCTCAACGCATTGCCGATTTTGTGTTTTGACCGCGCACGTGAGCATGCCGAGGCAATCATGAAAAAGCCCGTGAGCGAGCGCGGTCTCCTCGGCGGTTTGCCCATCCCTATCACAGATCTCACCGACGTCGCTTGGGTGCGCAATACGCAAGGTTCGCTAACCTTCAGGGACTATGTTCCTGCTCGCTCAGACATCCTGGTCGAGCGGCGCGAAGAGAACGGGGCGCTCGTTTACGCGCGGTCGAACGCCTCCGAGTTCGGAGCCGGACGTCTTCGGGCCAACACTTAATCCGTTGCCGAATGGGCGACACGCCGTCGGCGTGCCGAAATGCCCGACGCTCAAAGCCTGCAGCGCGTACCGTCCGCGAGAACTATCGCCCGCCTGATGACCATGGGCGCGACACGCTATCAAAGTCAGAGACCGTCACCATTGCGGCGATTGAGCAAGGCGTTCCTCTCCTGGTGGAAGCTCGAGGAGATCATAGCCGCTTTCCATGCGGTGATCCGCAAGAAGGATCACGAAGAGCTTGAACCACGGTTGGAACGAGCATGCGCAAGCCTCGTCATGTCTTTCCCAGCGGCATCATCAAAGACAAAGCCGCCGTCAGCGCAGCCATTACCCGTCCTGGTCCAACGGACAGACCGAAGACCGAATCACCAAACTCGAACTGGTTAAATGCCAAATGTACGGGCGCGCCAAGCTCGACTTGCTGCAGGCTCGGCTAATCGGCTCCACATGACCAGTGCTGCACCAAAATAGCTTCAGCAGAGCCAAATTTGAACACGATGACGTAATTGCGGTCGGCGCCCGCGGCTCGAAATGTCCGCTATCTTCAAGCCTTCCCGCAATCCCGCGAATCGGAGGGGCTATGAAGCAGTATGTTGGGTTGGATGTCTCGCAAAAAGAAACATCAGTGTGTGTGGTCGACGAAGTGGGTCAGGTCATGTTCGAGGGAAAGGCCAAGTCCGACCCGGGGGCGCTGAGGGCACTGCTTCGCAAGCGAGCGCCACAGGCGGAGCGCATCGGATTTGAGACCGGGGCGATGGCGAGTTGGCTATGGCATGAACTTCGTAGGGTTGATCTTCCGGTGGTCTGCATCGACGCGCGTCAGGCTTTGTCCGTACGCATGAACAAGAGCGATCAGAATGATGCTCGAGGTTTGGCCGAACTGGTGCGGGTCGGCTGGTACCGAGAAGTCAAAGTCAAGAGCGAGGAAAGTCAGAAGATACGCGCGATACTCGTCGCGAGATCTCGGCTCGTGGCCATTCGTCGAGATATCGAGAACCAGGTCCGCAGTCTAATCAAAGAATACGGCTTGCTCTTCCCACGCGCGATCGGACTGCAGTTCCGCAATCAGGTCTGCGAGCTATTAGGCGAAGATCATCAGCTCCTCGGTGTGATCGCGCCGCTTCTGTCGATCCATGAGCAGATCTGCAAGCAGCAAAGCAAGTTCGACGACGAAGTCCGCCAGTTGGCGAAGTCGGATGAGACAACGCGCCGCCTGATGACGGTTCCTGGTGTCGGCGTGGTGACCGCCTTGACCTTCCGCCATACGATCGACGACCCATCGCGCTTCCGGTCGGCATCCAGCGTCGGCGCCTGTCTGGGTCTTACGCCTCGACGCAACCAGTCTGGCGAAACTGATATCAATGGCAAGATATCACGATGGGGCGACCGTCTTCTTCGAACTTACCTGTACGAGGCGGCGACCGTCCTGCTTTATAGAACGAAGAAATGGTCCTCTCTCAAGGCTTGGGGCATGGAGCTCGCCAAGCGGATTGGCATGCGAAAGGCAAAGGTCGCCATCGCGCGCAAAATCGCCATCGTTCTTCACTGTATCTGGGGCGACGGCACATCGTTCGACTGGGGCCAGGCGAAGGAAGCCTGATCCGATCTTGTAAAGTTCCTGGTCCGGTCTGCCGGACTGGCGATGTCCCGCTGGGACGGTGTTGTGGCGACCTCGGTCAATCGACTGGTGGCGGCTCGTCCGCATTCCGCTGCAAACGTTGAGGCACTCCGACCCGGACATCATCGTGAGGCGCTGCGCGACCTCGGAAAGGACCATGATCCCAGCGAAGACATCAACCAGCTCCGCGATCCAGTGCCTGGCCGGCAAAGCACGTATCAGCCGCGCCCGCGCCGTCTCCGCAATCCGGACCAGCTCCGACGGCGCGAGCGCTACCACCGTGCCGTGGGCGAGTTAGAAATGTAAGCTTGACAACAAACCGCAATTAAAGGGCCGATTGACAATCGAGGCTCCGACGACCTGCGCCTGCTGCGGCGGATCGCGGCCGGCTAAGATCGGCGAGGATGTGACCAAGACGGTGGAGGAGATCCCGCGTCGCTTCAAGCTCGTCGAGATAGTGCGGGAAAAGTTCACCTGCCGCGATTGCGAGAAGATCAGCCAGCGGCCCGCGCCGTTCCATGCCACACCGCACGGCTTCATCGGCCCGCAATTGCTGGCGATCACCCTGTTCGACAAGGTCGGCATGCACATCCCGCTGAACCGCCAGAGCGCGCTTCAAGTGCGAGAGGATCGACCTGCCGTTGTCGATGCTAGCCGACCAAGTCGGCCACGGGACCTTCGGCCTCATGCCGCTCTTGCACCTGATCGAGCGTTA
Source organism: Bradyrhizobium sp. GCM10028915 (assembly GCF_042666195.1). NCBI lineage: Bacteria > Pseudomonadati > Pseudomonadota > Alphaproteobacteria > Hyphomicrobiales > Nitrobacteraceae > Bradyrhizobium > Bradyrhizobium sp. GCM10028915. The sequence continues at coordinate 86,041 of NZ_JBHTFN010000002.1, forward strand.
TGTGCTCGCGGCCGAGCGCCTGCATGGCGACGACAACACCATCCGCGTCCTGGCGAAGGGCAACTGCAGGACCGGTCGGATCTGGACAGATGTGGGGGATGACTGGCCCTTCGCCGGACCTGCGCCGCTGCCGGCGGTCTATTACGCCTCGAGCGACGGTCGAGGCGAGCAGACGCCTCGATGCCTTGTTGGATGTAGCGCGTCGATCTGGATGGGAAGGCGCGGCAAACTGGATGGCGAGTCAGTGTCGCGGCGAAGTAATGATTGCCGCGCAGATTGTCGTGCGCAAGAGTTTTGTTGAACTCTGATTGTCGCGGAGCGTCAATCAGCGACGGTTTTGGGTGTCGCGTGCGAGGTCGGCCGTCCCGGACCGCGTTTTCGGTCGAGCGCGGTGCGTCTGCGATAGCTCTTGACGTTCATCTCAACGATGGTGGCGTGGTGAACGAGACGATTGATGGCGGCGAGCGTCATGGCGGGGTCCGGGAAGACCTTGTTCCATTCGCCGAACGGCTGATTGGCGGTGATCAGCATCGAGCGCTGCTCGTAGCGTGCGCTGATGAGTTCGAACAGCACGCTAGTGTCGGCCTGGTCCTTGGTGACGTAAGCAAGATCATCTAGGATCAGGAGATCGAAGCGATCAAGGCGGTTGATGAGCCTCGAGGTTAA
>NZ_JBHTFN010000003.1:0-359516 GCF_042666195.1 Bradyrhizobium sp. GCM10028915
ACGCCGATCACCGCCTGCTTGCCGGCGTCGATGCGGGCCTGGGTCTTGGCCGAGGCTTCCTCGATGCGCAGCTTCGGTACGCCGGCCTCGATCGCCTTGGCCATGCCCCCGAGCTCCTCGACCTCCTGGATGTGGCCCCAGGCCTTGGCGGCGAGGTCGCGGGTGAGACGCTCGACATAATACGAGCCGCCCCAGGGATCGATGATGCGGGTGGTGCCGCTCTCCTGCTGCAGGAAGAGCTGCGTGTTGCGGGCAATGCGCGCCGAAAAGTCGGTCGGCAAAGCGAGCGCCTCGTCGAGCGCATTGGTGTGCAGCGACTGGGTGTGGCCTTGCGTCGCCGCCATCGCTTCCACAGTCGTGCGCATCACGTTGTTGAAGACGTCCTGCGCGGTCAGCGACCAGCCGGATGTCTGGCAATGCGTGCGCAGTGACAGCGAGCGCGGATCCTTCGGATTGAAAGGCTTCAGCAGCTTCGCCCAGAGCAGCCGCGCGGCGCGCATCTTGGCCACTTCCATGAAGAAGTTCATCCCGGTCGCCCAGAAGAACGACAGCCGCGGCGCGAAGCGGTCGACATCGAGGCCCGCCGCAAGGCCGGCACGAAGGTATTCGACGCCGTCGGCCAGCGTATAGGCGAGCTCGAGGTCCTGCGTCGCGCCGGCCTCTTGCATGTGATAGCCGGAGATCGAGATCGAATTGTATTTCGGCATTTTTTGCGAGGTATACGCAAAAATGTCCGAGATGATCCGCATCGAAGGCGCGGGCGGATAGATGTAGGTGTTGCGCACCATGAACTCTTTCAGAATGTCGTTCTGAATGGTCCCTGAGAGCTTCTCCGGCGGCACGCCCTGTTCCTCGGCGGCCGCAACGTAGAGCGCGAGGATCGGCAGCACCGCGCCGTTCATGGTCATGGACACGCTCATCTGGTCGAGCGGAATGCCCGCAAACAGCGTGCGCATGTCGTAGATGGAATCGATGGCAACGCCGGCCATGCCGACGTCGCCGCCGACGCGCGGATGGTCGCTGTCATAGCCGCGGTGGGTGGCGAGATCGAAGGCGACCGAGAGGCCCTTCTGTCCGGCCGCGAGATTGCGGCGGTAGAACGCGTTGGAATCCTCGGCCGTGGAGAAGCCGGCATATTGCCTGACGGTCCAGGGCTGGTTGACATACATGGTTGGGTAGGGGCCGCGCAGATAAGGCGCGATGCCCGGATAGGTATCGAGGAAGTCGAGCCCGGCCAGATCGGCCTCGCTATATGCGGGCTTCACCAGAATGCCCTCGGGCGTCAGCCACGGCTCGGCGCTGCCGGTCGGGGCGTCGGTGGCGGCGCGCTCGAAGGCGACGTCGGCGAAATTGGGAATGCGGGTCATTCCTTGGGATCCTCAAACCTGCGATTGCGCTCAATCAGCTTTTGCACATTTTTCTTGTAGACGGGATCGTCCAAGCGGCTCTGAGTAATTTGGCCGGTCCCAACCCAGAGCAGCCGCGCGAACAGCTTCCCAATCTTCCATTCTGCCAGACCGAGCAACGTTTGTCCGAGCAGCTGAAACATGGCGGCGCCTCAATCATGGTCCGGATGCTGATGGCTGACGATGGTCGCCATCTTTTCCGGCCCGTAATTCTGCTGCGTGGTCTGGCTCGGCAGATTGGCGATCCCGACCACCCAGCCGAGACGGGACTCGGTGCCGAACTGCCGAGTCGGCACCACGTGGTCAGGACGGTCGAAGGCGCCGGTCATGATCTCGATCCGGTCGCCGTCGATGCGGCCAAAGCTCAGCGGCGTGCCGCAGGCGGCGCAAAAGCCGCGCTCGGCGATGGAGGAGGAGCGGAAGAACGACGGACTCCCCTTGGTCCAGGCGAAGTCCGTCTTGTTGATGTCGGCAAAAGAGGCGAACGGCGCGCCGCTGGCCTTCTGGCACATCCGGCAGTGGCAGATCGAAACCCTGTTCGGCGCCGTCGTGACTCCAAAGCGCACTGCCCCGCATTGGCAGCCGCCGGTGAGAACGGGTTTGCCTGCGTCTGTCATGGCTGCTCCATCCGTCGATAGGTGTCTTGCAGCGTGGCAAGCGCATCGCCGCCGGCAAAGACGAAGCCGGTGACGCCGGCTGCACGCAGCGCCGCCTCGGCATCGGTCGGGCGGCCTGCCAGATAGATAAGTCGGGCGCCGGCGGTTTGCAGGGCCTGCGCCGCGGCTTCGGCGTGTTCCGCATAGACCTTGTCGCTGGAACAAAGGCAGGCGAGCCCGGCACCGGAGGCCTTGAAGGCTGCAGCTAACTGGGCCGGATCGGCGAAGCCCTGGCTGTCGACGGCCTGGATGCCACCGGTCTCGAACAGGCTTTTGGCAAAGGTCGCGCGCGCCGTGAAATCAGCGGGCGTGCCGAGATTGGCCAAGAAGACTTTCGGCCGCGCGCCGTGTGCCTTCAAGGCCGCATCGGATTCGTCCCGCAGCGCCTCGAACGGTTCCGCCAGCCGGATCGGCGGCAGCGCGTCGAACTTGTATTTTTGCTCGCCATAAGGCGCCAGCGCGATCGGCGTCGCCTTCAGCACCGCAGTTTCGTTCTCGTGCAGGTTCGGAAACTCGCTGGCGCCGGTCAGCACGTCGCGGCGTTTTGCGATGTTGGCGTCGCGGGCTTTTCGCGCAGCCGCGACCTTGCTCTGGAACAGGCCCTGCTGAAGCGCAGCGAAGGCGCCGCCGGCTCTCTCGCTCTCCTGGAAGAGCGCCCAGGCCGCGTCGCAGAGCTGGCCGGTCAGCGTCTCGATGCCGCCTGCGCCTGCCGCGGGATCGCTGACCTTGGCGAGGTTGCTCTCTTCCAGCAGCACGAGCTGAGTATTGCGCGCCACGCGCCGCGCGAATGGATCGGGCAGGCCGAGCGCCAGCGTATGCGGCAGCACGGTGACCGCGTTGGCGCCGGCGAGTCCGGCCGCAAACGTCGCCATGGTCGCGCGCAGCATGTTCACATAGGGATCGCGCTGCGTCAGCATGCGCCAAGCGGTATCGGCGGCGATGTACAGCGGTTTTGGCGTGAGCCCGCACGCCGTCTCGATACGCGCCCACAGCAGCCGCAATGCGCGGAATTTTGCCATGGTGAGGAACTGGTCTGCATCTGCGGCAAGCCGCGCATAGACCATGCCCTGCGCCTGCTCCAGAGGAACGCCCGCGCCCTCGATCGCGCGGAAATAAGCGACGCCGCAGGCGAGCGCGAAGGCGATCTCCTGCGCCTCGGAGCCACCGGCATCGTGGATCACGCGTCCGTCGGCCGATGTAAACGGCTCCTTGAAGCCGAGCGCGGAGAGGCCCTTGACGCCGCCGGTGATGGCCGGAACGATCTCATCCCAGGTATAGGGGCTGTGGCCCCACACCGCGCAGGCCGCGAGCGGATCGAGCCCGAAGCGGATGTCGCAGGCCCCGGGATCGATGCCCTTGCTCTTCACATATTCCGCGACGTGGATCGCCGCCATCCGCGATTGCGGACCGATCTCGAGCTCGAGGCCGATGCCGGCATCGAGATGGACGTCCTTCAAGATCCTTGCGACTGCGTCTGCGGTCGGTTCCAGCCCGAAACCGTGAGCGGCATTGCCGCCGGCGAACACCAGCGCCAGACCCGTCGCACCATTTTCGAGATCGGTCAGTGCCTGCGCATTCGCCGCACTTGCATCGGGATGGTCGATCCGCTGCATGATCCGCCAGGGCGCCGCCGCCGGCCGGCCCACCACGGGCGCAACACCTTTGGCGCGCGGATAGAGCGGATCGATCTTGAGTCCGTCATAGGTCTTGGCGACCAGCTTCTCGAACGGCGCGCCCTTTAGCACGCCATCGACCAGCTTGCGCCAGTCGTCGACGGTCGCCTTGGGAAAATCCGCCGCCAGCGGCAGGTCGTCAGTCGCGGAGGTCATGCGGCGAAGGGCTCCCGAAAATCTTGTTGTTCGCAGGCGAAATTGCCACGGCCGGCCGTCCCTGCAAACGGTTGTTTTTGGTTAACCGGTATCCGGAAGCCGCTCAATGCCTTGTGTCGAGACGCTGGCGAGACCGTCATGGACACGAATGCCTGCGATCACGCGGTCGGGCGCGACCTCGGCCAGCGGCACCAGCACAAAGGCGCGCTCGAATAGGCGCGGATGCGGCAGGGTCAGGTCAGGCTTCTGCATCGACACATCGTCATAGGCGATCATGTCGAGATCGAGCGTGCGCGGGCCCCAGCGCCGCTCTTTATCGCGGGTGCGGCCGAATTTCTGCTCGACCTTCTGCATCACGAACAGGAGCGCATGCGGATCAAGGCTGGTCTCGATCTCGATGCAGGCGTTGATGAAGGGAGCCTGGTCCTCGTCGCCCCAGGGCGGCGTCGCATAGTCCGACGAGCGCGCGATCAAAGCGGCCTGCGCCATGCCGCAGATATGGGCGATTGCCTTCTGGAAGGTCGCGCGGACATCGCCGACATTGCCGCCGAGCGCAATCAGGACGCTCGCCATGTCAGGGGTGCCGCGAGCGTGTCAGCATGACGCCGACGTCGTCGAAGATGGCGGCGATCGGCGCATGCGGCTTGTGCACGGTGATCTTGACCGCACGTATGCGCGGAAAGTGCGACAGGATGGCATCGGCGACCGCGCCGGCCGCGCGTTCCAGAAGCTTGTAATTGGTGTTCTTGAAGGCCGCGGTGGTGGTCGCTACGACGTCGGCGTAGGACACAGTGTCGGCGAGCCGGTCGCTGCGCGAAGGCTCCGACAGGTCGGTATAGAGCTCGAGGTCGATGACAAAACGTTGGCCGACCTCGGTCTCGTGCTCCATCACGCCGTGGCGGGCATGGATCGACAGGCCGCTCACGAAGATCGTATCGGTCATGGCTTGCTCTCGATTGCGTGCGCCACTCGCAGGGCCTGCAAGGTCTCGGCGACGTCGTGGGTGCGGATGATTTTCGCGCCGCGTTGTGCGGCGAGCAGATGTGCGGCGATCGAGCCGGCGAGCCGCTCGGTCGGCTCCGACGGCGACACCGAGGCGATGAAGCGTTTTCGCGAGGCACCAACGAGGATCGGCAGGCCGAACATGTCGAGCTCGCGAAGTCGTGCCAGCGCAATCATGCTCTGTTCTGCCGTCTTGCCGAAGCCGATGCCGGGATCGAGCACGATCTTGTCGCGGGCGATGCCGGCTTGTGCCGCGATATCCAGCGAGCGCTGGAAGAACGCCTTCATGTCCGCAATGATGTCGATGGCGGGATCGACCCTGTCGCGGTTATGCATGACGATGACAGGGACGCTCCTCGCGGCCACCAGCGGCGCCATGCCGGCGTCGCGTTGCAGGCCCCAGACGTCGTTGGCGATCGCAGCGCCCTGGTCGAGCGCAAAGGCCACCACTTCCGCCTTCATGCTGTCGATCGAGACCGGCACGCCGAGCGCCACGATGTCCGATAGCACCGGCTTGAGCCGGGCCAGTTCGTCTGCCGCGGTGACCGGCCGGGCGCCCTTGTAGGGCCGGGTGGACTCGGCACCGATATCGATGATGTCGACCCCCACCTCGATCATCGCCCGCGCCCGCGCGAGTGCCTGCTCGGGCGCGATGAATTCGCCGCCGTCGGAGAATGAATCCGGGGTGACGTTGAGCACGCCCATCACCGCCAGGATCGGCCGCTCCAGCAGCGTCCGCAGCACGTCAGGCCCGACTGAACCGGCCGCCGGGACGGATGGGGAGTGCGAGGCATTCATGCGGCCCGCTTTAGCGGTCGGGGAGGGGGAGTCAAGACGGGAAGGCGTGGGTTGCCAGCGTTTGGGCAGGGCGTCGCACACCCTCGCTGTCATTGCCCGCGAAAGCGGGCAATCCAGTATCCAGAGACAGTGCCGCGATACGGAGGAGCCGCGGCGTACTGGATACCCCGCTTTCGCGGGGTATGACGGCAGAGTTGGGATGCATTGTTGCTCATCGGGCAAAACAATGCCGAGAGAGTAGCGCCCACCCCGTATGCGGAGAGCAGCAGTCCTAATACGAAATCTTCGGCGGCAGCTTCTTCGCCTTGGCGATGATGTCGCCGACCGACTTCTCCGAGGGCAGGATGCGGAGCAGCTTTTTCTTCTCGTTGGCGTCCCGCATGCTCTGGGCGAGCCTTGCCGGGTTACGGTAGGCGAGCTCGCGCACGGTGGTGACGCCGGCGGCGCGGACCAGACCGACCTTGGCCCTGCCCATGCCGGGGATGCGCATGTAGTCGGAGACGTTGGCCCATTCCAGCAGCAACTGCTCGCTGATGCCGGTCTTCGCGGAGAGCGCCTTGCGGCCCTTCACGGTCGAAGCCGCCTCGAGCAGCGCGTCGGTGGTGCGGATACCCTGCGCCTTCAACTTGTTGGCGGCAAAGGCCGACAGGCCCTCAATCTCGGAGATCGGATATGTCATGATACTCGATGTGAAATGCGCAGGCGTCAGGCGAACTGGCTGAGGCCCGGGGTCCCCGCGATGATCTTGCCCATCTGATCCGCTCCGATTTTGTCTCGGCCGAAGCGAAAAAGTTCACGGGCGATGTTCTGAATCTCGGACATGCCAAGTCCCAGGCCCATCAGGCGCGTGCCGACCGCCATCAGGCCGCCGCCCATCAGCCGCGACAGTCCTCCGCCGGTGCCGGATGCCTCGATTGCCGCTTCTGCACCTGGAATCTCGTCGATCAGGACCTGGACGCTGTCGGAAGGACCCTCGTTGCGGAGGAAGCCCAAGATAATGCCGACGGTCTTTTCGGCGACAGCACTATCTATGCTGGCGTTTGTCGCCAGCCGCCCGATTAGCTCGTCCATATGGCCGCCCCTCAGCCGGTTCACATGCCGGAGTATTGCTTTCGAAAATGATCTTGAGCCGGTGTGGTGTGAAATACAAGCGATGAACGCCATCAACGTTCCGATTCATTCTCGAACGCGCGAGAAGTGTTGCAGTGATGCAAGAGCGGAGATGAAATCGGCAAAAAAATGCCGCGATGCGAATGCGTCCTTCCTACTTTCGGCGGATGTCCACCTGCATATTTCCGACGATGTCGCATGCCCGGAGCGCGTTGAATGGTTTCAATCAGCGCGCGACATGCGTTAAACTACGGAACTGTGCATTCGAATTTCGATATGCGAAACAGGGCAGAGAGATCAGGGAATAATGACCGCACAGGACAGCAAGCTCGGTGATACCGACGACAAAATCTTCGTCGGTAAAGGAAACGAGCAGGCTTGGCTGACGCTGGCGTTCGCCAATCGCCACGGCCTCGTCACAGGTGCAACCGGAACCGGCAAGACGGTCTCGCTGCAGGTTATGGCGGAAGGATTTGCGCGCGCCGGTGTTCCGGTCTTCGCGGCCGACATCAAGGGCGACCTCTCGGGCATCTCCGAGGTCGGCGTGCCCGCGGATTTCATCGTCAAGCGCGCCACCGAGATGGGACTGACGTTCGAGCCCGACCAGTTCTCGACGGTGTTCTGGGACGTGTTCGGCGAGCAGGGCCACCCGGTCCGTGCGACCGTCACAGAAATGGGCCCGCTGCTGCTCGCACGTATGCTGGACCTGAACGACGTGCAGGAAGGCGTGCTCAACGTCGCCTTTCGCGTCGCCGACGACAACGGGCTGACCCTGATCGACATGAAGGATCTGCGCGCGCTGCTCGATGCCATCGTGCCCGATGCGGGCAAGAAGGGGACGGATGCCGAGGACAGTCCGCTTGCCGAGATCAAGAAGGCGGCGCAGGGTTTTGGTAATGTCACCAAGGCCACGGTCGGCACCATCCAGCGCCAGCTTCTGGTGCTGGAGAACCAGGGCGCCACCAAATTCTTCGGCGAGCCGGCGCTGACGCTGAAGGACTTCATGAAGACCGACCGCGACGGCCGCGGCATGGTCAACATCCTCGTCGCCGACAAACTGCTGCAGAGCCCACGGCTTTACGCGACATTCCTGCTGTGGATGCTGTCGGAATTGTTCGAGGAGCTGCCCGAGGCCGGTGACCTGCCCAAGCCGAAGCTGGTCTTCTTCTTCGACGAGGCGCATCTGTTGTTCAACGACGCGCCCAAGGCGCTGATGGACAAGATCGAGCAGGTGGTGCGCCTGATCCGCTCCAAAGGCGTCGGCGTTTATTTCGTGACTCAAAACCCGGTCGACGTGCCCGACCGCGTGCTCGGACAATTGGGCAACCGGGTGCAGCACGCGCTGCGCGCCTTCACCCCGCGCGACCAGAAGGCGGTCGCCGCTGCGGCCCAGACCTTCCGCCCCAACCCGAAGCTCGACACCGCCAAGGTGATCATGGAGCTCGGTAAGGGCGAGGCGCTGGTGTCCTTTCTCGAAGGCAACGGCACGCCGGCGATGGTCGAGCGGGTGATGATCCGGCCGCCATCGGCCCGGATCGGACCGATCACGCCGGAAGAGCGCAAGGCGATCATGGATGCAAGTCCGGTGAAGGGCAAATACGACACCGCCGTTGATGCAGAGTCCGCCTACGAGATGATCCAGAAGCGCATTGCCGGCACGGCGGCGACTGCCGATCCCAGCGCGGCTGGCGGCATTGGAGGCGGTGGCATCCTCGGCCAGATCGGCTCGATGGTCGGCACCATCTTCGGTACGAACGTCAAGCGCGGCCGCCTCTCGACGGGCCAGGTCATCGCCCGCGACGTGACCCGATCGGTCACCAATCAGGTAATCGGGGGGATGGCGGCCAATATCGGCAAGTCCGTCGCCGGCCAGCTTGGTGGCTCGATCGGCCGCACCCTGGTCCGCGGCGCGCTCGGCGGCTTGCTGCGCAGGTAGGCAGAAAGCCTCGTTTGAGGCAACTCCTCCGCAAACCCGCCGCTTGTGCGCGGCGGGTACAAATTCGGGTGATCAGGACTCTCCAAGCGTTCGTTGGTCTGCTAGGTGCTATGGCCCCTGACTGGACCACATCGTGACCTCACCTAAATCTTTCGTTCGATCCGGCGCACTCCGAACCCTGTCGTTGCGTGCGCCACTCGACCTGCTCTTCCTGCTCTGCTGCTTCATCCTGGCTGCCGATGTCCTTGGTCCCGAGATCTTCGGGCACGGCAAGACCAAGGACTACGGCCTGTGGTACTGGGCCGGGCAGCAGGTCTTGAAGGGTGGGCCGCTCTATCCCGGCGATATCCACCAGTACTTCGAGTTCATCTACCCACCGCTGCCGGCGATCCTGCTGGCAGTCCCGAGCTGGTTCGGCAAGATCGCGCTCTACAGCGTGCTGTCGATCCTGAATATTGCGGCGTGGTGGTACACCGGGATGCTCTCCAATGCCATGACCGGTTCGGGCCGCACGGCTGGCCCTTGGCTGGAGGCGCTGCCCGCTCTCGTCACCGTGACCTTCGTGTTCGACATGTTCGATCTTGGCCAGCCGAACCTCGTCCTGCTGGCGATGATGCTCTACGGCTTCTGGAGTTTGCAGCATCAGCGCTCCTGGCTCGCAGGCTTCATGTTCGCGCTCGCCGCCGCCATCAAGGTGTTTCCCATTGCGGTGCTGCCCTATCTGGTCTGGCGGCGAAACTGGGGAGCCGCCGTCGCTACGGTCGCGTTCGCCGGCATACTTCTCTATATCGTGCCGGCCCCCATTCGCGGCTTCGAGCGCAACGCCGCCGAGGTCAAGACCTGGTATCAGGGCATGGTCGGGTCGAGTTCGGAAAAAGGATTTGGCCAGCGCGACGAGCAGAACTGGTCGTGGGTGAACCAGTCACTCATTGCTGTCACGCACCGGCTGGTCCGGCCAATCAACTACAATCAGGAGGATCCGAGCAAGCCGGCGCGCACGATGAATGTCATCGACGTCGATTACAGGACGGCGAACTGGATCGTGCTGGCGCTGTCGGCGTTGCTCGGACTCGGCTTCGTCGCGGTCATGCCACGGCAAGCGCGGCGTACGGCGCGCTCGGACGCCGAGGAACTCGGCATCCTGTTCTGCCTGATGACGGTGGCATCGCCTCTGGCGCGGCAATACTACTTCATGTGGCTGTTCTTCCCGATGACGGTGCTGATGCATCGTGCCGCCTTCGACGAGCGGGCGAACGTGCGCCTGGGAACCTGGCTCGCCCTTGGCGCCGCCGGCATCCTCATGCTGCTGGCGCTGCCGTGGTTTCCAAATGTCTTGCAGGCCTGGGGCAACAACCTCGTCGCCACGGCGGTGCTCGCAGCTAGTCTCGCATGGCACATCCGGCATCCGCCGGTTGCGGCTGGCCTCAACGCCGCGGCAGCGCTAAAAGCCGATAGTTCTTGAGAAGACATCTTGAGCCGACGTCTCGGGATTCGAACGCAGGGAATACGACCAATGGCAAATGCGCAGCTTCAATCCGTGCTCGACCACATCGACAAGGAGTTCGACAACAGCCTGGAGCGCCTGTTCTCGCTGTTGCGGATCAAGTCGATCTCCGCCGATCCGGCCTTCGCGGCCGATTGCAAGGCGGCGGCCGAGCATCTTGCCAGGGACATCGCGAGCCTCGGCGTTGCCACTGAAGTGAGGCCAACCGCCGGCCATCCCGCGGTCGTCGGCAAGAGCGTCGCGGGCGGCCGTCCGCATGTGCTGTTCTACGGCCACTATGATGTGCAGCCGGTCGATCCTCTCGAGCTCTGGCACCGTCCGCCATTCGAGCCTGTTGTGACCGACCATGCCGATGGTCGCAAGATCATCGTGGCGCGCGGCGCCGAGGACGACAAGGGCCAGGTCATGACCTTCGTCGAGGCCTGCCGCGCCTGGAAGAAGGTGACGGGGTCGCTGCCGATCGACGTCACGTTCCTGATCGAAGGCGAGGAAGAGGTCGGCTCGAAGAACTTCGTGCCCTTCATCGAAGCCAACAAGGACGAGTTTAAGGCTGACTACGTGCTGGTCTGCGACACCGGCATGTGGGACCGCAACACGCCGGCGATCACGACCTCGCTGCGCGGCCTGCTCTATGAGGAGCTCAAGATCACCGCCGCCAATCGCGACCTGCATTCCGGCGTGTTCGGCGGTAGCGCGATGAACCCGATCCGGGTGCTGACCAAAATTCTCGGCGCGCTGTTCGACGACGACAATCGCATCACCATTCCGGGCTTCTATGATGGGGTGAAGGACACGCCGCCGGATATTCTCGCGCAGTGGAAGAAGCTCGATTTCACGCCGGACACATTCCTCAAGCCAGTTGGGCTATCGATACCGGCCGGCGAGAAGGGCAGGCTCCTGGTCGAGCAAGCTTCCACGCGTCCGACCTGCGACGTCAACGGCATCTGGGGCGGTTATATCGGTGAGGGCTCGAAGACGGTGATCCCGTCGCACGCCTCGGCCAAGGTCTCGTTCCGACTGGTCGAAGGGCAGGATCCGCAAAAGATCCGCAAGGCTTTCCGTGAGTACGTGACGGCGCGCATTCCGGGAGACTGCAAGGTCGAGTTCGGCGACCACTCTGCCGGGCCTGCGATTGCGCTCGACTGGAACATGAAGCCGCTCGCCGCGGCCAAGACCGCGCTGACCGAGGAATGGGGCAAGGAGACCGTGTTGATGGGCTCGGGCGCCTCGATCCCGATCGTCGCGGACTTCAAGCGTACGCTTGGGCTGGATTCGCTGCTCGTCGGTTTCGGCCTCGACGACGACAATATCCACTCGCCGAACGAGAAGTACGACCTCCGCAGTTTCCAGAAAGGCATCCGTTCCTGGGCCCGCATCCTCGCGGCGCTGGCGGAGGTGAAGTAGGGCGCTCTTTCCTCGTCATTGCGAGCGTAGCGAAGCAATCCAGAAATCTCTCTCCGGCGCCAGCCTGGATTGCTTCGTCGCTTCGCTCCTCGCAATGACGGGGCCAAATAAAAACGCCGCCCGGAATTGGGCGGCGTTTCATTCCAAAAGGCGTAGAGGTTCGTTGACCGTTACCCTACACCAAATCCCGAAAATTTCAAGAGCGGTAGCCCGGAAGCTCGCGGTCCAGCTTGCGTAGCAGCGGTGGCCACACGAGGTTGGTGGCGCGCAGCTCGGCGCGGTCGCGGTTGGCGAGCAGCTCGGTGTTCTTGTCGATCGCGACATCGTCGACCGGGTAGACCGGCGTTCCCAGCGCGCGCGTACGCACCTGCATCGAGCAGGCTCGCTCGAGGTGATACATGCGCTCGAAGGCCGAGGCGACCGAGCGCCCGACCGTCAGCGTGCCGTGGTTGCGCAAGAGCATGTGGTTGTGGTCGCCTAGGTCCTTCTGCAGCCGCGGCCGCTCGTCGTGGTCGAGGGCGATACCTTCGTAGTCGTGATAGGCGAGGTCGTGGGTGACGAGCTGGGCGGTCTGGTTCAGCGGCAGCAGGCCTTCGGCGCTGCTCGAGACAGCGGTGCCGTCTAGGGTGTGAAGATGCAGCACGCAGATGGCGTCCTCGCGAACCTCGTGGATCGCCGAGTGGATGGTGAAGCCGGCGGGGTTGACGCTGTATTCGCTCTCGGAGAGCTGGTTGCCGTGCAGATCGACCTTGACGAGGCTCGACGCCGTGATCTCGTCGAACATCAGCCCGTAGGGGTTGATGAGGAAATGATGGTCGGGGCCGGGCACGCGCGCTGAGATGTGGGTGTCGACCAAGTCGTCCCAGCCGTAGAGCGAGACGAGGCGATAGCAGGCGGCGAGATTGACCCGTTGCTGCCACTCGGCCTCCGTCATGTTCGACGGCACTTCCTTCAGGCGCGCTTCCGCTGGCGACATGGCTGATCTCTCCGAACATCGTTGTTGCAGGGAGGGAGCGTAGTCCTGCCGCGACCTGCCAGCAAGGCACACAAAGCGCGGCAGTCCAGCGTAGCCCGCATGAGCGAAGCGACATGCGGGGCTGCCTGATAGGCCCCGGATGTCGCTGCGCTCATCCGGGCTACGGTCCTACAAGAGAGAAGAATTTTTACGGCGCCGGGATCGAGAGCAGGCTGGAAATGCTGCTGCCGCGGATATCGTAGACGCGGGCGAACACCACGTCGTCGCGCTTGATCTCGACCAGCACGGGGGCGGTGAGGCCCTTGCAGTAGAACTCACCGAGCGTCATGGCGAAATCGGCGGCATTGGAATCCCAGCCAATGGTGAAGTCGGGGCCGAGCGCGACCTGGGCGGGACGCTGCGGACCGCACACGGCGACCTTCCATTTCCGATTGCGCGGCGGCACTTCCTGGCGTTCGACCAGCTGCTCGCGCAATTCGTCGGAGGCCTGCTTCAGCGCGAGGCCCCAATAATCCAGCATGAAGCGGTCGTCGGCGCCGCGCACGGTGCCGGCGATGTGGTTGAAGTGGGTGTATTGATAGGGATGCAGGCGGATCATCTCGGCGAGCGAGAGCGCAAGGCCAAAGCAGAAGGTGGCGAGCACGACCGGCTGCCAGGTGCGATGATTGGCGCGCAGGCGCTCCATGGCCCAGCCAAAGGCGACGCCGCCGAGCACCGCCATCGGCGGGATCACGAAGACGAAATGGCGGATGCCATTGTACAGCGCCGGTCGCTTCACCATCGCGATCGCGAGCGGCAGCGTCGCGGCGAGCGTGAGCATCAGCAGGATGGTCTTGCGGCGGGCTGGGACCTCGCGGCGGGGCAGCATAACCAAGGTGCCGATCACGGCGCCGAACGTCAGCACCAGCATCACCTCGGGCAACTGAAGTGCGAACAGCGTCGGCAGATAGGACCAGGGCATGTCAGGCACGGATACGATCGCGCCGTCGAACATCTCCTTCCAGGGTTTCTCGAAGAAGTGCGAGAAGTAGGTCAGCGCCTCGAAGGGATTGCCGGGCTCCATGATCGACCACGGCCAGATCAGCCCCATCACGAGATAGCCGAGCACGAGGCCGGGCAGCAGCACGTAGACGACATGAGCGAAGCGTCGGACCGACTCGCGCAGGCCCTCGCTGCGCAGTTCCTCCAGGAACAGCGGCATGAAGCCGATTACGGCATAGACCAGCGCAAGGCCGCCGAGGATGCGGGTGCCGAGCGAGAGGCCGGCACCAAGGCCGACGATCAAGATCGTGCGCGGCGAAGGCTGCGGATATTCCTCGGCGAGGCGCACAAGGCCCAGCATCAGGATGATCATGGCCACGGCGAAGGGCGCATCCTTCGGGTTCATGAACATGTGGCCGTAGAAGATCGGGCAGAGCGCGAGCAGCAAGAGCGAGGCAAGTCCCGCAAGCGGGCCGCCGATACGGCGGCCGAGCCGCCACGTCACGGCAAGTCCGATCACGCCGACGACGGCGCCGACCAGACGGCGCGTCTCGAACAGCTCGAGCGGAATCACCTTGTGCAGGAGGGCCGCGACCATGTCGAAGCCGCCGCCATACATATAGAGGTTGGCGAAGGAGAGTGCCGCGGTGTCCTTGAAACCGGAACCGAACATGCGCAGCAGCAGGTCGGCATATTCGGCGTGGGTGTAGTCGTCCCAGCCGAGCCCATAGTCGCGGAAGGTCAAGCCTGCAATGACGGCGACCGCAGCCAGCACCAGCATGGCGAGATCGTCGCAAGTCCGTTCAACCGAGCGCCGCAGAGGCGTGTCGATCGCCGAAGTCGTGATGGATGTCATGGCTATTGGTGACCCGGAATCCCCTCTTGGCCCTGCTGGTGCGCGCGGGCCTGCTCCCCGGAATCCCTATAGCGCAGTTCCATTACCAAGTAATTGGGCATTATGGCTAAATTCCTGATGCAACGCAGCAAATCCGACCAACTTGAGAGGAGCCTAGAAGTAGCGAGCCGTAGCTGAAGGGAATGTGAATAAGTCCCTGATTTCCTTTCCTTTAGGAACGCAGCCTATAATTCGACGTTGGCGTGGAACACCGGATGACGGTATCGTGGCGTGACGAGTGTCGCGTATGGCTGCGCGGCCGGGGGTGAGTTCGATGGCGTTGGCATTGTTGATCGCGGGGATTTTCGCCGTTTTGGCGGGCCTCCTTGCGATCCTGTTCGGCTTCACCGTCAGGGAATTCAGTCTCGGCAGTACCCTCATAATCTCCGGTACCATCGGCGTCTGCTCCGGACTGTTACTGGCCGGCCTCTACGTGGTGGTCGCGGAGTTGAAGGGCATCGCCCGCCGGCTGGCTGGATCAATTGCACCATCCGACGTTCGGGTCAGGCCCGTGCTGCCGGGTCTCGGGATGGCCGGGACGCCTGCCCCCGCGCCTGAGCCGGCGGGCGCCGAGAAGATGGAGCCGGCGCCGCCATTGCCGGCCGCAGGACCGCCGCCTTGGCAGAACGAAGCAGCCGCGCGCGAGCGTCCGCGCGTCGAGCCGCCGCCAGCGCCGGAAGCTCCGAGCCCGCCTGAGGTTCCGGAACCGCCGCGCCGGCGCAACCTGTTGTTCGCCTCGACCTCCCGCAAGGAGCGTGAGCGCGCGGAAGCGAAGACCGGCGAGGGCTTGCCGCCGCTGCCGCATGCCGAGCCGTCGGCGGAGCCTGCCGCCCCGGAGACGCCGCCTGCGAGCTTTGACGACGCCTGGCCGAAGCCGGACCGTATGAGGCCTCCGGAGCCGCCGGCCGCCGCGCGGCGCCCGTCACCGCGCTCGCCGTCGACCTTCGCTGAGCCTGCTCCGCCGCCCGCACCCGAGCCTGCGGCTGCGGCCGAGCAGACGCCTGTGACCGTGCTCAAATCCGGCATCGTCGACGGCATGGCTTATTCGCTCTATTCCGATGGCTCGATCGAAGCCCAGATGCCTGAGGGGATGATGCGCTTTGCCTCGATCGACGAGCTGCGCTCCCACCTCGACCAGCGCGGCGCTTGAGAGCGGGCGCAGGCAAATCTGGTGCAGGCAAAGGCTAGCGTAGACAAGTAAAGCGGTGGTGTTCTTGTCACTTCGTCAGTAAATCAGCCCGGATTCCTTAGTCGTCCCAATTCAGCCGAACGTATTGTTGACACGGAATACTTTGGCGTCGTCTCTCGCGTGAGACGCAAGGTGGAGAAAGGCGGGGCCGATGTCGGATGCTGGGGCTAAGAATTTCGTTGAGCTGACGGCGGGCATCGTGTCGGCCTATCTCAGCAACAATCCAACGCCTGCGGCTGAGATTCCGAATCTGATCAGCCAGGTGCATGGCGCGCTGGTGCGCGTTTCGTCAGGCCGCACCGAGACGGCGCCGCTCGAGCCAGCGAAGCCGGCGGTCTCGCTGAAGAAGTCGATCGCGCCCGATTATCTGGTTTGTCTGGAAGACGGCAAGCGCTTCAAGTCGCTGAAGCGCCATCTGCGCACCCAATACAACATGACGCCGGAGCAATATCGCGAGAAATGGGGCCTGCCGGCCGACTATCCCATGGTCGCACCGAACTATGCGGTGGCCCGCTCGCAGCTTGCGAAGCAGATGGGACTGGGACAGCAGCAGCGGAAGCGGAAGTAGAGTTTCTACGACGCTTCCGCGAGCGCCTCTTTCGCGTCGGTCTTGATCCGCTCGACCATCGAGCGCAGGCCGTTCGAACGCTGCGGCGTCAGATGGTCGCGAAAGCCGAACTCGTCGAATACGGCAATGGCGTCGGTCGCAAGAATCTCCTGTGGCGTGCGGCCGGAGTAAAGCGACAGCACGATCGCGACCAGCCCGCGCACGATGTGGGCGTCACTGTCGCCGCGATATGTCAGGATCGGCGCGCCGTCATCGCGACGATCAATCAGCTTCTGAAGCCAGACCTGGCTGACACAGCCATTCACCTTGTTCTCGGCCGAATGCTCGGCTTCGGACATCGGTTCCAGGGTGCGACCGAGCTCGATGACGTACCGATAGCGGTCGTCCCACTCGTCCAGAATCTCGAAATTGTCCCTGATTTCGTCGATCGTCGTCATGCTGGCCCAAAGTTCCCGTTCAGGCCAATATAGGGACGCAAAGCGCCGAAATCGATAGGGTTTGGGCGCTAATTCGCCGGTGCGGGCGCCGGGCCGCGCCATTCCAGCGCGAGGTCGTCCTGGGACAGGGTGTCGCGCGGCGCCTCGCTCGCAGCAAGATCGCCTTCGCCGGCCAGCGCGATCGAGCCGGTGTGGTCGGGCGCCTTCTTGTCGGGCTTCTCGAGCTGCTCTTTCTTGTCGTTAATGATCTGGTAGATCTTCTTTGCGCCGTCCTGCGCCCGCTGGCCGATGATGGTGGCGGCCTGTCCGCCGACCTCGCAGGCCGCTGGCTGGCGCTTGCAGAACTGGGTCATGTCGGAGACGGCCGCGGTCGCAGCCTGCACCGCGTCGGCAGCGCCGATCTGCGGCAGCTTGTCCGATTCGGGCGTCTTGTCCCGCGGCAGGAGCACCAGCACCAGCCCGAGCCAGAATGTGATGCGAAGCAGAAAGCGCATCTTGCGTCCTGTATGTTAGATCCCGCCGCGGCGATCTCCGCGGATGTCGGACCTAGCAACTCTCGATAAATCGCAAGTGATTGCCTTCCGCTTAATTCGCGGAAAATTGACTCAAGAATCTTTGCTATCGATGGTGTCGTAAATTTTCGATTGACGTCCGTGCCGTGAGCGCTGCCGCCACGCCCGTCCACCATTTCGAAACCATGCGGATCACGGTGAAACCCTGTGTTCACCATCCTCGCCGATGACGTCGTCAAATCGTCTAAAAAGCCCTGCGATGACGGGGTGTCCGGCGGCGCGCCGCGATGCCTTAGTGTTCGTTTAAGGTCGCTCTGACACGGTGGCTCAACGATAAGGAGGCGTTCCGGCGCGTCTTCCCGACGAATGAGCCGAAGCGCGAGACCCGTGACAGTTTTGAGTATCATCCGCGATTGTCTCGATGCGCTGCTGCATCCCTCCGCGCGTTACGACGCGCTGACGCGAGCGCGCCATCGTGCCTTCATGGCCCCGCGGCTGCTCGGCAGCCTAGCCGCCTTTGCCGCATTCCCGGTCTATCTCGCCATGCGCGGCGCGCCGAGCGCGATCGAGGTGGCAGCCTTCGCCTGGCTGATTGCGCCGATCCTGTTGTCCTGGTTCCTGTCGCGCACCGGCCGTTACGAAGGCGCGCATGTGCTGTCGTCGCTGGCGCTCTCGGGCCTGATCATGGCGGTTGCGGTGACGACCGGCGGCATCGAATCATTCGCCGCAATCTGGCTGGTTGTCGTTCCCCTCGAAGCTGCGCTGTCGGCCTCGCGCCGCGTCGCGGCCTTTGCCTCGCTGCTGGCGCTGTCCTGCGCCGGCATCCTGATCCTCGTCAGCCAGCTCGGCTGGCTGCCGATTGGCGATACCAGCGCTGCGGAACGCGGCGTGCTGATAGCGTTCGGCGTCGCCTCGGCGACGCTCTATGCCGCAGGTCTGGCCTTCGGAGCGGAATCGCTCGCGCGCACCAGCGTTGCGCTGCTGTTGCGTGAGGAAGAGCGTTACCGCCTCCTGGCGCGGAACATGAGCGACGTCATCTCGAGGCATCAGCGCAACGGCGCGGTGCAGTTCATTTCACCGGCGGTGGAAGCCATGCTCGGCGTGCCCGTCGCGCAACTGCTCGGCCACGGCCTGTTCGATCGCGTCCATGTCGCCGATCGGCCGGCGTATCTGACGGCGCTGTCCGATGCCGCGCGCGGCGACGTGCGCAGTGTCGAGTTCCGGTTGCGCCGGGAGCGTGCCGGCTCTGAGCGCGGCCAGGTTGATTTCATCTGGGTCGAGATGCGCTGCCGCCCGCTCGATCAGGATATGGGCCGTGATGCCACGCGCGAGGCCGATGTCGTCGCCGTGATGCGCGATGTCACCGACCGCAAGCTCGGGGAGCAGGCGTTCGATCAGGCGCGCAGCGCTGCAGAGGCGGCGGACGCCGCCAAGACGCGCTTCCTCGCCACCATGAGCCATGAGCTGCGCACGCCGCTGAACGCCATCATCGGCTTCTCCGAGATGATCACGCAGGAGCAGACCTTGATGCTGGGCGCGGCCCAGCGGAGGGAATACGCCCAGCTCATCAACGATTCCGGCCAGCATCTGCTCTCGGTCGTCAACGGCATCCTGGACATGTCCAAGATGGAGTCGGGCAATTTCGAGATGGCGTCCGAACCGTTCGCGCCGCGTGCATCATTGATGCATTGCTGCAATCTGCTGGCGCTGAAGGCGCGGGAGAACGGCGTCGATCTTGTCACCGATGCGCCGCAGGATCTGCCTGTCATGACCGGCGATCCGCGCGCCTTCAAGCAGATCGTGCTCAACCTCGTCGCGAACGCCGTCAAGTTCACCGAGCGTGGCGGTCAGGTCACCGTAACGGCCGCGGTCTCGGGCTCGCAGCTTGCGCTGCGCGTCAGCGACACCGGAATAGGCATCGCGCCTGACGATCTCAAGCGCATCGGCGCGCCGTTCTTCCAGGCTGGCAAGACCTATCAGCGCCGTCACGAAGGCACCGGCCTCGGACTTTCGATCGTGAAGAGCCTGGTGGCGTTGCATCTCGGCGAATTGACGGTACAAAGCAGGCTCGGCGAGGGCACTGCCGTCACCGTCAAGCTGCCGCTCGTCTACACGCCGCAAGCCAAGACGTCTGATATGAAGACTTCTGATGGCAAGATGTCCGACAGCAAGGCGAGCGAGAGCAAGATCGCGACCCTGACGCCGGTGCTACGCCAGGAAGTTCAGGACCATCCTCACGACCAAGTTCAGGACCAACCCGCTCTGGTGAAGAAAAGTGCCTAAAAAGTCTGCCAAGGACGAAGCCGCTCCGCGCCGCCGTGGCGCCAAGGCCGCGGTCATCGATGTCGAGACCGAGCGCAATCTCGTGCTGCGCGTGCTGCTGCATAGCCCCAAGGATACCCTGGCCGGTCTCGTCGCCGTTGCCGCCATCGGCGCGATCGTTGCCAATGCGCTGTTCCTGCAGACCGGCCGGCATCCAGCGCCGATGTTCGGCACCGTGATCAATCTTCCCGCACCGTCGTCCCTGGCGCTGTCGAACCCCTTGCCGCGTCCGCGTCCCGTCGGCGCCGATACTTCGCCGCTCGAGCCGAGAGCGACGGAGTTTCGTGCCGAACCCAGACCTGCGGAAAAGCCGCCTGAAAGGCCTGTCGAGGCGACCGCATCGACGCCGCGCTCGGGCGATCCCATGACCAATCTGGTCAAGCAAACGATTTCGGCGCCGCCCTCCGTCACGCGTCCTCCGGCGCCGATCCCCGTGCAGCAGAGCCCGGCCGCGCGGCGCATCGCCGGCGTGCAGCGCGCGCTGTCCGAATATGGCTACGGGAATTTGAAGATCACGGGCGCGATGGGCGCCGAGACCCAGTCCGCGATCCAGAAATTCGAGCGCGAGCACAAGATGCAGGTCACCGGCCAGCTGTCCGACCGCCTGCTCCGCGAGCTCGGTGCCGCGATCGGACACCCCGTCGAATAGTCGTGACTGTTGCGAAGGCTGGTGCTGATTGCAGCGCTGTCCTATCGTGCGCTCCATGCGTTTGAAATCAAATATCTGGGTCTCAGCCTATCTGCGCCGGTGCCAGACCGAGGGCGTGTACGGCGCGGTGCGGCGTCGCGGCGCGGAGGAGGCGGGTGCGGTGTTCGTGAAGGTCTCGCTGCTTGACGGCAATGCGATGCTCTATGTGCCGGCGCCGCAGACCTCTTATGACGACGGTCGGCCGGTCGATCGCTTCTTTGTGCCGCTTGCGCCGCAACCGATGCCGGAGCCCGCGGTGGAGGAGCGCCTGACCAAGGAAATCCGCTTCGACTCCGATATCTGGATCGTCGAGACCGAAGACCGCGCCGGGCGACATTTTCTCGAGCTGGCGAAGGCCTAACGATCCGATCCGTCAGTCCCTGTCCGCACCGCGGGCGCGGAGCCGGGCTGCACGCCCGGGCGCGTCTGGCTTGCGCCCGCACGTGCGCGCTGGCGCTCGCTGTCATGCAGCGAGGGCTGGTACTTTGCGCGGGTGACGGCGAGCGTCGAGCCGCGCCAGGCGGCCAGCATCACCAGCGCCGCGCGATCGCTGAGGCGATCGTAAAGACGCGACAGCCGGTACACGTCGGTCACGGAGTTGCCGATCTCCGGCTTGAAGAACAGCAGGATACGCTGGAACACCGGGCTCGGCATGTCGAGCGCGCGCGCGGCGACTGCGAGCGCTTCGCCGCTTGCATCGTCGACGATCTGGGCTGCGACGCGCGAGGGCAGGATCAGGCTGTCGCCGAGCTCGGAGGTGAAATTCTCGAC
Organism: Bradyrhizobium sp. GCM10028915; assembly: GCF_042666195.1. Lineage (NCBI taxonomy): Bacteria > Pseudomonadati > Pseudomonadota > Alphaproteobacteria > Hyphomicrobiales > Nitrobacteraceae > Bradyrhizobium > Bradyrhizobium sp. GCM10028915. The sequence continues at coordinate 20,985 of NZ_JBHTFN010000003.1, forward strand.
ATCGCCCGCGATCGCCGCCATCTCGAGGATCTGGATCGCGCGCTTGGCGCGCACGATCGGAATCCGCGGCGCCGCCTTCAGCGGGGTCTGCGCCAGATTGTGCAGGATCAGCGCGCGCTCGGGGGCGCCGGCGCGGAAGAACATGTCGTGGATATCGGCCGCGTCCGTTGGCTGCATTGCCATGTTCGAGGCCATGCGCAGCTCGGCGTCGCTTGGCGTGCGAACCGGCAAGGGGGCAGGAGGGGGAGCAGAGGCGGGCGCCGGGATTTCGCGCGCGAGCGGAACCCTGCGGCCCTCCTGCGCGGCCGACAGTCCGAGCTTCTGCATGATCGGGGCGGGCGTCGACGGATAGATCGCAAGCCGCGCCTTGACGGCCGCGCGCGTCGCGTCGTCGACCTGGTCGATCAGTCGTGTGGCGAGCTCGACGAACTGGCGCTGCTCGTCGTCGCTGTGGGTGCTCGACTGGACATAGAGGTCGGTCAGCACGCGCAGCAGCGTCGGACGAACATCGACGCCTTCGCGACGGGAGAGGGTCATCAGCCCGTCGAATCCTGGAAACAACGACTTGGTCATGGAGAGATACGCGACCTGGAAGAGATACTCGCCGGCAGCCTATCGCGGGCTCCTTTAAAGGCTCGTTAAGGAAAACGAGGCGTGAAGCCGAACGCCTGCTTTGAAGCGTTCTCGTGCCGCAACGGGACGGTGGGTCCCGCCCGTGCGGTTACGGTGCCGCCGGCACGTTTACACCCCGTTAACCATGAACTGATCTTAATGATCCCCATGTTGCAGAGGCGCGCCGGGTCGCGCGGCAATTGAAGAGAGCTGATATGGGGACCATCATCGAATTTCCGGCGGGTCGCCGGGTGAGCGCGTCGGGGGACGTGGCTCCGCGCGCGGACATGGGCACGATTTTGATCCTTCCCGTGATCCGCATCGAGCGCGAGAGCGACGAAACCAGCGGCGATCACGGGCCGGAGCAGGGCACAGCGCCGGGGCGCCGTCGTCGTCGCCGCTAGCCTTCGGCCTTTGCAATGCCGGAGAACCTCCGCCAGATCCGGCCCGTCGTAACGGCCATCATGCTCGCAGTGCTGGGCGCGACGCTTGCCGCCTGTAGTGGCGGCGATTTCGGCCGGACCCGCGCCGACATGCGCAGCGACGACATGCATCGCTGGCTGGGCGCGGAAGTCACCTCCAGCGTCGGTCTGAAGCCATCCCAATTCCAGCTCACCGACGAGGAGCGCCAGCTTCGCGACCTCGCCTATCCCCTGATCGAGCCGCCGCTGTCGCGGCCGGCCTGGAAGAGCGTGTTCGGCGACTACAAGGCGCTGCCCTCGCCCTGGCGGCAAAAGATCGTGTTCGATCGCACCATGTACGGACGCACGCTGATCGACGAGCCGCACCGTTCGCACTCCTCGCGCTATACGCAGCTGATGGAGGACGTGCGCAACGACATCACCCGCTTCGAGCCGTTCTTCGCCTCCGCGATCCGCGTCATCGACCTCGACAAGAAGCGCAATGCCAGCATGGCGCGCGTCTCCTCCCTCTCGCCGAAGGAGAAGGAGGACGCGGTCGAGCGCATGCAGGAGAATTCGCTGATCATCCAGTGGGTGCAGCAGTGCCTCGAGCAGCGCGTGTCGTCCTATCGCTGGGGTCTGGAGCGGCTGGTGATCCAGGCGCCCGACGGCATGGCCGCCGATGCCGACCGCCTGATCGGCGAACTCGCCGCCCAGACCGCCAACCCGCCGGTCGCGGCCCAGCCGCCCTACGGCCGTGCGGTCGTCTCGAAGGGTTAGGATTTTCCGCGGGCGCGCGATCGTTGCCCCGCGGGCTTGCGCCGCTGCTTCCGGAGCTTGCTGACAAGATCCTTCAGCGCATCCGGTAGCGGCACGGATGCGCGATAGGCGAGCCCGACCTCGCGCTTGACCTTGACCTCGATCTCGCGCACCGCGACATCCGGATTGCCGCGCGCTACGCCTTCCGGGACGATGGCGATGCCAACGCCGGCTGCGACCAGCGCCATGGCCCAATCCTCTGATTGCGCGATCGCCGCGGTCTGTCGGGCCTGCGGGTTGCGGCGGAAGAACTCGCTTTGCTCGCAATGGCAGCGGTCGATCAAGGGGACGCCGGCGAGATCGGCGGTGCGAAGCTTCTCCTTCAGGGCCAGCGGATGCGACGGCGGCAGCGCTGCGACATAGCGCTCGCTCCACAGCGCCACGAAATGTTCGTCAGCGCGCAGCATGCTCTTGGAGATGATCCGCGCGTCGGCGCGCTCGTCGCTGCCGACGAGGCGGAGTGCGATGTCGGCGCGCGCCGTCAGCGGCTTGAGCAGTGCGATCGTCCGGGGCACGTCGAGCGTGCGCATCAGGCCGAGCGTCACATTGGTTTTGGTGCTCGGTCTCCTGAACAGGCTCCGCGCCGCGTCGGTCTCGTCGATGATGCGGCGGGCGAGCGTGTGAAACTGCTCGGCCGAGGCGGTTGGCGCGACGCCCTTCTTGTGCCGGATGAACAGCGTGGTGCCGAGCTCGGCCTCCAGATGGGTGATCGCGGTGGAGATCGACGGCTGCGAAACGAAGCAAACGCGCGCCGCCGCGGTCAGGTTGCGCTCACGGTAGACGGCGGCGAAGTAGCGGAGTTCGCGTATGTCCATAGGATATGCCTAGAGATATTATCAATATTCGATATTTTACCTATGGATCTAGCGATGACAAGAACGCTCTGCTCACAACAGGCAGGGAACGCGCGATGAAAATTCACCATCTCAACACCGGCACGATGTGCCCGATGGGGCGGCGCCTCGTGAACGGCACCGGCAGCCTGTTCCAGCGCGCCCGCATGGTCTGCCATTGCCTGCTGGTGGAGACCAATGACGGGCTCGCCCTGGTCGATACCGGCATTGGACTTGGCGATATCGCAACGCCCGATCGGCTGGGACGACGATGGCTGCGGCAGACCGCGCCAAGGCTCGATCCGGCGGAGACGGCGGTGCAACAGGTGAAGGCACTCGGCTATTCCCCCAAGGACGTGCGCCATGTGCTGCTGACCCATCTCGACCGCGATCACGCTGGCGGCGTGCCGGACTTCCCGCATGCCGCGATCCATGTCCATCGCGCCGAATACGACATGGCGGTGCAGCGCAAGCCGGCGCCGCCGGAAGGGCGCTATGTCACCGGGCAGTGGAGCCATGGACCGAGCTGGACATTCTATGGCGAAGCCGGCGAGGACTGGTTCGGTTTCAAGGGCGTGCGCGCCCTCGGCGACGCAGAGGCGGACATCCTGATGATCCCGCTCGCCGGCCATACGCTCGGCCATTGCGGTATCGCGGTGCGATCAGGCGACAAATGGCTGCTGCACGCCGGCGACAGCTATTTCCATCACGGCCAGCTCGACGCATCGCCCCGCATGCCGCTGGTGCTGGGCTATTTCCAGCGTCGCGCCGACATGGACCGCGGCATGCGGATCGCCAACCAGGTGCGACTGCGCGCGCTGAAGCTGAACCACGGCGAACGCGTCACGATCGTCAACAGCCATGATCCCGTCGATTACGAGCGTTGCCGCTGCAACGCGCATTGATCGCGCCCGTCAGCGCTGTCCGTCGTGCGCGGAGATCGCGGATGCCGCGAGGCCTCCGATGCGCGCGTGAGGCCGGCCGCCGGTCGCCATCACGAGCCCGAAGGCGATCTCGTCGCGCCGTGGTGAATCCCACAGCGTCATCTCCGCGGTGCCGAAATGGCTGCGGACATAGGCGGCGTGGATGTGCCCGAGCGGAACCATGAGCCGCGTGCCCGGACCGCCGATGGTCTTCGCCGCCGGAACGATCGCCTTGGGCTGACCGAGCACCTCGCGCATGCCCTGACCGCCGGCCTCGTGCCAGACCGCGCCGTGCTCGAGCTCGCCGTCCTCGCCGACGATGATGCCCTTGCCATAGGCTTCGATCTGCGCGGCGCCGCCGAGCTGCGCGATCAGCCGTGTTGCGAGCTCGCGCCCGAGTTCGCGCAAGGATGCCTGAAACGGCATCAGGTCGGGTTCGAAGCGGCCCGCGAAAGGATTGCGGATCACCGCAATGGCCGTCCCGACCAGCAGAGGCTTCTCCAGCCGGGGGCCGCGCTCGTGCCAGGTGGTCTCGACGCTAAGCGCGGTCTTGCGGATGTCATGGGACACGTCTTGAGACGACATGCGCAGGCGCTATGCTTCGTCGGCGACGGGATTGCGCAGCACGCCGATGTTCTCGATCTCGACCTCGACCACATCGCCGGGCGTGAGGAAAACAGGCGGCTTGCGAGTGAAGCCGACGCCGGCCGGCGTGCCGGTGGCGATAACGTCGCCGGGGACGAGGTCGAAGATGGTCGAGCTGTACTCGATCAGCCGCGGAATCGAGAAGATCAGCATCGAGGTGTCGGACGACTGCACCACCGCGCCGTTGACGCGCGTCTCGAGCTTCAATTTGGTGGGATCGCCGATCTCGTCCGGCGTCACGAGCCATGGTCCGAACGGGCCGGTGCCGACGAAGTTCTTGCCGGAGGCGATCTGCTGGGCGTGACGCTGCCAGTCGCGCACGCTGACGTCGTTGTAGATCGAATAGCCCGCCACGTGATCCCAGGCGTCGGCCTGGCTGATGTGACGGCCGCTCTTGCCGATGACCACGGCAAGCTCGCCCTCCCAGTCGAAATTGTCCGAGACTTTCGGCCGGATCACCGGCGCGTTGTGCGCGACCTGGGAGCGCCAGACCCGGAGGAAGATCGGCGGAAATTCCGTGATCTCGCGCTTCATCCCGAACGCCACGGCTTCATTGTGGTGGTCGAGATAATTGCGCACGGCGCAGACGATCTTCTCCGGACGCGGGATCACCGGCAGATATTTGACGTCACTGAGCGCCATCGTGGGCTTGTGCCCGGCGACGATGGCCTCGCGCCGCGCATAGTCGTCGCTGCCGAGGAAGTCCGCGAGAACAGGATACTGGGGCAGGGCGCGACCGAGATCCACCACGCCATTCTCGGCAACGGCGCCCCAGCTCTCCCGATTCCCGTCCAAGAACGACAGCAGCTTCATGGTACGCCTCAAAGGTTGGCATTTTCGATCTTGCCTATTATTTTCGAAAATCAGGCGAGGCGCAAGCCCGCGGCGATAAAAAGCCGTTGCCGCCTATTCGGTATCGAGCAGATGCGCGGCGTAGGTCGCCACGTTGTCGGCGGTCGTGCGGATATGCGCCTCGATCAGCTGCACCGCGAGATCCGGATTGCGCGAGATGGCGGCTTGCATGATCGCCTGGTGCTCGCCGGCCTTGTCGCGCGGGCGGGGGCGGAAATTGGCCGAAAGGTGCCGATAGCGCTCGGCGCGATCGAACAGATCGGCGCGAATGGCGAGGAGTGTCGCGGAGCCGCAGGCGGACACCAGCGCCTGGTGGAATTGGCGGTGGGCGATCTTCCATTCGGGATCGCGCAGGGGATGTTCCGGATCGCGCTGCTCGATTCGCTTCAATCTGTGCAGGGTCGAGATGACGGCGATTTCCCAGTCGTCGTCGCCCCGCTCGATCGCGCGGCGGATCAATTCCACCTCGATCAGCACCCGGGCATCGGTGACTTCCACCAGGTCCTGGCGGCTGACCGGCGCCACCCGAAATCCGCGCTGCTCCTGCGCGTCGACCAGGCCTTCGGCGGTAAGCGCCGTCAGCGCCTCGCGCAGCGTCGTGAAACTTACGCCGAATCGTTCGCGCAGGACGTCGAATCGCAGCGGCTCGCCCGGCGCCAGGCCGCAGGCAATGATCTCCTCGCGCAGCCGATGGGTGATGTCGGCGGCAACGGTCTTGCCGAATTCCTTGCGGGAGCGAATGGCGCTTTCGGACATGATTTCTGTCATTTGAATCGATGGCTCAACATGCCGCGCCAACGACCATCTTGCAATAATTTTCGTAAACGGTATGATTTTCGAAAATATAGCTGGGGAGGCGTGTGACATCATGAGAGCGGTGCTGGTGCGTCAGCCGGGTGGGCCGGATGCACTCGAGTTGGTTGAGCTTCCGGTGCCTGTGCCCGGACCAGGCCAGGTGCAGATTCGCGCCGAAGCGTTCGGCGTTGGGCAGCCCGATGTGCTGATCCGGCGTGGCGTCTACAAATGGATGCCGCCACTGCCGGCCAATCCGGGCAACGACGTCGCCGGCCGCATCGCCGCGCTCGGGTCCGGCGTCGAGGGGCTTGCGATCGGCCAGAAGGTGCTGCTGAGCGCACGCGACCTGTCGCAGCGCGGCGGCTGCTACGCCGACTATGTGGTCGCGCCTGCGGACGCCATTCATGTGCTGCCCGACAATGTCGATCTGCAGGCGGCCGTGTGCCTGTCGAACTACCAGGTCGCTTACGCGCTGCTGCACGAGTGCCGCCATCCGCGCGCACCGGCGAGCGTGCTGGTGATCGGGGCGGCGGGTGGTGTCGGCACCGCGCTGGTACAGCTTGCCAAGCTCGCACAGATGAATGTCATCGGCACGGTCTCCACCGAGGAGAAGGCCGCATTCGCGCGGGGCAACGGCGCCGATGAGATCATCTTCTACCGCCGCGAAGACGTGGTGGCGCGGGCCCGCGAGCTGACCAAGGGCGAGGGCGTCGGCCTCGTGCTCGATCACGTCTGTGGGCCTGAGTTCACCGGCTATCTCGGCGCGCTCGGCAAATGGGGGACGCTGCTGTCGTACAACGCCTTCGCCGGGTTGCCGGAAGAAAACCTGATGGCGGCGATGCGCGACCATCTCGACATCTGCCCGGCGATACGCTGCTTCTCCTTTCATATCTACGACCACGATCGCGACGGGCGTCGCGCGCTCATGCGCAATGTGATTGACGCGCTGAGCCGCAATGCGATCAAGCCGGCGATCTCGGCGGTCCTGAAGCTCGACGAGGTCAGGCAGGCCCACACGCTGCTCGAGCAGGGCTCCGCGCTCGGCAAGATCATCATGACGCCATGAGGGGGTGGATCGCACAATGACGACACAAGCACCCATTGCACGCTTCACCCGGCTCCGGCACGCGAGCTTTGCCTCGCCAGATCCCGAGCGGTTGCTCGACTATTACCGCGCCGCGATCGGTCTTGGCCTCGTCGGCCGCGACGGCAACCGCATCTTCCTCGCCAACGATGCCGAGCAGCTTTCGCTGGTGATCGAACCCGGCCACGCGGCGCTGACGAGCATCGCCTTCGAGATAGCTCCCGATGTCCAGATCGAGACGCTCGGCGCGGCGCTGAAGCAGGCCGATCTGCGGCCCGAACTTCAGAGCGATCCCCTGCCTGGCGTTTCCAGGCTGCTGTCGTTCAGCGATCCCGAAGGAACGCGCTTCGAGTTGATCCAGGGCTGGACGCCGACGCCCGCGCAGGAGCGGATCGGAGCGCTTGCCGTCAGCAAGATCGGCCATGTCGCGCTTGCTACGCCCGATCCGCGCGCGGCCTCGGAGTTCTACGCGAACATGATGGGCCTGCGCGTCTCCGACTGGATCGAGGATCGCTTCGTGTTCATGCGCAGCGGCTTCGAACATCACACGCTGAACTTCGCCCGCGCGCCCGTCCGTGGCCTGCATCATGTCGCGTTCGAGCTGCGTGGTGCCGCCCACATGCACGAGGCCTGCGATCATCTCGCGCGGCACAAGCTGCCGGTTCTCTGGGGGCCGGTGCGTCATGGCCCCGGGCACAACACCGCGATCTACCACCGCAATCCCGACGGGCATGTGGTCGAGCTGTTCTTCGATCTCGACCGCATGACCGACGAGGCGCTCGGCTATTTCGAGCCGCGTCCCTGGCATCGCGATCGACCGCAGCGGCCAAAAGTCTGGGTCGGCCTGCCGCGCGACGTCTGGGGCATGCCGCCATCGCCTGAATGCACGGAGTTCGCCCGCTAGCGGATCAAACGCGAGTTGAAGAAACGCCGCCTCGTCGCGGCCAACGATAGAACAACCAAAAGGGAGGACGCATCCATGCAACGGATGAAGCGGCTTGCTGCGGCGATTTTTCTGTTTGGCGGTTTTTTCGCAACCACTTCGGCGTCGGCGGAGAATTATCCGTCGCGCCCGATCCGGCTGTTGCATGGATTTGCCGCCGGCGGCGCGGCCGACACGCTGTCGCGCATCATCGCCGACGGGCTCTCGAAAAAGCTCGGGCAGCCGATCATTGTCGAGGCCAAGCCGGGCGCCGGCGGCAACATCGCCGCGGATGCCATCGCGAAGGCGGCGCCCGACGGCTACACGATCGGGCTCGTCACCGGCGCTCACGCCATTTCCGCGGCGACCTACAAGAGCCTCGCCTACCAGCCGGCCGAGAGCTTCGAGATGATCTCGACGCTGGTCTATTACGCGCTCGTCATTGCCGTGCGTAGCGACTATCCGGCAAAATCGCTGGGCGAGCTCGTCGCCATGGCAAAGCAGAAGCCCGGTGCGCTCAGCTTTGGATCGGTCGGTTTCGGCAGCACGCACCATCTTGCAGGAGAGCTGTTGAACGCAGCCGCCGGCGTCGAGATCGTGCACGTGCCCTATCGCGGCGATTCCCAATCCGTCACCGCGCTGCTCGGCGGAGAGGTTCCGGTGATCGTCGGCACGCCGGTCCTGCTCGCCCCGCAGATCCAGGCCGGTGCGATCCGCGGCCTGGCGGTGACCTCGCCGAGGCGCACCGCATTGTTGCCCGACGTGCCGACCGTTCAGGAAGCCGGGATCAAGGGATATGACGTGCGCACCTGGGCCGGCCTGCTGGCCCCGAAGGGAACGCCGCCCGGCATCATCGCCGCACTCAATGCGGCGACGCTGGATGCACTCAGGGATCCCGACCTCAAGCAGCGCCTGGAGACCGCCGTCGGCGGCGAGGTTCGCGGCAGCTCGCCGGAGGAGATGAAGACGCTGATCGAGACCGAGATCAGCAAATGGATCGGCGTGGTGGAGCGGGCGAAGATCCCGAAGATCTGATGGTCGAAGTGCAAAAGTGAACATAGTACCGCCTCGCGCATGCGGTAGTTAACAGCGCGCGAATCGGATTTCCGCGCCGGCGCACATTGTTCGACGGCCCGCTTGAATGTCGGGCAGCGGCGTGCGTCATTGATCGCTCGGGAGGTGAGCGTGGCCGCCAGAGCAATCAGGTATTCGATGCGGGCGTTGATCGTTGCGGCTTGCCTGGTCGCGGCTGCCCAGTCCGCGGCTCAGGAAGACAAGAAAACCGACGACGACAAGCCTGCCGATCCCGATACAGGCGAGAGCACCATCGAGGAGAAAACGCTCGGGCTGCTGCCGAACCCCTGGCAAAAGTACGGGGTGAAGTTTGCGGCCACCTATATCGGCGAGGTGCTCGGAAATCCGACCGGCGGTCTGAAGAAAGGTGCGGTCTACGAAGGCAGGCTCAATCTCGCCGTCGATCTGGATTTCGAAAAACTCGTCGGCATCGACAAGCTGACCTTTCACGCCAACATGTTTCAGATCCACGGCGAAGGCCTCTCGCGCTCGAATCTGCAGAATTTCTTCGTCGTCAGCGGGATCGAAGCGTTGCCCTCGACGCGACTCTACGAGGCCTATTTCGAGAAGCAGTGGGGCGACAAGAAACTATCGCTCAAGCTCGGGCAGCTGGCGGCCGACAGCGAGTTCTTCAATACCAAGTACACGGATGTGTTCACCAACGCCTCGATGGGTTGGCCGGCGATCACGTCGCTTGCTTTGCCAAGCGGCGGGCCGTCGCCGCCCTTGGCGGCCGTGGGCGCGCGCCTCCTGTGGAACGTGACGGACCAGTTGTCCGTCCTTGGCGCGATTTTCGACGGCGACCAGGCCGGGCCCGGTTCCGGCGATCCGCAGGAGCGTAACCGGTATGGCGTCAATTTCCGGGTCAACGATCCGCCGCTTCTGCTCGGCCAGGTTCAATATGCCTGGAATAACAGGAAGGGTGACCCGAACTTGACCGGCCAGTTCAAGGTCGGTGGCTGGCGTCATTTCGGATCGTTCGGGGATCAGCGCTTCGCATCCAACGGCGTCTCGCTGGCCGCGCCAACGAGCAGCGGGGAACCGCGGCTCTTGTCGGGCGATATTGGAGCCTGGGCGGTCTTCGAGCAGCAGATTTATCGGATGCCGACCAGCGACGATCGCGGCATCGGCATTTTCGCACGCGTGTCCGGCGCGCCGGCTGACCGCAATCTGGTCGATGTCTATGCAGATGGCGGCGTCGAGCTCATCGGGCTCAGCAATGCACGCCCCGACGACAAGTTCGGCATTGCCGCCGGATATGCGCATGTCTCAAAACGGGCCCAGACGCTCGACGCCGATTATACCAGGTTCGTCGATCCGCGCTGGCCGGTGCGAAGCTTCGAGGGGCTGCTCACGGCCGTCTATCAATACCAGATCAAGGATGGCTGGACCGTTCAGCCGAACTTTCAATACATCGTCCATCCCGGTGGCGGCGCGACGGCTCCGGCTAGTCCGCTGCCGGGACGGGCATTGCGCAATGCCTCGGTTTTCGGATTGCGCACGACCCTGAAATTTTAAGTCGAGGCAAACGCGAGTGAGGCCATGTCGGCAATCATCGCGCCTCGACCACCTCGCCATCCTCCTTCACGAACCGGCCGACGGGATTGTCCAGGAGATCGATGACGGCTTCCGAGGGCCGGCACAAGCGTGTGCCCTTGGGCGTCACCACGATTGGACGGTTGATCAGGATGGGGTGCGCGAGCATCTGGTCGATCAGCTCGTCGTCCGACCATTTGGGGTCGTGGAGGCCGAGCTCCTTGAAGGGCGTGCCTTTTTCCCGCAGCAGCGCGCGAACGGAGATGCCGAGGGCCTTGACGAGCTCGACGAGCTTTTCGCGCGACGGCGGCGTCTTCAGATACTCGATCACGTCGGGCTCGACGCCGCTCTGCCGGATCATCGCCAGCGTGTTGCGCGAGGTGCCGCAGGCGGGGTTGTGATAGATCGTGACGCTCATCGGGTTGTCTCCGCGATTGGGATGGGGCCTCGCGCCTGGGGCTGTCCGAGCAGCCAATTCATCAACAGCATGGCGGCTAAGGCTCCGCAGAGCTCCGCGAGAATGAATCCGGGCAGGTCGGCGGGACGTATGCCCGAGAACGTGTTCGTCAGCGACCTTGCGATGGCCACGGCCGGATTGGCGAATGAGGTCGAGGCCGTGAACCAATAGGCCGCCGTGATGTACAGGCCGACCAGCCAGGGGACCGCCGTCCGCTGAAACCGGATGCCGGCCAGGATCGTCGCGATGAGGCCGAAGGCGGCGACGGCTTCGGCGAACCATTGCGGTCCCCCGGTTCGCATCTTCGCCGAGAGGTCGATCAACGGCAGTCCGAACATCAGATGCGCCGCCATCGTTCCCGCGATGCCGCCGGCAACCTGCGCGACGACGTAAAGCGCGGCGTCGTTCACCGGTAGCTCGCGCTTGCCGGTGAAGACCAGCGTGACGGCCGGATTGAAGTGCGCGCCGGAGATCGGTCCGAGCACGGTGATCAGGACGACCAGAATGGCGCCGGTCGGCAACGTGTTGCAGAGAAGCGCAAGCGCGACATCCTTGGTCAGCGTCTCCGCCATGATGCCGGAGCCGACCACGGTGGCGACGAGAATGCCCGTGCCGAGCGCCTCGGCCGCGAGGCGGCGCGGAAGATCGAATTGATCAGGCACGGCTCCGCTCCCTTCGTCTCGGCTTGCAGCAGGCTTGCAGGGTTTCGACGACCGGCTCGCAAACTTCCGGCCGCCCGCCGCAGCAATCCCGCAGCAGGAAGACCGCAACGTCGCGGAATTCGGTGAGGTTGGCGCGGTAGACGATCGAACGGCTGTGCCGCTCGGAGGTGACGAGGCGCGCGCGCGTCAGGATCGACAGATGGGCAGATAGCGTGTTCGATGGGACTTCCAGCAGGCGGGCGAGATCGCCCGCCGCAAGGCCATCGGGCTCGTGCCGGACAAGCGTTCGGAACGCCTCCAGTCGGGTCGGCTGGGACAGCGCGGCGAGCGCCAGGACGGCTTCTTCTGTTTCCATATATCCAGACTTATGGAACTAATTGGAACGCGTCAATCCGGAATTCCATGGTGGGCGACCGAATAGTTATTTCGAATATTCTAGAAATATGGTTTGACAGTTGACATCGGCAGGCGCATCGTGGCGGCCATGAAGATCGACGACGCAGCAGCACGCCTCGAAGCTTTGGGTAACCGGACGCGACTCCAGATCTACCGGGCCCTGGTCCGGGCCGGGCACTCCGGCATGCCCGTCGGTCGCTTGCAGGACAAGCTGAAGGTACCGGCGTCGACCCTGTCGCATCACATCAAGACCCTGGTCTCGGTCGGGCTCGTCAGCCAGGTCCGGGAATCGACGACTCTGATTTGCCACGCAAACTTCGACGCGATGCGGGGTCTGGTCGATTTCCTGGCGGCGGAGTGCTGCGCAGACGAAGTCGGATGCAAGACGACGCAAACGGCGGCGTGATTTTTTTGGCTGATATTGTTCGATGATTCTAGAAGTATGGGAGAAGCCGAATGAACGCTAAGACGGTCGCCATCATCGGGGCAGGGCCTGTCGGACTCGCAGCAGCTGCGCACGTCCTGGAGCGTGGCATGTCACCCATCGTTCTGGAGGCAGGATCCGAAGCGGGGCACGCGGTGCGCCAGTGGCAGCAGGTCCAGCTCTTCTCGCCGTGGGAGTACAATGTCGACAAGGCCGCCGCGCGCCTGCTCGCGCCGACGGGATGGAATTCGCCGGACCCGAGCGCCTATCCGACCGGCGGCGAGCTGATCGATCGATATCTGACGCCGCTTGCGACGCGAACGCCATTGCGCGAGGTGATCCGGACATCCAGCCGTGTCTCCGCTATCAGCCGCGTCGGCTTCGACAAGGCGAAGACGAAGGGGCGTGAGCTGGCCCCTTTCGAAATCCGCTACCAGAACGGCAAGGGCCCCGAAGTGCTGCGCGCCGATGCGGTGATCGACACATCAGGTACATGGTTCTCGCCCAATCCTGCCGGAGGTAATGGTCTGCCCGCGATCGGCGAGCGTGAATGCGCTGGCCACATCGCCTACGGCATGCCCGATGTCCGGGGGGCCGGTCGCGCCAGATATGCCGGGAGGACCGTTGCGGTGCTCGGCGCTGGCCACTCCGCGGTGGGCACACTGATCGATCTCGTGCATCTCGCGGGCGAGGCGCCGGGGACGCAAGCTATCTGGCTGTTGCGCGCCGCCGATCCCGCCAAGGCGTTTGGTGGCGGCCGGAATGACAAGCTCGCTGCACGCGGAGAGCTCGGCAGTGCGTTCGCTGCGCTCGTTGCCTTCGGCAAGATCAGGGTGGAAACCGAATTCGGCGTCACGCATCTGGCTGAGACCGAGGGCCGCCTCGAGATCGCGGCCGGCTCGGGTTGCAGCGGACGGAGCGTGATCGTGGACGAGCTGATCGTCTCGACGGGCTTTCGTCCCGATTTTTCGTTCCTGTCCGAATTGCGCCTGCGGCTCGATCCCGCTATCGAGGCGCCGGTCGCCCTGGCGCCGCTGATCGATCCTAACGAGCACAGCTGCGGCACCGTGCGCCCGCACGGCGCCCGCGAGCTCGCGCACGAAGAGCCGGGCTTCTACATGGCGGGCATGAAGTCGTATGGTCGCGCGCCAACCTTTCTCATGATGACAGGATATGAGCAGGTGCGCTCGATTGCGGCCGATCTCGCCGGCGACAAGAAAGCCGCCGCAAGGGTGGAGCTCGTGCTACCGGAGACCGGCGTCTGCACGCGCGGCGGCGTCGAAGCCGCCGGCGCCGTATCAGGATGTTGCGGTGGGCCGGCGAAGCAGGAATCAACGGCCTGTTGCGCCGCCGACGAAGCAGCAAAGAAGGCCGGCGCTTCGGGGTGCGGTTGTTTATGAAGTCGGTTCTTGCAGCTGATGCCGGAGAGTTATCCATTGTGGTTCGTGCGCCGTTTCGGCGTGGGGGCGGGAGGACAGCATTCGTAACTTGAGCGGCCGGTCTCTGATCGCGGTGATGTGCATCGGCCAGGTCGGCAATCTGCTGCCGCACGTGACGCTATCCGCCAATCTGGCGCAGCATCTGATGCCGACGTGGGGCCTCTCGGCGGCCGAAGGCGGCTTGATGGCGAGCGGTTACGCGTTCGGCTACATGCTCGCCGTGCCCGTGCTGACGACATTGACCGACCGGATCGACGCACGGCTCGTCCTGCTCTGGGGTTCGATCGTCAGCGGGCTGGCGACCGCAGCGTTCGGAATCTTCGCGCAAGGGTTTTGGTCCGCGACCGCGATCTGGTCCCTGGCAGGGCTTGGATTTGCCGGCGCCTACATGCCGGGCCTGAAGGCGCTGACGGATCGGCTTCCCGCCGGCGATAGTTCACGCGCCGTCACGCTATACACGTCGAGCTTCTCGGTCGGCGTCGGTCTCTCGTTCCTGGTCGCGCAGCTGATCGCCGACCGTTGGGGATGGCGGACCGCCTTTCTTGTCACCGGCTTCGGTCCGATCGCGATGGTCGTCGCGTGCCTTCTGATGCAGGAGCAGCGGCCCGCGCCGAAGGCGGGGCGTCTGCTCAACTTCGCGCCCGTCTTCGCCAATCGCGAGGCGCTCGGATACATCTTCGGCTACGGCGCCCATTGCTTCGAGCTCTACGGCATCCGCACCTGGCTGGTCGGGTTTTGGACCTTCGTCGTCGCCCATCAAGGCGCCCCGTCGTGGTTGAGCCCCGTCGTGCTGAGCTTCTGCTTTGCGGTGATCTCGATGCCGGCCAGCATCCTCGGCAACGAGGCCGCGCTGAAATTCGGGCGCCATCGCGCGATCACGGTCGTGATGATCGCGTCGGCTTGCGTCGCGCTGGTCATCGGCCTCAACGCGACAGCGCCGGCATGGGTGCTGGCACTGCTGCTGCTCGTCTATGGCCTGACCGTGCCGGCGGATTCGGGCGCATTGACCGCCGGCATGTCGGCCGCGGCTGTGTCCGAACATCGCGGCGCGACCCTGGCTCTGCATTCGACGGTCGGCTTCGGCCTGTCGGCGGTCGGCGCCTGGGGCACCGGCGCCGCCCTCGATGCAGCCGGCGGCCCGCAGAGCGCGACCGGCTGGCTCTTGGCGTTCAGCGTCCTCGCGGTCGGGATTGCACTGGGGCCGCTGGCGCTGCTGTGGGCGCGGAAGGTGCAGCCTGGTGGGGCGAAGTCGATATGAGGTCGCGCAATTCTACTCGGCGGTGGAAAATCGATCGAGGCGCAATCGATGCCGATGATCGGTCAGAAGGCGAGCGCCTCCCGTCACGGCGGCGAGCGTCCCCAATCCCGTCCCGCCGGCGATCAAGAACATGATCAAGAGTTGATACTTGACGGCGTCGATCGGTTCGACGCCTGCAAGGATTTGACCGGTCATCATCCCCGGCAAAGAGACAAGGCCGATCGCAGCCATGCTGTTCATGATTGGCGTGAAGCCGCTTCTCAATGCGTCCCGCAGGACCGGCAGCAACGCCTGATACCGGGTACCGCCAAGAGCAAGGCAAGCTTCGACGGCGGCTCGTTCGCGCACCAGTGTATTCGTCAGCACGTCCAGGCCCAGGCTTATTCCCGTCATGGTGTTGCCCAGGATCATGCCCAACAATGGCAGCGCATAGCGCGGATGATACCACGGATCCGGACGTAGCTCCGTCAGGAGCGCGAACATCGTGACGGTACCGGCCGCCAGCAGCATGCATCCCGCTCCTAAGCCATAGCTCCAGATACCCGGCAGGCGTCGCTTTTGCCGAGCGACGATTTCCCGTGACGCGAAGAGAACCATGATGACGGCGGCGAGGGCGGTCCAGAGCGGCGAGACCGCGGCAAACAGGAACGTCAATACGTATCCAACGAGCACCAGCTGAAGCACCATCCGCACGGTGGCGATGGCCAGCTGCTTTTCAAGCTTGAGGCGGAGAGCGAGCGAGAGAGCGCCGTCCATGACGACAAGGAGCGCGGGCAGAACCAAATCGCCGTATGCCAAGTGAATGTAATTCACGGCCGATTGTCCTCGATCCCGCCGTCGGCATTCATCACAATGACCCTCGACCCGACGCGGCAGGCCTGGGCGTTGTCGTGAGTGCTCCAGACGACACTCGTTCCGTTCGAAATGCGTTCCGCGATCAAAGATTCCACTGCCGCCGTCGATGCCGAATCGAGGGCCGATGTCGGCTCGTCCAGGAGAAGAACCCGCGACCGCAGCATCAGCGCCCGCACTAGCCCCAGCCGTTGTCGCTCGCCGGTCGACAGTCTTTGGACCGGCCAGGGACCGCAACTGCACGGCAACCCCAGTCTCATGACCAGCGGTAAGGCATCATCCCAGCAGCTGAAGTGATCTTGCACGATGTCTGACCACCAGCCCGGCTCGGCAGCGAGGTAGGTCACCCGCTTGCGCCAAGCCGGAGCGGGCATGGCCTCCCTGAGCGTTCCGTCCAGTTCGACCATTCCTTCGTTGGGATCGAGGTCCGCGATCGAGCGAAGGAGCTGGGTCTTCCCGGCGCCAGAAGGCCCTTGCAGGGCGACGCATTCGCCGTCCTGCAAGTCGAATGAAACGGAGAGGTGCAAGCGCTTGAGCGCGCGGACCGTCAGCATGTGTCAAAGCTTGCGCCGGAGCCGATCGGCAACTCGCCTCGCGATCTCCGCCGGCGCCTCGTCCGGATAAGGATGCACCGAGCTGACATTGATCTCGCCGAGGACATAGCTGTCGGTCCCGTCGGGAAGGACCGGACCAAGCATGAAGTCGGCGTCCCAAATCGCAGGCAGGTCAAGTCGCGCAATATCCAGCAACGACGTCAGCTGGGGCGTCCACTCGTCTTCCATCAACCGACGCAGCCGCTGGAAACGCGGCTCTGCGTTCGAGGTGTAGAGGCGCGGTCCGGCCTCGGAACGGGCGGCCGGCGAGTCGACCAGGGCTTTGACCTTGTGATAGCCGAAGCCGGCACAGCGATCGCCCGCCATGTAGCAACGCACCACGCCTTCGCTTAAGCGAGGCTGGAATGGTTGGTCGATCACGCTGCCGTTCTCGAAATACTCCGCGCAACGACGGAGAAAATCATCCAGCGTCAGTTCCTCGGGCGCGTCTTTCGTCGCGTCCAGCACCTTTATCATGGAGGAGGTCGGCAGACTCTCGACCTTCCAGACGCCTTGGCCGCCATTGCCCCGGTTGCGCTTGATCACGCGCGGACCAGCGGCGAGCCGTGTCGGCAACTCGGCGCGCATGGCCTCGGCGCTTTGATATAACGCCGTGTCGCATCCCCAGCCCATCGAGCGGGTACGATAGAGTACCTCCTTGGTGCCCATCTTGAGGATGACATCGGGATGAGCGCTGACCCACACGCCCTGAGCCGCGACGTCCCGCAGCAATGCGTCGAGACCAGCGCGATCTCGACGGTCTTGAATGGGGTTGACCCAGACCAGCACGCCGTCAATCGCGAGCAATTGTTCACGAACGTCCTCGGCGAAGCTTTCATCATAGATCGCCGGCTGGGCTTCAATGCCGACGGCGGCGAGTGCTTCGAAGACGTGTACGAAGCGGCTGTTTTGCGCCGTCGCATCCCGCCGCGCGGCAGCGTCTCCGCGTGAGAGGATGGCGACGGTGTGTCGATGAGAAGGGTGTCGTTCGATGTCCATGCGCAAGCTCCACGAATGGCGTGCTGCGCAGAGCTTGGACCGAGGCCTCACGGGGAGTCTGCTTTGTCCCCACGCAAAGGACACTAGCGGGGCCGTCCGCGAGTTTCAAGACATGGCTGGCGCGGTTCCGCGGAGCGGTGAATTCTTTGTGACGTTCGTCGGCGACTTCGGTGGGCCGCCCGAAGCCTACGCCCGTTGACAGCCGCCGCCCTCGGGTTTTTACTTGGGGTTCGGGGATGTGCGATCTCCCCGTGAGGCGACATGCCCAAGGATCGCGTCCTGATCACCAAGGGCGCACCATGTCATCATACTTTCCTCGATTGCATCCGGCAGACTGGCTCGATTTCTCGGCACGGCGTCCGCGCCGGTCGCATCGCTGTGCGCATTGATGCCCGCGGCCTGTTGCGCCGTGTTGGCACCGAGTAGGGGAAGATCGCGAAACGGACTTCACTTGGGGCAGGACAAGACCAGGAGAATGATCATGCGAACACGAGCAATCTTCCGCACGGTCCTGTTGCTTGCGATCGCGGGCGTGCTGTCGAGCGCGCACGCTCTGACACAGGAGGAGTTGGTCGCCAAGATCCAGGCGGCCGGCTACGCGCAAGTCAGCGATATCAAGTCGACGGCTGAAGGCGTCACCGCCAAGGCGGTGAAGAACGGCAAGGCGGTGACGCTGGTCGTCGACAGCAGTGGTCGGGTTAAAGAGCGAAACTAAGCCGAGGAGTAGCACGATGAAAAGAATCATCTGGGCCGTGGTCGGCATTGGCGTCTGCCTTCTTGCATTTCGCTTCGGCCCCTTCATCCCGGCATATGCCCAGGATGCCGACTGGCAGAAGGTGGACGAGACCCTGGGCCGCAAGCCCGCCGTCTCGGACGACGTCCGCCGTTACGGCTTTCCCCGCACCGATCTCTCCGTGACATTGGACGGCGTCGCGATCAAGCCGGCGCTGGCGCTCGGTGGCTGGATCGCGTTCAAGCCTGCGCATAGCGGCGCCATGGTCATGGGCGACCTCGTGCTGCTCGAGACCGAGATCAATCCGGTGTTGGCGAAGATGATCGCGAGCGGGCTCGAGATCACCGCCGTGCACAATCATCTGCTGCGTGCGAGCCCGGCGACGTTCTACATGCACGTCGCCGGACATGGCGACCCGGTCAAGCTGGCCGCGGCGATCCATGATGCCCTGGCCGAAAGCAAGACCCCGCTGACGGTCACGGCGCCGGCGAATCCGCCGCCCGCCATCGACCTCGACACGGCGAAGCTCGACCAGATCATCGGCGTCAAGGGGCAGGCGAACGGCGGCGTCTACCAGTTCAACGTGAAGCGGCGCGACCCCATCACGGAGGACGGCATGCTGTTGACCCCCGTCGCCGCCATGGGCGTCGCAATCGCCATCAACTTCCAGCCGACGGGCGCGGGTAGGGCGGCCATTACGGGCGACTTCGTGCTGACCAGCGACGAAGTGAACCCGGTTATCCTCGCGCTTCGGACGCGCGGCATCGAGGTGACCGCGCTGCACAGCCACATGCTGGACGAACAGCCTCGGCTCTTCTTCATGCACTTCTGGGCCAACGACGATGCCGTCAAGCTTGCCGAAGGCCTCCGCGCGGCGCTCGACAAGACGGCGAGCACGAAGAGCTGATCTCGGCGAAGGAGCTGCGCACATAGATGTTCGGTGAAACGGAGCTCGGCCGAATTCGTGCGCTAGCGCCGCAGTGCAGCAGTGAAACGGATCCGATCGTTCCGAACCCGAGCTTGTGTCTGTCGTTATCCTTCAACGAACCGAGGAGGAAACAATGCGTGTCCTAGTGATCACCGCGGCAGTATTACTGTCTTGTACGCTCGGTCCCTCACGCGCCGACGAGACGGCTCCTGCACGTCAGGCGCAGGCGACCGTTCCGGTGCAGCCGGATCGAACTCCCGAGCAAGCTGAACAGGCCCGAGACCAAGACAGGAAGAACGCCGAAGACGTTAAGATCGAACGTGATTGGAAGGCGCAAGGCGGCACCGATGGCGATCGCGCCGGCCGAGCCGATCAATCGGATCAGGATCATCAAACGGTGGGACGTGATTGGCGGGCCCGGCCTGACAACGCCGAGCGCCGTTGAGCCAAAATCAATCATCTGCGGTCCAAGCCGACAGCGACATATATGGGTGACACGTTCACGAGCACCAGCAGGTGACGAGAAGCTTGGTCGGATCCGCGCCGTCTAGTGGTTAGAAACAAAGCTTCGCGGCCACCGTAGCACCGTCCGTTCTCTGGGCCTTAGCCGTCATCCCTTCCCTGACTGCCTGGTGCCTCAACGGGCACCAGGATTCCCATACTGCGCTCACCCTGAGGGAGTGGATCGGTAGCCGGACTTCCCCGCTTGACCTTTTTTCGCGCCGTGAGATTTTTAAGGGTCCGAAAAAAGCCGGGGGCGGCGATGAAACTGTTGAACGAATACCTGGAGCGTGCCGTCGGTCTGGAGAAATTGGCGGCGGGCGAGCAGGATTCGACCTTCAAAACTCAGCTGTTGAACCAGGCGGCGGCTTACAGAAAGCTGGCGGCAAAGCGCGCCTTGGAATACGGACTGCCGCCACCAAGCCCGCCTGAAGAACCGCCGCAGCCCTGAGAGAGTTAAAAGATCGATCTGGATCAAGGCCGCCTGCGGCCGTGCGGCTGGTCAGCGAGGGGGACGAGGCCCGGTGGCGCATCCTCCAAGAGTATGTCGCGGGCTTTCGCGAATTGATCGGGAGTTGCGCAAGAAGCTGCACTCCTGAAGTCGAGCTGACATCCGTTGGGCGGGGGACCCTTGCTCCCTGTGTTCAAAATGGAACATAACTCTTTATCGCGAGTTCCTTCCCGATCGCACAGCGGGGTGCGCAGGGGGCCAGCATGCAAGGGACGGGAGTTACTATCCTCGTCGTCGAAGACGAACAGCTTATCCGCGACATGGTGGCCGACGCATTGTCAGATGGCGGCTTTGAAGCCGAAGTCGCCGTCAGCGGGGAGGATGCAGTTAGTCTTCTGCAGGGCAACCAAACCAAGTATCGCGCACTCGTTACCGATATAAATTTGTTCGGAAAGCTCGATGGCTGGCAAGTCGGCCATCGCGCCAGGGAGCTAAATCCGGACATCTCTGTGATTTACATGACAGGGGCTGCGGCCGATCAATGGCCCGCCCACGGCGTGCCCAACAGCATCTTGCTGACCAAGCCATTTGCACCTGCGCAAATCGTGACCGCCGTAGCTCAACTTCTGAATACCGGAACTCCGCCCGCTCAGTCCTGAGGGGAGTGGACGAAGCCTTCTCCGACCGAGGCAGCCTTAGTTCTTCGTCAAGGGCTTGGGCGGCTCGTCGGCCATGGCCTCGACATCAATGGCAGGAAGCTCGCCAGTGCGGTCTTTCAGGTCTGCCGCACGCTGGACCAAGCCAGCAGCGACCGTGGGATTTTTTGTTGTTTTTGCCATGCGCAGCAATGCCGCTGCGGCCTCACGGGCGAACTGATTTAAGCGCGACACGGTTGGACATCCGACACTTAGCTGACGTGGAATGATTCAAGGGTCGAATATTCGTTCCGAATTCGGCTTAAAAATGCGCGCACGACACAAGAAGGGCTTCAGCTCGGGGCTGGGCCAGCTGAGGTCCTTCGTGTGTCGGCACCACGTTATTTGAGGTGCGGTTGCGAATGATGCCCAACCAAAGAAGTGGTTCTTGGTTCCCGTTATCAGCCCAAATTTCGAAAAAAAACGGGCCCCAGCTCGCGGGGCTATTGGGGGGCATGGAGCTGGGGCCACTCGGGGTCGCCCTTGGGGAAGGGCATCGGGAAAACTTGGCAATCGCAGGAATGTTCCTGTCCTTTTCCAAAGAGCGAGTGTGTAGATCAACCGCACGGCCGCGACTTGAGACGTCCTCGTGAACGACTTTTACGACCCCTGAGCCCCGGTCCTCTGGGGGGCACACCGCGTTGCAAACTCACTATAATGGATCGAAGCCGCGCAGAGTCGTTGGGCGACCAGTCCTGCAATAGTGAGAGGCGCGGTGATCCACAGCGCTACGAAACCAAGGCGTGTGCGCTGTCGAATTCATACGAAGGGCCAGATCCGGGCGCGACGTCCTCGGGACTACGCGCCCACATCGCAAGACGGCGATGCTCGGTCTGACTTAACGTACGCGCCTTATTCGGACACAGCGAGAACGGTCAGGCCCCTGGTGCGCTTGTGGGGCGTCTCGAAGTCGATCCGCTGTCCCGGCGATAGGCCGATCAAGGCCGCTCCAACAGGCGTCAGGACCGAGATCCGACTGAGCTCGATGTTTGCCTCATGCGGATAGACCAGCACGATCTCTCGGCTCGCACCCGTCTCGTCATCGCGATAGGTCACTTTCGATCCCATCCTGATCACGCCTCGCAAGTTGTTCTCGTCCGTCACCGTGGCACGTTCCATCTCTCGAGCCAGAAAATGGGCCACTCGCGGAAACAGATCCATGCTCGAATTGGCCAAGGAACTGAGGCGCCGTGATTCGTCCTCAGTAATCTTGATCGGCGGCAACGCCGGCTGTTCTCGCCGGCTCTCAGCTTCGAAATTGCGCATTGGTCGCTCCTATGCTGCAGTTGGTCCGGGGTCGTCATCGAACGGGTTGCCTGACCGCGTCGGCCCTCTCCGGAAGAATGGGACGACCTTTGAATCCGATGGGGTCAGGCTTTGGACCCTGACGACATTCAGACATCCGGCGACGAAGTACGGCATCTGATCGCCGACCCGCAGTCCGATCAAAGCTGTACCCAGCGGGGTCAACACCGAAATGCAGGCGGGATCCGACCAGCACTCCTCAGGCCAGACCAGTTGCACGGTGCGACGCGGAGCGCCCCAATTCGTGCAATGGGTGACCCATGATCCGATCGTCACGAAAGGACGGACGTTGTCCGTTTCGTCCGCGACGATATCGGCGCGGTTGATTTCGCCCATGAGGAATATCCCGTCCAAATCTCCTTTTTGGACGGCGAACCGGGCGAGCTGTTCGAGCCGCGGATAGTCTGATGAGGTCAGTGCAATTTTTGGAAGAGGCAGCACGGCGCACTCCTTCTGCTTCAAGACGACCTCTCGACTGGAGGTCACGAAAGCTGGAAAAGGGCCCGGACGGCGCGAACACCGCCCGGCTAACCGCCTGCTTGGAGGCGGCCGGCGTGAAGAGCAAAACGCGCGGTGCGCGCATCAATGTCGATGACATAAGCCATGATGCTCTGACTATAGTGGTTCATTTCCCTGGAAACATTGCGACGAAACCGCACAGCACCTGTGCACGCGAAGTATCGAGAGGAGACAAGGAGCGTCATTGAAGTGAGACATCGAACAAGCACGCGGGTCTACCCAGCTGCGCAAGAACGTGCGTCGAAGATTACACCGCGTGGGATGGACAGGCTGACGTTGCTGCAGGCGATCGCTCTTGTCGCACCGGTAGGCCCCGGGCGGCGGTTTGACGTGAATGTGAGCCGTAGTTCTACAGAACCATTATTATAGTCGGCATCGATCGCTTGCACCTGGCGATGGAACACTGAACGGGCGCCATGACATGCGATACCGCTCCGAGGTCAGCCCAGCTGAGGACACCGAGCCGGTCGAGATGAGTGGCTGGCGGGGGATCGCGCTCTGCGGATTCTGTGCGTTGCTGGGCGCTCTCGCCGCCGTCGTTGCCGCCGCGACTGGCACCCTTCCACACTGGATCTGAACCGCTCAATCGCGGAGCCAGTGTCCGCCGGAATGGCGGTTTCCGGCCAAACCATCACAATGGCGCTAAAATCTAGCAGTGGAGATATCGATCCGCCTCGGCTAAGCAATTGAGGATCAGCGAAAGCATCTCTCCACCTCGCAGCCTGGGGCAATGAACGCAAATGTTCCTGCTTGCCGTTCTCGTCCTTCCTTTCGCAGGAAGCTTTATTGCGGCGCTCTTGCGGGTCAATGCACGCAACGCTGAGGCATGGCTCGCTGGAGCGGTCGCACTTACAGCTTTTTGCCTCATCGGCGCGGCTTATCCGAACGTGACGAATGGTGGCGTTGTCGGGTGGCGAACGGACTGGGTCGCTGAACTTGGACTCGCATTTGTGCTGAGGCTTGACGGGTTCGCATGGGCCTTCGCCATGCTGATCACCGGCATCGGTTTTCTGGTGGTGCTGTATGCCCGGTACTACATGTCACCCAGTGATCCCGTTCCGCGGTTCTTCTCCCTGCTGCTCGCCTTCATGGGAGCAATGCTGGGAATCGTGCTCTCCGGCAACCTGCTCCAACTGGTTTTTTTCTGGGAGCTGACCAGTCTCTTTTCATTCCTGCTGATCAGTTACTGGCACCACAACGCGGCGGCGAGAGACGGCGCGCGGATGGCGCTGGTGATCACGTCGACGGGTGGGCTTTGCCTCTTCGCCGGCGTGCTGCTCATCGGGCACATCGTCGGCAGCTATGACCTGGAGCAGGTGCTGGCTTCCGGAAACGCGATCCGTTCGCACGCGCTTTATGTCCCCGCACTCGTTCTGATCCTTCTCGGCGCTCTCACAAAAAGCGCCCAGTTCCCGTTTCATTTCTGGCTGCCGCACGCGATGGCCGCTCCAACTCCCGTTTCAGCTTATCTCCATTCGGCAACAATGGTGAAGGCCGGAGTGTTCCTTCTAGTGCGGCTCTGGCCGGCAATGGGTGGAACGAATGAATGGCTGTGGCTGGTGGGCTCGATCGGCCTGATCACGTTTTTTCTGGGCGCCTTTCTCGCCGTGTTCCAGCAGGATCTGAAGGGGCTATTGGCCTACTCGACGATCAGCCATCTCGGATTGATCACGCTTTTGACCGGACTCGATACCCCATTCGGACAGATCGCGGCGATTTTCCATATCATGAACCACGCGACCTTCAAGGCATCGCTGTTCATGGCGGCCGGCATCATCGATCACGAAACCGGCACGCGCGACATCCGCCGCCTTAGCGGGCTATGGGCCTTCATGCCGATTACGGCGACGCTGGCCATGGTGGCTGCCGCGGCAATGGCGGGAGTGCCGTTGCTGAATGGTTTTCTGTCGAAGGAAATGTTTTTTGCCGAGACGATCGAGGTCCATGACAATTCCCTCGTCGATCAGGCGCTGCCGTACATCGTCACTCTCGCCAGCACGTTCACGGTTGCCTATTCGCTGCGCTTCATTCGCGACGTGTTCTTCGGCCCGGCTCCAACCGGCTTGCCACGCGTTCCACATGAGCCGCCCCTGTTGATGCGACTTCCGGCCGAACTGCTCGTGCTGGCATGCCTCATCGTCGGTGTCGCGCCGGCTCTCACAGTGGCGCCGATCCTCGATACGGCTGCCCGGGCGGTTCTCGGCTCCGCGATGCCGGAGTACAGCCTTCGTCTCTGGCACGGAATTACGCCTGAACTTCTGATGAGCATCGTAGCGATGGCCGGTGGGTTGGGCGTCTACGTCATGCTGCGCTCCTACCTGCTCGCGCATGAGGGACCGCCCTTGCTCGGTCGCATCAATGGCAAGCGGATCTTTGACTGGGTGTTGGTGACATTGTCCTGGCGGTTTGCGCGATGGCTCGCCACCAATCTCGGCACGAGGCGTCTCCAACCACAATTGAGACTGTTGGCTGGCGTGGCGTTCGTCGCTGCCCTGCTGCCCCTCTACGCCCGCGGCCTCTCGCTGACGGGACCGTCAAGGAGGGAATTCGACCTCGTCTTTGGACTACTCTGGGTGGTGGGCGTTGGCTGCGCGGTGGCGGCCGCGGTCCAGGCCAAATTTCATCGGGTGGTGGCGCTGATACTGCTCGGGACCGCGGGTCTCGTCACCTGCGTCAGCTTCGTCTGGTTATCCGCTCCCGATGTCGCGCTGACGCAGATCGTCGTTGAGACGGTTACGACGGTTCTCCTGTTGCTCGGCTTGCGGTGGCTGCCGAAACGCATCGCGCGACCAGGCCCGGCAGAGGCGCCCGACAGCATTCGGTGGCACCGCGTTCGCGATTTCTCCATCGCGCTCCTCGCCGGGCTCGGTTTGGGCACGCTTGCGCTGGCGGCCATGCAGCTCCCGGACAACCACAGCATTTCGCGATACTTCGTGGAAAACGCCTACACGAAGGGGGGCGGAACCAACGTGGTGAACGTCATCCTGGTGGATTTTCGCGGGTTCGATACGCTCGGCGAGATCACCGTGCTTGCGGTCGTCGCACTGACCGTCTTCGCGCTTTTGCGCCGTTTCCGTCCGGCCCCCGAAAGCATTCCCGTTCCCGAACAGCAGCATGTCCAGGATGCCCACGACGAGGCTCATCCCGATCGACAGAAGGGCGACACTGCCAAGGACACGCTTGCTACCGCGGCATTGATGATGGGCCTGCTGTTTCCCGTGATCGGCGTCGTGGCCATTTTCCTTCTCTTGCGCGGGCACGACCTTCCGGGCGGGGGCTTCGTCGCCGGCATCGCAATGGCAACAGCGTTCATCCTGCAGTATATGGCTCGCGGCACGGTGTGGGTGGAAGCTCGTCTTCACGTCATGCCGGTGCGTTGGATGGGTTTCGGCCTCTTGCTGCCAGGGTGTGCGGGAGCTGCCGCCTGCGTTTTCGGACACCCCTTCCTGACCTCGTACTTTGCATATGCCGAACTGCCTCTGCTCGGTCGCGTCCCCACGGCCAGCGCTCTTCTTTTCGATATCGGTGTGTTCTCGCTCGTCGTCGGCGCCACGGTTCTGATGCTCATCGCAATCGCGCATCAATCGCTGCGTCGCTATGGCGTGCCGATCCAGGCGGGGCAACGCGCGCCCGATGAGCGAGCGAAAGAGGAATTGGTGTAATGGAGCTTAGCCTGGCCATCGGCATAGGTGCGCTTACGGCTTCCGGAGTGTGGCTGATCCTCAGGCCGCGCACGTTTCAAGTCATCATCGGGCTTTCGTTGCTCTCTTACGCGGTCAATCTCTTCATTGTGGCCATGGGACGGGTGCGGACGGGAGCGCCGGTGCTGATCGCAAAGGAGATCGGGGATGCAACGAAACATGCTGACCCGCTACCACAGGCGCTCGTACTGACTGCAATCGTCATCAGTTTTGCGACGACCGCGTTGTTCCTTGTCGTTCTCCTCGCGTCGCGCGGCCTGGCGCGCACCGATCACGTCGACGGTCAGGAGCCCGAGGCGTGAGCGGAATTGCAAATCTGGTTGTTGCGCCCATCGTCCTGCCCCTGCTTGCCGGCGCAGGCATGCTGCTCTTGAATGGAGAGCGGCACCGCAACATCGTGGCTGCGGTCAACGTCGCCACAACGGTTGCACTTGTTTGTGTCGCGGTGATCTTGCTCGGAATGTCTGATTCGGGTCATCCCGAAATCAGGGAAGTCTATCGCCTGGGCGATTGGCCTGCTCCGTTCGGAATTGTCCTCGTTCTCGATCGGCTCTCCGCGCTCATGCTGCTCCTGACCAGCATCCTGGCGCTGGCGTCGCTCGTGTTCTCTCTTGCCCGTTGGCACCGGACAGGCGCGCATTTCCATCCGCTCTTTCAGTTTCTGTTGATGGGCCTCAATGGTGCCTTCCTGACCGGCGATCTCTTCAATCTGTTTGTCTTCTTCGAGTTATTGCTGGCCGCTTCGTACGGACTTCTGCTGCATGGGTCCGGTCTCGCACGGGTGAAGGCTGGGTTGCACTACATCGTCGTGAATCTGGTCGCGTCTCTATTGTTCCTGATCGGGGTCAGCCTGATCTATGGCGTCACCGGGACGCTCAATATGGCGGACCTCTCGGCGCGGATACCTGCAATCGCTGCGGAGAGCCGCGGTTTGCTCGAAGCAGGCGTCGGCATGCTGGCCGTGGCCTTCCTGCTCAAGGCCGGCATGTGGCCTCTGTGTTTCTGGCTGCCGACGGCCTACGCAGCCGCGAGTCCACCGGTGGCGTCGATCTTTGCGATCATGACCAAGGTCGGCGTATATATCATCCTGCGTCTATCGCTGCTGCTTTTCGGTGAGGGCAGCGGCGCGTCAGCGGGCTTCGGCAGTGACTGGCTGTTGTGGGGCGGGGTGGCGACGATCGCCTTCGGAGCAATCGGCACATTGGCATCCCAGGACACCGCCCGTCTCGGCGGCTTTTCGGTGCTCGTATCCTCCGGAACCGTGCTGGCAGCCACGGGGACCGGGCAAGTCAGTGTCACCGGTGGAGCACTGTTTTACCTGGTCAGCTCGACTCTCGGCATCAGCGCGTTCTTCCTTCTGGCCGAACTCATCGAGCGCGGCCGCGAACCGGGAGCTGACGTGATCGCCGTCACGCGAGAAGCTTACGGAGAAGACGACGGTGCGGACGATACCGAAGAGGAAGTCGGCATGGCCATTGTGGGCACGATGGGATTGCTCGGCGTCGCCTTTATCGGATGCGCACTGGTCATCGCCGGGCTTCCGCCGCTGTCGGGGTTCATAGCCAAATTCGCGCTGCTTACGGCGGCGCTTCAACCTTCAGACATGCATCCGGGTGGTGCCGTTCCCGGCAGTGGATGGGCGCTCCTGTTGGCGCTCCTCATATCCAGTTTTGCGGCGTTGGTCGCGCTGACCCGAGCAGGTATCCGCTCCTTCTGGGCCTCGCCAGATCGCACCGTGCCGCGTGTGCGCCTGATCGAAATGGCGCCCATCATGTTCCTGTTGATCATTTGCGCCACCCAGACAGTGCTCGCCGGTCCGGTGATGCGTTTCATGCAGGCAACGGCGCAATCGCTGCACGCGCCGGCGGGCTACGTCAGCGACGTCCTGGAGATCAGGGTCCAAGGCAGCCGAAAGGCGGGTGGCGAATGACGCGATTCCTGCCCTTTCCGCGGGTGAGCTTCTGTCTTCTCGCATTGTGGCTGCTGCTCAATCAAGCAGTCACGGTCGGACATGTCCTCCTCGGTTGTGTGATCGCGCTCGTCGGCGGGCAGATCCTCACCGTGCTGGAGCTGCCAAGCACACACGTCAGGCGACCCGGCTTCCTTCTTCGCCTGTTGGGATTGGTAGCGATTGATATCATCCGCTCTAACTTGGCGGTTGGCCGGATCATTCTCGGCTTTGGGCGCCGGCAGCGAAAATCCGGGTTCGTGAACATTCCGCTCGACATGCGCAATCCCTACGGACTGGCCATGTTGGCTTGCATCATCACCTCGACGCCCGGAACGCTGTGGGTGAATTTCGATGCACAGAAGGGCTTGTTGATGATCCATGTTCTCGACCTGGTCGATGAAGCCGAGTGGATCCGCACGATCAAGCAGCGCTACGAACGCCATCTGCTGGAGATATTCGAATGAGCCAGCTCTTGCTGATCTACGCGCTTGTCGCCGCACAGGTACTTCTGGTGTTGGCTATCGGCTGTGGCGCGGCTCGCATCTTTCGGGGGCCGCGAGCACAGGATCGCGTTCTGGGTTTCGACACGCTGTCCGTGAACGCGATGTTGTTGCTTCTGACGTTCGGGATTCGATCCGGCGAAACGCTCTATTTCGAGGCGGCTCTGGCCATGGCCCTCTTCGGTTTTGTTGGTACGGTTGCGCTAGCGAAGTTTCTGCTGCGCGGCGAGGTGATGGAATGAACGGCATCGAACACCTGCCGCCCTGGGCTGCGGCTCTCACGGCATTTCTCCTTCTTGTCGGCGCCGCCGCCACACTGGTCGGTTCGCTGGGCCTTTTGCGGTTCGGCACATTCTACGAGCGGGTCCACGCGCCGACGCTCGGGACAACGCTGGGCACCGTATTCATTGCAGCTGCTTCAATCGTTTGCTTTTCGGTACTTCAGAGCAGGCCCGTGCTGCACGAAATCCTGATCATCGGGCTTGGCGTGGTAACCACGCCTATTGCGCTGACCGTATTGGTGGGCGCAGCGCGATTTCGCGATACCGCCGAAAAGAGTGCGCAAGTTCGCGGACCAGAGGGCAATTAGCGCGAGACGCGCGATTTTTTGCGGCAGGTTCCTTGATCGGCCAGTCGGCCAATCCAGGCTAAATGTCGCATTTGATTTCCTGCATCGCATGCCCACCTCTAAGTACATGATGCATGACGCTGAGTAGTAGGCGAGTTCGCCGAAGTCTTTGCATGTTGGCCGCCTGATCGGAGGCAATCAGCCCCGAACTCAGTCCATGCCGCGTTCGCGAGGGCTGGAAGCTCGGTGCTCGGCAGAGCAGAGCAATGCACATGCCGCTCGCAAGCGAGCCGCACCGCAAACAGAGGCAGTGATGACTACAACGCTACGACGCCGGATTTATAGGACCCAGCTGCAGATCCGCCGGTAACCCGGACGATTCAGATCGTCCGGGATGATACCTCAACATTTCTGCAACCAAAGCCGGGAGTTTCTCATGTCGGTGTTCTTCGCGCTGCTCGTCCTGACCTCATGGGTCATGTTCATCTGGATTTCAGATCCCGATGGCTTCCGCGAGGCATTCGCTCGCCGCCGAGCGCCAATTCCTCACGATCCTAAAAGGTGACGTTGGGAGGTTCACCTCCGTCACCGCGTACAACAGTTGCTTATGAGCGAGAAAGATATCGTGCGCCGCATGTTCGCGGGGCGCGATGCTTGGTTGCTTCTCGGCTCCAGATCGTCGGTCCAGGCCAACCTGGTGGACTAGACGAATGAAGCCGGCAGGCAACAGCGTCATAGGCCCTCCGCAAGGCAACCGAATTGCCGCGCTGGTCGAGCTTGGCAGGCCATCGGGCTGGCGGCCGTTCGCAATTATAAGGATTCTGACATGAATATCGTCGCTGCGACAGATTTCTCGACGCGGTCCAATCGCGCTTTGCGGCAGGCCGGCCTCCTGGCGCGCTCCCCTGATGCAACTCTGCACCTTGTTCATGTCGTCGACGAGGATCAGCCAGCGGAGCTGATCCGCATCGAAGAGCGCGAGGCACAGCGGGTGCTGGTTGAGCAGATCGCATCCATGCCGGAGCTGCAAAACGTTCAGTGCTACCCGACTGTGGTCAAGGGCCATCCCTTTGATGGGATATTGCGAGCGGCTGCAGCAGCCGACGCGGATCTCGTTGTAATGGGAGCTCATCGTAAGCAGTTTCTGCGCGACATCTTCACAGGCACCACAATCGAGCGTGTAATTCGCGGAGGAAGGTATCCGGTTCTGATGGTGAACAACGAGGCGCAGCGGCGCTATGAACGCGCTCTGGTGCCGGTCGATATGTCGGATACATCCGCCGATGCAATCCGCGTGGGCCTGTCCACCGGACTCTTGACAGAGGGCGCAACAACGATCCTTCACGCCTTCTCGCCGATGACGAAAGCGCGATTGGTCCGCTCCGGTGCGAGCGCGGCCGTCATCAGCGGATATGTCGATCGCGAGCGTCTAAAGGCAACGGAGGAGCTGACGAAGTTTCTGGTGGCGAACAAGCTCGGCACGCAACGATGGTCTCTCCAGGTCGGCGAGGGCGGGCCGATGCAGGTCATCACCCGTGCGGTTTCGGAGAGGCAGCCTGACTTGCTGGTGATGGGGACGCACGGGCGATCTGGATTGGTTCGGGCGTTGATCGGGAGCGTAACGGAAGAAGTCCTGCGTTCGTTGAGTGTGGACGTTCTCGTTGTTCCTCCCGCGGGCTCTGAACGCACAATGTCAAATCCGCTGATCGGCACCGACCCAAAGGCGTGACGCGTACCGCGGCTCATCGCTCGCCGGCGAGCCCTTCTTTCCGCGAGACCACGGCTCCCGCTCTGTCCGGATGATCGATAGACTAGCGGCGCCGTCGTTCGCTGTCGCGCGCAGCCGGCTTTGCTGCTTGTGGTTTAGTTGAGCCCCGCGTGATCTTCAGCGGATCGCTGGCCGGAAAGGTTTGCTGCAATTGCCGGTCCAATTCCTCGTCGAGCTCCCGCTTCTCCCGCTGCTTCGATGTTTCGTCATGCTTTGGCATTGCTCAATCTCCGCGTTTAGCACTTGGTGACCGGCCGTCCGTGATCGGGAACAGTTGACGCCAAACCGAGCGGAATTGAGGATTTGGAATCAGCAAGGACTCTTGAAGTAGCAGCCAGTGCTCGGGACATCAGCGTCGCTAGTCCCGCCCGCACGGGGGACAATAGTGTTTCTCGATCATGGCACCTGCGCTCCGGCATGAAAAAAACCGCGGCGGATTGCTCCGCGCGGGTGAACTTTCGATGATGCCATTCTGCCAGTGTTTTGCCCGACGTGTCAAAGCTGAACAGCACGACGGGCAGGGA
This sequence comes from Bradyrhizobium sp. GCM10028915, assembly GCF_042666195.1. Classification (NCBI taxonomy): domain Bacteria; kingdom Pseudomonadati; phylum Pseudomonadota; class Alphaproteobacteria; order Hyphomicrobiales; family Nitrobacteraceae; genus Bradyrhizobium; species Bradyrhizobium sp. GCM10028915. The sequence goes on from NZ_JBHTFN010000003.1 coordinate 52,705, forward strand.
TGTATCGGTTCGGCAAACGCCTAGTTGGTGCAATCAAAATGGCTAATGATTTCAATACCCCCGCTACTGTGCATGGGGTTGTTTTTCGATTTTTTTGTTTTTGCGCCGCCGAAGCCGCGCCTCAGCGCCGTCCGCGCGGTGCTTCCGCCTTGGCCGGCGGCTCGGTCTGCGGTCCGCAGCTCGCGGCAGCGAGGGTTGACTGCGCTTGCGGCATCAGGCCGGGCTCGGGGGCGAGCGCCTTCATCACGATCAGGCCGGTGGTGCTGGGGGAATCGATGATCAGGCGGTCGGCGGCGGTGATCTCTTCGTCTTCGGGCAGCTCGTTGTGCTGCGGCTCGGTCATCAGGTCGAGCTCGATCACCTTCTTGCCCGCCGAGCGGTCGTTGATGGCGTAGTAGGCGATCTCGTTGCGAGTGTAGAACGACACCGAGGTATAGGCTTGGCTGACGGGGACCGTCAGCTTGATCGGCCCGTTCGACAGATCGTAGCGGCAGATCGCGAGCGCAAAGGCCGGGTCCATGAACGGCATCGGCGAGGTCTGCGGATCGGCGAGCGGAAGCTGCGTGACCGCGTTGAGCTTGGTCATCGGGGTCAGCCGCGAATAGGCGTCCTGGGTCGCGATCCGCGGCAACGCCAGCACGCTGACGAGATGGACCACGAGGCCCAGCACCACGCCGGCAACGATGGTGAACAACAGCCGGATCATGAGCAGCCCGCCGTCGTGATCGTGGGCATCGGCGCGTCGCGCTGGGTGCGGGTAGCAACGCCGACCGGGGTGTCGTAGAGCCGCAGCATCAGCGCGTAGCGTTCGATGCCGCCGGTCGGCAGCCAGTTGCCGGCGCGCGAGCGCGAGGCGATGCGGATCTCGAACGAGCCGTCGGACTGCCGCACGATCTCCTGGCTGGTGAAGCCGTAGCGCTGCAGCGAATTGGGAACGAGATGACCCTTGCGGTCATAAAGCGTCAGCGTCCAGAACCGTGCCGGCGGCGTCACGCCGGAGACCACGACGTCGCAGCGGCCGTCGAGCACCTTCTTCTTGTCGTCGGCGGTCGCCGTGAAGGCGACGCCGTCGCCGGTGCCGATCGGCAACTCGCCGTTGCGCACGATGGTGGCGCGCGAATAGGGATCGACGTCGGCGGTGCCGGTGCGCGGACGCGCGGTCCAGGGGCCGATGGTCAGCGCGCCGATCTCGGTGCCGCGCGTCGTCGTCATCCAGGTCGCGCCGACGCCCACCACGGTTGCGAGCAGAAGGGCCGTCAATGTGATCAGGATCAGCCGCACTTGTTCGGTCAGTTCTTGCGCGGGGCGGATGCGTTCGCATTCTCTTCCGCATAGTTCTGCGGGAAGGCGAGCGCGCTCGTGGACGATGCCGGTTTGGCTTGCTTGGGGTCGGTGGCGGCCGCTTTGGCCGCGGTCCTGGCCGCGTCATCCAGCAGCTTCTCGACGCGCACCAAAACGTCGGCGCCGCGCTTGGTCAATACGGGCGGCGGACCGGGCTTGGTCTCCAGCACCTTCGGCGCCGCATTGGCCTGTGCGTTGGCGATCCGCTCGGGCGGCAGCTTCTGGCCCATGCCGATACCGGCGATCTCCCGGACCTCGACGCCCTGATGCGCCGCGAGCATGATGTCGTGCCAAGTCTGCGCCGGCAGCGAGCCGCCGGTCATGCGGTTAGTCGGCGAATAGTCGTCATTGCCGTACCAGACCGCGCAGGTGAAATTGCCGGTGTAGCCGACGAACCAGGCGTCGCGATAGGCATTGGTGGTGCCGGTCTTGCCCGCAGTCGGAATGCCGTCGAGCGCTGCGCGGCGCGCGGTGCCTTCGCTGACGACGTGGCTCATCATGCCGGCCATGTCGGCGGCCACGGAGGCGGGGATCGCCTGGCGCGGCTTCGGCCCGTCGCGGTCCCAGCGCCAGACCGGATCGCCGGCGCCGGTGCGCACTTCCAGCACGGAATGCGGCGTCACCGCCTTGCCGCGGTTGGGGAAAGTCGCGTACGCCACCGCGTGCTCGAGCACGGTGACTTCGTCCGAGCCGATCGGCAGCGACGGCGTGTCGGGCAGCGGTGCCTTGAGGCCGAAGCGGCGCGCGACCTCGACGATCTTGGCGCGGCCGATCTTGGCCGGGTTCGGCGCCTTCGGCTGCTCCTTCTGGCCGATCGCGATCGACAGCTTGACGGGTACAACGTTGATCGAGCGCGTGATCGCCTGCGTCAGTGTCACCGCGCCGGAATAGGAATGGCCATAGTTCTGCGGGCACCAATTGCCGATGCAGACCGGGCCGTCGACCACGATCGAATTCGGCGTGAAGCCGTTGAGGAGCGCGGTGGTGTAGACGTAAGGCTTGAACGACGAGCCCGGCTGGCGGTAGGCGTCGGTGGCGCGGTTGAATTGGCTGGCGCCGTAGTCGCGGCCGCCGACCATGGCGCGGATGCCGCCGTCGAGATCGGAGACGACGGTCGCGGCCTGCGTCGCGTGATAGTCGCGGCCGAACTGGCGCAGCTGGTTCTCGACCGCGTCCTCCGCCGCCTTCTGCACGTTGGTGTCGATCGCGAGCCGGACCACGAAGACGCGCTCAGTGTAGGATTTCGGGAAGGTGTCGACCAGCTTGCGCATCTCGTCGAAGGCGTAGTCGAGATAATAATTCGGCGACGCCTCGTAGCGGCGGTCGACCGCGAAGGCGGGGTTCCGGCGGGCGCCGAACACCTGGCCCTCGGTCATGAAGCCGGCGTCGACGAGATTGTCGAGAACGACATTGGCGCGGGCGCGGGCGGCGGGCAGGTTGATGTGGGGCGCGTATTTGGTCGGCGCCTTGAACAGGCCGGCGAGCATCGCGGCTTCGGCGAGCGTCACGTCACGTGCCGACTTGTTGAAGTAGAAATGCGCGGCGCCGTCGACGCCGAAGGTGCCGCCGCCCATATAGGCGCGGTCGAGATACAGCTTGAGGATCTCGTTCTTGGTCAGGCGCCATTCCAGCCAGACCGCGAGGAAGGCTTCGTTGACCTTGCGCTCGATGGTGCGCTCGTTGCTCAGGAACAGGTTCTTGGCGAGCTGCTGGGTGATCGAAGAGCCGCCCTGGCGGACGCCGCCGGCCTGGGCGTTGGTGACGAGCGCGCGCGCGGTGCCGGCGATGTCGATGCCGAAATGCTCGTAGAAGCGGCGGTCCTCGGTCGCGAGCGTCGCCTTGATCAGCACGTCCGGAAAATCTTCCAACGGGATCGAATCGTTGTGCTTGATGCCGCGGCTGCCGATCGGGTTGCCGTAGCGGTCGAGGAAGGTCACCGCGAGGTCGGACTTCTTCAGCCAGTCCTCGTCCGCGGTCTCGCGGAAGGCGGGAATGGCGAGGGTCAGCATCACCACCAGGCCGCCGAGGCCCAGCGTCGCGGCCTCCGACAGCGGCTCGATGAACACCCAGCGCTTCCAACGCCCGACATAGAAGCGGTCCATGAAGGTCGAGTAGCGCTCGTAGAGCTCGCGGATGCCCTTGGCCGAGGAGAACAGCGAGGAGTCGATGCGCGCATCGAGGTCCAGGAAGAAATTCCGGATCCGGGCCTTCCAATGCGGTGGTATGATCTGGCGCACCTAGAACCCTTGCGGCTTGGTTCGAAAGCGTTCAAGCACCCGGCCGGGGGCGGCATCGAGACGTCTTGCGGGAGTGTTGCGGCAAACCCAAGGCGCCCGGCCAGCGACGGTGGGGACTTGCTGTTCCTTCTAGCCGAGCAGGGCCTATAAACCAATGGTCACGCTTGCGATTTTGAACAACAGGCCTAATTGACCCCGGTTCATTACGGGCCTCACGCGGGCGTTGCTTGCAGCCGCATGGCCGCACGCCCTAGATGGCACCAGCCGTAGCTCTTTCGAACTTTTGTTGAGGCGCATGACCGCAGCTCCCAAACGACCTTCAGGCCAGGAAGGATTCTTCTGGAAAACCAAGACGTTGGAAGAGATGTCGGGGCCCGAATGGGAGAGCCTGTGCGACGGCTGCGGCCGCTGCTGCCTGAACAAGCTCGAGGAAGATGGCACCGGCGACATCTATTTCACGCATGTCGGCTGCAAGCTGCTCGATGGGGTGACCTGCGGCTGCAAGGACTACGCGAATCGTTCCGACAAGGTTCCGGACTGCGTCCGCCTGACCCCGGCCAATGTCCGCACCCTGAACTGGCTGCCGCCGAGCTGCGGCTACAAGCTTGTTGCGGAAGGCCGCGACCTCTATTGGTGGCATCCCCTGGTGTCAGGCGATCCCGACACCGTGCATGACGCGGGCGTCTCCGTACGCGGACGGGTCGAAGGCAGCGAGGTCGAGATTCCGGACGATGAGCTCGAGAACCACATCGTGCAGTGGCCGGCGCAGCTGCCAAAACGGGCGCGCCTGAAGCGACGTCCGAAGGACTGATCCGCCGCACCAGGTAGATCACGTCCTCGCGATGGCCGTGGGTGGGATGCTCCCATGCGCCGCGGTGCCTGCCTGAGAAGAACTTTGCTGTCTACATTGGCTGCATAGAACGAATCCTTCGCGGCGTTGCGCCGCCTCATGGCTTCCGGTCGAGATGAACAAGTTCGAGCGGCAGAGCAGTTCTGCCGACACCCAGACATTGCCCGACGATATCGCTGAAGAGCTGTCGCGCCTTCCGAGCGAGGTCTTGAGCGTCGATCACGCTCCTTCGCTCGCGCCGCCGGCGCCGCTGTCGCAGGACGAGGTCCGCACCATCGTCATCAGCCTGATGCTGACGATGTTCCTGGCTGCACTCGACCAGACCATCGTCGCCACCGCGCTGCCGACCATCGGACGCCAGTTCCACGACGTCTCCAATCTCTCCTGGGTCATCACCGCCTATCTGCTCGCGTCGACCGCGGTCGCGCCGGTTTTCGGCACGCTCAGCGACATCTACGGGCGCCGTGTGATGATCATCATCTCGCTCAGCCTGTTCGTCGCGGGCTCGGTGCTGTGCGCGATCGCTCCGAACCTGCCGATGCTGATTCTTGCACGCGGTCTCCAGGGACTGGGTGGCGGGGGCATCATGCCGGTGGTGCAGACCGTGATCTCCGACGTCGTGAGCCCACGCGAGCGCGGCCAGTATCAAGCCTATTTCTCCAGCGTCTGGATGGTCGGCGGCATTCTCGGCCCGGTCATCGGCGGCGTGTTCGCCGAGCATCTGCACTGGTCGATGATCTTCTGGATCAATGTGCCGCTCGCGGCGGCGGCGATCGCGTTGCTGCTGCCCAGGATGAAGAAGATTCCGGTGTTCCACCGCAAGCGCAAGGTCGACTGGCTCGGCGGCGTGCTGCTGATGGCCTCTGCCGTCGTCTTCATGCTGGTGCTGACCTGGGGGGGCACGCGCTTCCCGTGGCTCTCGCCCACCGTGCTTGCGATGGTGGGCGGCGCTGTAGCGCTCGCGGTCACCTTCGTGTGGCACGCGCGCCGGGCGGAAGAGCCGTTCCTGCCGCTGCCGCTGCTCGGAGGATCGGTTGTGCCGTTCGGGCTGACGGCCGGCGGTTGCGCGCTCGGTGCGATCACGGGCCTCACGGTGCAGCTGCCGCTCTATTACGAGGCGGTCTATCACCTCAGCGCCAGCGAAGCGGGCCTCGCGCTGATTCCGCTCGCGGCGGTCTCGACCTGCGGCGCGGCCATCGCCGGTCGCACCATGGCGCGGGCTAAGCACTACAAGCGGGTCGCCATCGTAGGAACGTCCTGGGCAGCGCTGTGCGGCCTCGGCCTCACGTTGACGACGTTGCCGCTCTGGGCGCTGCTGATGCTGATGGCTGCGTTTGCGCTTGGCCTCGGCACCACTTTTCCGGTCTGCGTCGTCTCGGTGCAGAATTCGGTCGCCCGTCCGCAGGTCGGCACCATCACGGGCGCGTTGAACTTCTTCCGCTCGCTTATGTCCTCGTTCACGGTTGCGGCGTTCGCGGCCATCCTGCTCATCGCACTCGGTGCCGACGTTCCGCTCGCCGGCGAGCATCACGGCGCCGTCAATGCGATTCCCGCGGACGACATGCGGCATGCGTTCCGCTACGTCTTCGGCGCCGCCACCGCGCTGATGGCTGGCGCCGCGCTCTGCCTGATCATGATGGAGGAGCGGCCGCTGGCCGGTCCGTCCACGACGCAACCCGTCGAGATGGCGGAATAAGAACCGCTAGCCGCGGCGTCCGTCCGGAAAGCTGCTGCTTCGCGGCAATCGGATCGTGAACTCGGTGAACGCGCCGGGCTCCGTCGCGACGTCGATTGTGCCGCCGTGCTGCTTCACCACGATATCGTGGCTCATCGACAATCCGAGGCCGGTGCCTTCGCCGGCCGGCTTGGTGGTGAAGAACGGATCGAACATCTTTTCCTTCACCTCGTGCGGAATGCCGGTGCCATTGTCGCGGATGCGGATCTCGATGCTGTCGCCCCGGTCGCGTGTCGCGGCGATCACCACCGGCTCGTAATCGGCGGCGCCGTCATCCGACTTGCGCTTGGCGACCGCGTGGAAGCCATTCGAGATCAGGTTCAGCAGCACCCGGGTGATCTCCTGCGGAAACACTTCCGCTTGCCCGGCAGCCGGATCAAGCTCGCGCTTCAGCGTCACGTCGAACTGCGGCTTCTCGGCGCGGGCGCCGTGATAGGCGAGGTTGAGGCTCTCCTCGACCAGCGCGTTGATGTCGCTCAGCCGATGCTCGCCGCCGCCCTCGCGGGAATGCAGCAGCATGTTCTTGACGATGGAGTCGGCGCGCCTGCCATGCTGCACGATTTTCGCGAGATTGTCCTTCAACAGTCGGGTCAGCTCGTCGACCTCGCTGCGGACGTCGTCCGCGAGCGGGACAGGCGCGAGCGCCTCGTTCAGCTCGTCCGTCAGCTCGGCGGAGAGCGATGCAAAATTGTTGACGAAGTTGAGCGGGTTCTTGATCTCGTGCGCGATGCCGGCGGTGAGCTGGCCGAGCGAAGCCAGCTTCTCGGTCTGGACCAGCCGGTCCTGGGCAGCGCGCAAATCGTCGAGGGATTTGGCGAGGTCCCGGGTGCGGTCCTGCACCTCGTTGAACAGGCGCGTGTTCTCGATGGCGATCACGGCCTGGTCTGCAAAGGTCTTGAGCAGGGCGATCGCCTTGTCCGGGAAAGGACCGGCCTCCGGCCGCGTCACGCCGATGGTGCCGATCGCGACGCCGTCGCGTAGCATCGGGATCACGAGGATGCTGCGATAGCCTCGCGTCCGCGCCAGCTCTCTCATGGCGTCCGTGAGGTCGGGCTCGGTCTGCATGTCGCTGCGGAATGCGAACTCTCCGCTTCTTGCCACCCGGCTGTGAATGCCGGATGCCGACAGCGGCACCGGGAACGAATTGAGCAGCTCTTCATTGCCGGCTTCGTTGTCGGTGCTGAAGGCGGCCAGGTGCAGCAGGTCGTCGATGACGCGCGTGACGGTGGAGGAATGTCCGCCGACCAGGGACTTGGCGCTGTCGGAGATCGCCTGGAACACCGGCGTCACATCCGCGGGCGAGGCCGCGATCACCTTGAGGATGTCGGCGGTCGCGGTCTGCCGTTCCAGCGCTTCCCTCGTGGTGTTGAACAGGCTGACATTCTTGATCGCAATCACCGCCTGGTCAGCGAAGGTCTGCAACAGCCGCACGTGATGCTCGCCGAACGCGCCGGTCGCGCGCCGCGTGGCGATGATGACGCCGATCGCCTCGCCGTCGCTCATCAAGGGCGCGAACAGCATGCTGCGGTAGCCCCGGGCGCGCGCGATGTCGCGGGCTGCGGGTTCGACTTCGGTGTCGGGCAATTGCGCCGCCACACCATTGGCCACGAGCCGGTAGGGCGGGAACTGCGCGAATGGCACCGGGAACGAGGCCTGCAGCACGCGATCGCCGGCCGGATCGGTCGGCGTGAACGCCGCAAGGTGCGCCGCGCCCCCAATGTAGCGCAGCACCGCCGTGGAGAAGCCGCCGATCAGCCGGTTGGCATTGGCCGCGATGGCGTCGAACACCGGCTGTACGTCGGACGGCGAGGCGGCCATCACTTTCAGAATGTCGGCGGTGGCGGTCTGACGCTCCAGCGTCTCGCGTGTCTCGTTGAACAGCCGCGCATTCTCGATCGCGATCACCGCCTGGTCGGCAAAGGTCTGAAGCAACTGCACGAGGTCGGCTGCGAACGCGCCGGGCTCGGCGCGCGTGACGCTGATCATGCCGACTGGCGTCGCCCGATTCATCAGGGGCATGAACAGCACGCTGCGGAAGCCGCGCAGCCGCGCAAGGTTCCGATTCAGCTCCGGGACCTCCGCGGCTTCGCTATCGGGAAACTGGATCGTCTCGCCGCCACGCACCAGCGCAAAGGTCGGAAAGTCGGCAATCTTGCGCGGGAACGACGCCTTGAGCCCTTCGTCCGCCTCGGGGCTCGTTGGTGTAAACGCCACGAGGTGGAGCTCGTCCTCGATGAACTGAAGCACGGTGGCGGAGAAGCCGCCGAGCAAGCGCCGGGAGCTGGACGCGATCGCCTCGAAGACCGGCCGGGCATCGGACGGAGAGGCCGCGATGGTGCGCAGAATCCCGGCGCTGGCGTTCTGACGATCGCGCGCAATCGCGAGCTCGCTGCGAAGCTGCGCGTTCTCGGCTGTGGCCGCCTGCAACAGGCGTTTAAATTCCGCGATGTCGTTGGAAGGGGCGGTCATTCGCAATCCGGCTTGATGCCGCGACAAGCGCGGCACCGAGGCGGATTATCACATCTCCTGCGGCCGGAGCCAGCCTCCGCGACAGCGAGTTTTGCTGCCGGAATCCGGCCCGCTTCACGTGCCCGGCCGCGACACCTCGGTCTCCTTGCTGGTGATGAACTCCAGCAGCACGGGAACGCCTTCCTGCGTCTTCTGGATGCCGCGCCTGATCGCGGGGGTGATGTCCTCAGGTCTCGTCACCCGCTCTCCATAGCCGCCGAAGGCGCGCGCCATCGCGGCGTAGTCTCCGGAAATGTCGGTCGAGCGATATTTCTCGGTCGAGACCGGCATCACCTTCAATTCGATCGCCATTGAAAAATTGTTCAGCAGGATCGACATGATCGGGATGCGCTCGCGCACCGCGGTCTCGAAATCCATGCCGGTGAAGCCGATCGCGGCGTCGCCCCAGACATTGATGCAGAGCTTGTCAGGCTTTGCGAGCTTTGCGCCCATGGCCAGCCCAAGGCCGTAGCCGAGTTGCGTCGTCTTGCCCCAGCCGAGATAGGTGAGGGGCTCGACCGACTTCCAGAACGGCGAAAGCTGGTCGCGGGGGCTGCCGGCATCGTGGGTGATGATGGTGTTGCGGATGTCGACGGTATGTTGCAGGTCCCACAGCACGCGATAGGGGCTCAAGGGCGCATCATTGCTGGTGAGCTTCGGCATCCATTTCGCCAGCCACTCCTTGTGCGAAGCCGCGATCTCGGCTGCCACCGCCGACGCGTCGCGATCCGCGCTGACGGTCTTGCCGATCTCCTCCAGCAGCGCGTCGAGCACAAGCCCGGCATCGCCGACGAGGCCAATCCTGGCTTCCACGTCCTTGTTGAGATGGTTCGGATCGAGTGTGGAGTGGATGATGGTTTTGTCTTTGGGCATCGCGATGCCGAAGCTTGTTTCAGTGAAGGAGCAGCCGATGCCGAAAATGAGGTCGGCCTCAGCCAGAAACTTCGGCACGGCGCGCGGCACCGCAAGGCCGCCGGAGCCGAGCGAGAGCGGATGCGTTTCCGGGAAGGACGATTTGCCCCCAAGGCTGGTCGTGACGGGAATGGCGAGCCGTTCGGCCAGCCGCTTCAGTTGTGGCCACGCCTGGGCGTAATGCACGCCCTGGCCGGCATAGATCACCGCGCGCTTGGCGTTGACGAGCAGGTCGGCCGCCTCCTTCATATGAATGGGATCCGCGCCGTAGCGGGTGCGCAGCACAGGCGTGTAGTTCAGCGGCTCCGGCACCTCCTCGTTCCACATGTCCGCAGGGATCTCGACGATCACAGGGCCGCCGCGGCCGTTCTTCAGCTTGGTAAAGGCGCGGCGAAAAATGTTGGCGACTTCCGCGGCCAGGATGATCGGCTCCGACGATTTCGAAAACGCCTTCATCGCCTCGCTGGAATTGAAGTTCGGCTCGATATGCGCAAGCCTGCGCTGATAGCCCATTGGCAGCACCAGTACGGGAACGGATTCGCCGTAGCATTGCGCAACGCCGCCCATCGCATTCTCCGCACCGGGGCCATGCTGCATGCAGAACGCGCCGATCGAGCGTCCCGATGTCACCCGCGAGATCGCATCCGCCATGTGGATGCCGACGCGCTCCTGCCGCACCATCACCGGCCGGATATCGGCCTTGGCCGCATGCTCGATCAGATGGTTGACCGGATAGCCGCAGAGGATCCCGATCCCCTCGCACTTCATGATTTCCGCAATCGCGGTGCCGAGCTTCATGGCGTCTCTCTCCCTGGCGTAGGCCGGTTGCTCCGGCCGATTAGGGGAGAGAGGATCAGGAAATCCGGGGAGGGTAAAGCGCGGACGATGAGAGTCGCGGTAGGTCAGCTATGCAGCGAACTGCCGTAGCCCGGATGGAGCGCAGCGCAATCCGGGGCCGTTCCACCCGGATAGACCAGTGACGAATTTCGCTGCGCTCCATCCGGACTACGACCGCTACTTGCAGCTTTGGCAGATCATCAGCTTGCGTTTCAGCGACTCATCTTCTTGATCGATCAATTGCTCAGCGGCGCCTTTCGCACCCGGATCGGCCCTGGAGCCCTTCGCATTGCGTGACCTCACAGGCGGGACTACCTGGCTCGAGGTGTCGTTGCCGTCGCCGATACCTACGCTGAAGCCATCGTAGTCGGCAGCTGGGTTCGGCGCCGATGGAAGCCCGCCGATCACCGGCGGCGAAGCTTCTCTGATGGATGCTGCCGGCGGAGGTCTGGAAGTTTTGGCGCCCGCATGCGGCGGCGATGCATTGGGCGGAGAAAGCGAAACCGACGGCGCGGCCGAAGTCTGCCCTCTCGCGCTGTCCTGCGACCAGACGCCAACAAAGATGAGGCTGAAAGCCAAGAGCATCACGCTTCTCATCCGCATCCTTCAAGCCGCCGTGGTTCGTCGATTGACAGTGTGAAGCGTATCAGGACCCGCATGGTCGTCAAAGCGCCGCAGCCCGGATTTCGCTACCGGGAATATAGTTCACAAAGCGTGACCGGCCCGCCGCGCACCAAGCCAGGCCCTGTCAAGTCAAAGAGGAATTTAACGCTTGCGCCCTAACTTGCGCTCGCCATGAGTGACCAGGTCGTCCACAGCGAGGTTCAACCGTTTTCGGCGCGTGCGGCGCTTCCCTGGCTGGTGAGCCTTGGCGTCTATGGCCTGCTGCTGATCCTTGGACCGCGGCTGCTCAATGATCCCGACAGCTATTCCCACATCGAGGTCGGGCGCTGGATCATCGCGCATGGCACGCTGCCAGCGACCGACCCATTTTCCTTTTCGAGGCACGGCGCTCCCTGGATCACCTTCGAATGGCTCTCGGAGGTCATCTACGCCGGAGCCTACGCGCTTGCCGGCTGGCAGGGCGTCCTCGTCGTCGCCGCCGCGGCGATAGCGCTCGCCTTTGGCCTGTTCACCTTCTTCCTGCTGCGCGAGCTTTCGCCGACCCAGACATTGCTCATGGTGATCGCGGCCGTCATCCTGTTGGCGCCGCATATGCTGGCGCGGCCACATGTGCTGGTGCTGCCGCTGATGGTGACCTGGGCGGCTGCCCTGGTACGCTGCATGGATCGTGAAGGGCCTCCGCCGTACTGGGCCCTTCCGCTGCTGGTCGTGTGGGCCAATCTGCACGGCAGTGTGGTGTTGGCACTTGGACTGATCGGGCCTGCGGGGCTCGAGGCGCTGCTGCGCGAGAAGCGCAGCGAATGGCCACGCGTATTCCTGCGATGGCTACCGTTCACCGCGCTCGCGGTCGCGGCCTCCTGCCTGACGCCCTACGGGCCGGAACCGCTGCTGATGCCGCTGACCACACTCGGCCTCGGCCCGGCGCTCGGGTGGATCGCGGAATGGCGGCCGCAGGATTTCAGCCACATAGGTTTCTTCGAGTTGCTGCTGCTGGCCGGCATCTTCGCGCTCTCGCGTGGCGTGACGCTGCCGGTCGTGCGGGCCTTGGTCGTGATCGGCTTGCTGCATTTCGCGCTGGCCCAGATCCGCAATGCGGATCTGCTGGCCATGCTGGCGCCGCTCTATCTGGCGGCTCCGCTGGGGCGGAAGTTCGGCGGACCGATTGGGGAAGACGCCGGCTCGTCATGCGGCCTGAACCTCGCCGTGCTCGGTGTGCTGATCGTGGTAAGCGGGGCGACGCTGGCCCGGGATATACGGCCGGCTCCGGCCATTACCCCTCAGGCTGCCATCGCTGAAGCCAACCTCGCCGCAGCGGGGCACGTGCTCAACGATTATACCTTCGGTGGCTATTTGATCTTTGCCGGCATTCCCACCTTTATCGACGGTCGCGGTGAACTGTACGGGGGAGCGTTCATCAACCGCTACAATCGCGCCCTGGCGCTCGTCGATCTCGGCGACTTTCTCAGATTGCTCGACGAATACAGCATCGGCGCGACGTTGCTCGCGCCGGGGACGCCGGCTATAGCGATGCTGGACCGGCTGCCCCAATGGCAGCGCGTCTACAGCGACGACGTGGCGGTCGTGCACAAGCGGCGAGATATACCGCAAAGATAGATCAAGCGGTCCCGTAGGCGGCGTATTGGCCGCCGAGCGGCACGCCGCTCAGGGTCGCTTCGAGACGCCGCGACGGCTTGGTGTCCCAGGGCAGCAGCAGGAAATGGCGCGCACCGATCTCGCGCAAGCCGCCGGCAGCCATCAATTTTCGGGTTGTGCCGGCCCCGAGCAAGACGGCGTCCCGGTCGAACTCACAACGCGCGACGGCAAGACGGGTCAGCGGGTTGTACGGATTGTGCTCGATGACGCAGACGAGTCCACCGGGGCGCGTCACGCGCCGCATCTCCGCGATGAATTGCGCCCATTCCGTTGGCACGAGATGGTGCATCACGCAGACGGCCGTGACCAGATCGAAGCTGGCATCGTCGAAAGGAAAGGTGCGGCCGTCGAACTCACGGTAGTCGACCCTGCCGTTGTCAGCGCGCGCCTGCGCCAGGCTGGCCGACGAGACGTCGATGCCGCTCAAGCGGCCGACCATGCCGTGCAGCAGTGGATGAAGGCTGCCTACGCCGCAGCCGACGTCCAGCATGTCGGGCCTCTCCGTGTCGAGCCGCTGCGCGATCAGGTTGCCCAGCAGATCGGCCTTGGCGCGCATGAAGAAATGATGCGGCAAGCCGGAGAAGTCGATCGAGGATTGGACCACGTCACGGTAGTTGTCGTGATAGCCGTCGAAGAGCTCGGTCATGCGCTGTGTCACTCGTTGACGGCGTGGATCGCGGGTGCGGCTGCCGCCTCGTTGCGGTCGAAGCCTGCGCGGGTCTGCACCACGTAGAGCGGTCGACGTTTCACCTCGGCATGGATGCGGCCGACGTAAAGCCCCACGATACCCGTCATCAGCATGTTCATTCCACACAGCAGGGACACGACGACCATCGTCGAGGACCAGCCGGTCACGAGATGACTATCGTTGCTAAGCCACAACAGGATCACCCAGCCGCCATAGAGCAGTGCCAGACCTGAGACCGTCAATCCGCACCAGATTGCCAGGCGCAAGGGCAGATCGGAAAAGCCGAGCGCGGCGTTCATCGCGAGCCGCAGCATCTTGAACAGCGGATATTTGGTCTCGCCCGCTGCTCGCTCGAGGCGGTGGAAGGTGACCTCCGCCTGCCGGAAGCCGAGCCAGGCGATCATGCCGCGTACGAAGCGGTCCTGCTCCGGCATCTGCCGAAGCGCGTCGAGCACCTTGCGATCGATCAGGCGGAAGTCGCCGACGTCGGCGGGGATGCCGACCGAGGACATCCTGCCGAGAAGCCGGTAGAACAGATGCGCGGTCGCGCGCTTGAATCGGCTTTCGCCGTCGCGCGACAGGCGGCGGGCGTGGACGATGTCGTTGCCTTCCTGCCATTTTGCGATCAATTGCTCGATCACTTCGGGCGGATCCTGCAAATCGGCATCCATGACGATGATCGCTTCACCTTGCGCGGCGTCCATGCCGGCGGTGATGGCGATCTGATGCCCGAAATTTCGCGACAGGCCGATATAGCGAAAGCGCGGGTCGCGCGTGGCGAGCGCCTGTAGCACGATCGAACTGGAATCGCTGCTGCCGTCGTCAACGAAGATCGCCTCTGCCGGCCCGTCGAGCCGGGACAAGACCAGGTCGAGCCTGCGCAGCAGCACCGGCAGCACGGCTTCCTCGTTGAACACGGGGATGACGAGGCTGTAGCGGATCGACTGGAAATTGGCCGCCATGCGAGAGAGTCCAACTCGTTGCAGGAGCGGAAGTCTATGCCGGCGGTGGTTAAGGTCGCCTTGCCACAACCATTAAGGATATGGGGCACCGCAGTGGCTTCCAAAAGGCGGGTGCAGATGGTGATGCCCGATTAACCACGCTGGGCAGCCGCGGCTTCGGCCTAGGACTTGCGGTCTAGGACTTGCGGCGGATCTTGTAGAGAACAAATCGCTCAGAGGTGTCCAGCGCTTCCAGCAGATCCGGCAGCGGGTTTGCGGCTCGCGGCCCGAGGACATAGAGATAGTCGAAGTCCTGATGCCAGGTGCGGACGAACGGCGGAACGCCTGCCGGCGGCCGGCTTGCCGCAATCGCGGTAAGCACGCCCAGCGGCACCGGCCCCCCGTAGGGAATGGCAAGACGGCGCACGTCCTCGCGTGGCCGCACGGGCTGCTTGCCCGCTTCCGTGAATAGATTGGGCACGAACGCGTTGGCATAGTGCACGGCCAGCGTAGGTGCATAGTACATCGGATATGAGGTGAGGTCGGCGAAGGGCGGGTCTCCATTGTCGTCCGTGCTGGCGACGAGGATGCGCGAGCCGCGATCGATCTTGTGGAACGACTCGACGATGGCCGCATAGTCGGTGCGGTAAGGCAGCCACACCGTGAGCACGACGGCGAGATTGATCAGTATGACGCCACTGATCGCGGCGAGCGCTGCCATTCTCCACGCCCGGCTGGGCAGCGTCAGCGAGCAGAAGGCCGGCAGGATCAGAGCCGCAGCGGGAATGACGCGCAGGTCGACGAACGAGGTTCCGAACAGCTTCGAGGGAATGACGACGTAGAGCAGCGCGAAGCCGATCGCGAGCCAGGTCCCGGCTGTTTCGAGCTTGAGGACGCCGCGTCTTGCGGCGAAGAACAGCGAGACCATCAGCGTAAGCCCCGTCGCCGCTGCGATCGTCAGATTGTAACCGTTCATGATGCGCAACGGCCAGATCGGCTTGAATCCGATGAACCAACTCGTTCCTTCGCTTCCGATCGATCCCGCGGTCATGCGCATGATCCCAAAGAGGGCAAGCGCCGGTATGGCCAACGCGCCGAGCCGCGCGGCGGCGACCCCGTACGACCTTCGCCCATGGCGGATGCGCGAGAGCTCGTAGACGCCGAGCGTCGCGCCATAGACGCCGAGGGAGAAGAAATGCGCCGCAAACAGCGCAGCGACGAAGACCATGTTGACGACGAAACGCAGTGGCCATGGGCGCTCCGCGAGCATCAGATAGACGGCGATGCCGCAAAGAGCGAGGCCCAGTCCGAACTCGAAATTCACGAAGCCCCAGCTGAACGGCAGACAGTAAAGGAAAGCGAGCGCCGCAAAGCCGGCGAGATGGACCCGTCGCTTCCGGGCCCATTCGAGCAAAAGCGCGCCTCCGACGATCAGCAATTGGCTCAGGAGCAGAAACAGGCGCGTGGCGTTCTCAACGTTGATCAGCCGCGCCATTTGCGGGACCAGCAGATCCATTCCAAGGTTGGGATAGAATGCCCAGGCCACTTCGTAATACGGATTGGCATTGGGAGTGCCGTTCTGGCTCAGAATGTACATCCGGGCGAGATGATTGGGATAGTCGACCATCGCGGGGATAGGGGTCAGCAGCACCGGAAGAAACGACAGGGCCGCCAGGACAGCAAGAACGCTGATCGGCGTCGATCGGTCCGAGCCAAGACGAGCCCAGATTGTCGAGGTCGGCTTGTCGGAAGGAATCATGTCATAGGGCCGCTAGAGTTTGAGCTTACGCTCTACGACGGCGCAACCGCGCGACACAACGCCAATAATGTGAACTTCGCGAAAATCAAAGTGGGGTCGCCGCCGCATCGGAAGGAGGAGCCTATCATCCGGCGCGCTGCACGCGGATTCGTGCTGATGCGATTGCGGCGCGCCGGCTATGCCGGCTACTTCATCGCCGCGCTGATCGAGTTGAATTTGCTGCTCAGGAGTGCGCTGCCCGTGTTGTTCACGGCCGTGATGATCGCGAACGCGATGCCGGTGGCGATCAGACAATACTCGATGGCGGTGGCACCATTTTCGTCGGCAAGAAATGACTTGAGCAAAGTCATCGTCAACTCCTGTTCATCCGTCCAACCTAGGCCGGTGCCGTTTTCGGAATGGTAAATTGATTCACTAAGTTTTCGTGAGCGCGCCAAAACGCAGGGCGGATGGTCCTCACCTGCCGTTTGATATGGTGACATCGATTGACTTAAGGTTTCGTCACCCAATTCGGACGCATTTGGCGATGTCGTCATCCCGTCTCAGGACGAGATCTGGCGTTCCGGTGCGGCCTTGCTGGAGCGTTTCAGCACTATCGCCAGACGTCCGACCAGATAGCTGACCACGGACGGCTGCGCTCGCGCGGAGCTGCCGGCCAGGCTTTCTTCCTCGGCCGCGTCGTTGACGATGCCGATGTAATTCTTTCTGGCGTCCTGCTGCTTCACGAGCCTGCAACCCCGAGTTCAATCGAGGGGCGACGATGCTGCGCTGAGCGGGAAGCGTCGGTTAATTTTGTCTTCCGTAGGATTACGTGCCCTCCGGCCGCAGGCAGACGCTGAAAGCGCGGCTTGACTTAACGGATTGTTGAGCCTGTTCTCGAGCGGGGCGCCCGGCTCACTCGCGCCGACCGTCCGCATTCAGCGCCCGCAACACCGCGATGCGGGCGAACATCATCCAGCCGCCGCCGGTCTCGGCCGCGTTGATCAGGGTTTCGATCGCGGTCTGCCAGTGGCTCGCATCCTGCGTATCCTCGGGCAGTCGCATGATGTGATCGGCAGCTTCTTGCAGCGTCCGCAGCTTGCGCCCGCCACGTAACGAGATGGGTTCGTCGAACGCGGTCGACCAGGGCATGTCAGGTCGGCCGATCGACGAGGGGCAGCATCACGGCGTCGGCGCTGTGCGATGCCGCTAGCCGGCCTTCTTCGCCCGGGCCGGCGCGCGCACCGGCTTGTCCGCCTTTTTGGGAGCGGCTTTCGCAGCAGTGTCCTTGCCGCCCTTGCCGGTGATCGGCAGCAGCATCTCACGCTGGCCTTCGACGCGCTTCTTCGGCTTCTTGCCCTTGACGGCGTCCTTGGTCACGTCCTTGGCCACCTTCGCCGCGGGGCCTGCGTCCTTCTCGTTCGCGATGCTCTTCTTCAGCGCGTCCATGAGGTTGATAACGTTGCCGCTGGTCTTGGGCGCGGCCTTTGCTGCGATGGGCGCGCCGCTGCGCTTCTTGTTGATGAGGTCGATCAGTGCGGTCTCGTAATGGTCCTCGAACAGCTCAGGCTCGAACGCGCCGGACTTCTTCTCGACGATGTGCTTTGCAAGGTCGAGCATGTCCTTGGTCAGCTTCACGTCCTGGATGTCGTCGAAATAGTCCTTCTCGCCGCGCACCTCGTAGGGGTAGCGCAGCAGCGTCCCCATCAGGCCGCTCCCGAGCGGCTCCAGCGCGATGATGTGCTCGCGGTTGGTCAGCACCACGCGGCCGATCGCGACCTTGTCCATGCTCCGGATCGTCTCGCGGATCACCGCAAATGCGTCGTGGCCGACCTTGCCGTCGGGCACGAGATAGTAGGGGCGGATCAGATAGCGGCTGTCGATGTCGGTCTTCGGTACGAACTCGTCGATCTCGATCGTGTGGGTGGACTCCAGCGCGATGTCGTCGAGCTCGTCCTTGGTGACCTCGATATAGGTGTCGGTGTCGACCTTGTAGCCCTTGACGGTGTCCTCCGAAGTCACCTCGTCACCGGTCTCGGCGTCGACCTTGAGGTACTTGATCCGGTGGCCGGTCTTGCGGTTTATCTGGTTGAACGAGACTTTCTCGGTATCCGAAGTGGCCGGATAGAGCGCGACCGGGCAGGTCACGAGCGACAAACGCAGAAAACCCTTCCAATTGGCGCGGGGGGCCATGGGCTACTCCAAACGCAACGGGGACAGAAGACGAAGATACCATCGGGGAACACCGAATCATAGCAAGGCGGATCGCTGAATCTTGCAACTGCGTTAATCGGCCGCCCGGCGCGCGGTTGCAGCCCGATCCGGCTGCAAAAACCGGAACATCATATCCGATCATGCGTTGCCACTGGACATTCGCCGCGAGGAGTCGCGGCCATCCGATGCGACGGCCAGAAATTGAGGTCACCATGGCAACCACGCGAGACCAACGTCAGATCGTGGAAACTCCGACGGAGGCGCGCCAGGGCGAGCCTGGGCCGTCGGTGGCGGCGCTGCTCGCCATATCAACCGGGCTCGCGATCCTGATCCTCGCGGTCATCTGGTTCGTGTTCTTCCGGACCTGATCGGCAGATCGACCGGACGGTTTGCACCTTCCGACTCGCCGCGTAACGCGGCACATTGCGCCCGCCATGCCGTCGGTTCGTCCGGTGGCATGGCGGGCGCAGTGCGTTGACTGCGAACTGGTCGGATATGACCAAAAAGTAACGCGGCCGGTTCCCCGGTGTTCATATTCAGTTCACGCCGGAATTGCTCATCTGTGCAGGTGTTCATGCGGCCTAATTCTGGAGAGAAGCGTGCGCCTGCTCGTCGTTGAGGACGACCCCGATCTCAATCGCCAGCTTACCAAGGCGCTGACCGACGCCGGCTATGTCGTCGATCGCGCCTTCGACGGGGAGGAGGGGCATTTTCTCGGTGACAACGAGCCCTACGATGCCGTGGTGCTCGACATCGGCCTGCCGAAGAAGGACGGCATCTCGGTGCTGGAGGCCTGGCGGCGCAACGGCCGCACCATGCCGGTCCTGATCCTCACCGCGCGCGACCGCTGGAGCGACAAGGTCCAGGGCTTCGATGCCGGTGCCGACGACTATGTCGCAAAGCCGTTCCACCTGGAGGAGGTGCTGGCGCGGATCCGCGCGCTGCTGCGCCGCTCCACCGGCCACGCCCAGAGCGAGCTGACCTGCGGCCCCGTCACGCTCGACACCAGGACCGGCCGGGTCAGCGTGTCGGGTAATCCCATCAAGATGACGTCGCACGAATATCGGCTTCTGGCCTACTTGATGCACCATTCGGGGCGCGTCGTGTCCCGTACCGAGCTGGTCGAGCATCTCTACGACCAGGACTTCGACCGCGACTCCAACACGATCGAGGTCTTCGTCGGCCGCATCCGCAAGAAGCTCGACGTCGACATCATCCAGACTGTCCGTGGCCTCGGCTATCTCCTGACCCCGCCGGCCCCCGGCGCTTGAAGCGCGGTGTCTCGAACTATCTCGTCTAGACGTATCTTGGCTTGACGGGCGGCGCAGCAGGGGCCTTGTTCGGGTCATGAGTTCCGACGCCATGCCACCCCGCGCCTCCGGGATCATTCCGATGCCCGCCAGCTCGCTTGCGAACCGCCTGTTTCTGTCGGCGACCGCGTGGCTCGTCGTGATCCTGGCCATCACCGGCGTGGTGCTGTCGTCGGTCTACAAGAACGCCACCGAGCGCGCCTTCGACCGCCGGCTCAATCTCTATCTCCGCACGCTGATCGCCGAGGTCGCCACCCCCGACGAGCCGCCGGACCGCCAGTTCCAGTCGCTCGGCGAGCCCTTGTTCGAATTGCCGTTGTCCGGCTGGTACTGGCAGATCACGCGGACCGACACCGAAAAGCCGGAGGTGCGCTCCTCGCGCTCGCTCTGGGACAAGAAGCTGCCAAAGCTTGAAGAGCAGGGCACCGAGCTCACAGCCGCGGGCATCCGGATCGCTTATGTCGACGGTCCAGAGGGACAGAACCTGCGCATGGTGGAGCGGCCGGTCGATCTCGGCGCGGACGGCAAATTTCTCGTCAGTGTCGCCGGTGACGACACCGAGATTTTCGACGAGACGCGCAGTTTCGATTACTACCTCGGCGGCACCTTCACCGCGCTCGGTATCGTGTTGCTGCTGACCACCGTGTTTCAGGTCCGCTTCGGTCTCGCGCCGCTCAAGCGCATCTCCGAATCCATCGCCGACATCCGGTCCGGGCGGGCGGAGCGGCTCGAGGGCGAGTTCCCGGTCGAGATCGCATCGCTGGCGCGCGAGACCAACGCGCTGATCGACGCCAATCGCGAGATCGTGGAGCGCGCGCGCACCCATGTCGGCAATCTCGCCCACGCCATCAAGACGCCGCTCTCGGTCATCGTGAACGAGGCCGGCGCGCATGCCACCGATCCGTTCGCGGCCAAGGTGATGGAGCAGGCCGACGTGATGCGCGACCAGGTCGCCCATCATCTCGAGCGCGCGCGCATCGCGGCGCGGGTCTCGGTCGTTGCGACGGTGACGGAGGTGGCACCGGCCATCGAGGCACTGCGGCGGACCATGGAGAAGATCCACCGCGGCCGCGGCATCGTGGTCGAGGCCGAGGCCGATCCGTCGGCGAAATTTCGCGGCGAGCGGCAGGATCTGGAGGAGATGGTCGGCAACCTCGTCGACAACGCCTGCAAATGGGCGGCGTCGCGGGTCTTCATCGAAGTTCTGGCGGAAGCGCCGCAGCAGGCGAGCATCGGTCCGCGGCTGCATATCATCGTCGACGATGACGGCCGCGGCCTGTCGGAGGCCGAGCGCACCCAGGTCTCACGGCGCGGCCAGCGGCTCGACGAGTCCAAGCCCGGATCGGGCCTGGGACTGTCGATCGTGACCGAGCTCGCTGCGCTCTATGGCGGCAGCCTCTCCCTCGGCCGCGCACCGACGGGGGGCCTGCGGGCGGAGCTGGTCCTCCCCGGAATATAATCCCTTGTTCCGACGCGACTATTTGGCTTGCGGCACCCCGATCCGGACGAAACCAGGGGTATTCGGAGCGACTTCCTAAACGGCTTCTTAAGTGGCCCCACCTATGATCGAGGAGGACGGATCCCACGTCCGCCATTTACCGTTCATTACCCGGGCGCATGAGCCAGACATCGATCGAGCGGCTGAGGGACTATCTCGCGCAGCTCCCGCCGCAGGCGCAGGCGCTGCTGATGCGAGAGTTCGAGCGTGCGCTCGAGCGCGGCCAGGACACGGCCGTGGCAACCCTCGTGCTCGATCAGCTGCGCAAGATTGTCCGCAAGACGGAAGCCGACGAGGCCGCACCGCCGCGTACGGACGATCTGTCGCGGCTGCTGTTCCAGGTGCTGGAACCATTCCTCGTCGAAGCAGGCGCTCCGATCCGGGTCGGGCAGGTCCGCCGCTCCTCGCTGGCTCCGATCTGGCAATGGCTCGGCCGCGACGGTGCTCCGGACAAGCTGAAGGAACTCGAGGCGGCGCTGGCGCGCACGCCGGCCGACAGCGCAGGCCAGGTCGAAGCGCTGACCTCGAAGCTCCAGGCGGTCGCTGCGGATGCCATCTTCGAGCTGACGGGGCCGGGCGGGGGCGACAAGTCGCGTGCGCTCGCACGCGTTGGGCCGCCCAACGTGATCGAGGACTTCTATTCGAGCGGGGCGGTGCTCGCGGTCCGCGACGCCATTGCCACCTTGAACGAGAAGCTGCCGCGCTCTTTGCGCGCCTTCGGCGATGCCCAGATCGCATCGGTGACTGCAGCGCTCAACATTCCCGTCCTCCAGACCCCGCAGATGCTGCCCTTCGCGCTCTCCATCGTCGTGCAGCGGATGACCGCGCCGTGGCAGATCATCCGCCTCGCCATCAAGATTGCCGCATCCGACGACGAGATCCGTGTTGCGGCAACGCCCTATGGCGTCGCCGTCACGATCGCGCTGCATGATCTGTCCTGCGTGGCGGCCATCCTGCGCATGGACATCAAGCGCGGCCATTTCGACAATGTCGCCGCCAATCTCAAGACGCTGCACGACGGCGTGCGAGGCCTGCGTACCGAGCTCGACCTGCGCAACGATTCCGCCTGGGGCAAGCAGTTGACCTCGATCCGGGCCGACATCTCTAACGCGCTGCAATCCGAGATCGACAGTGTTCCCGGCCGCGTCCGCCGCATCCTGCGCCAGCGCGCCGAGAAGGACATTCCGCCGGGCGCGCGGATCGACAGCACCGAGGTCGAGGAAACCGTCGCGCTGATCGATTTCGTCGCCACCTGCCGCAATTATGCGAGCGAGCTTGCGATCAACGAGGTGACACTGCGCACCTATTCCGACCTCCAGCAATATGTCGAGCGTTCGACTGAGCAGCTGGTGCAGTCGCTGCGCGGCGCCGATCACAAGGTCCGCACCTATCGGCAGCAGCAGGTGCAGGCCGCGATCCGCTTCTGCCAGGTGCTGTTCGGCGATGATTATGCCTCGCTGATGAGCCGCGCCGCGGAGAACGCGGCCACGGGCGAGCGCAAATCGTCGCGCGCTAGCTGATCCAGGCGCATATTTCAGTAGTCACAATTTCAGGTTGACGGTGTCGGTGGCTGGCCCTACGGTCGCCGTGCAGGTTTTTTATATTTCTATCTGTGGGCGCATGAAATCCGTTATCAGTTCCATCGAAATCGAGAATCGCGTCGTTGTTGCCAAATATCAAAGGCTGATGGTCGGCGCGAAGGTGGTGCTGGTCGAGAAGGCAAGCGGTCGGCAGCTTCCTGAGACCGTCACCAGGGTTGCATCACCCGTTCCCGTCGGGGCGTTGCGCATCAGATTGCCCGACGCTATCGAGCCGGGAACATACTTCCTGAAGGCCTTCAACGGGCATGGCGAGGACGCCGCTCAAAGCGCGGACTTCGAGATCGGCTAAGCCGTTGGATTTTCACCATTTCGGGACTGTGCGCGGTCGCGCCGAATTGACAATTGTCAATTGCCGCATCGTCCGGCCGTGGTGTAAAGCGACCTGTGGGCGCGGCTTGCGCGCTGCCGGAAGCTTGCCAGATGATGCTATGGTTCGTGTTCGCGCTGATGACGGTCGCGGCGATCTTCGCCGTGCTTTTGCCGCTCGGCCGTAGCGGACGCGCGCAAAATCAGGGCAGCGAGGTCGCGGTCTACAAGGACCAACTCGCCGAGATCGAGCGTGATCTTGCCGCAGGGCTGATCGCCGCGCCCGAAGCCGAGGCCGCGCGCGTCGAGGTCAGCCGCAGGCTGCTTGCCGCGGCCGGCAGCGAGCCCGCAACGGCACCGAAATCCAGCCTCAAATGGCGCCGCGCGGCGGCCGTGCTGGCGCTTGCCGGCCTGCCGCTGGTTGCGATTGGTGTCTATGTGCCGCTCGGCTCGCCCAGGCTTCAGGACTTTCCACTGGCGCAGCGGGAGCGCGGATCCGGGTCCGGCATGGCCCAGTCGCTCGAGAATCTGGTCGTGCAGGTCGAGCAACATCTGGAAAAGAATCCGACCGACGGGCGCGGCTGGAACGTGATCGCGCCCGTGCTGGAACGGCTCGGTCGCTTCGACGACGCCGTGCGCGCCTATCGCAACTCGCTCACCTACAATGGCGAGAGCGCGGAGCGCCGGTCCGATCTCGGCGAAGCGATCTCGGCCGCTGCCGGCGGCGTCGTGACCGCCGAAGCCAAGACCGAGTTCGAGCGCGCGCGCACGCTCAGCGCCGACGACCCCAAGGCGAACTATTTTCTCGGTCTCGCCGCCGAGCAGGACGGCCGCAAGGCCGATGCCGCCAATATCTGGCGCGCGCTGCTGGCGAAAGCGCCGGCGGATGCGCCGTGGCGACCTCTGGTGCAGACCTCGCTCGCGCGGGTCGGTGGCGGTGGCGCGACGATGCCGGCGCTGTCGGATGAGACCCTCGCAGCTTCCAAGGACATGAAAGAGGGCGATCGCAACGCGATGGTTCGCGGCATGGTCGAACGGCTCGCCACGCGCCTCAAGCAGAACGGCGACGACGTCGAGGGTTGGCTGCGCCTGGTGCGCGCCTATCTCGTCATGGGTGATCGCGACAAGGCAGTGGGGGCATCGACCGATGCCCGCCAGGCGGTTGCCAACGATGCAGCGCGGCTGCGCCAGCTCGATGAAGGCCTCAAGACGCTCGGGCTCGACGGATGATGATGTCAGGACGAGACGGGCAGGGAATGGATACGCCATGACGCGCAAGCAGCGACGTATGACCATCATCGGCGGCTCGCTCGCCGTGCTCGCCCTCGCGGCCGCGCTGGTGCTCAACGCGCTGCGCGACTCCATCGTGTTCTTTTCGACGCCGACCATGGTCGCCGAGAAGCACGTTGCGCCCGGCAAGCGGTTTCGCCTCGGCGGCCTGGTGCAGCCCGGCTCGCTCCAGCGCGGCGACAATCTCGCTGTGACCTTCGAGGTCGCCGACGGCGGCGCAAAGCTTCCGGTCGCCTTCAAGGGCATTTTGCCCGATCTGTTCCGCGAGGGGCAGGGCGTCGTCGCCGAAGGCGCGCTCGATGCTGACGGCGTGTTCAAGGCCGACACCGTGCTCGCCAAGCACGACGAGACCTACATGCCAAAGGACGTCGCCGATGCCCTGAAGAAGCAGGGGCACTGGAAGGATGATTACGGCGCCAAAGCTTCCGACGGCGTCAAGCCCGCGGCCACGACCGCGCAGGGCAATCCGCAGGGAGCAGTTCGGTGATCGCGGAGTCAGGACATTACGCGCTGGTGCTGGCGCTCGGACTGGCACTGATCCAGTCCATCGTGCCCCTGATCGGCGCGCGGCTGCGCGATGACGCGCTGATGAATGTGGCGCGCTCCACTGCGCTGGCGCAGCTTCTGTTCGTCGGTGCGTCGTTCATCGCGCTTGTGATGCTGCACGTGGAGTCGGACTTCTCCGTCGTCAACGTCTACGAGAATTCCCACTCCATGAAGCCGCTGCTCTACAAGATCACTGGCGTGTGGGGAAACCATGAAGGCTCGATGCTCTTGTGGGTGTCGATCCTCGCGCTGTTCGGCGGATTGGTCGCGGCCTTCGGCAACAATCTGCCGCTGTCGCTGCGCGCGCACGTGCTGGCCGTACAGGCGTGGATCGCCAGCGCCTTCTATCTCTTCATCCTGGTGACCTCCAACCCGTTCCTGCGCATCACCAACCCGCCGATCGAGGGACGCGATCTCAATCCGGTGCTTCAGGACATCGGTCTCGCCGTGCATCCGCCGATGCTCTATCTCGGCTATGTCGGCTTCTCAATTTCGTTTTCCTTCGCGATCGCGGCGTTGCTGGAGGGGCGGATCGATGCCGCCTGGGCGCGTTGGGTGCGGCCGTGGACGCTGGTCGCCTGGATCTTCCTGACGCTCGGTATCGCCATGGGCTCGTACTGGGCCTATTACGAACTGGGTTGGGGCGGCTGGTGGTTCTGGGACCCGGTCGAGAACGCCTCGCTGATGCCTTGGCTTGCCGGCACCGCGCTGCTTCATTCGGCTCTGGTGATGGAGAAGCGCAACGCGCTGAAGGTCTGGACCATCCTCTTGTCGATCTTGACCTTCTCGCTATCGCTGCTTGGGACCTTCCTGGTGCGCTCGGGGGTCATCACCTCGGTGCATGCCTTCGCGACCGATCCAACCCGCGGGGTGTTCATTCTCCTGATTCTCTGCCTGTTCATCGGGGGCAGCCTGTCGCTGTTCGCGGGGCGCGCGACGTCGTTGAAGCAGGGCGGCCTGTTTGCACCGATCTCGCGCGAGGGTGCGCTGGTGCTGAACAATCTGCTGCTCACTGTGGCCTGCGCGGGGGTGCTGTTCGGCACGCTCTATCCGCTGGCGATGGAGATGCTCGCCGATTTCAAGATGTCGGTCGGCGCGCCGTTCTACAATCTCACCTTCGCTCCGCTGTTCACGCTATTGCTGCTCGCCGTGCCGTTCGGGCCGATGCTGGCGTGGAAACGCGGCGATCTGCTAGGCGTCACCCAACGCCTGCTGGCGGCTGGCGTTGCCGGGCTTATCGCCGTCGCGATGGTCTGGGGCTGGGTGCGCGGCGGCAGCGCGCTCGCGCCATTGGCAATCGGACTTGGCGTCTTCGTCATTGCCGGCGCCGTCACGGATCTGGCCGAACGAACCGGCTTGTTCCGGCTGCCGTTCGCGACGACGCTGCATCGTGCCCGCGGTCTGCCGCGCTCGGCCTGGGGCTCGGTATTTGCGCATGCCGGCCTCGGCGTTGCGCTGATCGGAATCGTCTGCGAGACCACCTGGAACAGCGAATATATCGCGACGATGAAGCAGAACGACGTCGCCCATGTCGCCGGCTATGACGTCAAGCTGGACGGCCTGTTTCAGCGCCAGGGACCGAACTTCCACGAGATGATCGCCGAATTCAACGTCAGCCACGACGGCGAGATGCTCAGCGTGATGACGCCGTCCAAGCGCAGCTTCACCACCCGCGGCTCCTCGACCACCGAGGCCGCGCTGCTGACGCGCGGCGCCAGCCAGCTCTACATCTCGCTCGGCGACGCCACTGCCGAAGGCGCCATTGCCGTGCGCATCTATCACAAGCCGCTGGTGCTGCTGATCTGGTGGGGACCGGTGCTGATGGCGTTCGGCGGCGTGCTATCGCTGTCGGACCGGCGCCTGCGAGTCGGCGCGCCGAAACCGGCGCGTGCCAAGCAGCGCCTGCAGCCGGCGGAGTGATCTGATGCGCCGAATGATGGTCGCGTTCATCGCGCTGATGCTGCTGGCCTTGCCTGCGGCGCATGCCGTGCAGCCGGACGAGATCATGTCGGATCCGGTGAAGGAGTCGCGTGCACGCGATCTGTCGCGTGAGCTGCGCTGCATGGTCTGCCAGAACCAGTCGATCGACGATTCCGATGCGCCGCTGGCGCGCGATTTGCGGCTCCTGGTGCGCGAGCGTATCGCGGCCGGCGACAGCAATTCGCAAGTGCTCGATTTCCTGGTCGCGCGCTACGGCGAGTTCGTGCTGCTCAAGCCGCGCTTCGAGCGCCAGAACATGCTGCTGTGGCTGCTCGCGCCGTTGCTGCTGATTGGCGGCAGCCTGGCGCTATGGCTGCAAATCCGCCGGCGCGCGCGAAATGGTGCAGACCTACCGGCTCCGCCGCTCACGCCCGACGAGGAAGCGCGGCTCGCCGCATTGATGGCGGATGAAGCCAAATCCAGCTAGCTACGTTGCTGCGCGCATCAAGCCGGCACTGCGCGGGGGGTCCTGGAACTTGGTTAAGTTCCTGCAGGTTCACTAGTTTTGGCCGCGATAAACTGCCGCATCCGCATGTCCGGTTCATTACAAAAGTTTAACCCCGCCGCCAGCGCACGGTAAGGCGACAGCCCCCATCTTCAGGTCCGTAAGGTGCCGCCGTCAGGCGCCAAATGGATTTCAAGGCCCTGGAGATCTCTGCATGACCGACCGTTCCGACCTCTCGAACCTTCCGTCCTACCGGCAGCCCCGCCGGCCCGTTTTCTCGGCCCGCAAGATCGCGCTGATGGCCTCGGTCGTCGCCGGCCTCGGCGCCGCCGTCTACGGCTTCGGCACGTCAACCTCGCCCGCCGACCTGTTCTCGACCCCGGCGCTTGCGCAGGTCAACAACGAGGTCCGCAAGGTCGAACGCCCGATCGGTTTCGCCGACATTGTCGAGCGCGTGAAGCCGTCGGTGATCTCGGTGAAGGTCAACATGAAGGAGAAGACCGCGAGCAACGACGACGGCGATGATTCCTCCTCGCCGTTCCAGCCGGGCTCGCCGATGGAGCGGTTCTTCCGCCGCTTCGGCGGTCCGGATGGCGTCCCGGGCCTGAAGGGTGGTGGCGGTCGTGGCCGCGTCGTGCAGGGCCAGGGCTCCGGCTTCTTCATCTCGGCTGATGGCTTTGCCGTGACCAACAACCACGTGGTCGACGGCGCCGACAAGGTCGAGGTCACCACCGACGACGGCAAGACCTACACCGCCAAGGTGATCGGTACCGACCAGCGCACCGACCTTGCCTTGATCAAGGTCGAGGGCAGCTCGAACTTCCCGTTCGCGAAGCTTGCCGACGGCAAGCCGCGGATCGGTGACTGGGTGCTCGCGGTGGGCAACCCGTTCGGCCTCGGCGGCACCGTGACTGCCGGCATCGTTTCGGCCAGCGGCCGCGACATCGGCAACGGCCCCTACGACGATTTCATCCAGATCGACGCCCCCGTGAACAAGGGCAATTCCGGCGGTCCCGCGTTCGACACCAATGGTGAGGTGATGGGCGTCAACACCGCGATCTACTCGCCTTCCGGCGGCAGCGTCGGCATCGCGTTCTCGATCCCCGCCAGCACCGTGAAGAGCGTGGTGGCGCAGCTCAAGGACAAGGGCTCGGTCAGCCGCGGCTGGATCGGCGTGCAGATCCAGCCGGTGACACCCGACATCGCAGACAGCCTCGGCATGAAGAAGGCCGAAGGTGCGCTGGTTGCGGAGCCGCAGGCGAATGGTCCGGCGGCCAAGGCCGGCATCGAGTCCGGTGACGTGATCACGTCGGTCAACGGCGAATCGGTCAAGGACGCGCGCGAGCTCGCCCGCACCATTGGCGGCCTGGCGCCCGGCGCGACCGTGAAGCTCAACGTGCTGCACAAGGGCCAGGACAAGGTGGTGAACCTCACCCTCGGCCAGCTGCCGAACACGATCGAAGCCAAGGCCGACATCGACAAGGACAGCGGCAAGGGCGCGAGCCGCGGCACCGACGTGCCCAAGCTCGGCATGACCGTCGCGCCCGCCGATTCCGTGGCCGGCGCCGGCAAGGAAGGCGTCGTGGTCACCGAAGTCGATCCGAAGAGCGCCGCAGCCGAACGCGGCTTCAAGGAAGGTGACGTGATTCTCGAAGTCGGCGGCAAGAGCGTGAGCACCGCCGGCGAAGTTCGCGACGCCATCAACACGGCGCGGACTGACAACAAGAACAGCGTCCTGATGCGGGTGAAGAGCGGCGGTCAGTCGCGCTTCGTCGCCGTGCCCATCGCGAAGGGCTAACCAAGGGCTCGGCCTCAGGAGGCCTCCGAGATGAAGGGTGTCGCCGGCATCAGTCGCCCCCGCCGACGGCGCCCTTCGGGGGAGCAGCGCAACGTTTGCTTCCCCTATCTACCTTCCGGTGGAATACGCCCCCCTCCGTCGGAAGGCCTAGGGCGGTGAAGTCCCCCCAGCTTCACCGCCCGCCTTTTTCTCGATGCCAGAGTCTCTCACTCGGCTTGCATGCGATTGCCGCTCGCGCCATGTTTAGAGAAGGTTCACTCCCTTGACCGTTGCCGAACGCACGATGCGCCTCCTCATCATCGAAGACGACCGCGAATCCGCCGACTACCTCGTGAAGGCGTTTCGTGAGGTCGGGCACATTGCCGACCACGCCGCCGACGGCGAGGAAGGCCTTGCCATGGCCGAGAACGGCGATTACGACGTGCTGGTGGTCGACCGCATGCTGCCCAAGCGCGACGGCCTGTCGGTGATCGGCGCGCTCCGCGACAAGGACGATTCGACGCCGGTGCTGATTCTCTCCGCGCTCGGCCAGGTCGACGACCGCATCAAGGGCCTGCGCGCTGGCGGCGACGATTATCTGCCGAAACCCTATTCCTTCGCCGAGCTGTTGGCCCGGGTCGAGGTGCTGTCGCGCCGCCGCGGCGGTCCGGCCGAGGACACGCTGTACCGCGTCGGCGATCTCGAGCTCGACCGGCTCTCCCATCGCGTCGCGCGCGGCAAGGACGAGCTGACGCTCCAGCCGCGCGAATTCCGCCTGCTCGAATACCTCATGAAGCATGCGGGCCAGGTGGTGACCCGCACCATGCTGCTTGAGAACGTCTGGGACTATCATTTCGATCCGCAGACCAACGTCATCGACGTGCACATTTCGCGGCTGCGCTCCAAGATCGACAAGGGTTTTGAGCGGCCGCTGCTGCACACGATCCGCGGCGCGGGATACATGATCCGTGACGGCATTCGGTAAACTCGTCCGCACCACGGCATTCCGGCTGACGCTGGTCTATTTGCTGTTGTTCGCGATGTTCGCGGCCTCGCTGCTGGCCTATTTCGCCTGGAATACGCGGCGGCTGATCACCGAGGAGATCACGCAGACAGTCAATGCCGAGACCTCGGAGATCAGCGAGATCTACGGCCGCCGCGGCTTGCGCGCTCTCGTGCTCGCGATCGAGTACCGGGCGCTGCGTCCGGGTGCCAACCTCTATCTCGTGACGACGCCGACCGGGCAGGCGATCGCCGGTAATGTCGGCTCGCTGGCGCCCGGCGTGATGGCGAAGCGCGGCTGGTCCGAGACCGCCTACCGGCGTATCGAGGACGCCGACGATCGCGACCACCTTGCGCTCGTCCGCGTCACCGAACTGGAAAACGGCTTCCGGCTTCTGATCGGACGCGATCTGGCCGAGCGGCGACGGCTGTTCGGCATCGTGGCGAAGGCCGCGCAATGGTCGATCCTGATCGTCGTTGTGCTCGGCCTGGGCGGCGGCATCTTTGTGGCGCGCAGGGTTTTGAGGCGCATCGATGCGATGAGCGGCACCGCCCATCGGATCATGACTGGCGATCTCAGCGAACGCCTGCCGGTAGGGCGCAGCGGCGACGAGCTCGACCGTCTCGCCGAAAATCTCAACGCCATGCTGGAGCGGATCGAGGCGCTGATGGCGGGGCTGAAGGAGGTCTCCGACAACATCGCCCACGATCTCAAGACGCCGCTGACGCGCCTGCGCAACCGCGCCGAGGAGGCGCTGGCGAAATCCGGCGGCGAGGCCGATTACCGCGCCGCGCTGGAGCGGACCATCGAGGAATCCGACGGGCTGATCCGTACCTTCAACGCGCTTCTGATGATCGCGCGCGCCGAGTCCGGGCAGGCGCGCGGCAACATGGATGATTTCGACGCGGCCGATGTCGCCAACGGCATTCACGAACTCTACGAGCCGCTGGCCGAAGACGACGGCATGACTTTGAAGGTCAGGTGCGAGCCGACGCCGGTTCACGCCAACCGCGAGTTGATCAGCCAGGCCCTCGCCAATCTTGTCGAGAATGCGATCAAATACGGCAAGCCGGTCGCGCAATCCGCGGGAACCGTGGTCAGCATGGAGGGCAGGCAGATCACGATCGAATCGAGGCGCGAGGGCGATCAGGTGCTGCTCAGCGTCACTGATCGCGGTCCCGGAATCCCCGAAGCCGACCGCAAGCATGTGGTGGAACGATTCGTGCGGCTGGAAGCGAGCCGCACGCTGCCTGGATCCGGCCTCGGTCTCAGTCTCGCCTCCGCGGTCGCGACATTGCATGGCGGTGAGTTGAGGTTGGGTGACGCCCAGCCCGGTCTTGTCGCCACGCTGGTGCTGCCGGCGCGCGCGGGCGACAGGGTTGCTCCGCCAATGCCGGATGTGCCACAGAAGGTGGCATGAACCACTCCGCGCCGGGAAACGCGGACAAGCATGGTGAGAGACTTGCCGCACGCTTCGCGGAGGCTCCCCATATTGCCGCTTCCGTCACCGACCAAGGACGTTTTGAAAGGTGGCTGGCCGAGCTCGAGCCAGCGCAATTCACCCGTCTTGAAGCGCTGCTGGCTCACCGCTTCGCGCGGGGCATCCTGGCCGGCATCGCGGAATTCTCGCCTTATCTGTTTGAGCTGCTGCGCGCTGATCCGCAGCGCCTGATCCGGCTGCTGGAATGCGATCCGGATGCGCATCTCGCCACGCTGATCGCGGAGGCGAACGGCGCCGTGCTCGCGGCATCCGATGAAGCCGAGGTGATGCGGCTGCTTCGCCGCATGAAGGCGGAGGCCGCGCTCCTGATCGCACTGTGCGACATCGGCGGGGTCTGGCCGGTGATGCGGGTGACCGCAGCGCTCACCGATCTCGCGGTGGCCTCGGTGCGGGCGGCGCTTCAATACCTCCTGCGGCAAGAAGCCGCGCGCGGCAAGCTCTCGCCGCCCAATCCCGAGGCGCCGGAGGAGGGCTGCGGGCTGATCGTGCTTGCGATGGGCAAGATGGGCGCAGGCGAGCTGAACTATTCCAGCGACATCGATCTCATCGTGTTCTTCGATCCCGACAATACGACGCTTGCCGCGGATATCGAACCCCAGCCGTTCTTCGTGAGGGTGACGCAGGGGATGGCACGCATTCTCCAGCAGCGCACTTATGACGGCTACGTCTTCCGCGTCGATCTGCGCCTGCGTCCCGATCCATCCTCGACGCAGGTGGCGATTTCGCGCGACGCCGCGCTGAACTATTATGAGCGGGAAGGGCGTACCTGGGAGCGCGCCGCGATGATCAAGGCGCGAGTCTGCGCCGGCGATCCCAGGGCGGGCGCGGCGCTACTCGCGGAGATCGCGCCCTTCGTCTGGCGCAAGCATCTCGACTTTGCCGCGCTTGCCGACGTTCACGACATGAAGCGGCAGATGCAGACCTATCGCGGCCAGAGCGAGGTTGCGGTCGAAGGGCATAACGTGAAGGTCGGGCGCGGCGGAATCCGCGAGATCGAGTTCTTCGCCCAGACCCAGCAATTGATCGCCGGGGGGCGACATCCCGAACTGCGTGTGCGGCCGACGCTCGCCGCGCTCGGCGTGCTTGCTTCCAGCAACTGGATCACGGTTTCGGCGCGTGACGAGCTGACCACGGCCTACCAATTCCTGCGCCGGGTCGAGCATCGCCTCCAGATGATCGCAGACGAGCAGACCCACACGCTGCCCGAGGACAAGGAGGCGGTGGAGCGTTTCGCCTGGTTCTTCGGCTATCCGGATCGCGAGGCCTTTGCCCGCGACCTTCTGCGGCAGCTCGAGATCGTCCAGGGCCACTACGAAAAACTGTTCGAAGGCGACGATCCGACCGGCACGGCCAAGCTGCCGGCGCTCGACTACAGTGCGGGTCCCGACGATCCGCGGCTGCTTCAGTATCTGGCCACGCTCGGCTTCAAGAAGCCTGCCGCCGTCGCGCAGACCGTGCGTGACTGGATCACCGGCGAGTACCGCGTGTTCCGCGTCGAAGCGACGCGCAACGCATTCGTCGAATTCGTGCCGGCTCTCATCGACGGTCTCGCTCATGCCGAGGAGCCGGATCGGGCCGTCGTGGCGTTCGACCATTTCCTTGGAGCGCTTCAGCGCGGCGGCCGGCTGATCACGCTGCTCGGCCAGAACCGCGATCTCGTCGCGCTGGTCGCCCTGGTGCTGGGCGCGGCGCCCCGGCTCGGCGAGATGCTCGCCCGGCAGCCGCAGCTCATGGATGGCCTGATCGATCCGCGCTTCTTCGGCGCCATGCCCGACAGGCAGGAATTGTCGGGGCGGCTTGCGACCACCGTGCAGGATGCCGGCTCTTACGAAGAGTTCCTCGACCGCCTGCGTCTGTTCGGGCAAGAGAGCCTGTTCCTGATCGGCACGCGCATTCTCTCCGGCACCGTCTCGGCGCAGCAGGCGAGCACGGCCTTTGCCGACGTCGCCGAGGGCATCGTCCATACCGTGCATGGTCTCGTCGCCGACCGCTTCGCCGCCCAGCATGGCCGGATCAAGGGGCAGGAGAGCGCAATCATCGCGATGGGCCGGCTCGGCAGCCGCGAGATGACCGCGTCGTCCGATCTCGACCTGATCCTGCTTTACGATTTCGATAGCGACAATCCGGACTCCGACGGTGCGAAGTCACTGCAAGGTGCGCATTACTTCGCCCGCTTCACCCAGCGCCTGATCAGCGCGTTCACGACGCGCACCAATTACGGAGTGCTCTACGAGATCGACATGCGGCTGCGCCCCTCGGGGCGTGCCGGCCCTGTGGCCTCGAGCCTCGTCTCGTTCGCGGACTACCAGGCCAACGAGGCCTGGACCTGGGAGCACATGGCGCTGACGCGCGCGCGCGTCGTGTCGGCCTCGCCCGAATTCCGGGAGCGGATCGAACACGTCATCCGCGATGTCCTGACCCGTCGCCGCGATCCCGCAATCACCGCCAACGACGTTGCCGACATGCGGCGTGCCATTGCCCAGGAGAAGGGCGAGGCCGATTGCTGGGATCTCAAATATGCCGCCGGCGGCATGGTCGACATCGACTTCATCGCGCAATATCTCCAGCTCGTGCATGCTCACGAGAAACCGGAGATTCTCGACGTCGGCACCACGCAGGTGCTGGACAATGCATGCAGGCTCGGCGTGCTCGCGCAATCGGAGACCGAGATATTGCGTGCCGCGGCGCGGCTCTATCACGACCTGACGCAGATCCTGCGGCTCTGCGTCAGCGACCGCTTCAAGCCCGAAACCGCCGGCACCGACCTCTTGCGCGTGATGGCACGCGCCGGCGACGCGCCGCATTTCTCCTCGCTGGAGGCGCGCGTGAAGGAGACGCAGAGCGAGGTGCGCCGTGTCTTCAGGGCGCTGCTGGAAGGGACGTCGTCGTCGGCTTCAGCGAGGTGAGCGCCTCCCGCACGTTCGGCTCCAAGCCCGCGCCGCGGGCGTCGCGGCGACGCGCTGGATGCAGCGCTAGGCATTCGTGGCGGTTTTTGCGTGTCGCAAGGGGTAGGGCATGCTAGCTTGCATGCCACCATACGATCCGAGGGAACGAACGGTTGCTCGACAAGCTTGAACTATTGCTGGCGCTGGCGAAGGAACGGCATTTCGGCCGGGCCGCCGAAATGTGCGGCGTGACGCAACCGACGATGTCGACCGGGCTGAAGCAGCTCGAGGAGATCCTCGGCGTGATGCTGGTCCAGCGCGGCTCCCGCTTCCAGGGTTTTACGCCGGAAGGCGAGCGGGCGCTGGATTGGGCGCGGCGGATCGTGGGCGATGCCCGCGCGATGCGTGACGAGATCAACGGGCTGAAGCATCAGCTCTCCGGCGAGATCCGAATTGCCGCAATCCCGACCGTGCTCGGCATGGTCGCTGCGCTGACGACGCCGTTCCGCGCCAGGCATCCCGAGGTGCGTTTCCGCATCCAGTCCACCACCTCATCCGAGGTGCTGGGGTTGCTCGAGAATCTCGAGGTGGATGCAGGCCTGACCTATATCGAGAACGAGCCGATCGGCAAGGTGCGCACCATTCCGCTCTACAGCGAGAGCTATCGTCTGCTCACCGCGCCGGATGGAATGTTCGGTGATCGCGAGACGGTGACGTGGCGGGAGGTCGGACAGGTGCCGCTGTGCCTGCTGACGCCCGACATGCAGAACCGCCGCATCATCGACCGCGCGTTACGTTCGGTCGGCGCCGAGGCGACGCCGACCTTGACCTCGAATTCGCTGCTGGTGCTGTTCACGCATGTGAAGACGGGGCGCTGGGCCAGCGTGATGCCGGCCAAGCTCGCCGAGACGCTCGGCCTGTCCGATACGGTGCGGTCGATCCCGATCATCGATCCCGATGTCAATTACAGCATCGGCATGGTGATCCCGCAGCGTGATCCGATGACGCCGCTGATCGCGGCGCTGGTCAATGTCGCGCGAGAAGTCGCGCCGTCGCTGCAATCGTAGAATTCAGGCCGCGGCCGATATTCCGGACGCCGACTTGATCGCGTTGCGGGGCAGGGTGACGCGCACGACGGTGCCGACCTCGAGTTTGGAGCGCAGCCGCATCGAGCCGCCATGAAGCTGCGCCAGCGAGCGGGCGATCGCCAACCCCAGTCCCGAGCCGTGATAGGTCTTGGTGAGCTGGCTCTCGACTTGCTCAAAGGGACGGCCGAGCCGCGCCAGCGAATGCGGCGCGATGCCGATGCCGGTGTCGGCGATCATCAGCACGATCCTGTCGTCGAGCTGCCGGCTGCGCACCACGATGCGTCCGCCGTCGGGCGTGAACTTCACGGCGTTGGAGAGCAAATTGACGATGATCTGCTTGGTGGCGCGACGGTCGGCGACGACGGAGATGGACTTTGCGATGTCGGCGTCGAGCGTCAGGTGCTTGTCCTGCGCGCGGCCGGTGACGACCCGCAAGGATTCCGCCAGCGTCTGCGCCAGGTCGAGCTCTTCCATGTCGAGCTTCATGCGGCCGGCCTCGATCTTGGACATGTCGAGGATGTCGTTGATGACTTCGAGCAGGTAATGCCCGCTGGTCAGGATGTCGTGGCAGTATTCCTGGTACTTCTCCGAGCCGAGCTCGCCGAACATGCCCGAGCCCATGATTTCGGAAAAGCCGATGATCGCGTTCAGCGGCGTGCGCAGCTCGTGGCTCATATTGGCAAGGAATTTCGACTTGGTCTGGTTGGCTTCCTCGGCGCGGGTCTTCTCGCGCTGGTATTTCTCGGCGAGATCGGCGAGTTCGCCCGCCTGGCGCTCCAGGGCTGCCTGCGAGCGCTTAAGGTCGATGACGGTGGCGCGCAGGCGTAGATCGTTGTCGACCAGCTTCTGCTCGTGCTCCTTGATGCGGGTGATGTCGGTGCCGACCGAGACGTAGCCGCCGTCCTTGGTGCGGCGCTCACTGATGTGCAGCCAGCTGCCGTCATCGAGTTGCGCCTCGAAGGTGCGCGCGCCGGGGCCCTGGCTCGCAGTCTCGTTGTGCCGGGTGCGAACCTCCGGCATGCGGCCGACCTCCAGCACGGTCTCGTAGGAGGTGCCGGGGATGACGGCGCTGTCGGGCAGCTTGTGCAGGCGCTGGAAGTGCGAATTGCAGAGCACCAAGCGGTCGCTGGCGTCCCACAGGACGAAGGCTTCGGGAATGGTCTCGATCGCGTCGCGCAGGCGCAAATCGGCTTCCACGGTCCGCTCGGCGAGGCTCTTCTGCTCGGTGATGTCGACCGCGATCCCGATCAGGTGAACGCTGGAATCGGTCGCGCCGCTGGTCTTCTCGCAGCGGACGCGGAGCCAGATCCAGTGGCCGTCGACATGCTGCATGCGGAAGGTCTGGTCGATGTGGTCGATCTTCTCGGAGATGAGCTGGTCGGCGATCTCGAACAGGTCGATGTCGTCGGACTTCACCAGCGCGTTGACCTCGCCGAAGGTGAGGAGCTCGTTGCGGCCGTCGAGGCCGAGCATTGAAAACATTGACTGCGACCAGAAGATGCGGCCGCGCGACAGGTCCCAGTCCCACAGCCCGCAGCGGCCGCGGTTGAGCGCGGTGTCGATCCGGCCGCGCACGGCGTCGTTGATCAGGTCGCCCTCGCGGGCACGGGTGGACTGCCAGTGGAAGGCGAAGCCGAGGATCAGGACCACGAAGCCGGTGGTGGCCGACAGCGTCACCGATAGCGCGGCGTCCGAGCCCCAGATCGGCTCGTTGCGCTCCTGGATCACGGTCACGAAGCCGGGCAACGATTTGATCTGCCGCGCGGTCGCCATTGCGGCGTTGCCGTTCGGCAGCGTCATGTCGGAGATGTTGTCGTCGCGCGGCGGTGCCGCCAGCAGTTGCGCCGTCGTGATTGCGTCGAGCAGGCGGTCGTTGCCCGAGGGATCGCTGTCCATCGGGATGCGAGCGAGGATGCGGCGGTCGATTCCAGCCGAGGTGACGATGACGTGGCGGCCCGAGGCGGTGCCCCAGGTTGGAATGAGGTCGGGCAGCAACGCCGGGAGGCTCTCGATGTTCTTCAGCCGCTCCTGTCGCCCGGAGGTGAGGCGGTCGATACGCTCGGCGAGCAGGTCGGCGAGCGCCGAGATGTCGTGGCGGATCACCAGCCGCTTCTGGCGCGTCTGGTCGACGACCTGCACGAACGCGCCGAGGCAGATCGTGATCAGGAATGCGATGATGAGCGTCGGCACGGCGCGGCGCAGCGCAGGCTCCGCTATCAGGAGCCGATGATAGGCAGGTTTCGCGATCGATTGCGCCAATCCTTTGATCGAATCGGATTGGACGCACGCGTTCGCGGCGTCTGCACGCGACATGCCTAAAGCCCCCTGGAAACCTGCTTGCAACTGGACTTCGGAAGCAGCCCCACATCGCTTCCGAATCATGGTCGATTTGAATCCAGATTTCGCGGGCTGTCGAGAGTCAACGAATCGTTAACGCGAATTTATTCTTATCCAACGCGCAGTTTGTGCGTCGTGCGTCCGCAAACTTACGTGCGCGGCGAGTCCGAAACGAGAACGTGTGACTCCTCGCACATTCTCTGTCACGCGCGCGGCGGTTCGGCGTGACTGATGACGCGCTTCACGCTCGGGAACGCGCGCCGCAACGCGCGCTCGATCGCATCGACATGCTCGTGCACCTTGATCACGCTCATCGACGGCTCGGCGCGGCAGTGGAAATTCACGATCTCGCCGGCGTCGGTGTTGCGGACGCGAACATTATGGATGTCGTGGATCTCGCCGCTGGCGGCATATTCCGTCAAGGCTGCGGCGACGGCCCGCACCCGTTCCGGTTCGGCATCGACCCCGAACGGCAGTTCCGGTTCCAGCGGCTCGATGTGGACGTCGACCTCGACATCTGCGCCGAACTCTTCCTGGATGTTGCGTTCCAGCGTGTTGGCGACGTCATGGGCGGCGTAGAGCTGCATCCCCCCGTCGACCTCGAGGTCGATGCTGACGATCAGCTTGGCGCCGAGATCGTGCACGGTGACGTGGTGGATGGCGAGGCCCGAATTGTGGGCGATGACCATGATGCGGTCGCGCACGGTCTCGTTGTCGCGCGCCACGGGGACTGCGGTGAAGGTGAGGTCGGTATCGCCGAAGGCCGTCTCGACGGCTGCTTGCGCGTTGCGCTTGATGTCCTCGACCCGGTCGATGGGGTAGGTCCGCGGCACCTTTGCGATCGTGTCGATAAACGTGGTGGCACCGACCATGCGCACGCGGAGCCGCTCGATGTCGATCACGCCCGGCACGCTGCGGATCGCGGCCGTGGCCGTCTCATGCGCGCCTTCCGGAGCGCGGTCCACCAGCGTCTGCACGGTCGAGCCGGCCATGCGCAGGCCGAGCAGGGCGATCATCACGGCCACTGCGGCGGCGGCAGCCGCGTCGCCCCACCAGAAGCCGAGGCCGGCGAGGATCAGGCCCACGATCACGGCGAACGAGCCCATCACGTCGGAGGCGAAATGCAGCGCATCGGCGGCGAGCGCCTGGCTCCTGGTCTCCCGTGCGGCACGGTGCAGGGCACGGGCGCGCCAGAAATTGACGGCGATGTCGATCACCAGCACGACGAAAGGGACGGCGGAGATCGTCGGCGGCGCAACTCCCTCTCGGAGATGGCTGTAGGACTGGACCAGGATTCCACCGGCGAGCACGTAGAGCAGGGCGGTGACGCCCAGTGCCGAGACACTTTCGAGCTTGCCGTGGCCGTAATGATGCTCTTCGTCCGCCGGCTTGTCGGACACCCGCACCACCGCCCAGGTGATGATGGTGGCGACCAGGTCGATCGACGAATGCAGCGCCTCGGAGATTAGCGCCAGCGAGCCGATCGCGATCCCGACCGCGAACTTGGCCGCCGCCATGCCGCCGCTGGCGAATATCGAGATCGCTGCGACTGAGGTCTTGTTGTGTTGGGAGCTCATGGCGGGGATTTAGCAGGCCGCGGGTGAACATCAAGCGACGATCCACAGGCGTAGACGCTAGTGAGTTGCAGGAGCGGGTGAACTCCGTCGTGCCCGGACTTGTCCCGGGCATCCACGTTCTTCGGAGCGACAAAGACGTGGACGGCCGGGACAAGCCCGGCCATGACGAGTGGAGAGACTGGTGCGCTGCCGCTCTCTCTGGTCGTCGCGGCCACTACACCGTCACGACGATCTTCCCCAGGTGGTTGTTGGCCTCCATGTGCTCGAAGGCCTTGTCGATGTCGTCGAAGGCAAACACCTTGTCGATCGGCAGCTGCAGCTTTCGCGACTCGACGGCGCCCCAGATGTCCTTGCGGACCTCCTCAAAAATCTCACGGATCTCCTCGATGGTGCGGGTGCGGAAGGTGACGCCGACATAGTCGATGCGGCGGGCCGCGTGCAGGTCGAAATTGAAATCGGCATGGGTGCCGCCGAGCCGGCCGACATTGACGATGCGACCCTTGACCTTGGTCGCCGCGAGGTTCTGGCTCGCGACCTTTCCCGAGACCTGGTCGACGATGAGGTCGACACCTTCGCCGTTCGTCGCCTTCAGCACCTCGTCGACCCATGTGGGGTCGGAGGAATTGACCGCGAGGTCGGCGCCATACTCCTTCAGCCGGCCGCGGCGATAAGCATCGGTCGAGGAGCCGATCACGAGCCTGGCGCCCTTGAGCTGCGCAATCTGCATCGCCATCAGGCCGACGCCGGAGCTGGCGCCCTGGATCAGCACGGCTTGCCCGGGCTGCACGCCGCCGATGGTGACGACGGCGTTGTGCATGGTCGCGAGTGCCACGGGCAGGGTGGCGGCTTCCTCGAAGTTCATGTTCGAGGGCGCGTGGAAAAGCCGGCCGTGATCGGCCAGCGTGTATTCGGCAAACGCCGCGCCGCCCGAGCCCATGATGCGGTCGCCGACCTTGAGGCCCTTGGCATCCGGTCCGAGCGCGGCGACCTCGCCGGCCCATTCCATGCCGAGCACGGTGCCGGCGCCGCCGGCCGCGCCATGGGCGTGGCCCTTGCGCATGCCGGTGTCGGCGCGATTGAGGCCACAGGCGCGGACCCGGACCAGCACCTGCGTGCCTTCAGGCTTTGGTTGAGCGACGTCGGAAATCGTAGCGCCACCAGGGCCGTAGACATAAGCCTTCATGAATTGCTCTCGCTTCTTGCAGTGATTATTCAGCAGCCTGCGCTGTCGGATGAACGATCATGCCTTCGAGCCGGCTGCGGATGATGGCCTCCGCTTCGCGCACGATGCGGGAGATCAGTTCCGCGCAGGTCGGGATGTCCTGGATCAGGCCCTGGACCTGGCCCGCCGACCAGATGCCTTCGTCCGAGTTGCCGGTCGCGTAGACCATCTTGCCGCGGGCGCCCGCGACGAGTTCGCGGATGTCCTCGAACTTGGCGCCTTCCTTCTCCATCGCTACGACCTTGGTCGAGATCTCGTTCCTGGCGACGCGGGAGGTGTTGCGCATGGTGCGGAAGATCAGCTCGGTTTCGCGCTCGTCATTGGCCACGATCTTCTCCTTGATGAGCTGATGAATGGGGCTCTCTTTGGTCGCCATGAAGCGGGTGCCCATGTTGATGCCTTCGGCGCCGAGCGCCAGTGCGGCGACGAGGCCGCGGGCGTCGGCAAAGCCGCCGGAGGCGATCATCGGGATCTTGATCTTGTTGGCGGCGGCCGGGATTAGGATCAGGCCGGGGGTGTCGTCCTCGCCGGGATGGCCGGCGCATTCGAACCCGTCGATCGAGATGGCGTCGACGCCCATGCGCTCGGCCGAGAGCCCGTGACGGACGCTAGTGCATTTGTGCACGACCTTGACGCCGTGCTTCTTGAACTCGTCGACATGCTCCTGCGGCTTGTTGCCGGCGGTTTCGACCACCTTGATGCCGCTCTCGATGATGGCGGCGCGATATTCGGCATAAGGCGGCGGCTTGATTGCGGGCAGGATGGTGAGGTTGACGCCAAACGGCTTGTCGGTGAGATCGCGGCAGCGGGCGATCTCCTTCCTGAGGTCCTCCGGTGTCGGCTGGGTCAGCGCCGTGATGAAGCCGAGCGCGCCGGCATTGGCGACGGCGGCGACCAGCTCGGCGCGCCCGACCCACTGCATGCCGCCCTGGACGATCGGGTGCTCGACTCCGACGAGCTTGGTGAACCGTGTCTGCAGCATGATCTGTTTCCCCGCTTGCGTGGCGCTCTTTTATCGGTCGATGCCGGCAGGATGCCGCCCGGGTCGGGAAAAGTCTATTGCGAGGGCGTGCGGTGGAGGCGGGGCGATCATGCGGGGAGTGGGGGGATTCCGTGAGGCGGATAATTGACGCGGGCTCGTGTCCCGGACGCGCTGCAACGCCTCTTCGCGTTGCCGCTGCAGAGCCGCGACCCATGCCCAGCGAGCGCTCTGAAAGATGGGCGCCGGCTCTGCAGCGCACCGTCGAACCGGACGATGCTTCGCTCTGCCGGGGGATGCTGCGCTGCGTCCGGGGCACGGACGCACAATCTTCCGATCAATCTCGATCCGACTTGCAAACAGCAGACGCATCTTCG
Organism: Bradyrhizobium sp. GCM10028915; assembly: GCF_042666195.1. NCBI lineage: Bacteria > Pseudomonadati > Pseudomonadota > Alphaproteobacteria > Hyphomicrobiales > Nitrobacteraceae > Bradyrhizobium > Bradyrhizobium sp. GCM10028915. Next base: position 94,705 of record NZ_JBHTFN010000003.1, read on the forward strand.
CATCCTCGCGGCGCATTTCGCCCGAGCTTTGCCTGATCGCATCGCCCTCGTCGTGACAAGGGCGCAAGGAAGGACGGGGCGCCGGCTGGCACCCGCAAGTCCGTGCGCCAGAAGAATGCACACGGGGTGGACCACAGGTCAGCCAATCGCCCGGCCTTCCCTGCGCGGTGGTTTACGGCTTACTTCGTGCTCTCCCCGGGGAGCGATGCACTATTGCCCCCGTCGCCCCGCAGATGGCTGATGCAAGCGCCCGGTCGGGCAGCACGCATCACCACAGGACTTGACGCACAGACCCCGGGCGTCAGGACCACGCGACTTCGCCGTCCGCGCACGTCCTCGCTGGGTCTTCGGGAGCTGGCGTGTGCTCACACCCGAAGCCATGCGAAGACGCTGTCGGCGCCGTGTCGTAGGCGCGAAGCCTGTGCTCACGGTTGCCCGCCCTGCAAGGCTCGCCGCGCCCGACGCCGTCGCGTCCATCGCTGCCCCACCCGCGGTTCGTGACGATCGCGATCCGCCCCTTGTCCCGGGTCAGGGTATCGCGTACGGACGATAAATCCGAATTTCGGTAAAGTGGAATATTTTGGCGGGCGGGGATTGACAGGCGGCGCGCGAAATTTGTGCGGCTGTTTTGCCCGACGGGCGAACCCTGCCGGGCTATTCCGTCGACAGCCGCACCATCTGGCGGCCGCCGTTCATTTCCTTGAGGCTGTTGACGAAGTTTTCGGGGCGCTGCCAGCGGTAGGGGACCTTCAATCCCATGTACTCGGCGATGTCGCCGATGAAGCCGGTGCAATTGGTGGTCTCGGCGTTCCAGACCGGCGAGCTCGCCTGCAATTTCTTGATATAGGCAAACACGCGCTTGGCGTCGGCTTCGTTCAGATAGACGCGGTAGTTCGCGGTCAGATACTCCGGGTCGAGATCGCCGTAGCTCGCGCCGGTTTCCGCCGGCACCCAGGTGAGGTGACCAAGCACATAGGCCCAGGTGTCGCCGGCGGGCGTGAGCCCTGCCACTTCGACGGCGCGCTCGCTGGTCTTGCCGTACCAGACGAAGGCGTGGCCCCAGCTCGCCGCCGTGCGGGCGCGGAAATCGACGTAGTACGGACCTTTTTCCGCGCGCGCGACCGGGCGCCGGGTCGATGGCGCCGGCCGTGATACGGTGTCGGTCGTGGCAAGCGCGTTTGCGTCAGCAACGCGCTTGTTCGCTTCGTGGGCCGAGGCCGAAGGTGTCGTACACGCGAGCATGGCCGCGAGCGCGAATCCCGCAAGGATGCAGGGTCCCGATCGTTCAGGTTTGTTCGTCACGCTGTGCCCCTCGACTGTCGGCCACTCACGCAGAGTCTACGCTTGCTTCTGCGGGTATTTCGCTAACGCGTCAGTAGCGCGCTGCGACGGGGCCGGGCGCCTTGCCGATCGGGGCCTTTCCAACCGGGCTCTTGCCAATCGGCATCTTGCCGATCGGCGCCTGCTCCGAATAGACGGGAACGGGCTGGCGGCGCGGCAGATCCGCGGCATTCGCGACCGTTACCAGAGCAAGCGTAGCACCCACGACAAATACAATCTTCTTCACAGTCATACCCCTAGAAGGTTTGGTCCAAACACGGCACCGCCGTGCCCCCAGACACGCCTCACAGAAGGGCGGCCGAATGCGTCCACAGTGCGGCATCGGCGCGACATGTTGGCGGCATCTGCCGGCCGCGCGGAGATGTGATGTGTCTGAATGTTTCGGCGCGCTCTGCCCAACCTACGCGACTCGGCCTCACCCGATCCGGTTCAGGCTGTTCCTGATCGTCGAGAAGATGCCGCCGATGTCTTTTCGCAAACCGTCGAGCGCGTTGAAACTGTCGAAGATGCGGGCGAGGCGGTCTTCGACCTCGCGTTTGCTCTTGGTCAGCGCGTCGACGCGCGAGGCGAGGGTGACGTCGCCGTTTGCCTCGATCTCGCCGACGGTTTTGGCGAGGAGGTCGTGCGTCGTGCCGACGTCCGCGATCATGCCCTCGATTCCGAACACAGGCGCCTTCAGCGGGACGAGGTCAGCCTGCGACTTCGACAGCTCTGTCTTGAAGGCGTTCAGCGTCGCCAGCGTTTCCTGTAACGCACCGAGGCGCTGGCGCGACTGGAGAACAAAATCGTTCAGCGCATTCTGGCGGTCGGCAAGCGTCTTGCCCTCGGCGTCGATCTCGACACCGGCGAGCGAGCGTTCGAGCTGGGCCCGGCGCTCGCCGAGCTCTTCGAAGTCGAGCCCGATGGCTTTCAGGATGTGGAAGCTGTCGTCGATGCGGGCGAGGCGCTGCTCGATCTCGATCTTGTTCTTCGACAGCGTCTCGACCCGGGTGCCGAGCGGTGCTTCGCCGCCGGTTTCGAGCTCGTCGATGCTCTTGGCGAGGCGCTCATGACCGAGGCTCAGCTCGCCGATCAACGCATTGAGGCCGGCGTCCGACGAGCGCAGCGGCACCAGCTCAGCGTGGGACTTCGCTAGATCGTCCTTGTACTGATTCAGGGTCGCAAAGGTGTCCTGGACCGCGCCGACCCGGGACAGCAGCGTCGATACGTCGCCCGCGATGTCCTTGAGCCGGTCGGCGAGGTTGTTCTTGCGGTCGTCGGTCTCAAGGTCGTGCAGCGAGCGTTCGAGCTGGTTCTGGCGGTCGCGGATCTCGGTGAAAACCGGCTCGACCGCGCGGCGCTGCTCGGCGACCTTGCCGACCATATCGCGCAATTCCTGCTGGCGCCGGCGGATTTCGGCGAGCTGGTCGTGCATGTCGGTGGATTCGTTGCGGCCCCGCTGCAGCAGGGCGCGCTGCTCGGTGCCGCCCAGCTTGTCGTGCAGGGCGGAGACGGCCTACCGGGGATCGCTCTCGATCAGGTGCTGGACGGTGGCGTCGAGGTGGTTCTGCAGGGCGTGGGCGACGACCACGTCCTCGCGGGTCTTCTTGAGGCGGTCGCGCAATGTGTCGAGGCGCCGGTCCTGGCGCGAGAGCCGCCAGGCGGAGGCGCCGATCAGTGCCAACGCCAAGGCCAGGATCGCGCCGGTCGCAACACGCTGCGGGACGGGCAGGCCTCCGAACCAGGCAGGCAGGTGGCCGACATCGTAACCGAGCGCCTGCTGGGCGAAGATCGCGATGGCAGTGAGCAGAACAAACCAGGCAACCAGGAAAGACAGCCACATCGTGACTTCCTCACGCCGGCACATTATCGCCATAATTGCTATTGGAGAGCGGAACCGAGATCAAGGGCGGCGGGAGCTTGCTGGATAGGTCCGGCCTCACGATCCACGGCTGAATGCGTCAGCCGATCGGTGGAGGGGGAGAGGCGCGTTTCCCGTGTTGGGGGCAGACGTTCAGCGCGCTGGTCATGCCCGGGCTTGTCCCAGGCATCCACGCGCCTCCGCGCCAACAGAACGTGGATGGCCGGGACAAGCCCGGCCATGACGGAGAGAGAAGCTACAGCCGAAACTCGTTGGTCAGCTCGCCGATGCCGTCGATCGCGACGGTCACAATGTTCACCGGCTCTTTCATCACGCCGACGCCGACCGAGGTGCCGACGGCAATGAGGTCGCCGGGGAGCAGGGTCATGTCGTGGGAGATCCTGCTGACCAGCTCCTGCGCGGTGAAGATCATGTCCGATATCGGATAGTTCTGTCGCTCCGCACCGTTGAGGATGGTGCGGACCACCAGCCTGACCGGATCGAGACCGGTCGCGATGACGGGGCCGAACGGGCCGTAATCGTCGATGCCTTTGGCCCGTGCCCATTGCGGGAAGGTCGGGTCGCTGGTCAGGATGTCGTTGGCGGTGATGTCGTTGACGCAGGTGTAGCCGAAGATGAAGCTGTCCGCTTCCGCCGGCGACACCCGGGCACAGGTCTTGCCGATGACGATGCCGAGCTCGCCTTCATACGTGGTCTTGCCGTCGTAATAAGAGGGACGGCGGATCACCGCGCCTGGCGTCGTAATGCTGGTGGTGGCCTTCAGGAGGTAGAGCGGCTCCGGTGGCTCGGGCTGGTTGAGCTTGGCCGCGAGTGCATGAAAATTGTTCCAGAGCGCGACGATCTTGCTGGGCACGCAGGGCGCGAGCAGTTCGACCTCCGACAGCGCCAGCGTCTTGCCGGTGGCTGCATGGCGGCCAAACATCTCGCCCTCATGGACGCTGATACCCGACGACGTTAGCGTGCCGAAGCCGGTCGCACCGCTATTCCGGAAGCGGAGCCATTGTTTGATCTCGCCAGCCATCACGCCACCGCCAGTGCGCGCGGATCCGATGGGGTCGGGATGCCGTCGTAGAGACCGGCAATGCGGGCGCGCTGGGTCACCATCGCCAGCACTGAATCGAGGGCGGGGGTGGCGACGCCGGTGAGGCGGCCCATCTCCTGCACGACGGTGACGAGCGGGTCGATCTCCATCGGGCGGCCGCGCTCGAGATCCTGGAGCATCGAGGTCTTGTGCGCGCCGACCTTGCGCGCACCTTCGATGCGGCGCTCGACGTCGACGCGGAATTTGACGCCGAACGTTTCGGCGATGCCTTGCGTCTCCATCATGATCGCGCGCGACAGCGCGCGAGTGGCCGGATCGGTGCAGATCACGTCGAGCGTTGCATGGGTGAGTGCGCTGATCGGGTTGAAGCAGACATTGCCCCACAGCTTGAGCCAGATCTCGTCGCGGATGCGGTCGAGCACCGGCGCCTTCAGCCCGGCTGCGATGAAGAGATCGGCGAGGCGTTGCACGTCCGGGGTAATCTCGCCGGAGGGCTCGCCGAGCGGAAAGTTGTTGCCGTAGACGTGACGGATCACGCCGGGCGCCTCGATCTCGGTGGCGGGATAGACGATGCAACCGATGGCGCGCTCGGCGCCAATTTCGCGCCACTGCCGTCCTCCGGGGTCGATGCTCTCCAGCGTCGAATTCTCGTATTGGCCGCCGTGCTTGTAGAAGTACCAATAGGGGATGCCGTTGACGGCGGTGACGATGCGAGTGTGGGGTCCGAGCAGCGGCTGCATTGTCTCGATCACGCCGGTGATCGAGTGCGCCTTCAGCGTGATGATGATGTAGTCCTGCACACCGAGCTCGGCGGGATCGTCGGTGCAGCGCGGATGCACGGTGTGCTTCTCCTCGCCCGCGAGCAGCGTCAGGCCGCGCTCGCGCATCGCGGCAAGGTGCGCGCCGCGTGCGACCAGGCTGACGTCGGCGCCCGCGCGCGCGAGCTGAACCCCGAGATATCCGCCGATTGCGCCGGCGCCGTAGATGCAGATCTTCATGGAATCCTCGCGAAGCAGCGGAAGCCGGATTTCGGGACGAAAGATCCGGTCCGGCTCGGAAGGTCCGAGCCGGGGACGGTAGTCGCAGGGGGAAGTGAGACGCTTTAAGCTGCTTGCGGCGTGCCGTTGATCGCTTCGTCCACGAAGGAGGCGATGTCACGCATGCTGATGACCGAGACGAGGCTGTAATCGTCGATGACAGGCAGGTGCCGGATGTGATTCCGGTTCATCAGATGGCGGACGTGCTCGATCGTGTCGTTTGAGGTGCAGGATACGAGCTGCTGCACCGAGACGAGCTGCGAAACCTTGACGTTGACGGCATTGGCGCCGTGCTCGGCGACGGCGCGCACGACGTCGCGCTCGGTGAACATGCCGACCGCGGTGTTACCCTCGGAGCGGACCACGTCCTTCACCACCAGTGCGCTGATATTGTTGGCGCGCATCAGCTTGGCGGCGATACCCACCGTTTCGTTCATTCGCACCGTGACAACGCGCGGTGTCTTCTTGCGCAGAATGTCTCCGACCAGCATTGCAACCTCCCTGGGTGAATGATGCGGCAAGTGTGGTATACATAATGCCAATCGTCAAGCACTCGATTTGGCTGTTCCGAAAAATCTTGAGGCAACAATGCTGACGTTTGCCGTGAGCCAAAAAGAAAGGGGCGCATCGCTGCGCCCCTGTCTCACCGTGCAAGGAGTGTTCGTTATGCCGTCTCGGTCTTGGCGTTCCCCGTCGCGGCGTTGGCGCTCTCGGCTTCCTTGCCGAGGATGAAGGAGCGGCGCATCGGCTTGATCACGAACAGCGCCGTCAGGGCCGCCGTCGCGTTCAGCGCGACTGCGACCACGAACACGGCCTTCCAGCCATACGTGGCCGAGATCACGCTGGCGAGCGGAACGAGCAGGGACGCGGTCCCCTTCGCCGTGTAGAGCATGCCGTTGTTGGTGGTTGCGAACTTCGAGCCGAAGGTGTCGCCGCAGGTCGCCGGGAACAGCGAGTAGATCTCGCCGAACACGCCGAAATAGACCGCGGTGGCGAGCACGAAGACGACAGGGACGTGGCCATAGGCCGACAGCGTCAGCAGCATCAGCGCGGCGGTGCCGAAGGCGATGAACATGGTGTGCTCGCGGCCGATCGTGTCGGAGACGAAGCCGAAGAACGGCCGTCCGAAACCGTCGAAGATGCGGTCGAGCGAGATCGCGAACGTCAAGGCCGCCATCTGAAAGCCGGCGAGCGTGACCGGCGTGTCGGCGATCTTGAAGTCGTGTGCGATCGGGGCGATCTGCGCCGCGGTCATCAGGCCGCCGGAGGCGACCATGACGAACACGAGATACATGACCCAGAAAATAGGGGTGCGCAGCACCTGGGGCGGGGTGAAGTCGATCTTGGTCTGCGGCAGATTGAGCTGCTTCTTCTTCGGCGGGATCGAGATCCGCGGCGGCTGAATGAAGAAGGCGAGCACGAAGACGATCACGCCCTGGCCGATGCCGAAGGTGAGGAACGCGTGCTGATAGCCGCTCGTTGCGATCATGGCTGCGATCGGCACGACGGTGAGTGCAGCGCCTGCGCCGAAGCCGGCGGCAGTCGCACCGGCGGCAAGGCCCCGGCGATCGGGAAACCATTTCAGCGCGTTGCCGACGCAGGTGCCGTACACGGCGCCCGCGCCCATGCCGCCGATGATTGCGGCCGCGTAGAGCAAGGTGAGGCTATCGGCATAGGAGTTGAGAATCCACGACAGCGCGATCATGACGCCGCCGAACATGATGACGATGCGCGGGCCGTATTTGTCGACGAACCAGGCCTCGATCGGCACCAGCCAGGTTTCGGTGACGACGAAGATGGTGAAGGCGAGCTGGATCGCGGCGCGTCCCCAATGGTGCGCGTGATCGATCGGATCGACGAACAGGGTCCAGCCATATTGCAGGTTGGCGATCATCGCCATGCAGACGATGCCCATGACCAGCTGGAGCCAGCGGAAACCTGTGCGGAGAGGCGCGGCCGTGACAGCGCCATCGGTGCTGGAAATCATCAAGAACCTCCCAAGCGCCTGTCTGGTTCGACACCGGTCGCAAGATGACCTGATGTCGCAATATTGTGGCTTATCGTCGCAAGCGCGGTGGCGACCTTGGTATACCATATTCCAGATTGCAAGCCCTATCTTGGCGCGCGCCTGAAAATTTGCGGAGTTCCTTTAGGGTCGGCGGGTTCACGAAAACGTCGCGCACAACGAAAACGCCCGGCCGCGAGGCCGGGCGTTTTGCGCGAGAAGCGCTTTTGGAGCGCGTCAGACGGTCGATTGCGCGACCACGACCTTGCGCCAGGGCTTGAGCACCGCGATCGCCAGCGCCGAGGCCAGGATGTTGGCGCCGGCTGCGATGATAAACACGTTGTCCCAACTGCCCGACGACTGCTGCATGTAGTTGCCGATCGGGACCAGCAGCGCGGCCGTACCCTTCGCGGTGTAGAGCAGGCCGGCATTGGTGGTCGCGAACTTGGCGCCGAACGTGTCGGTGCAGGTCGAGGGGAACAGCGAGTAGATCTCACCCCAGGCGAAGAACACGAAGCCCGAGAGTAGCACGAACCAGAGCGGATCGTGGCCCCAGAGGTAGAGCATCCAGATGCCGATACCTTCCATGCCGAAGGCGATGAACATCGTGTTCTCGCGGCCGATCATGTCGGAGATCCAGCCGAAGAACGGACGCGTCAGGCCGTTGAGCACGCGGTCGATCGTGGCCGCGAAGGTCACCGCGGTCATCGTCACCGCCATCAGCGTGACCGGCACGTTGTCGATCTTCCAGTCCGCCGCGATCGGCTTCAGGTTCGCCGTCACCATCAGGCCGCCGGCGCCGACGATCACGAACATGAAATACATCAGCCAGAAGATCGGCTGACGCAGCACCTCGGTCGGCTGGTAGTTGCGCCGGGTCTGCTGCAGATTGGCGTTCACGACCGCGTTCGGCACCTGACCTGCTTTCGGCGCGAGCAGGAAGAAGGCGAGGATGCAGATGATAATGCCTTGTCCGAGGCCGAAATAAAGGAAGGTGGTCTGGAAACCGCTGTCCTTGATCATGGCCTGGATCGGCGCGACGGTCAGCGCGGAGCCCGCACCGAAACCAGCGGCCGTGATGCCCGCGGCAAGACCGCGCTTGTCCGGAAACCACTTCAGCGCGTTACCGACGCAGGTGCCGTAGACGCCGCCGGCGCCGATGCCTGCGATGATCATGCCGAGATAGTAGCCGTTGAGCGTGGTCGCCTCCGCGTTGATCGCCCAGCCGGCGGCACAGAGCACGCCGCCGACCAGCACCACGATGCGCGGACCGTATTTGTCGACGAACCATCCTTCGATCGGCACGAGCCAGGTCTCGAACAGCACGAACAGCGTAAAGGCCCATTGGATCGACGCACGATCCCAGCCGAACTTCTTCTGGATGTCGGGGACGAAGAACGTCCAGCCGTATTGATAGTTGGCGATCATCACCATCGCCGCGACACCGACCGCCAATTGCGTCCAGCGATACGTGTCGCTAACGCGCGCGGCTGTCGGGGCGGTTGCTTGCACCATGTCAGTCATAAAGCCTCCCGTGGCGCCTCTCATTTTTCTGCGAGCGCTGGAACGGCATTCTTGTATGCATTATGCCAAGCTTCAAGCGCTGGTCCGGTCACCGTGCGCAAATGCCGCAGGACCTTGCCCGGTTGCGGCTGTGACTCAGGACAGCACAAGTAGAAATGGCCCCGTGATCCGGGGCCATTCATCAAAAGTAGTATGCGGACTGATCTAAAACCGTCTCCCGCTGCGCGCGCAGGCGCGGGCGGCTGTCCGGCCTACAGGCCAAAGCGCGGCAGGTCGCCGTTGTGATTCGAGATCTCGGCGCTCGCCATCAGGAGGCGGTCGATCGTTGCCATCAGGCGGGCGAACAGCGAGGAGGAGGGCGCGAGAGCGACGGAAGCGGTCTTGGACATCGGAAATCCCTTTCTCGAGACGGTCAGTAGTGCTGTCTCATTTCGAAAGGGAATTTATGTATACCAGATGCCAATGTCTATGCATGCCATTGCATAGCAGCATTTAGCTCTTCGCATTGCAGCATAATAATCCGTTAAATGGGCCGATTTGAGCGGGATATGCCAAAGCCGGCCGAAACTGAACCATTTGACCGTCGATATCCAAAAACGGAGCCTTGGCAGCGGCACATGAAGCCGTTAGTGGTCTGCCCCCTCCAATCATCTGTCAGAGTGGTTCATGTCGAGCGCCTCGCCCGTCGTCTCGATCGGCATCGATTTTGGGACCAGCAATACGGTCGTGGCCCTTGCGGCGGACGACCGCCGGGTCGAGGCCATCCGCTTCGACCATGGCGGACAGCGCCACAGCGTCTTCGTGTCGGCGCTGTGTTTCTGGGAAGACCGGCCGGGAGCCGGCGCCCAGGCTGAAGGCGGCCCGTGGGCGATCGAGCAGTTCCTGGAAGGACGCCATGTCTACCGCTTCCTCCAGTCGTTCAAGACCTTTGCCGCAAGCTCCAGCTTCAACACCACCCAGGTGTTCCGGCAGCGCTACAAGTTTGAGGATATTTTGGCGGCGTTCCTGCGGACGCTGGCGCGGCATGGCGGCGATAAATTCGGCTTCGAGACGTCCACCATTACAGTCGGTCGCCCCGTCCGCTTCGCCGGGGGCAATCCCGACGAAGCGCTGGCGATGCAGCGCTACCGGGCCGCGTTCGAGCGCCTCGGCGCCGGCCACGCCCGCTATGTCTACGAACCCGTGGGCGCGGCGTTCTCCTTCGCCCGCCGGCTGGAACGCGATGCGACCGTGCTGGTTGCGGATTTCGGCGGCGGCACCAGCGATTTCTCGGTGATGCGGTTCTCGCGTGCCGGCGGCGCCTTGCGCGCCGAACCGCTCGGCCATGCCGGCATCGGGATTGCGGGCGACACCTTCGATTACCGCATCGTCGATCACGTCGTCTCGCCGCGGCTGGGCAAGGGCTCGAGCTTCCGCTCGTTCGACAAGGTGCTGCCGATCCCCACCGGCCACTACACCAATCTCGCGCGCTGGCATCAGCTCGCGATGATGAAGAGCAACGGCGACTTGCGCGAACTCCGGGAGCTTGCGCGCACCGCAGTGAAGCCGGCTCTGCTCGAGGATTTCATCACCATCGTCGATCTCGACCTCGGCTTTTCGCTGTACCGCGCGGTGTCCGACGCCAAGGTCGCGCTGTCGGCCCAGGAACAGGTGGAGTTCCGCTTCAAAGGAGGCGGGGTCGACATCGGCTCGACTATCACGCGGAAGAATTTCGAAGCCTGGATTGCCGACGACATCGCGAGGCTCGGGGCCACCGTCGACAAGGTGCTGGGCGAAGCCGGCATCACCGCGCGCGAGGTCGAGAAGGTGTTTTTGACCGGCGGCACGTCTTTCGTGCCGGCCGTTCGAAAACTGTTCGCCGAGCGGTTCGGCAACGAACGGCTGATGTCGGGCGATCAGTTCGAGTCGATTGCGTACGGCCTTGCTTTGATCGGACACAGCCCGGACCCGGACCGCTGGACCGCAAGCGGCGGGCTCCAGTCGAGGGCGGGCGCGTAGCCTACGGTCACGCGGCCGCCCCTAAGTCGCGTCCGATCGCTATTGCTTGATCTCAGGCTCGACGAGCTTCGCCAGATTGCGCAGCGATTCCTGCCAGCCGAGATAACAAGCCTCCGGCGGGATGACGTCGGGGATGCCGGCCTGCGTGATATCCAGCTCGGTGCCGACGGATACTTTCTTCAGGATCACGGTGACCTGGATCTCGCCCGGCAGATTGGGGTCGTCGAACCTGTCGGTGTAACGGAGACGTTCGCCGGGGACGAGCTCGAGATATTCGCCGCCGAAGGCGTGGCTGTTGCCCGTCGTGAAGTTACGGAACGACATCTTGAACGTGCCCCTGACCTTCGGCTCGAAATGATGGACGGTGCAGGTGAAGCCATTCGGCGGAAGCCATTTTGCCAACGCATCCGCCTCCAGGAAGGCGCGATAGACTTTCTCCGGGCTGGTCGTGAGAACGCGGTGCAGGCGGACAGTGCTGGGCATGATCATTCTTCCTCATGAATCGCCGGGCTCGACGTGGGCGTCTACTGCCCGTTCATGTCCAGATGACGAAGGAGATGCTGCCGATCCGACGCGGCGTCTCGATTTTTTTGATGGATCCACGCATGGGGCGCTCGGCAGCCTTCGAGAGCAGCTCGCCGGGGGCGAAAGATGAGCGCTGAATAGCGCGCGTCCTGCACCTACCGCCGGGCTCCCGAGCCGTTAAATTCCGTCAAGCCTTGCAAATGGCGAGGATGAGGTATACGTTGAGGCTGTTCGTTCAGCCGCTGTGCCTTGTTGAATGCGCCCGCGGGCTCCTTTTCCATAGACATCGACGAATAGAATTTGTTCTGCGTGACGATCACGCGGAACCTGCGCGTATGCGCTTTGGAGAAGAAAATGACGACAGGTACTGTAAAGTGGTTTAACGGCCAGAAGGGCTTTGGATTCATTCAGCCGAACGACGGCGGCAACGATGTGTTCGTTCACATCAGCGCGGTCGAGCGGGCTGGTCTTGCAGGTCTCGCTGAAGGCCAAAAGGTCAACTTCGAACTCAAGACCGACAAGATGCGGGGCAAGGTCAGCGCTGAGAATCTCTCGCTGGCCTAAAGCCTTGGTGCCGTTTCACGGATGTACTGAAACGGCCATGCCACCCGCTCGATCCCAGGATTGAGCGGGTTTTTGTCCGTTGCAGAGCAGGGTGAATAATGAGCGCCAAGAGACCGGCCGAACCGTCACCCGAAAGCATCGCGCGTTCTAACCGTCAGCGTTTGGCCGCTGAGGAAGGCGCGCGGGCGATGGTGGACGTTGGAAAGCAAGCCGTCGATGTTCGCAAGAACATGGCGCGGCTTCGAGAGCTGCGCCAGGCCAAGGAAGCGGCAGACGCCGCCCTTCAGGCGTCGCTGCCGCCGCCCGTCCCGACGAAGCGCAAGAAGAAGGTGACGCCATAACTGGCTTCCATTGCGCCGAGGACAATTTGGAGAGGGCCGATCACATGCCAAAGAGTGCGGGTCGTGCCTAGAATAAAGTCGGATGGCGGTGGCACCATCACCTTCTTTCTCGCGCTTGGCGCGGGACGACAGATGTGCCGTCTTGCGACGACGTTCCTGACGCAGAAGCAGGCTTTCAGTTATCTTCGCAAGAACCGGACCGAGTTCGAGCGCATGGCGCGGGCGCAGCTCGCTTCTGGTGCAGTCGAAGACGGAATCGTCGTGCTCTCGATGCTGTAGACCAGGCGGATTTCGGCGCCCCGCCTTTAGCGGAATTCGCGGTCGGAGTCTGGGATCGTCGTGCCTATTCGGAGCCGCTTCCCGGCTTCGCCTCCCGGGCCAATCGCTCCGCTTTCAGCCGTTCGCGATTCTCGTTGAAGGAGTTCTGGTCCTTCGCATAGTCATTGATCGGCTTCTGCGTTGTCGCAGGCTTGAACGCCTTGTTGGCTTCACGCTTGGCGCGATCAGAGGATTGATCTTTCGACATTTAAGCCCTCAATTTGATCAACGAGCGTGGTCCTGGCGAGTGCCGGACGCGACGCCACCCGTGCCCGAACTGAAAGGCCGACTTGCCATCCTCGGAAGCGAAGGCGACCAGTTCTTCAGCGTGGGGCAGGGTCTTTGCGAGGCGTGCTGCACTCGCCGTGGAGATGGCATGCTGGCATTTCCGGCATGCTCGCATTTCCGGGAGCACACCGGTCGAGGGAGCAACGGCCGGCCACCGCATCTGTTCCTCGCGAACCAATCTTTAATCCAGCCTTGGCGGCGCGGCAAGCGCGCCGATCGTGCGATGCAGCCTTTGCGCGCCAACAAAAAGGCCGCCGAAGCCGGCGGCCTTTCGCGTCGTGAGATAAGCCCGCCTATTCGGCGGCCTGCTTCTGCGGCGGATCGAGCGCGCCGGACTTGTGGATATCGGCGACCTGATGGTCCGAGAAGCCCAGCACGGTGCGCAGGATCTCGTCGGTGTGCTCGCCGAGCAGCGGGGATCGCTCCACCTCGCTCGGGGAGTCCGACAGCTTGATCGGGTTGCCGACGGAGATGTACTTGCCGCGGGTGGGGTGGTCGACCTCGACCACGGTGCCGGTCGCGCGCAGCGACTGGTCCTCGGCGATCTCCTTCATCGACAGGATCGGGCCGCAGGGAATGTCGTCCTTGTTGAGGATTTCCATCGCCTCGAACTTCGTCTTCGTCATCGTCCATTGTTCGATGCGGCCGAAGATCTCATTCAGGCGCGGCAGGCGGACGGCCGGCTTGGCGTAGTTCGGATCGGTCTTCCAGGAGGGCTCACCGATCACGTCGCAGATCTTCTCCCAGACCGGGGCCTGGGTGATGAAGTAGATATAGGCGTTGGGATCGGTCTCCCAGCCCTTGCACTTCAGGATGCGGCCGGGCTGGCCGCCGCCGGAATCGTTGCCGGCACGCGGCACGGCATCGCCGAACGGAATGCCTTCGCCGAACTGGCTGTATTCCTTGAGCGGACCATGGGCGAGGCGCTGCTGGTCGCGCAGCTTGACGCGCGCGAGATTGAGCACGCCGTCCTGCATCGCGGCGGTGACGCGCTGGCCCTTGCCGGAATGGGTGCGCTGATAGAGTGCGGTGACGATGCCGAGCGCCAGATGCAGACCGGTGCCGCTGTCGCCGATCTGCGCGCCGGTCACGAGGGGCAAGCCGTCGCGGAAGCCCGTGGTGGAGGCGGCGCCGCCGGTGCACTGGGCGACGTTCTCATAAACCTTGCAGTCCTCGTATGGTCCGGGACCAAAGCCCTTAATAGAGGCGACGATCATCTTCGGGTTGATCGCCTGGATCTTCTCCCAGGGGAAACCCATGCGGTCGAGCACGCCGGGGCCGAAATTCTCGACCAACACGTCGCACTTCTTGATGAGCTCGGTGAGGACTTCCTTGCCCTTGGGGTTCTTGGTGTCGAGCGTGATCGAGCGCTTGTTGTGGTTGAGCATGGTGAAATACAGGCTGTCCACATTCGGGATGTCCTGCAGCTGGCCGCGGGTGATGTCACCCACGCCCGGGCGCTCCACCTTGATCACGTCGGCGCCGAACCATGCGAGCAACTGCGTGCAGGTCGGCCCGGACTGGACGTGGGTGAAGTCGAGAATGCGAACGCCCTCGAGCGCTTTTGTCATCGTGTTGCTCCGTACTCTGATCTACCCCTGCACCCGCAGGGACCTTGTGGGTTGAAGGGGAGTGCTTACTTCTTCTTCTGCAGAACGCTTTGCGGATTGAGGTTGCCGATGCGGCCGCTCTCGGAACCGGCGGCCGGATCGATCACGGCGTTGATGAGCGTCGGCTTGCCCGAAGCCATGGCTTCGTTGACGGCGCGCTTGAGCTCGTCCGGCGAGGTCGCGTTCACGCCGACGCCGCCGAAGGCTTCCATCATCTTGTCGTAGCGGGCGCCCTTGACGAACACTGTCGTTGCCGGATCAGCGTTGGCGCCGTTGACGTCGGTGCCGCGATAGATGCCGTCATTGTTGAAGATGACGACGCAGATCGGCAAATTGTAGCGACAGATGGTCTCGACCTCCATGCCGGAGAAGCCGAAGGCCGAGTCGCCTTCGACCGCGAGCACGGGATGGCCGGTCTCGAGAGCCGCCGCGATCGCCTGACCCATGCCAATACCCATCACGCCCCAGGTGCCGACGTCGAGACGCTTGCGCGGCTTGTACATGTCGATGACGCCGCGGGCGAGGTCGAGCGTGTTGGCGCCCTCGTTGACGAGGATCGCCTCGGGATGATCCTTGATGACGTTCTTCAGCACGCCGAGCGCGCCGTGATAGTCCATCGGCGATTTGTTGTTCATGAGCTTCGGCGCCATCTTGGCGACGTTCTCTTCGCGCTTGGTCGAAATCGCCTTGGTCCATTCGGCAGGCGGGGCGGTCCAGCCCGAAGCCATCCCCTGGTTGAAGGCGGAGACGACCGAGCCGATGTCGCCGACGACGGGCGCGACGATCTCGACGTTGGAGTCCATCTCGCGCGGTTCGATGTCGACCTGGATGAACTTCTTGGGCGCTTCGCCCCAGTTCTTGCCCTTGCCGTGCGAGAGCAGCCAGTTCAGCCGGGCGCCGATCAGTAGGACGACGTCGGATTCCTTCAGCACCGTCGAGCGGGCAGCGCCTGCGCACTGCGGATGGGTGTCTGAGAGGAGACCCTTGGCCATGCTCATCGGCAGGAAGGGGATACCGCTCTTCTCGACGAAGGTTTTGATCTCCTCGTCGGCCTGCGCGTAGGCCGCGCCCTTGCCGAGGATGATGAGAGGGCGCTTTGCGCTCTTCAAAACATCAAGCGCGCGCTTGATCGAAGCGGGCGAGGGGATCTGCGCGGGAGCCGCGTCGATTACCTTGACCAGCGACTTCTGGCCGGCATCGGCGTTCATCACCTGGCCGAACAGCTTTGCCGGCAGGTCGAGATAGACGCCGCCCGGACGGCCGGAGACGGCGGCTCGGATGGCACGGGCAAGACCAATGCCGATGTCCTGGGCGTGCAGCACACGGTAGGCTGCCTTGCACAGCGGCTTGGCGATCGCGAGCTGGTCCATCTCTTCATAGTCGCCCTGCTGGAGGTCGACGATCTCGCGCTCGGAGGAGCCCGAGATCAGGATCATCGGGTAGCAGTTGGTGGTGGCGTGGGCGAGCGCGGTGAGACCGTTGAGGAAGCCGGGCGCGGAGACGGTGAGGCAGATGCCGGGCTTCTTGGTGAGGTAGCCGGCGATGCCCGCCGCATAACCGGCGTTCTGCTCGTGGCGGAACGAAATCATGCGAATACCGGCCGCCTGCGCCATGCGGCCCAAATCCGTGATCGGGATGCCCGGCACATTATAGATGGTGTTGATGCCGTTCAGCTTGAGCGCGTCAATGACGAGATGAAAACCATCCGTCAATTCCTGCTCGGTGCCCGGTGCTTCGGACTTGGTCGCGGTATTCAGCATGGGCCTTGTCTCCCTGGTCTCAAGATGCCGTTTCAGGCTTTTGCGGGCGATGCCTCGCCCTTTGGTGAACGTTGCCGGCTAGAAGAGTTCCTGACCATGCGCTTCGACGTAAGCGGCAAGGCCAAGGGTGTGATCGCGGGCGCGCTTCTCGGCGAGCTCGGTATCGCGCGCCTCCAGGGCTTCGATCATGCCGAGATGCTCGGGAAGCGACGTCGCGGTGCGGTCCTTGCGTCCGATGGTCAATTGCCGATAGCCACGCACATGCAGCAGCAAGTCGTTGGTGAGATCGACCAGCACCGGTGATTCCGACAGCGAGATCAGCGCCTGGTGGAAGGCGATGTTGGCGCGCGAATATTCCTCGACGTGATCCTCGGGCAGGCGATCCTTGCCAAATTCCTTGAAGTAGTCGCGCAGCGCCGTGATGTCTTTCTTGCGCGCTGTGGCGGTGATGAGGCGAGCCGCCATGCTCTCCAGCGCCGCCCAGGCGCGGATCATGTCGACGATCTCGCTTTTGGTCCTTCGGACCACCATGATGCCGCGGCGAGGAACCGTCTTCACGAAACCGTCTTGCTCTAGCATCGCGATGGCTTCGCGGATCGGCGTGCGGCTCACGCCGAGGCGCTCGGACAACGCGCGCTCGTCGAGCATGACGGGTTCGGGCGTCGAGTAGATGTCCATCTTGAGGATGGCTTCCTTCAAGGCGTCATACGCCTTGTTCTTGAAGCTCGACTCCGGGGCAATACGAACGATTGCGATATCTGCCTCGGCCATGTTCGGCAACGCCTTGGTTGGTTTCCGCAGTGACACGACGAATCTCCTCCAGTGGGAGTCGTCTTTTACAGGATTATTAACGGGAAAGTTTTTGGCATACCAAATACCAGAATGTCAAGCTGCCTATTTTTTGCAGCGTTCTAAGGTGCGCTGCAGCTTGACAAGTTGGCTTCTGGCATACCAAATGCCATCGCCAGCCATTTTTGATCCAAGCCGGCGGAGTAATCTCGGCTTTATGCCACTCCGTTCCGCGACATGGAACAGAGCGCGGCGAATGGAAAGCATCACGGGCAGCCGCAACGCGCGCGCGCTTTGAGAACGCAAGAACCAAGGTCAAGGGAGAAGCCACATGTCCAATTCCAAAGATGCCGTCCGCAAGGTGCTTGACCAGGTCAAGGCGGACAAGCGCACCAGCCTGACCGCGCCGGAAGGCAAGCTGGTCTGCGACGCCTACGGCATTGCGGTGCCGAAGGAGGGTGTGGCGAAGTCGGCCGGCGAGGCCGGCAAAATGGCCGCCTCGATGGGGTTTCCGGTGGTGATGAAGATCGTCTCGCCGGACATTCTCCACAAGACCGAAGCCGGCGGTGTCATCGTCGGCCTCAAGACGGCCGAAGACGCCGAGAAGGCCTACGAGACGATTCTCTCCAACGCCAGGAAGTACAAGTCCGATGCCAAGATCGAGGGTGTCCAGGTGCAGCAGATGCTGGCCGGCGGCACCGAAGTGATCGTGGGGTCGATCACCGACGCCTCGTTCGGCAAGCTGGTTGCCTTCGGCCTCGGCGGTGTGCTGGTCGAAGTCCTGAAGGACATTACCTTCCGCCTCGCGCCCGCGACCAAGCAAGATGCGCTGTCGATGCTCGACGGCATCCAGGCGCATGAAATTTTGAAGGGCGTTCGCGGCGGCGAGCCGGTGAACCGCACGGCGCTCGCCGATGTCATCGTCAAGGTCTCGCAGCTCGTCACCGATTTCCCCGAGATCGTCGAGCTCGATCTCAACCCGGTGTTCGCGACGGCCAAGGACGCGATCGCGGCCGACGTCCGCATCGTCGTCGACTTCGCTTACGTGCCCAAGCCGAAGCCGCGCCCGACCGAAGAGATCGTCGCGGCGATGAGCCGCATCATGCAGCCGAAGGCGGTTGCCGTGGTCGGCGCTTCGGCCGAAGACGGCAAGATCGGCAATTCCGTGATGAAGAACCTCATCAACGGCGGCTACAAGGGCGACATCTACCCGATCCATCCCAAGGCCGCCGAGATCCTCGGCTACAAGGCCTACAAGAGCGTCAAGGACGTGCCCGGTGTGATCGACACCGCGGTGTTCGCAATTCCCGCGAAGTTCGTGGCCGCGGCGCTCACCGAATGCGGCGAGAAGAAAATTCCCGGCGCGGTTCTGATTCCGTCGGGCTTCGCGGAAGCCGGCGCGCCGGAGCTCCAGGCCGAGATCGTCGAAGTCGGCAAGAAGTACGACATCCGCCTGATGGGACCGAACATCTACGGCTTCTATTATACGCCTGCCAATCTCTGCGCGACCTTCTGCACCGCCTATGATGTCAAGGGCCACGCGGCACTGTCTTCGCAATCGGGCGGCATCGGCATGGCCATCATCGGCTTCTCCCGTTCGGCCAAGATGGGCGTGTCGGCGATCGTCGGCCTCGGCAACAAGTCCGACATCGACGAGGACGATCTGCTCGCCTTCTTCGAGCAGGATCCGAACACGAACCTGATCGCGCAGCACTGCGAAGACCTCAAGGACGGCCGCGCCTTTGCGGAAGCCGCAAAACGCGTCTCCAAGAAAAAACCGGTCATCGTGCTCAAGGCCGGCCGCACCTCCGCCGGTGCCAAGGCGGCCTCGTCGCACACCGGCGCGCTCGCCGGCAACGACAAGATCTACGAGGATGTCCTGGCCCAGTCCGGCGTGATCCGCGCCCGTAGCTTGCGGCAGCTGCTCGAATTCGCGCGGGGCGTGCCGGTGCTGCCGACGCCGAAGGGCGAGAACGTGCTGATCATTACCGGTGCAGGCGGTTCGGGCGTGCTGTTGTCGGACTCCTGCGTCGACAACGGCTTGTCGCTGATGTCGATGCCGCCGGATCTGGATGCGGCCTTCCGCAAGTTCATCCCGCCGTTTGGCGCGGCCGGAAATCCCGTGGACATCACCGGCGGTGAGCCGCCGATCACCTACGTCAACACCGTAAAACTCGGCCTGACGGACGAGCGCATCCACTCGCTGATCCTCGGCTACTGGCACACCATCGTCACGCCGCCGATGGTGTTCGCCCGCAACATGGTCGAGGTGAAGAAGGAGATGGAGGCCAAGGGCTTCGTGAAGCCGATCGTCGCCTCGCTCGCCGGCGACGTCGAGGTTGAGGAAGCCGCCGAATATCTCTACCAGAACGGCATTCCGGCCTATGCCTACTCGACCGAACTGCCGGTCGAGGTCCTCGGTGCCAAGTACAAATGGGCGCGCGGAGCAGGGCTGCTCTGAGCCGACGATGCCGCTTCACCTCTCCCCGCGCGCGGGGAGAGGTGAGAACAGTCAGGTCGCGATGGGCAGGAACGTGATCCGGCGCAAATCGATCGAGCCCCGATCGCCATCGGCGGCCGATCGCGACGCGCGCGACGGCGGCGTGCAGTCCGTCGATCGCGCGCTGTCGATCCTCGAGACATTGTCCGAAGACGACGAAGGCTATCGCCTCAGCGATCTCGCCGTCCGCACCGGGCTCTCGGCCTCGACCGTGCATCGCCTGCTGGCGACGCTGGAAAGCCGCCGCTTCGTGCAGTTCGACCGCGCCGAATCCAAATGGCATGTCGGCGTGCGCAGCTTCACGGTGGGCGCGAGCTTTGCGCGGCGGCGCAATTTCAGTGCCCAGGCCATTCCTTACTTGCGCAAGCTGCGTGATCTTACCCGCGAGACCGCCAATCTCGCCGTGGTCGACGACGAGTTCATCATCGTGCTGACCCGGATGGAGAGCCGCGAGATCATGCGCTCGCTGACCCAAGTCGGCGGCCGCGTTCCGATGGTGACCTCCGGCGTCGGCAAGGCGGTGCTCGCGACCTATTCCGACGAGGACGTCGGCGCCGTCATCCGCCATCACGGCATGCCACGCCTGACCGAGAAATCGATCGTGCGGCCGAGCGACCTGTTCAAGGAGCTCGAAAAGATCCGCAAGCAAGGCTACGCGCTGGATGATGAAGAGGCCTGCATGGGCCTGCGCTGCGTTGCAGCGGTGGTCTACAACGCCTGCGCCGAGCCGCTTGCTGCGATTTCGGTGTCCGGCATGACCAGCCGGCTGACCGATCAGCGGTTACTGGAAATCGGGCAAATCGTCCGTGATGTTGCCGCCGAACTGACGGCAGCGCTCGGCGGGGCAATTCCGACGCCCCGCTAATCGGAAACCGGGGGTATGTCACTGGACAGTGTCGGCCGTTTTGGCTGATATGCGACCAAACGACACGATGCGGCAAACGTCCGCATGAGCCCGGAGACGTCCCATGTTTCAACTTCCCGCGCGCCTCGTCGGCGCAGCCGTCGCGCTGACCCTTGCGGCAGCCACGCCGGCCTTTGCCCAGCAGCTCGAGCTCAAGCTGATGGCACCTGCGGCGCCGGGCGGTGGTTGGGACCAGACCGCGCGCTCGATGCAGCAGGCGCTGGTCGCTGCCGGCGTCGCACGCAGCGTGCAGGTCACCAACGTTCCCGGCGCAGGCGGCAGTGTCGGCATCGCGCAGTTCGTCAACGGCGCCAAGGGCGACGGCAACCAGCTGATGGTCAACGGCTTCGTCATGGTGGGCGCGCTCGCCATGAACAAATCACCCGTCACGCTCGAGCAGGTGACGCCGATCGCGCGCCTCACCGAGGAAATCCAGGTGATCGTGGTGCCGGCGAATTCTCCGATCAAGACCGCGCAGGATCTGGCCGCAGCGGTGAAGGCCGACATCGCCAAAGTGACCTTCGCCGGGGGCTCGGCCGGTGGCGTCGATCATGTGATGGCAGCATTGTTCGCCGGCGCCGTTGGCGCCGACGCGAAGAAGATCAACTACATCCCGTTCTCGGGCGGCGGCGAGTCGCTCGCCGCCATTCTCGGCGCGAAGGTCACTGCCGGCATTTCCGGCCTCAGCGAATATGATGGGCAGATCAAGTCGGGCAAGCTGCGCGCGATCGGCGTGACCTCGGAGAAACGCATTCCAGGCAGCGACATCCCGACCTTCAAGGAGCAGGGCATCGACCTCGTGATCGCCAACTGGCGTTCGGTGGTCGCGCCTCCCGGAATCACGCCGGAGCAGCGCAAGACGCTGAGCGACGCGGTCGAGAAGATGGTGAAGTCGGACGCCTGGAAAGACATTCTCAAGCAGAAGGGCTGGGAGGATGCCTATCTCGGCGGCGACGCCTTCGCCGACTTCCTGAAGAAAGAAACGGTGCGTGTGACGGACGTGCTGAGATCAGTCGGCCTGGTTAAGTCATGACCTCAGGCGATCCCGTCCAGCCACCGCGGCGCGTCGATCGCGCCGGCGTCGTCATCGCCGCGCTGCTCGCAGGTCTTGCCGCGGTGCTGGTCTGGGACGCGCGCGGCCTGCAATCGACCACGATGTACGGGATGGGGCCGGAAGCCATGCCGGTCGTGATCGCCTCCGGCCTCGCGCTGCTCGCGATCGGCAATCTCATCGACGCGCTACGCGGTCATTTGCCGGCGCGCGAAAGCGCCGATCCCGTGCCTGTTGTATTGATCCTCGCCGGCCTTGCGCTGCTGATCGGCATCATCGGCTTCGGCGGCGGGTTCATTCTGGCGACGTCGGCGCTGTTCGTCACGACCTCGGCAGCATTTGGGCGCCGGGCCGTCCTCGTCGATTCCGCCATCGCCCTGGTGATGTCGATCCTCATTTACCTCGCGTTCGACCGGCTGTTGACGTTGAGCCTTCCCGCCGGCCCCCTGGAGCGACTGCTGTGATGGAAACTTTCGCCGCGCTGGCCCACGGCATGGCGGTCGCCGTCCAGCCGATGAATCTCCTCTACGCCCTGATCGGCGTGTTCCTTGGCACCGCCGTGGGCGTGCTGCCCGGCATCGGCCCGGCGTTGACGGTCGCGCTGCTGCTGCCGGTGACGTACAAGCTCGATCCCGGCGGTTCGCTGATCATGTTTGCCGGCATCTATTACGGCGGCATGTATGGCGGATCGACTACGGCCATCTTGATCAACACGCCCGGCGAGAGCGCCTCGATGGCGACGGCGCTCGAAGGCAACAAGATGGCCAAGGCCGGCCGCGGCGGACCGGCGCTCGCGACCTCCGCGATCGGCTCCTTCGTCGCGGGCACCATTGCCACCATCGGGCTTGCCTTTCTCGCGCCGTGGTTGGTCGATTTCGCCGTGCGCTTTGGTCCGGAGGATTATTTCGCGCTGATGTGCGTCGCCTTCGTCACGGTGTCGGCGACCTTCGGCGATTCCCCGATCCGCGGCCTGACCAGCCTTTTTATTGGTCTGACATTAGGTCTCGTCGGTATAGACAAGCTGACCGGTCAGGCGCGGCTTGCGTTCGGGGTGCCCGAGCTGCTCGACGGCGTCGAGGTGACGACGCTCGCGGTCGGCCTGTTCGCGGTGGGCGAGGCGCTCTACGTCGCATCGCGCCGCCACCACACCGAAGAGAAGCTCGAGCCGGTGCGCGGCTCGCTGTGGATGACCAAGGAAGACTGGAAGCGATCGTGGAAGCCGTGGCTGCGCGGCACCATGTTCGGCTTCCCGATCGGTGCGCTGCCTGCCGGCGGCGCGGAGATCCCGACTTTCCTGTCCTATTCCTGCGAGAAGCGACTGACCAAATACCCCGAAGAATTCGGCAAGGGCGCGATCGAAGGTGTCGCAGGACCGGAGGCCGCCAACAACGCTTCGGCTGCCGGCACGCTGGTGCCGCTCTTGACGCTGGGATTGCCGACCTCGGCGACGGCCGCGATGATGCTGGCGGGCTTCCAGCAATACGGCCTCAACCCGGGGCCGCTGCTGTTCGCCGAGCGGCCCGACCTCGTGTGGGGCCTGATCGCGAGCCTGTTCATCGCCAATTGCATGCTGCTGGTGCTCAATCTGCCGCTGGTTGGCCTGTGGGTGCGGCTGCTGGCGATCCCGCAGCCGTGGCTCTATGCCGGCATCCTCGTGTTCGCGACCATGGGCACCATCGCCGCAAAGCCGTCGGTGGTCGAACTTTCGATGCTGGCCGGCTTCGGCGTGCTCGGCTTTCTGATGCGGCGGTTCGATTTTCCGATCGCGCCCGTCGTGGTCGGCCTGATTCTCGGCCCGATCGCCGAGAGCCAGCTGCGTCGCGCGCTCGCGATCAGTCTCGGCGATCCCATGACGTTGCTCCAGAGCCCGATCTCGGCGACGCTGCTTGCGCTGGCGTTCATCGCCCTGCTGGCACCCTTCGTGCTGAAAGGGATGGGACGCTTCAAGGCGAACGAGGACTAGCCATTCCGCCGCGAGCGTCTTCTAATGTTACGTTCATCTCGTAGGAAAAGTCATGCCGTCAGAGCTCCGTTCGCCCCGTCTCGCTGTCCTGATCGATGCAGACAATGCTTCGGCAAAGATCGCCGATGGGCTGTTCGAGGAGATTGCCAAGATCGGCGAGGCCAGCGTTCGCCGCATCTACGGCGACTTCTCCAATGCCAGGTCGAGGGGCTGGGCCGACATCCTGTCCAAACACGCCATCATCCCGCAGCAGCAGTTCGCCTATACGACGGGGAAGAATGCCTCCGACATCACGCTGGTCATCGACGCAATGGACCTGCTTCACAGCGGCCGGTTCGATGGCTTTTGTCTGGTGTCGTCGGACAGCGATTTCACCCGTCTGGCCGCCCGCATCCGGGAGCAGGGCATCGACGTCTTTGGGTTCGGCGAACAGAAGACGCCGGAGAGCTTCCGGCAGGCCTGTCGAAGGTTCGTCTACACGGAGAACTTGCTTGCCGCCCCAGCGAACACCCAGGACGCCGCCTCGAGATCGACGTCGCTTCAGCCGCTCGATGCCGCAACCCCCATCATCAAGAAGGTCATCACCCAGATGGAGAGCGAGGACGGCTGGGTGACGCTCGGGGAAGTTGGCCGCCAGCTCGCCAATCTCGCGTCCGATTTCGATCCGCGAACGTTCGGCTTCCGCAAGCTGAGTGACCTCGTGCGCAAGACGAATGCGTTCGAGATTGACGAGCAGAACGGGAGGTCGATGCGGATTCGGGTCAAGCCCGCTGCCGCACCGGCCCCGCGACGACGGAACTCGCGCAGACCTGCGAGGCCAGCGGCGGCAGGCGCTTCTCCGCCTAAAGCGTAAGCAGAGCCTGCCGTTATATTTGCGCTTGCCCGGTCGGGCGCAGGGCGTAACCATCGCAGGGCCATAACGCCACGCGAGGGTTCTGATGACCAGACTTACCCGCTTCGCCGTCGCACCGCTGCATTCGATGACCCGGCGTCTCGCCGATGTGGCCTCGGCGCGTGTCGCGCCGGATCTCGTCGTCACCGGCGCGCGGGTGCTCTCGACCTATTCGGAGCGCATCCATGCGAACCGCGAAATCTGGATCACCGGCGGCCGCATTGCTGCGATGAAGCCGGCCGGCGCTGCGAAGAATGTCTTCGGCGACGTGCCGGTTTACGACGCGGCGGGCGGCATCATCGCGCCGGGGCTGGTCGA
This sequence comes from Bradyrhizobium sp. GCM10028915, assembly GCF_042666195.1. NCBI lineage: Bacteria > Pseudomonadati > Pseudomonadota > Alphaproteobacteria > Hyphomicrobiales > Nitrobacteraceae > Bradyrhizobium > Bradyrhizobium sp. GCM10028915. The sequence continues at coordinate 119,336 of NZ_JBHTFN010000003.1, forward strand.
TCCGCACATCCACATCGAATCCTCGATGGTGACGGCCTGCGCCTATGCCGAGGCCGCCCTGCTCAACGGCACCACCACAATCTTCTGCGACAGCCACGAGATCGGCAACGTCATGGACGTCGTCGGCGTCGAGGCGATGCTGGAGGACGCACGCGAGGCTCCGCTCTCGATCTTCCTGACGGTGCCCTCGACGGTTCCTGCGACTTCGGCCGCACTGGAGACTGCGGGCGGCGATCTGACGCCCGACAAGATCGCCGGCCTGTTCGACCGTTGGCCGGAAGCCGTCGGGCTCGGCGAGAAGATGGATTTCGTGCCTGTCACCATGGGCGATGAGCGAAGCCACGCCATCCTCGCTGCCGCCCTGAAGCGCGGCCGGCCGGTGTCCGGCCATATCTATGGCCGCGACTTCGTTGCGGCCTATGCGGCGAGCGGCATCACCGACACCCATGAGGCGATCGACCGCGACATCGCCGACGATCTGCTCGATGCCGGGGTCTGGGTGTTCCTGCGCGGGGGACCGCCGACCACGCCCTGGCACTCGCTGCCGCAGGCGATCCGGACCATCACCGAGCTCGGCGCCTCGCACAAGCGCACGGCCGTGTGCACCGACGATCGCGACGCCGACGATCTCCTGCTGTTCGGTCTCGACTGGGTGGTGCGCGAAGCCGTGAAAGCAGGGATGTCGCCGGAGCAGGCCTGGTCGATGGGCTCGCTGCATGGCGCGACGCGCTTCAACATGGACAGCGATATCGGCGGGCTCGGCGGCGGGCGCCGCGCCGATCTGGTGCTGATGGACGACAATCTGAAGCCGCAATGCACTTGGTACGGCGGCGAGCTGGTGGTCGAGAACCGCAAGATCACGCCGAAGCTCGATCAGGCATTGTCGCAGCGATATCAATACCCGCAGGCGGCCTATGCGACCGTGAAGCTGCCCGAGAAGGTCAAGCTAATACCGGAACTGCCGGTGAAGGCCTGCACCGTCAACGCCATCAAGACCGCGTTGCCCGGCATCACGCTGATCCATGAGAAGATCGCGATCGAGCCCGCAAAGGACTGGCCGACGCTGTTTGCGCGCTACGGCCTGTGCTTTGTCACGGTGGTCGAGCGTCACGGTAAATCCGCCGGCAACGTCGCCTACGGCCTTCTGAAGGACTTTGGCCTGAAGCGGGGCGCGGTCGCCTCCAGCGTCGGGCACGATAGCCACAACATCATCGTTGCCGGCACCAACGAGGCCGACATGCAGGTAGCGATCTCGGCCATCAAGGAGCATCAGGGCGCCGTCTGCGTCGTCGCTGACGGCAAGGTGAAGGCGCTGGTGCCGCTGCCGATCGCTGGGCTCTTGTCCGACAAGCGCGTCACGGAGGTGGCGGAAGAGGTCAAGGCGCTGAAGAAGGAATGGGCGGAGGCCGGCTGCACCATCCCCTACATGGGTTTCAATCTGATTCCGCTATCGGTCATTCCGGAAATTCGTATCACCGACAAGGGCCTCGTGCTCGTGCCGCAGATGCAGCTGGCGCCGCTGTTCGAGTGATCGCTTTCACGGATATCTCGATCTAACCGATTGAGACCGCCACGTTTTTTCCGCGGCTGCCGCATCGTGGAAAATAAAATCGATCTCGTTGAGTGAAGCCCTCGCGGGCCCGATGATCTCGCTCGAGCCAATGCAACTCAAGCGAGGTCCGATATGGCGAAGATGCGAGCCATCGATGCTGCCGTGCGAATTCTGGAGAAGGAGGGCATCTCGACTGCCTTCGGCGTTCCCGGGGCCGCGATCAATCCGCTTTACTCGGCGCTGAAGAAGCGCGGCTCGATCCGCCATATCCTGGCGCGCCATGTCGAGGGTGCCTCGCACATGGCCGAGGGCTATACGCGGGCCAAGGCCGGCAATATCGGCGTCTGCATCGGCACCTCGGGGCCGGCCGGGACCGACATGATCACCGGGCTCTATTCCGCGATCGCTGATTCCATCCCGATCCTCTGCATCACCGGGCAGGCGCCGCGCGCGCGGCTCTACAAGGAGGATTTCCAGGCCGTCGACATCGAGTCGATCGCAAAGCCCGTGACCAAATGGGCGGTGACGGTGCGCGAGCCGGCGCTGGTGCCCCGCGTGTTCAGCCAGGCGTTTCACGTGATGCGCTCGGGAAGGCCCGGCCCGGTGCTGATCGACATGCCGCTCGACGTGCAGCTCGCCGAGATCGAGTTCGACGACGAGACCTATGAGCCATTGCCGGTCTACAAGCCGACCGCGACCCGCAAGCAGGTCGAGAAGGCGCTGGAGATGCTCAATGCGGCCGAACGGCCGCTGATCGTCGCGGGCGGCGGCGTGATCAATGCCGACGCCTCGGATCTGCTGGTGGAATTCGCCGAGATTGCCAACGTGCCGGTCGTGCCGACGCTGATGGGCTGGGGGGCCATCCCCGACGACCACGTGCTGATGGCCGGCATGGTCGGTCTTCAGACCAGTCACCGTTACGGCAATGCCACCATGCTCGAATCCGATTTCGTGCTCGGCATCGGCAATCGCTGGGCCAACCGCCACACCGGCTCGGTCGAGACCTACACCAAGGGGCGCACCTTCGTGCATGTCGACATCGAGCCGACGCAGATCGGGCGCGTGTTCAATCCCGATCTCGGCATCGTCTCGGACGCGAAGGCCGCTCTCGAACTCTTCGTCACCGTCGCCAGGGAGTGGCGCCGGTCCGGCAGGTTGCGCGAGCGCCAGGCGTGGCCCGCTGCCTGCCGCGACCGGAAGAAGACAATGTTGCGCAAGAGCCATTTCGATAACGTCCCGATCAAGCCCCAGCGCGTCTACGAGGAGATGACCAAGGCGTTTGGCCGTGACACCTGCTACGTCTCCGTGATCGGCCTGTCGCAGATCGCCGGCGCGCAGTTCCTGGGCGTCTACAAGCCGCGCAACTGGATCAATGCCGGGCAGGCGGGCCCGCTCGGCTGGACGCTACCCGCGGCGCTCGGCGTGCGCGCGGCGTGTCCGGATCGTGATATCGTCGCGCTCTCAGGCGACTACGATTTCCAATTCCTGATCGAGGAGCTCGCAGTTGGGGCGCAATTCAATCTGCCCTACATCCACGTCGTCGTGAACAATTCCTATCTCGGCCTGATCCGCCAAGCCCAGCGCGGCTTCGACATGGACTATCACGTCCAGCTCTCGTTCGAGAACATCAACGCGCCTGAGCTCGGCGGCTACGGTGTCGATCACGTCGCTGTCGCCGAAGGGCTCGGCTGCAAGGCGATCCGCGTCACCGACCCGAAGGACTCGCAGGCGGCGTTCGCGACCGCGCGCGAATGGATGGCCAAGCATCGCGTGCCCGTGATGGTCGAGTTCATCCTCGAACGCGTCACCAACATCGCGATGGGCACGGAAATCGACAACATCGTCGAATTCGAGGAGGTGCTGGATCTGCCGCTCGACGAGGTCGCGACCGCGCTGCCCGGCGTGCTGCAGCCGGCGGAATAGGGAGATAGCATCATGCCGAAATTCGCCGCCAACCTCACCATGCTCTTCAACGAAATGCCGTTCGTGGACCGCTTCGCAGCGGCCAAAGCAGCGGGCTTCGGCGGGGTCGAGTACCTCTTCCCCTACGAATTCGACAAGGCGCAGCTGCGCGAGCAACTCGACGGCCATGGGCTGACGCAGGTGCTGCACAATCTGCCGGCCGGCAATTGGGCGGCGGGCGAGCGCGGCATCGCGATCCTGCCTGATCGTATCAGCGAGTTCAGGGACGGTGTGTTTCGCGCCATCGACTATGCCAAGGCGCTCGATTGCGAGCAGCTCAACTGTCTCGTCGGCATCGCGCCTGCGGATGCCGATCCGCGTGAGCTCAACGAAACGCTGGTTGGGAATCTGCGCTTTGCGGCGTCGACGCTGGCGCGGGAAAACATCAAGCTGCTGATCGAGCCGATCAACACGCTCGACATGCCCGGCTTCTTTCTGAACGGCACCGAGCAGGCCGTGCAGCTGATCTCCGAGGTGCGCTCGAACAATCTGTTCGTCCAGTACGACATCTACCACATGCAGATCATGGAGGGCGACCTCGCCCGTACTATGCAGGAATACCTGCCGCAGATCGCGCACATCCAGCTCGCCGACAACCCCGGCCGTCACGAGCCTGGCACCGGCGAGATCAACTATCCCTTCCTGTTCCGCCATCTCGACGCGATCGGTTACCGCGGCTGGGTCGGCTGCGAATACAAGCCGCGCACCACGACGCTGGAAGGCCTGTCCTGGCACGCGGCGCAGACGTTCGAGACCTGAGGAAACGTTGACATGATCGACATCGGCTTTATCGGACTTGGCACCATGGGACGGCCGATGGCCGGCCATCTTCTGACCGCAGGCCATCGCGTTCTCCTGCACGATGTCGGGCCGGTCGCGCCCGAGCTGATCGCGGCCGGCGGCGTTGGCTGCAAGTCAAGCAAGGAGGTCGCGGAGGAGGCGGATGCGGTCATCATCATGGTGCCGGATACGCCGCATGTGGAGGCCGTGCTGTTCGGCAAGGACGGCGTCGCGGGCGGCATTTCCAAGGGGAAGATCGTGGTCGACATGAGCTCAATCTCGCCGCTGGCGACCAAGGAGTTTGCGAAGAAGATCGAGGCGCTCGGCGCGGATTATCTCGACGCACCGGTGTCAGGCGGGGAGGTCGGTGCCAAGGCGGCAAGCCTCACCATCATGGTGGGTGGCCCCGAGCGCGCCTTCAACACCATGAAGCCGATCTTCGACCGGATGGGGAAGAACGTCACCCGGGTCGGCGCCAATGGCGACGGCCAGACGACGAAGGTCGCCAACCAGATCATCGTCGCGTTGACGATCGAGGCGGTCAGCGAAGCGCTGCTGTTCGCGTCGAAAGCCGGTGCGGATCCGGCGCTGGTGCGGCAGGCCCTGATGGGCGGCTTTGCGTCGTCGCGGATTCTCGAAGTGCATGGCGAGCGCATGGTGAAGCGCAATTTCGATCCCGGCTTCCGCATCGAGCTGCATCAGAAGGATCTCAACCTCGCGCTTGAAGGCGCCCGCGCGCTCGGCCTGTCACTGCCAAGCACGGCAGTGGCGCAGCAATTGTTCTCGTCTTGCACCGCACATGGCGGCAAGGGTTGGGATCACTCGGCAATGGTGCGTGCGCTGGAACTGATGGCGCGGCACGAGATCGCCGCAGCCTGAACTGTTACCAGGTAACAGTCTCCACTTGTAGTTCTGCCTAGATCCGGCGGGGAACCGGAACAATGATCCGGCCCCGCGGTTGAAGGCGCACAACAATCACTGGAGACATAAGCACATGAAGACCCGTCTTGCGATTACGTTCGCTGCCGCGTCGCTGCTGGCGTCGAGTGCAGCCTTTGCCCAGTCGACGACCGAACAGGGCGCCAGGGACGGCGCTCGCGCGGGCGGCGACATCGGCGGCCCGGTCGGAGCGATGGTCGGTGGTACCGTCGGTGCGGCGGTCGGCGCTGGTCTGGAAATCCCGAATGCGATCCTCGGCGGAATTCCGCGCGATGATTCCGTCGTGGTCCACGAGCGCGTCGTGGTCGGCGAGCCACTGCCGCCGACCGTGGTGCTGCGGCCCGTGCCGAACTACACCGAATATCGCTATGCGGTCGTGAACGATCGCCGCGTGATCGTGGAGCCGCGCACGCGCCGCGTCGTTAAGATCATCGACTGATCGACCGGAGCGTGAGCTTTGAAGAGACGGGCCCTGCGGAGCGTCACTCCGCGGGGCCTTGACTCGTCAGGGCCGGATTTGCGCGAAACCGCGTCATGGCCCAATCGGCGATGGCCGCCAGCGCGAAACCGATGCAGGTGGTGCCGGCATCGACCAGAAAGTCCTCCAGCCGCGCATGCCGTCCCGGTGCCCAGAATTGCATCAGTTCCAGCAGGCCGATCAGCACCACGGCGATCGCTGTGGCCGACAGGCGGCGGCGCGGATAGGCGAGGCCGAAGGCTAGTCCCACCAGGACGAAGGCAAGGGCATGTTCGCCGTCCTGGCCAAGGTCGGAATGGGGCCGTAGGCCTGGCGGGCCGAGGGTTGCAAAGGCGACGGCGGCGGCAAGCAGCCAGGCAGAGGAGCGAAGCAAAATGGACATCCGCACCGCTTAGCACGGATTGCAGCAGCCTGCCGAGGCGCCAGGATCAGATCGCCGTGTAGTTAATGACGAACCGTTAAAGTGGCTCGCGCACGCCAAGGCCGTGCATGAAGCGTTCCCGGATTTGTACGGGATCGCGTCGGGTGGCGCCGACGCCGGGCTTGTCATCGATGCGGACGGCGATCAGGCTGGGCTCGCCGGCCGACATGGCTTCCTCGACCAGACGCTCGAAATCCGCCTCGTCCGCGGCCCAGGCGCTGTTGGCAAGCCCGGAGCCGGTTGCGATGGCGACGATGTCAGCCACGTTCGCGGCCGGTGTCGGCTGCGCGCCCGTGATCTGGTAGATGCCGTTGTCCATCACGATCATGATGAGGTTCTTCGGCTTCAACGCCGCGATCGTCGAGAGTGCGCCGAGCTGCATCAGCAGCGAGCCGTCGCCTTCGAGCGCAAAGACGCGCCGGTCCGGCTGCGCCAGCGCCACGCCCAGCGCGATCGGGAAGGCGAGCCCCATGCTGCCGAGCATGTAGAAATTTTGCGCACGGTGGCCGGCGGCCCAGAGGTCGAAATTGGTGTTGCCGATGCCGCCGATCACGGCTTCCTCGTGCTCGAGTTTCGCGATCAGGCGCGAGGTGACGTCGAAGCGGTTCATCACTTTGGTGTTGCGCACGTCTGTATTCATTTGGGCCGGACTCACTTGTCGAACACCTTGCCGCCCGTGAGCAGCGGGTTGAGGATCAGCGCGACTGGCGCCTGCGTCGTGACGGCCTGCTTGATCGAACGATCGGCAATGAATTCGAGCTCGTCGAGCCGGGTGATGGTGTGATGCTCCAGCGCCAGCGAATCCAGCACCGGACGCATGGTGCGGCAGACCAGTGACTGGCCGTAGTTGAACTCGCCGAGCGTGCCGCGCTCGGACACGAACATGATAAGCGGAATCTGGTAGGGCACCGCGAGCGAGGCCAGCACGTTGGCGAGCGTCGCAAAGCCTGAGGTCTGCATCAGCACCGCACCGCGCCGTCCGCCCATCCAGGCGCCCGAGACGATGCCGACGGCCTCCTCCTCGCGGGCGGTGGCAAAGGTGGTGAAGAACTGATCGGCGTGCAGGTTCTTGATCAGCGGCGTCAGCACGCGGTCGGGCACGTAAGGGACGAGGCTGATCTCATTCCGCTTTAAGGTTTGCAGGATGATGCCGTGCCAGCTCTTGTCACTGGAGGTCTGCGCCGCCTCGGACGAGGTTTGTTGCTCCGCAATCGGCATTGCGTTCTCCCTTCGGCCGCGCATGCTTCTTGGTCTTTGCCATTGTCTTAGGCGTCGTCTTAGCCCTTGTCTTGGCCGTCGCGGCGGTCTGCCGAACTTGACGCAGGCAGCGGGATTGTCAACATGTCCGGACTGCACCGTGATCTGCGCCAGACGGCCTGCCGCAGCCGGTGCCGCCGTGTCATAAGCGGCAACAACAAGAGAACGGAGGAACGCATGACAGGAGCGCGCGAAGCGCTGGCCCTGCGGATCTCCTGGAGAAAGCCGGAAGGGTCCTGATGTCCGTCAACAGCAAGCGCGTCTTCTACGTCAAATATCTGGCCAATCCGATCTATATCGACATCCTGAAGGCGCGGCCCGACGTCCGGCTCGATCGCATCGAGAACGAGAGCCCCGAGGAATATTTCGCGCCGATCATCGAGGCGGCTCATGTCTACCAGATCGGCGCCGCCCGTGACGAACTGGCCCCGCACTTCCATGTCGATGCTGCCTTCCTGAGGCGCGCGCCGAACCTGCTGCTCGTCTCCAGCAACGGCGCGGGATTCGATCCTGTCGATGTCGAGGCTTGCACCGATGCCGGCGTGCTGGTCGTCAACCAGTCCGGCGGCAACGCCCACTCGGTCGCCGAGCATGCGCTGGCGATGATGTTGACGCTGTCCAAGCGCATCATCCAGTCCGACCGCAAGCTCCGCAGGGAGTCCAACGTCAACCGCAACGAACTCGTCGGCAACGAGATCGAGCACAAGACCGTCGGCATCGTCGGCCTCGGCAATGTCGGTCGCCGCATCGCCGCGCTGTGCAAGGGCCTGTTCGGCATGAAGGTGCTGGCCTACGATCCTTACCTCACGGCCGAGGTGATGGCCGAGCGGGGCGGCGAGAAGGTCGAGCTCGACGAGCTGCTGCGCCGCGCCGATTTCGTCTCCATCTCCTGCCCGCTCGACAAGCGCAGCCGCAACATGATCAGCGTGCGCGAATTTGCGTTGATGCAGCCGCATGCGTACTTTATCACCACGGCGCGCGGCTTCATCCACGATGAGGATGCGCTGCTCCAGGCCTTGCGCGAGAAGCGCATTGCGGGCGCCGGTCTCGACGTCTGGTCCAAGGAGCCGCCGCCGCCGGAGCATCCGCTGCTCCAGCTCGACAACGTGCTGGCGAGCCCGCATACCGCGGGCGTCACGATCGAGGCGCGGCAGAACATGGGCCGCATCGCGGCCGAGCAGGTGCTGGATACGCTCGATGGCAAGCGGCCGCCGCGCATCATCAATCCGGAGGTCTGGCCACGCTATGTGGAGCGATTCAAGCAGGCGTTTGGTGTGACGCCGGCGTAGTTGACAGTCGCTCTGTCCTTCCGGGGTGCGATGCTCCTGCTGCCCAATGTCCCGGTTAGCGCTACGCGCCACGGAACGATCGGCGGGGGGAACCGCGCCCGACTTTGATCCGTGTCAAAATCTCCCTCCCGGATTCCGCCTAAATGGGATAAGAGTGAGCGCCGCCGGGGCAGGCAGGAGGTCCCATGTCAACTTATGTGGTCAGGTTCATGAAGGACGTGCTCGGCCAGTACGGCCGGCAGATCGAGGTGTGCCAGGGCACGCTCGAGATCGACGCTTCCGACGAGGACGAAGCCAGAGAGCGGGCGAAGGCGAGGTTTTGCGAGGATCAGGCGTTGCACCACTGGTCGCTGCATGCCGACCGCATCCAAGTCAGACCGGCTGACTTTCCCTCGTGAGGCCTGGCGGCCGGGCGCCGTGAGGTGACGCCGGCGCCGAGAGGGGACTGCTGCACCGTCTCAGTCGAGCAGCTTGTCCAGTGTGATCGGAAATCGACGGATGCGTTTGCCGGTGGCGTGATAGACGGCGTTCGCGATCGCGGCGGGAACGCCGACGATGCCGATCTCTCCCAGCCCCTTGATGCCGAGCGCGTTGATGTGCGCGTCCGGCTCGTCGACGAAGATCACGTCGATGTCGTGAACATCGGCATTCACGGGAATGTGGTACTCGGCGATGTTCGCGTTCATGATCCGCCCGAAGCGGTGATCCATCACCGTCTCCTCGTGCAGGGCCATCCCAATCCCCCAGACCACGCCGCCCATGATCTGGCTGCGGCCTGTCTTGGTGTTGAGAATCCGCCCGGCCGCGACGGCGCTCACGACCCGCGTCACGCGAATGACGTTTAGCTCTTCGTCCACCTTGACCTCGGCGAAGACGGCCGAGTGGGTGTTACGCGCGTGCTTCTTGTCCTCGCCGAATTGATTGAGCTTTTCCTTCTCGATGCGTTCGACGCCGCCGTGACGCATCGCGTCGGCGATCGAGACCGCGCGGCTGTTGTTGCTGGAGCTGGCAATGCTGCCGTCGGTCAGCACCGTATCGGCTAGCTCGGCGCCGGCGAGCGGCGAGCCTGGCATCTTCCCGGCCAGGCGTAACAGTTCCTTGCGCACTTCCTCGGCGGCTGCGAGCACCGCATGCGCGCTCGAAGCGGCCATCCAGGAGCCGCCCTCCACAGGCGCCTGCGGCAGACTGGAATCTGCGAGCCGGACGCTGATGTTCTCAATCGGCAGGCCGAGCGCATCGGCTGCGACCTGAGCCACAATGGTGTAGGTGCCGGTGCCGATGTCGGATGCGGCGCAGGACACCTCGGCATGTCCGTTCGACGTCAGCACGATACGGACGGCGACCGGCATCTGCAGTGCTTCCCACACACCCGTCGCCATGCCCCAGCCGATCAGATCCTTGCCGTCGCGCATCGAGCGCGGCGCAGGATCGCGTCTGCTCCAGCCGAAGGCGTCCGCGCCGCGCGCGTAGCATTCGCGCAACTGCTTGCTGGTGTAGGGCAGGTTTTCGCTCTGGTCGCGATCCGAGTAGCACTTCAGCCGCAATTCGATCGGGTCGAGCTTGAGTGCGACGGCGAGCTCGTCCATCGCGCATTCCAGCGCGCAGACGCCCGACGCAGCGCCCGGTGCGCGCATGTCGCAGGGGGTGGAGACGTCAAGGTGCACCAGCTTGTGGGAGAAGCGGCTGTTCGGGCTCTTGTAGAGCTGTTCGGCCCAGCCGGTATCGTTGCGGGCAAAATCCTCATAGCGCGAGGTGACGGCAATCGCCTCGTGCGTGACCGCGTCGAGGGCGCCATCGGATCTTGCGCCGAGCCCGACGCGCTCGATGGTCATCGGCCGGTAGCCGAGCCCGTACATCTGCTGCCGCGTCAGTACGACGCGAACGGACCGCTTCAGCGCGAGCGCGCCGAGTGTTGCCAACACCACCTGATATTGCGGCCGCAAGCCGGAGCCGAAGGCGCCGCCGACGTACGGCGAGACCACGCGAATGTCGTCCGGCTTCTTGTCGAACACGCTGCAGAGAAATTTGTGGACGTTCTGGACGCCTTGGGTCTTGTCGTAGATCGTGAGCTTGCCATTGCTGTCCCAGACCGCCGTGGTCGCATAGAGCTCCATCGGGTTGTGATGCTCGGTCGGTATCACGTAGTCCGCCTCGTGGCGCACATCAGCTCCCGCAAGGGCGGCTGCGGCGTCGCCCCGCGGTTTATGCGGCTCGTTCTTCTCGGCGGCGTTGCTGCGTTCGCCTTCGAGGTCGGTTGCAAAACCATGCTGCTCATATTCGACCCGCACGAGCGTCGCGGCGAATTTCGCGGTTTCCCAGTCCTCTGCGACGACAAGTGCGATCGGCTGGCCATTGAACTTGATCTTGTCATCATAAAGCGGACGGAAAGGCGAGCCTTCCTCGGGCGCCACCTCGTCCTTCCACGCCTCGTCCTTGTCGGCCAGCGGCGGACGGTTCGCATGCGTGAGCACGTTGAGTACGCCCTCGACCTTCAACGCCTCGCTCGCGTCGAGGCGGGCAATGCGCCCGCATGGAATGATGGCCTCGACCACGAAGCCATGGAGGAGCTTGTCGGCTGGAAATTCGCCGGCGTATTTGGCGGCGCCGGTGACCTTGGCCCGGCCGTCGACACGCGACGTTGGCGTTCCGACATAAGCGTTCATGGGGTCCTCACGCGATCTTCTTGTGCGCCTGAGATTGCGGCGTGGCGTTCGCCGCCTGTGTCAGCGTCCGCACGATGGCGCGGCGTGCGAGCTCGACCTTGAAGCCGTTATGTGAGCGGGCTGTTGCTCCCTGGAGCAAGAGATCCGCGGCGTGCGAGAAGTGATCGGGCGTTGCGGCCTGGCCGCGCAACGTAGCTTCGGCCTCGAGGCTGCGCCAAGGCTTGTGAGCCACGCCGCCGACCGCCACGCGTGCCCCGCTGATCGCGTTGCCCTCCAATTCGAGCGCGGCGGCAACCGAGACCAAAGCAAAAGCATAAGACATCCGGTCGCGAATTTTTAGATAGCTGTAGTTTTGAGCAAAGCCGCGCGGCGGAAGCTCAATCCCGGTGATGATCTCGCCGGTGCCGAGATTGGTATCGACATGAGGCTTGTCGCCGGGCAGCCGATGGAGATCGGTCAGCGCGATGGTGCGTTCGCCGGAGGGACCCGCGATGTGCACGAGCGCATCGAGCGCGGCGAGCGCCACGCTCATGTCGGATGGATTGGTCGCGATGCAGGCGGCGCTCGTGCCCAGGATCCCATGGTTGCGGTTCAGCCCGTCCATTGCCGAGCAGCCGCTGCCGGGATGTCGCTTGTTGCACGGCGTGGCCGTGTCATAGAAATAAGCGCAGCGCGTTCGTTGCATCAGATTGCCGCCGACCGATGCCATGTTGCGCAGTTGCGCCGAGGCGCCGGCCAGGATGGCGCTGGCGAGCAGGGGATAGCGCTGCTCGATCAATGGATGATAGGCGAGGTCCGAGTTCGGCACCAAGGCGCCGATGCGCAAGGACCCGTCGGGCGTCTCTTCGACCTTGCGGAGCGGCAGGCGGGAAATGTCGATCAGCCGGGAGGGGCGCTCGACATTCTCTTTCATCAGGTCGATCAGATTGGTGCCGCCGGCAATCAGTTTGGCGCCGGGACCGGCGGCGAGCAAGCGGATGGCGTCGGCGACATCAGTGGCTCGAGCGTACTGGAAGTTGTTCATGGCTGGCCCATTGCCTGCTGGATGGCGGCGACGATGTTTGGATAGGCGCCGCAGCGGCAAAGGTTTCCGCTCATCAGCTCCCGGATCTCGTCGGTATCTTTGGCACGGCCTTCGGCGAGCAGTCCGGCCGCCGAGCATATCTGTCCCGGCGTGCAATAGCCGCACTGGAAGGCGTCATGGTCGATGAACGCCTGTTGCAGGGGATGCAGCGCGCCATCCTTGGCAAGACCTTCGACAGTCGTGATCTCCGCGCCGTCCTTCATGACGGCGAGCGTGAGACAGGAATTGACGCGCCGGCCGTCCACCAGCACCGTGCAGGCGCCGCACTGACCATGGTCGCAGCCCTTCTTGGTGCCGCTCAGTGCAAGATGGTCCCGCAAGGCATCGAGCAATGTGGTCCATGGCACGAGATCGAGCGTGTGACTGACGCCGTTGACGACAAGATGGATCGGAATGCGTTCGGAAATCTGATGCGTGACATCGCCCATGTCCTGCTCCCTGCGACGGCGACCGTGCCGGACGTCAGCCGTGTTGACGCGGGGGCACGCCTCCGCCGGCCAATAGCGCCCAACGGACCACCGACCGGTTGGTTCCTTGCCAGCAGTTCGCCTTTCCGAGAGGTTGCGGTCAGCGCTTTGCTTCGCCGAACACCACATTCGGCACGGCGCGGTCGACAACTTCGCGCAGCGCGAAGCTCGATTGTACCCTCGCGACGCGCGGCAGGCGCGACAGCTCCATGCGGTGGATGCGCTCGAAATCCTGGATATCGCGGGCGAGCACGATCAGGATGTAGTCGTCGGTCCCCGACATCAGGAAGCAGCGCACGACGGACGGGCATTTCACCACCTCCGCCTCGAACGCCTTCAGCGCCTCATCGCTCTGGCTTTCCAGCGCGATACGGACCAGCACCGTGGTGGTGAGGCCGAACTGCGCGAGGTCGAGCGTGGCCTGATAGCCCTGGATATAGCCGTCGTCTTGCAGCGCCTTCTGCCGCCGCGCGAGCGCGGTGCTTGATAGCCCGACCTTGTGCGCGAGCTCGGTGTGACTGGCCCGCGCGTTGGTCGTGAGCTCCGCGAGGATGGCGAGATCTTTCCTGTCGAGGGCCAAGGTTTCGTTTCCAGCGTGAAAGGGCGTTTGCGCGCCGGAAACCGGCGCAGGGAGGCCAAAGCTAGCGGATATTTGCACGAAACCAAACAGGGCACGTCGCTACGATCATGAGGTGAATCACAAGGAGGCCCGGGATGCGCGTCGGTGTGCCCAAGGAAATCAAAGTGCAGGAATATCGCGTCGGGCTCACCCCGGGTGCGGTCCGCGAATATGTCGCCGCGGGGCACGAGGTGACGGTCGAGACCGGTGCGGGCGGCGGCATCGGCGCCTCCGACGAAGACTACCGGCGGGCAGGGGCCACCATTGCCGAGAGCGCGCGCGACATCTTCGCGAAGTCCGACATGATCGTGAAGGTGAAGGAGCCGCAGACAAGCGAGTGGCCCCAGCTCCGCGAAGGCCAGATCCTGTTTACTTACCTTCATCTTGCGCCGGATCCCGAACAGGCCAGGGGTTTGCTCGCCTCCGGCTGTACTGCGATCGCCTATGAAACCGTCACCGACGCGGCCGGTCACCTCCCCCTGCTTGCGCCGATGAGCGAAGTGGCCGGCCGCCTCGCTATCGAGGCCGCCGGCGCCGCGCTCAAGCGCTCCGCTGGCGGTCGCGGGCTGCTGCTGGGCGGTGTCCCTGGCGTGCAGCCGGCGCGGGTCGTCGTGCTCGGCGGCGGCGTGGTGGGAACGCAAGCCGCGCGCATGGCCGCGGGCCTTGGCGCCGAAGTCACCGTGATCGACCGCTCCATTCCAAGGTTGCGGGAGCTTGATGATCTCTTTGTCGGACGCGTGCGCACCCGCTTCTCCACCATCGAGTCGGTCGAGGAGGAGGTGTTCGCCGCCGACGTCGTGATCGGCGCGGTACTGGTGCCGGGCGCGAGTGCGCCCAAGCTCGTCACGCGTGCGATGCTGACATCGATGCGCCCAGGCGCCGTGCTGGTCGACGTCGCGATCGATCAGGGCGGCTGCTTCGAGACCTCGCACCCGACCACGCATGCCGATCCGACCTATCTTGTCGACGGCATCGTGCATTATTGCGTGGCCAATATGCCCGGCGCGGTGCCGGTGACGTCGAGCCAGGCGCTGAACAACGCGACGCTGCCGTTCGGCTTGATGCTCGCGAACAAGGGTTTTGCTGCGATCTTGGAAAATCCACACCTGCGCAACGGGCTGAATGTGCATCGCGGCCGTATCACCAACAAGGCGGTGGCGGAGAGCCTCGGGCTGGAGTTTGCTCCGGTGGAGAGCGGGCTAGCGGCGTAGCGTTGCTGCTCATGCCGGCTTGCGATGGCGGCTGCCGAGAGCTGCCTCGATCGTCCCGGGCTTCTCGATGCGTTCGATCAACATGTCGATGCGGTCGCCGCCCCAAAACAGCTCGCCGTTGAACACCATGGTCGGCACGCCGAACACGCCGAGCACTTCGGCCTCGTCGATGATGCGGTCATGCTCGGCGCGTGCGGGGCCATGGACGTAGGCTTCGAACTCGCTGGCCGAGCCACCGCAGGACGTGATGACGTCCGTGATTGCGGCGAGATCGTCGATCTCGAGCTCATGCCTCCAGAACCGACGAAACACCGTGTCGTGATACGGACGGAAGAAGCGGTGCTGTTGGGCGAACAGCATGCCGACGCTGGAATAGAACGCGTCGTAGATCCGCCTAGGCCCTTTCATGACGAGCCCTTGCGCATTGGCATAGCGCCGGGCGTCCATATAGGCGTAGCGCACCTTGCGCCAGAAATGCGGCGTGCGCTCTTCCACGGTCCCCATGAATTCGGCAACGCGCAGCGTATAGGGCAGCCATTCGAGCTCGACGCCGTGCGTCTCCTGCAGTTCGAATAGGCGCTTGTTGGCCACGAACGCGTAGGAGCTCTTGTAGTCGGTGTAGACGCGCACGCGGGGGTTTGGCATTGGCAGATTCCTTTCATACGCGCGGCGCTACCTGCTCGCCGTGGCGCCGGTGCTCAAATAGGCCGGAAGAAGAAAACTATTGCCCCGGGTCCGTCCGGCGGAAGGAGTTTCCTCTTCGGGAGGCAAAAAAGCCAATCGCTTCCATTGCTGTTTGGGGCCGAAACGACGACATTTCCATCAGAAATTGATGGATTGACTGCTATGGAACGCACCAGGTTTGAGCCTTTCGGCGAGCAATTGGTGTCCGCAACGGACACCCAGCCGCGCTCGCGCGGGTCAAAGCTGCTGCTGCGGGTCGGCACCGGGCTGTTCTGGTCGCTGGTCGCCGGTATCGTGCTGGCGCGCGCGGCCTTCTTCGAGCCCGGCGTCTATGACGGCTTCAGCCGCGTCGCCTCGCTGGCCAAGAGCCTGATCTTCTAAGGCGCGCCTGATCTTCCAACGGGCGCCTGATCTTCCGAGCCAGATTATTCCGGATTGAGGATAGAACTTCGCTCGGCCCTGATATGTCGAAAACTTATTCCCCAATCGGATGGCGCTGCGTATAAATCCTTCTCCTTGGGGAGAGATTTGTGTCGCAGAATCAAGCATCCAGCCCGGCCGACGCCAAGCGGACCACGGCCATCAGCCGCATCGTCGCGCTGATTCCCGGGATCCTCCTCTGCATCGCCGTGGCCGGCGTTTCGGCCCTGCTCGAACGGGCGGAATTGGGCATCTTCGAACATCCCTATGTCGAGGCGCTGGTGATGGCGATCTTGCTCGGCATGGCTGTGCGCAGCTTTTGGAAGCCCGCGCCGCGCTGGCAGTCCGGCATCGCCTTCAGCGCCAAGCAGCTGCTCGAAGTCGCCGTCATGCTGCTGGGGGCCTCGATCAGCTTCGCTGCTATCGCGGCGTCCGGCGTCGCGCTGTTGGCCTCGATCGCGGCCGTCGTTGTGGTCGCGCTCTGCGTTTCCTTCGGCATCAGCCGGCTGCTTGGTCTCTCGACGCGGCTCTCGATCCTGATCGCCTGCGGAAACTCGATCTGCGGCAATTCGGCGATTGCGGCGGTGGCGCCGATCATCGGCGCCAACAATGACGAGATCGCATCCTCCATCTCCTTCACCGCGATCCTCGGCGTGATGATGGTGCTCGGCCTGCCGCTGCTGATTCCGCTGCTGCAGCTATCGGCTACGCAATACGGCATCCTTGCAGGCCTCACTGTCTATGCCGTGCCGCAGGTGCTGGCTGCGACGGTGCCGGCGGGACTCGTCTCGACGCAGATCGGCACGCTCGTCAAGCTGATGCGCGTGCTGATGCTCGGGCCGGTGGTCGTCGGCCTCTCGCTGACGGCGTCGCGCTGGCACAGCGATGCCAAGAAGACCAATGTCGGCTTCTTCCGCCTGGTCCCGTGGTTCATCCTCGGCTTCCTTGCGCTGGCGACCTTGCGCTCGCTCGAGATCGTGCCGTCCACGGTGATTGCCCCGATCACGCGGATCACGGGTTTTCTCACGGTGGTATCGATGGCCGCGCTTGGCCTCGGCGTCGATGTGAAGGTGCTTGCCAATGTCGGGGGACGGGTGACGGCGGCCGTGACCTTGTCGCTACTGCTGCTGCTCGGCATTAGCATCGCGCTGGTGCACTGGTTCAAGTAAGGCAAGCTGCTGCGCATACTCCACTTCCTTCTCCCACAAGGGGAGAAGGAAGTCAGCGCGCAAGTCGAAGATCCCTAAATCACATCCGCGAGCGAATGCCCGTGCAGCTCGATGTTCAGCCCCTGCATGCCCATGTCGTTGAGCTCGCCGCCCATCGCCTTGATGCTCTCCTCGCGGATCAGCGACATCAGTCCGCGGCGCAATGCCAGGAATTCCGACGACATCATCATCGACTGCTGCCGCGGCCGCTCCAGCGGGATCGGAATCTCCGCCTTGATCGAGCCGGGGCGTGCGGTCATGCAGTAGACACGGTCGGACAGGAAGATCGCCTCGTCGATGTCGTGGGTGACGAATAGCACCGAGATCTTCAGCCGCTGCCACATGTTGGTGAGGATCTGCTGCATGATGACCCGGGTCTGCGCGTCGAGCGCGCCGAAGGGTTCGTCGAGCAGCAACACTTTGGGTCCCGTCGCGAGCGCGCGGACGATGCCAACGCGCTGCTTCATGCCACCTGAGAGTTTCTCGGGGTAATGCTTTTCGAAGGCTTCGAGGCCCGCGAGTCCCAGCAGCGTGCGGGCGGCGCGCTCGCGCTGCGAGCGCGGCATGCCGCGCATCTTCAGGCCGAACTCGACGTTCTCCCGCACGGTCTTCCAGGGAAACAGCGAATATTGCTGAAACACCATGCCGCGCTCCGCGCTGGGGCCGTTCACCTTCTCGCCGTCGACGGTGACGATGCCCGTGGTCGGCTTGAGGAAGCCGGCAACCGCGTTGAGCAGCGTCGACTTTCCGCAGCCGGAGGGCCCGACGATCGAGACGAACTCGCCAGGCTTCACATGAATCTGCGTATCGGCGACGGCTTCGACCGGCCCCTCGATGCTGTCGTAGCTGAGGGAGAAGTTCTTGACCTCGATATGGCCCTGCGGTGCCTTGACAACGATCTCACTCATCTTGACCTCCACGGCATCACCAATTGTCCGGCGCCTCGGATCAACATGCTCGATCCGAGGCCAAGCACGCCGATCGCGATCATGCCGAGCGCGATGTCGGCATACTGGACCAGCGAATAGGCCTCCCAGGTGAAATAGCCGATGCCGTACTGTCCGGAGATCATCTCGGCAGCGATCAGCGACACCCAGGCCACGCCCATGCCGACGGTGAGGCCGGTGAAGATGTGCGGGAGCGAGGCCGGAAAATACACATCGCGGAAGATCGAGCGCTCCCGCGCGCCGAGACATTGCGCGGCACGCACCAGCACGGGATCGACCAGCGACATGCCGTGCAGCGTGTTGACCAGGATCGGGAAGAACGATCCGAGGAACGTGATGTAGACGATGCTCTGCTCGTTGGTCGGCCACAGCATGATCGCCATCGGCACCCAGGCGATCGCCGGGATCGGCCGCAGCACCTCCGCCACGGGAAAGATGATCTCGTGGACGGGCTTGAAGCGGCCCATGATCAGGCCGAGCGGCACCGCGACGATCGCCGCGAGCGAGAAACCGAAGAAGATGCGGCGGCAGCTCAAGAGGACGTGCAGCAGGAATTTTGGATCGTGGATCGCCTTGGTGAAGCTCGCATAGACCGCGAGCGGCGAGGGCACGTTGGTGAAGCGCACGAAAAACACGACGCGATAGGTTGTCAGCAGATGCCAGACCAGCAGGAAGGCGAGCAGCGAGATGATGCCGATCGCGGTCGCGCGCAGCCCGCCCCGGTTGAGCCGGTACCAGCGCAGTGCGAGCGTGCCGAAGGAGGGTGGAGACGCGGGTGGCGTGGAGGCGGGCATGGCGCTTGCCTCCGCGATTGCACTTGCCGGCATGCTGTCCTCGGAATGTCTGAGGAGGGCGGGACTGCTCACGTCTTGCCCCCGCCGACCGCCGCCTTCACCGCGTCGTCGAAGCCGAGCACCTTGCCGCTGATCTTGGCGGCATAGGCTTCGGCGTCCTTCTTCAGCAGGAACGGCGCAACCTCACCATTGCCGACCGCGAAGAAAGCCTGGTCTGCGAACAGCTTGATGCCGCGGGTGGTATCGAAGACGTAGGCGACGTTGATCTTCCTGCCCTTGGCCTTGTAGTCGGCATAGGCGCCGAGCGTGCAGCTGGCTGACGAGAAGGGCACGATGCCTGAATCGTCGACCCAGACCTCGCCGGCCTTGCGCGGATCGGCGATCGGCTTCTTGCAGAAGGAATCGTCGCCGGAGATCTCGTAATTCTTGGTGCTCGCAAGCTGCGCGTCGTAGTCGAGCTTCATCTCGGAATAAGCTTTACGGATGTAGCTGTCGTCGACCCATTTCTTCGGCTCGAACTCCTTCATCCGGCCGAGGTTCTGCAGCACCTTGACGTCAGCCGCGGCGGCGTCGATCAGCGCCGGCTTGATCGAGGGATCGGTGGTCATGTTGCCGCTGGGGCCGAGGAAGATGTAGACGACCTCCTTGCTGATGCCGGTCCATTCCTGGATCTTCTCGGCGGCGAGCTTGGGATCGTCCCGCAGCCATTGATTGGCGGCGATCACCGCCTTGAAGTAGGCGACGACGACTTCCGGGTATTTCTCGGCGAAATCGGTTCGCACGACGATGCCGTGGAAAGTCGGGAGATTGGTCTCGACGCCGTCAAAGATCTTTCGCGCGAAACCGCGGAACGGCAGCAACTCGGCGAACGGAACGAAGTCGGCATGCGCGTCGATCTTCTTCTCCTGGAGATTGGTCGAGCCGACCTCCGGGCTTTGGCTGACCAGCTGGAAGAAATCAGATGCATAGCCGCGGTCCTGCATCGCCTTCAACACCATGCCGTGCGCGGCAGAGCCGAACGGCACGCTCACGAGCTTGCCCTTGAGATCGGCGAGATCGTAGTAGGGCGAATCCTTGTGAACGACGATGCCGTTGCCGGAGCCCGACAGGCTGTAGGCGGCGATACCGATCAGCCGGCTCTTGCTCTCGGGATTGCTGTCGAAAGTGAAGCCGTTCACGATCAGCGGATAGTCGCCCATCATGCCGATCTGCAGCTTGTTGGCCATCATCGCGTTGGTGACGGGCGGGCCGGAGGTGAAGTTCTGCCACTCCAGCTCGAACTTGATGTTGGCGTATTTGCCGTCCTTCGGCAGATATTTTTCGAGGAGATGGAGCTGGCGGATGACGACGCCGGCGGTCACCGTGTTGGTCGTGGTGTCCTGCGTTCCGATGCCCAGCGTGACGGTTTCCGCCGCGGCCGGCTGCGCGAGGAGAAGCGCCAGCGACGTCACCGACATCGCGATCGAGAGCGTGGGAAGATGGCGGACCATTCTCATCCTCATTCGGTTGGATGTGCTGTGGTTGCCATGATTGGGTGAGGGCGTGGGCAGGGCAAATCCGGAATGAGCGCCACAGTCGATTAGTTGCCGGGAAAAGTTGATTGCATACTCCTTGGGCAGTCCTGCACTATTAAGCCGCTTGCATGGGCACCGGCCCTGGTCGCAAGCTCGGTCAGTCGGCCGCCTGCCCTCGCATTTCTTCCAGCACGTCGGACCGGCAGACCACGATCTGCGAGCGCTTGGTCAGCACGATTCCCTTTTCCTGCATGCGCTTCAGGCTGATCGTGACCCATTGCCTGGTGGCACCGACCATGTGGGCGATATCGGCATGGGTGAAGGCGGCCGCGATCACCCGGCCGTCGGCGTCATCGACGCCATAGAGGTCGACGAGATGCAGCAACAGATGCGCAAGGCGCTGTGTGATCGAGCGCGTTCCCAACATCTGGGCCAGCGCCGAATAGCACTTGCCCTTGAAGGTCAGGCCTTCGATCAGGCCGATCGCGAGGTTCGGGATCTCGACCGCAAGGGATCGTAGCTCCTTTCCGGGCAGATGCACCACGCTGCAATTGCTGGATGCAACGCCGGACCATTGATGCACGGTGCCTTCGAACACTTCCGGCCCGCCGACGAAATTGCCGACATGCCAATAGGCCAGCGTGATCTCGCGGCCGAGCGGAGAGGTGTAGAACACCCGGATCCGGCCGCTCTCGATCAGCCAGATACCGTCATGCTTGCCACCCTGGCTGAACAGCGTCTGGCCACGGTTGAGCACTTTTCGGCGGCCCTGCTTCAGCACCAGCTCCCGCTCGCGCTGGCTGAGCTTGTCCATCAAGGGCGGCGGTCCGCCGATCCATTGCTGGTTCTCGGTGAGCAGCAGCGAGGAACCGCCGGTAGGCCGGACCGTTGCGGGAACCGTCCCGCGAACCACATTGGCCGCCGCCTGCAACATCATCTGCCTCCGGAACGTTCAAACCGTTCTAAAGAGGAGCAATGTCCGTGCCAGATTCACTCCGCTGTCATCGCCCGGCTTGACCGGGCGATCCAGTATTCCAGAGATGTCAATGGGCTATCGAGAAGCCGCGGCGTACTGGATTCCCACCTTCGCGGGGAATGACAGCGAAGCTTGGAAGACGACCTGTGGCGTCTACCACCCCACCAGGCTCAGCAAATACGGCTTCGGGTAAATCCCCCGATTGTGCCCATCCGAAAACGAGATGTTCAGCCCGTAACCGAGATCGCCGATCTCGGTGATCGCGATGCCTGGAAACCGCTCGGGAAAGCGGCCGTCGAAGCGGGCGCGGGTGCAGTGGGCGCATTTGCAGGAGAGGCGGAGCGTTTCCGCCGCCAAGTCCAGCGTGTCGTCCTGAGCGGTGCGGACGCGGAGCGTCGCGAGGTCGGCGCTTGCTTCGTAATCTGCCACGGTCGGTCCCACCAAGGTCATGACGTGTCTCCGACCCTTCTCTACCTTGCCGCAGCACTGCCGCGATAGCAACTAATTGCCAGGCGCAGGGTGCGCGGCGCTGATCGTCGCTGCCTGCTGTTCGATCATCGCCCACGAAATGTGAAACTAATCGACCGGCAATTTCAGTTCGGCGTTGCCGGATTCCTGTCTCTCCGAAACCTTGTGCGCAATCGAGATCAGGAGAGACAATGAGCGCATTTCAGAAGGAAACGGTTTTGTCGGTCAGGCACTGGACCGACAGCCTGTTCAGCTTCACCGCGACGCGCGATCCGGGCTTCCGCTTCCAGAACGGCCAGTTCGCGATGATCGGGCTGGAAGTCGAGGGCAAGCCGTTGCTGCGAGCTTACAGCATGGCGAGCGCCAATCACGAGGAGGCGCTCGAGTTCTTCTCGATCAAGGTGCAGGACGGTCCGCTGACCTCGCGCCTCCAGAAAATCAGGGAAGGCGACGTCATCCTGGTCGGCCGCAAGGCCACGGGCACGCTGATCACCGGCAATCTCATTCCCGGCAAACGCCTGTTGCTGCTCTCGACCGGAACGGGACTCGCGCCGTTCGCCAGCCTGATCAAGGACCCCGACGTCTACGAGAATTACGAGACCATCGTGCTCGCCCATGGCTGCCGCCAGGTCTCCGAACTCTCCTATGGTGAGCACCTCGTCGAAGGCCTGCGTAGTCACGAGTTCTTTGGACCGCTGATCGGCGACAAGCTCGTCTACTATCCCACAGTCACCCGCGAGCCGTTCAGGAACCGCGGACGCATCACCGACCTGATCGCGTCGAACCAGCTCTTCGAAGACATCGGTCTGTCAGGCCTCGATATCGAGACCGACCGCATCATGCTGTGCGGCAGCCCGGCGATGCTGGAGGAACTTCCCGCGATGCTCTCTGGGCGCGGGTTTGTCGAGGGCAATCACAGCAGGCCCGGCCATTTCGTGATCGAAAAGGCCTTTGTCGAGCGCTGAGGCGCAAATCGCAGCCCCGCGACAACTAATTGCTATCGCCGGGACGCCTGCTGAACAAATCTGATGCAAAGGCGCCGGACCTGCTGGCGAACCAGGAGCAAGCGATGTCACTAGATCAGATCGTCGACGGACTTTCGGAGGTTTCCTGCGACGTGCTCGTCATCGGCGGCGGCACGGCGGGCCCGATGGCGGCGTTAAAGGCGAAGCTGAAGAATCCGAAGGCCAATGTCGTGCTGCTCGAGAAGGCCAACGTCAAGCGCTCCGGAGCGATCTCGATGGGCATGGACGGCTTGAACAACGCCGTCATTCCCGGCTACGCGACGCCGGAGCAGTACACCAAGGAAATCACCATCGCCAATGACGGTATCGTCGATCAGAAGGCGGTCTACAAATACGCGCAGAACTGCTACTCGATCATCGAGGAGCTCGACAGTTTCGGCATCCGCTTCCTGAAGAACGAGAACGGCGACTACGCTGTCAAGAAGGTGCATCATATCGGCACCTACGTACTGCCGATGCCGAACGGCGAGACCGTGAAGAAGGCGCTGTATCGCCAGCTCCGCCGCGCCCGCATCCTGATCTCCAACCGCTACATGGCGACGCGGCTGCTCAAATCCGCCGACGGCCGCATTGCCGGCGCGATAAGCGTCAATACCCGCACCGCCGAGATGCTGGTGATCAAGGCCAAGGCCGTCATCCTGTGCATGGGCGCCGCCGGCCGTCTCGGCCTGCCGACCTCGGGCTACATGTTCGGCACCTACGAGAACGCGGCCAATTCCGGCGACGGCTATTCCATGGCCTATCACGCCGGTGCAGCACTGGCGAACCTCGAATGCTATCAGATCAATCCGCTAATCAAGGACTATAACGGCCCGGCCTGCGCCTACGTCGCCGGTCCCTTCGGCGCCTTCACCGCCAACAACGAGGGATCGCGCTTCATCGAATGCGATTACTGGTCCGGCCAGATGATGCTGGAGTTCTACAACGAGCTGTTGTCCGGGAAGGGCCCGGTGTTTCTCCAGCTCAAGCATCTTCACCCCGACACCATCTCGGAGATCGAATCGACGCTGCACAAGGTCGAACGTCCCACGCGCGGCCTGTTCCAGCAGGGGCGCGGGGTCGACTACCGCAGCGAGTCGATCGAGATGCACATCTCCGAGATCGGCTTCTGCTCCGGTCACAGCGCGTCGGGCGTGTTCGTCGACGACAACGCGCGCACCACCGTCCCGGGCCTCTATGCCGCCGGCGACATGGCGAGCGTGCCGCACAACTACATGCTCGGGGCCTTCACCAACGGTTCGGTCGCCGGCGTCGACGCGATGGAGTTTGCGGACAATCACGACTTCGCGGAATTCGACGCGGCTGAGGTCGCCCGCGAACGTGACCGCGTCATGGCGCCGACCAAACGCGAGGACGGTATTCCGCCGAACCAGATCGAGTACAAGACGCGGCGTCTCGTCAATGACTATCTCCAGCCGCCGAAAGTCACGCGCAAATACGAGCTCGGCATGCGCCGGCTCGCTGAAGCGAGGGAAGACATGCAGGAGCGCATGATCGCGCGCAATGCGCACGAACTGCTCCGCGCGCTCGAAGTCCAGTCGATCATGGATTGCGCGGACATGGCTGTGCATGCCTCGCTCTACCGCGAAGAAAGCCGTTGGGGCCTCTATCACTGGCGGACGGATTTCCCGGAGAAGGACAACGAAAACTGGTTCTGCCACACGCTGCTGAGTAAGCAGGACGGCAAGATGACCAGCGAGAAGCGTGCCGTGGAGCCCTATATCGTACCGATCGCCGACGATGAGAAGGATCTCTACGACAAGCAGCGCATCCGCGCGACAGCCTGACCCGCCGCACAAATACAGGAGACATACGATGCCTCTCGCTTCCTATCAGACATCGGTTCCGGTGGTCGTCGATGACGCCAAATGCATCGCGGACAAGGGCTGCACGGTGTGCGTCGATGTCTGTCCGCTCGACGTACTGCGTATCAGCGATATGACCAACAAGGCCTACATGGCCTATGACGAATGCTGGTACTGCATGCCCTGCGAGGCGGATTGCCCGACCGGCGCCGTCACCGTCAACATTCCTTATCTCCTGAGGTAGCCATGTCGAGCCCGTTCGAATCCTACGACGATCTCGAAGACGCCGACGAGCGGCTCCAGGCTGCCGATCCAGGGGAGCGCCGCGTCGCGATCATCGCGCTCGGCCATTCCGGCGATCCCGCCGCCGTCGGCCATCTCGCCAAAATGGTCGCCGATCCTGATGCCGGCGTCCGCCAGCAGGTCGCGATGGCGCTCGGCGAGTTCGACGGGCCGGAGGCCGCGGCTGCGCTGGTGAAGCTGCTCGTCGATCCTGAACGAATCGTTGCGTCCGCCGCGGCCGACAGCATGGCGGAGTTCAAGGATCCGGCTTGCGCCGAGATCATCCTGCCGCTGGTCAAGCATGCCCACGCCTTCGTCCGCATGGGCGCGTTGCGTGCGCTGAAGGAGCTGCGCTGCAAGGACACACTGAAACCGGCGCTGGAAGCGCTCCAGGATTCCGATGCCGCCGTGCGGGTGCAGGCGATCGGCGTGATCGGGTTCCTCAAGCTGGAGGAATCAATTCCGGCGCTGACCGCGCTGATCAACGATCCCGACGCGCATGTGCGCCGTGCCGCCGTCAGCGCGCTCGCCTTCTCGCAGATGAAGCCCGCGGCCGAGATGATCACGCGCGCGTTGAAGGATTCGGACTGGATGGTGCGGGAGATGGCCGCGGAAACGCTGGGCCTCAACGTCAACGGATCGATTGCCGCCGACCAGCTCATCGCTTCGCTCAGTGACGAGTTCTGGCAGGTGCGGCTGAAGGCAATCCGCAGCCTTGGCCGGATGAAGATCGAGCGCGCGGTGCGCCCGATCGGCAACTGCGTGAACCATGAGCAGGCCAATCTGCGGAAAGAGGCGGCGGCTGCGCTTGGCGAGATCGCCCACCACGACGGCGAAGCGTTCCTTGCCGTCATCGCCGACGATCCCGATCCCGAGGTGCGCAAGAACGCGCGCTGGGCGCTTCAGCAGATTGCGGCCCGAAAAGCGCGGGCGGGGGCATAGAAGCGCGGCGGGCTGCCGCGCTGGACTTCCCGTCCCAGACGTTTATTGGTCTTCGCCAATGTGATAGGCCTCCGCGAGCGAGGCCGATCCGAAAAGAGCGAGGATACGCCCATGACGACATTGACGGTAAAGGACCTTCTTCCCGAGGACGGCACGCGGGGAACGCTCGTCGGCCGCGTCTGGCTGCCGCAGGCGAATGGCCCGGCCGTGGTCGCCGTGCGCGGCGATGGTGTGTTCGACGTCACCGCAAAATTCCCGACCGTCAGCGCACTCTGCGAGGAAGACAATCCGGCGAAGGCGCTTGCCGCGACCAAGGGCGAGCGCATCGGCGATCTCGAGGCCATCGTCGCCAACACGCCTCCCGATCAGCGCGATCCGAAAAAGCCGTGGTTGCTTGCGCCCGTCGATCTCCAGACGCTGAAGGCGGCCGGCGTCACCTTTGCCATCTCGATGCTGGAGCGCGTGATCGAGGAGCGGGCAAAGGGCAGTCCGGCCTCGGCCGAAGCGATCCGGAAGGAAGTGACCCGGCTGATCGGCGACGATCTGTCGAAGCTCAAGCCGGGCTCGGACAAGGCGATGCACCTGAAGCAGGTGCTGATCGACCAGAACGCCTGGAGCCAATATCTCGAGGTCGGCATTGGCCCCGATGCCGAGGTCTTCACCAAGGCGCCGACCTTGTCGTCGGTCGGCACCGGCATGGATGCGGGGCTGCATCCGAAGTCGACCTGGAACAACCCCGAGCCGGAGCTGGTGCTGTTCGTCTCGAGCCGCGGCACGATCGTCGGTGGCGCCCTCGGCAACGACGTCAATCTGCGCGACTTCGAGGGCCGTTCGGCACTGCTGTTGTCGAAGGCCAAAGACAACAACGCCTCGTGCTCCATCGGCCCGCTGCTGCGCCTGTTCGACGACAGCTTTACCCTCGACGACGCCCGCAAGCTCGACATCAGCCTGAACGTCAAGGGGCAGGACGGTTTCGTCCTCGACGGCCATTCCTCGATCAGCATGATCAGCCGCGATCCGACCGATCTGGTCGAGCAGACCATCGGCAAGGTGCACCAATATCCCGATGGCTTCGTGCTGTTCCTCGGGACCATGTTCGCGCCGGTTAAGGATCGCGACGCGCCGGGACAGGGGTTCACCCACAAACGCGACGACATCGTCACGATCTCGGCGCCCCAGCTCGGCAAACTCGTCAACCGCATGCGGGCCAGCGACGAATGCGAGCCCTGGACGTTCGGCATCGGCGCGCTGATGAAGAATCTCGCGCAGCGCAAGCTGATCTAGCTCACTGCACGCCGGATGTGGGGGACTCTCCACGAGTCGCTTTGCCTCGATCGACGCAGAAACTCTCTCCCCACCGTCATTGCGAGCGCAGCGAAGCAATCCAGAATCCCTCCCCGGAAAGACTCAGGATTGCTTCGCTGCGCTCGCGGTGATGGGGGGAGGGGTTGCGGGTTCGCCTTTCACCATCCTCCTAGACAGTGTCTTCGCCCCAACTGCCGCATCATTTCGTTCATCTCCGCGTTGCATCCGTGGAATAAAATCGCGCTGCGCGTGACATAGAAGTCGCTCATCCGCTCGCGCGCGCTTTCCCCCTCAATAGTCAAATAATATGACTAGTCGGAACCAAACTTCCGTGAAATAGTCCCTCCCGCCACCTCAAAGGTCGGCCTGTGGGTGCGATGCTACCAATCGGCGCCCCCGGATAACATTTTGGGAGACACGCCTGATGATCGTCAAAGCCCTCTTTGCGGCCAGCGCGACGGCCGCGTTGCTGCTCGCGCTGCCGGCGAATGCCGCCGAGCTCACCATTGGCTTCTCGCAGATCGGATCGGAATCCGGCTGGCGCGCGGCCGAGACCTCGGTCTCCAAGCAGGAGGCCACCAAGCGCAAGGTCAATCTCAAGATCGCCGACGCGCAGCAGAAGCAGGAGAACCAGATCAAGGCGATCCGCTCCTTCATCGCGCAGAATGTCGATGCGATCTTCCTCGCGCCCGTCGTCTCAACCGGCTGGGACTCGGTGCTGAAGGAAGCCAAGGAGGCCAAGATCCCGGTCGTGCTGCTCGACCGCGACATCGATCCCTCCGGCAAGGAGCTCTATCTCACCGCCGTGACCTCCGACAGCGTTCACGAAGGCGAGGTCGCGGGTGACTGGCTGGCGAAGACCGTCGGCGCCAAGGCCTGCAACATCGTCGAATTGCAGGGCACGGTCGGCGCGAGCGTCGCCGCCAACCGCAAGAAGGGGTTTGACACCGCTATCGCCAAGCATGCGAACCTGAAAGTGGTGCGCAGCCAGACCGGCGACTTCACCCGCGCCAAGGGCAAGGAAGTGATGGAAAGCTTCATCAAGGCCGAAGGTGGCGGCAAGTCGATCTGCGCGGTCTATGCGCACAACGACGACATGATGGTCGGCGCGATCCAGGCGATGAAGGAAGCCGGGCTCAAGCCGGGCAAGGAGATTCTCACCGTCTCGATCGATGCAGTCCCCGACATCTTCAAGGCGATGGTCGCCGGCGAAGCCAATGCCACGGTCGAGCTGACGCCGAACATGGCAGGCCCCGCTCTCGATGCCATCGCGGCCTTCAAGGACAAGGGTACCGTTCCGCCGAAATGGATCCAGACGGAATCCAAGCTCTACACCGCCACCGATGATCCGCAGAAGATCTACGACAGCAAGAAGGGCCTCGGTTACTGAGGCGAGAGTGTCGCCGGACGGCCGTGCTTCGGCAGTCCGGCGATCCCGCTCGAAACCGCTGCGCGAACGAACAGGCTCCGTGTCCGCATTGTCAGCGGGCGCCCTTGGGAGTGAATGTCATGGAGAACAGCCAGGATTCCGCTGCTTCCCTGCTGGAGGTGCGTGGGATCAGCAAGAGCTTTGGCGCCGTGCGTGCGTTGCAGGAGGTCGACTTCACGCTTCGCGCCGGCGAGATCCATGCGCTGCTTGGTGAGAACGGCGCGGGCAAGTCCACGCTGATCAAGGTCGTCACGGGCGTATTTCCGCGCGATGCCGGCATCGTCAGACTGGGCGGCGAAGAGGTCGCGCCGCGCTCGGCCAAGGCGGCGGTTCAGGCCGGCATTGCGACGGTCTACCAGGAAGTCAATTTGCTGCCGAATCTCTCGGTGGCGCAGAACCTGTTCCTGGACCGGCAGCCGACGCGCTTCGGCGTCGTGCGCGAGGGCGAGATGCGACGGCGCGCGAAGTCGCTGCTCGCGGATTTCGGTCTCGACATCGACGTATCAGCGCCGCTTGGCAATTACTCGGTGGCGATCCAGCATGTCACCGCGATCGCGCGCGCCGTCGATCTCTCCGCGCGCGTGCTGATCCTGGACGAGCCGACCGCGAGCCTCGACCGCCATGAGGTCGAGATCCTCTTTCGCATCATGCGTCAGCTTGCCAAGCGCGGCATTGGCATCGTCTTCGTCAGCCATTTCCTCGACCAGGTCTACGAGATCTCCGATCGAATCACCGTTTTGCGAAATGGTCGCCTTGTCGGCGAGCGCGAGACCGCGTCGCTGTCGCGGCTCGAGCTGATCCGGATGATGCTCGGCCGCGAACTGGCCGAGACCACCAGCGCGCGGACCGCGACGCGCGAGCATCAGGCCCGCGAAGTCTGCGCGAGCTTCGAGAACTATGGCAAATCAGGCTATGTCGCGCCGTTCAATCTCGAGCTGCGCCATGGCGAGGTCGTCGGTCTCGCCGGCCTGCTCGGCTCGGGCCGGACCGAGACGGCGCGGCTGGTGTTCGGCGCCGAGCGCGCCGATCGCGGACAGGCGAGGGTGGAAGGCGCGCCTGTCCGGCTTCAGTCGCCGCGCGACGGGGTGCGTCACGGCTTTGGCTATTGCCCTGAGGAGCGCAAGACCGACGGCATCGTCGCCGAGCTCACCGTCCGCGAGAACATCGTGCTCGCGCTCCAGGCCAAGCGCGGTTTGCATCGGCCGCTGTCGCGACGCGAGCAGGACGAGATCGCAAGCCGTTACGTCAAGATGCTCGACATCCGTCCGCCCGATCCGGAGCGTCCCGTCTGCCTGCTCTCCGGCGGCAATCAGCAGAAGGTCCTGTTGGCACGGTGGCTTGCGACTTCGCCGCGGCTGCTCGTGCTGGACGAGCCGACCCGCGGCATCGATGTCGGTGCGCATGCCGAGATCATCCGCCTGATACGCGAGCTCTGCGACGACGGGCTCGCGCTGCTCGTGATCTCCTCCGAGCTCGACGAGATCGTGACCTATTCGGACCGGGTCGTGGTGCTGCGCGACCGCGCGCATGTCGAAGAGCTCGCCGGCGAGGCGATCGATGTCGGCAACATTCTCGCGGCCATTGCGGCCGACGGCGCCGCGACAGCGCATGAGGGCTGGGCATGACCGCGCTGTTGCCGCGCCGCGGCCTTGCCCAGATCCTCGCGTTGATCGTCATCCTGGCGGTCGATCGCGTGGTGTCGCCGCAATTCTTCGATCTGCGCCTCCAGGACGGCCGGCTGTTCGGCAGCCTGATCGACGTGCTCAACCGCGGCACGCCGGTGGCGCTGCTCTCGCTCGGCATGGTCCTGGTGATCGCGACGCGCGGCATCGATCTGTCAGTTGGCGCTGTGATGGCGATCTCGGGCGCGATCGCGGCGAGCCTCGCCGACAACCACAGTCTGGTCGTGGTGCTGGCGGCTGCGCTCGGCACCGGCCTGATCTGCGGGTTGTGGAACGGATTTCTCGTCGCGGTGCTCGGCATGCAGCCGATCGTGGCGACCTTGATCCTGATGGTGGCGGGGCGCGGCATCGCCCAGCTCATTACCGAAGGCCGCATCGTGACCTTCTCCTCGCCCGATCTGGTCTGGCTCGGCAATGGCTCTATCCTCGGCCTGCCGGTGCCGGTCGCGATTGCGCTGGGCATGCTGATCCTCACCGGCGCGGTGGTGCGCGGCTCGGCACTCGGATTGCTGATCGAGGCCACTGGCGGCAATGCGCGGGCAAGCGAGCTCGCCGGCGTCGGCACGCGCGCGATGATTTTGGCGGTCTATGTCTGGTGCGGCGTTTGCGCAGCGCTTGCCGGCGTCATCGCGGCGGCCGACATTATGGGCGCGGATGCCAACAATGCCGGCCTCTGGCTCGAGCTTGATGCCATCCTCGCAGTGGTGATCGGCGGCACCTCCCTGTTCGGCGGCCGCTTCAGTCTCGTGCTGGCCGTACTCGGCGCGCTGATCATCCAGACCATGAACACGGGCATTCTGCTGTCGGGCTATCCGCCGGAGTTCAATTTGCTGGTCAAGGCGGTGGTGGTGCTCGCCGTGCTGCTGCTGCAATCGCCGAAGCTGTCCGGCTTTGCCGGCGCCGTGGCGCGGCTGCGGAGGACCAAGGCATGAAAGGCCTGCCGCCCGTCCTCATCACGGCGATCGTGCTCGTCGCCGGATTCGCGCTCTGCGCGATGCAGTTTCCCAACATCGCCTCCACCCGCGTGGTCGGCAATCTCCTCACCGACAACGCCTTCCTCGGCATCGTCGCGACCGGCATGACCTTCGTCATCATTTCCGGCGGCATCGATCTCTCGGTCGGCTCGGTGATCGGCTTCACCACGGTGTTCGTCGCGCTGGCGATCGAGCGCTGGGGAATGCCGCCCCTGGTCGCCTTCGTCGCCATTCTCGCGCTCTCGGCCGCCTTCGGAGCGGCGATGGGCGCGGTGATCCACGTCTTCGATTTGCCGCCTTTCATCGTGACGCTCGCCGGCATGTTCTTGGCCCGGGGTGCCAGCTTCCTGCTCTCGACGGAATCGGTGCCGATCACAGCACCGGTCTATTCCACCGTGTCGGACTTCGCACTGCGACTACCCGGCGGCGGGCGGCTGACGGCGGTCGCGATCATCATGCTTGCGATCGTGATCGGCGGCGCATTGCTGCTGCAGCTCACCCGGTTCGGCGCCAATGTCTATGCGCTCGGCGGCAGCCGGGCGACCGCTAGCCTGATGGGCGTCGCCGTTGGCAAGATGACGGTGAAGATCTACATGCTGTCGAGCCTGCTCGCCGGCATCGCCGGCATCGTCTTCTCCTTTTACACCAGCGCCGGCTATTCGCTGTCCGCCGTCGGCGTCGAGCTTGACAGCATCGCGGCCGTCGTGATCGGCGGCACGCTGCTCACGGGCGGTCAGGGCTCGGTGATCGGCACCTTCCTCGGCGTGCTGATCCAGGGCATGATTCAGACCTACATCAATTTCGACGGGACACTGTCGAGCTGGTGGACCAAGATCGCGACCGGCGTGCTGCTGTTCGCCTTCATCGCCTTGCAACAAGGATTGGTCGCGCTCGCGCGCCGGCCTGTGGCAAAGCGCGCGGGAGCAGTCTCATGACCACCTCGCGCATCCTCGTCATCCCGACGCGCCGGGCGCACTCCAATCACGCGGAGGTGGCCCGTTCGATCGGCGTTGACATCATTGCCGGCCGCTACGCGGAGGGAACGCGCCTGCCTGGCGATGCCGAAATGATTGCGATGTTCGGGGTGTCGCGGCCGGTATTGCGGGAGAGCGTGAAGACGCTGGTCGCCAAGGGTCTGCTCACCACCAAGGCCCGCGTCGGCACTGTCGTGCGCGAACGCGTCGCCTGGAACATGTTCGACGCCGACGTGCTGGCCTGGCACCTGGACGCCGGGATCGACAAGCGTTTCCTCAACGACCTCGCCGAGATCCGCCTTGCGGTCGAGCCGCGCGCGGCGATGCTGGCGGCGGCGCAGCGGTCGGAGCAGGATCTGTCCGAGCTCCGGCGCTGCATGGAGCGGATGCGACTTGAAGCCTCCGACTCCGTTGGCTTCGCCGATGCCGACCTCGCGCTCCACGTCGCCGTCGCGCGCGCCTCCGGAAATCTGTTCATGCGCTCGATCGGGCACGTCATCGAGGCTGCGTTGCGCGCCTCATTCCTGCTCAGCGCACCGGTCGAACCAGAGGACCGCGAGACCGTTCTGCTCTGGCATCAGAAGATCGTCGATGCCATCGCGGCCGGTGATGCCACGACCGCGGCGGAGGCGATGGTCTACGTCATTCACAACGGCATGCGCCGCCACGAGGGTACAGTGATCGAGACTGTACCGGCCGAAGCGCTGCCGTCCGCGGAAGCTGGAGAAAGATCGTGACTGAACTTCGCATCGCCATCGTCGGCTTCGGCAAGATCGCGCGGGACCAGCATGTCGGCGCCATCGCAGCGGTTCCCGGCGCGACGCTGGCGGCCGTCGCCAGCCGCAATGCCTCGTTGCCGGATCTGCCGCATTTCGCGACCATCGAAGAGCTGCTGGAAAAAGGTCCGCCGATCGACGCGGTGTCGCTCTGCACGCCGCCTCAAGTGCGCCGCGCCCAGGCGATCGCAGCGCTGAGGGCCGGCAAGCACGTCATGCTGGAGAAGCCGCCCGGCGCGGGCGTTGCCGAGCTCGATCCGCTGATCGCGATGGCGAGGGAGGCCAAGCGAACGCTGTTTGCGACCTGGCATTCGCGCCACGCGCCGGCCGTCGAGCCGGCGCGTGAGTGGCTCGCCGCGCGCCGCGTCCGTTCCGTGCACATCAACTGGAAAGAGGACGTCCGCGTCTGGCATCCCGGGCAGGCATGGATCTGGGAGCCGGGCGGGCTCGGGGTGTTCGATCCCGGCATCAATGCGCTGTCGATCCTGACCAGGATCCTGCCGAAGCCCGTGTTCGTCACCGCGGCCGAGCTCGCCTTCCCCGCCAATTGCCAGGCGCCGATCGCCGCGAAGCTGACGCTGACCGACATCGACGGCCTACCTGTGACCGCCGAGTTCGACTTCCGCCAGACCGGGCCGCAGAGCTGGGATATCCTCGTCGAAACCGACCAGGGCCGGATGACGCTATCACGCGGCGGCCGGATCATGGCGATCGACGGCAAGACCGTTGCCGAGGCGCCCGATGAGGAATATCGGGAGCTTTACCGGCACTTCGTCGCGCTCGCCGCGACAGGCGCGAGCGACGTCGATTTGGCGCCGCTTCGTCTCGTCGCGGACGCCTTCCTGCTCGGCAGGCGCACGATCGTCGAACCGTTTGTGGATTGATCATGGCTGGATCGAAAACAGAAAGAGACGTCTTCGGAACGCTGCCGGACGGCCGCAAGGTGGACCGCATCGTGCTGCGCGGCGAGGGCGGGTTCGAGGCGCGCATCATCACCCATGGTGCAGTCTTGCAGGCCTTGATCGCGCCGGACGGCAAGGGCGGCCACGACGACGTCGTGCTCGGCCATGATGGGTTTGCCGGCTATCTCGCCGAACGAAAGTTCTTCGGCGCCACCGTCGGCCGCTACGCCAATCGCATCGCCAACGGACAATTTTCGCTGGACGGCGAGACGGTGCAGCTTCCCGTCAACAACGGTCCGAATGCGCTGCATGGCGGCCTCGACGGCTTCGACCGCAAGCTCTGGGAAATTGCGGAGATCGACGATGGCGCCGAGCCCGCGGTCACGCTGACCTACACGAGCTCGCATGGCGAGGAAAACTATCCCGGTCGGCTCGATGTGCGCCTGACCTATCGTGTTACCGGCCCGGCTGAGCTATCCCTGATCATGGAGGCGCGGACCGACCGGCCGACCATCGTCAACCTGACCAACCACAGCTTCTTCAATCTGGAGGGCGCGACATCAGGCACGCCCATTCTCGATCACAAGCTGACGGTCGCGGCCGGGCATTTCCTCGCGATCGACCCCACGGCCATTCCGTTGCCGGAGCCGCCGCGCAGCGTTGCCGGCACGCCGTTCGACTTCCGCGAGCCGCGGGCGATCGGCGAGCGCATCCGCGAGAGCGACCAGCAATTGCGCAACGGCAGGGGCTACGACCATACCTACTGTCTCGCGCGCGACGGTAAGCTCAGTCTCGCGGCGCGACTGGAGGCGCCGCGCTCGGGGCGCATCATGGAGCTGTTCACCGATCAGCCCGGTCTGCAGGTCTATTCGGGCAATTATCTCGACGGCACGATTTCGGGCAAGGGCGGCAAGCTCTACCGGCAGTCGGACGCGATGTGCCTGGAGCCGCATATCTGGCCGGACGCACCGAACCGGCCGGATTTCCCGAGCCCGCGCCTAGCGCCCGGCGAGGTCTATCGCCATCATACGGTCTATCGCTTTGCGGTGAGGACGTCCTGATGGAACAGGTGCCGACCTCGGTTCTTTCGGACGATCCTTGCCATCTCGGCGAGGGACCGACCTATGACGTGACCACCGACACCGCCTGGTGGTTCGATATCCGGGAGGGGCGACTGTTCGAGGCGCAGCTCGGCAGCGGCAGCATTCGCGTTCATGCGCTGGGCCGGATGGCGAGCGCGCTTGGGCGGATTGATGCTGAACGGCAGTTGATCGTCGCGGAAGACGGCCTCTATATCCGCAAAATTGCCGACGGCGCGATGAGGCTGCTCTGTCCGCTTGAAGCCGACAATCCCGCGACCCGCTCCAACGATGCCCGCGTGCATCCCTCCGGCACGTTCTGGATCGGCACTATGGGTCGGAAGGCGGAAGCAGGGGCAGGCGCGATCTACGCGTTCCATCACGGCGAGATATCGATGCTGTTTCCGCGCATCAGCATTCCCAACTCGATCTGCTTCTCGCCCGATGGCGCCACGGGCTACTTCGCCGACACGGCGCGCGCGGTGCTCTACGCGGTGCCGCTCAATCCCGCCACCGGCCTGCCGCGCGGCGAGCCGGAGGTGCTGCTGCGCCACACCGGCGTTGGCGGCCTCGACGGTTCGGTGTGCGATGCCGACGGGCAGATTTGGAACGCGTGCTGGGGCGCGAGCCGCATCGACGTCTACTCTCCGCAAGGCGAACGCCTGCGTTCGCTGAGCGTGCCGGCAAAGCAGGCGAGCTGCCCCGCTTTTGTCGGTCCTGGTCTGTCGCGTCTCCTCGTCACCTCGGCCTGGCAGGACATGGATGCGGCGGCGCGTGCCGCCGATCCGCAAGCCGGCTACACCTTCCTGTTGGAGGCCACCGCGCGCGGTCGCGCGGAGCCTGACGTCAAGCTCGCATAGGAGGCTAGAAGCCGCACACCAAATTTCTCGACGACACGAAAAAACAGTCTGACATCCAAGGGAGTGAAACATGTTGAAACTGAAGACGACCTTCCTCGCGCTGGCGCTGGCCGGCGCTGCGACGATGGCCGCGGGCGTCACCGCCTCGGCCCAGGACAAAGCAACAGTCGGCATCGCCATGCCGACCAAATCGTCGGCGCGCTGGATCGACGATGGCAACAATATGGTGAAGGTGCTGAAGGAGCGCGGCTACAACACCGACCTGCAATATGCCGAGGACGACATTCCGAACCAGCTCTCGCAGGTCGAGAACATGGTGACCAAGGGCGCGAAAGCGCTGGTGATCGCCGCGATCGACGGCACCACGCTCTCCGACGTGCTCAAGCAGGCGAAAGCAAAAGGCATCACCGTGATCGCCTATGACCGCCTGATCCGCGGCACGCCGAACGTCGACTATTACGCCACCTTCGACAATTTCCAGGTTGGCGTGCTCCAGGCCGAATCGATCGTGCAGGGCCTCGGTCTTAAGGACGGCAAGGGCCCGTTCAACATCGAGCTGTTCGGCGGCTCGCCCGACGACAACAACGCTTACTTCTTCTACAACGGCGCGATGAGCGTGCTGAAGCCGTACATCGACAGCGGCAAGCTCGTCGTCGTCTCCGGCCAGATGGGCATGGATAAAGTCGCGACGTTGCGCTGGGACGGCGCCACCGCGCAGGCCCGCATGGACAATCTGCTCAGTGCCTACTACGGCAACAAGAAGGTCAACGCGGTGCTGTCGCCGTATGACGGCCTGTCGATCGGCATCATCTCCTCGCTGAAGGGCGTCGGTTATGGCAGCGCCGGCCAGCCGATGCCTATCATCTCGGGCCAGGATGCCGAGGTGCCCTCGATCAAGGCGATGCTGCGCGGCGACCAGTATTCGACCATCTTCAAGGACACCCGCGATCTCGCCAAGGTGACCGCCGACATGGTCGACGCTGCGCTTGCCGGCAAGCAGGTCACCGTGAACGACACCAAGACCTACGAGAACGGCGCCAAGACCGTGCCGTCCTATCTGCTCAAGCCGGTCGTGGTCTACAAGGACAATTGGGAGAAGGTCCTGGTCGACAGCGGCTACTACAAGAAGTCGCAGTTCCAGTAGGCTTCTTTTTCTTTTCCCTCTCCCCGCTTGCGGGGAGAGGGTTAGGGTGAGGGGAAGCCTCCGCGAGGAAGGAAGCAGTCCGTCTCGCGGAGACTCCCCTCACCGGATCGCATCGAACGATGCGATCCGACCTCTCGCCGCGAGCGGGGAGAGGTGATCTAACACTGATTGAGGGACGTGAAATCATGACCGCAATGCTGGAGATGCGTAACGTCAACAAGAGCTTTTCCGGTGTGCAGGCGCTGCGTGATGTCAACTTCTCGGTTGAAGCCGGGCAGATCCACGCCCTCGTCGGCGAGAACGGTGCCGGTAAGTCCACGCTGATGAAGGTCCTCAGCGGCGTCTACCCGGCCGGCAGCTACGAGGGCACCATCATCTTCGATGGCGAGGAGCGCCGCTTCCGCGACATCAACGATTCCGAGGCGCTCGGCATCATCATCATTCATCAAGAGCTCGCGCTGATCCCGCTGATGTCGATTGCCGAAAACATCTTCCTGTCGCATCCGCCGTCAAAGCTTGGCGTCATCGACCGCGACGAGGTGTATCGGCGCACGCGCGACCTGCTCGCGCAGGTCGGCCTCAAGGAATCGCCGGATACGCTGATCACCGATCTCGGCGTCGGCAAGCAACAGCTGGTCGAGATCGCCAAGGCGCTGTCCAAGCGGGTGCGGATGCTGATCCTGGACGAGCCGACCGCGAGCCTCAACGAGGCCGACAGCGCCGCACTGCTGGAGCGGCTGATGGCGTTCCGCGCGCAGGGTATCGGCTCGATCCTGATCTCGCACAAGCTCAACGAGGTCGCCAAGGTCGCCGACCACATCACGGTGCTGCGCGACGGCCGCACCGTCGACAGCATCGATTGCCACGCCGAGCCGATCCAGGAAGACCGCATCATCCGCAGCATGGTCAACCGCGATCTCGCCCACCGCTTTCCGGAGCGCAGCGCAAAGATCGGCGAGCCCGTTCTCACCGTCGAGAGCTGGTCGGTCTACCATCCCATCCATCCCGAGCGGCAGGTGATCAAGAACGTCGATTTCAGCGTGAAGCGCGGCGAAGTCGTCGGCATTGCCGGATTGATGGGCGCCGGCCGCACCGAATTCGCCATGAGCCTGTTTGGCCGGTCGTGGGGCACCACGATCAGCGGTCGCATCCGGCTCGAGGATCATGAGATCGTGCTGCCCAACGTGGCGGCCGCGATCGACGCCGGCCTTGCCTATGTCACGGAGGACCGCAAGCAGCTAGGGCTAATCCTCGCCGACGACGTCCGCAAGAACATCACGCTCGCAAGCCTCGACCAGGTCGCTCCTCGCCGCGTCATCGACGACATCGCCGAGCTGAAGGTCGCCAGCGACTACCGCAACCGGATGCGCATCCGCTGCTCCGACGTCTATCAGGAGACCAGCCAGCTCTCCGGCGGCAACCAGCAAAAGGTCGTGCTGTCGAAATGGCTGATGACCGACCCCAAGGTCTTGATCCTGGACGAGCCGACCCGGGGCATCGACGTCGGTGCCAAATACGAGATCTACTGTATCATCAACGAGCTTGCAGAAGCCGGCCGCGGCGTGGTGGTGATCTCCTCGGAGATGCCCGAGCTACTCGGCATCTGCGACCGCATCTGTGTCATGAACGACGGCGCCTTCGTCGGCGAGTTCAAGGGACGTGATGCGACGCAGGAAAAGATCATGCGCGCCATCATGCGCAACGACAGAAATTATGGAAGCAGCGCCCTTGCGGGTGCGGAGATGGGAGGATCGCAGCCATGACCGACAAGACGGTTTCGCTGCCCGAGGAGGGCCGGCACGGCAGCTTCATCAAGAACAATCTGCGCAATTACGGCATGCTGATGTCGCTGATCGCGATCATGCTGTTCTTCCAGGTCATGACTGGCGGCACGCTGCTGCAGCCGCTCAACCTGACCAATCTGGTGCTCCAGAACAGCTACATCGTCATCATGGCGCTCGGCATGCTGCTCGTCATCGTCACCGGCCATATCGACCTCTCGGTCGGCTCGGTCGCGGGCTTCGTCGGCGCGGTGGCTGCCGTGCTCATGGTGACCTACAAGGTCGACTACACGCTCGCCTTTATCGCCTGCCTGCTGCTGGGCGCGGCGATCGGCGCCGCACAGGGCTATTGGGTGGCCTATTTCAAGATACCGTCCTTCATCGTGACGCTGGCCGGCATGCTGGTGTTCAAGGGCCTCGCGCTTGCGGTATTGCAAGGCCAGTCACTAGGACCGTTCCCGGCCACCTTCCAGAAGCTGTCCTCCGGCTTCATTCCGGAGATGCTGCCCGAGGCCGGCACGCTGCATCCGACGTCGATGCTGGTCGGTGCGGTGCTCGCGCTCGGCCTCGTCTACGCCAGCGCCAAGGGGCGCTCGCGCGAGCAGCTGCACGGCATCGAGGTCGAGCCTTACGCGTTCTTCCTCGGCAAGAGCATTCTCCTGGCTTGCGCTGTGCTCTATTTCACCTATCTGATCGCCTCGCATCGCGGTCTGCCGAACGTGCTGGTCATCATGACCGCGCTGATC
Source organism: Bradyrhizobium sp. GCM10028915 (assembly GCF_042666195.1). Classification (NCBI taxonomy): domain Bacteria; kingdom Pseudomonadati; phylum Pseudomonadota; class Alphaproteobacteria; order Hyphomicrobiales; family Nitrobacteraceae; genus Bradyrhizobium; species Bradyrhizobium sp. GCM10028915. Next base: position 158,775 of record NZ_JBHTFN010000003.1, read on the forward strand.
GCGCTGTACGGTTTCGTCACCCGCCGCACCGTCATCGGTCGGCAGGTCTACGCGGTTGGCGGCAATGCGAAAGCGGCAAGCCTGTCGGGCATCAAGACGGAACGGTTGACCTTCCTCACCTTCGTCAACATGGGCGTGCTCGCTGCGCTCGCCGGCCTCGTCTTCGCCGCGCGCCTCAACACAGCAACGCCGAAGGCGGGCCTCGGCTTCGAGCTCGACGTCATCGCGGCCTGCTTCATCGGCGGCGCCTCGGCCTATGGCGGTGTCGGCCGCGTCGGTGGCGCCGTGGTCGGCGCCATGATCATGGGCGTGATGAACAACGGCATGTCCATCCTCGGCATCGGCATCGACTATCAGCAGGTCATCAAGGGCCTGGTCCTGCTCGGGGCGGTGTGCATCGACGTTTATAATCAGCGGAGATGAGGCTGCCGCCGACTACGATCGGCTTCAGTGAGCTATTGCTCAACAGGTGAGCATATGATCGAATGACCGAATGGATCCTGGTCAGTTCGATCTCATTATCTTCGATTGCGACGGTGTGCTCGTCGACAGCGAGCTGTTGAGCTGTCAATGCCTGTCGGACGAGCTGTCCGAATCCGGGATATCGCTGACACTTGCACAAGCGCTGGAGCTGTTCCTTGGACGAAGCACGAGCGCAATTACTCGGCATTATCGCGAGCTCGGCCACGCAATGCCGGTCGATTTTCCGTCCCGGCTGAAGTCGCGCGTGTTGATGGCGTTCGAAAAGGCGCTTCATCCGGTTTCTGATGTCGATATGATCTTGTCGGGCCTGCGGGCACCATTCTGCGTGGCTTCCTCCAGCGACATCGACCGTGTCGCGCTCTCCCTTGACGTCACCGGCCTGCGGGCGCATTTCGGCGACCGGATCTACACCGCGCAGATGGTCAGGCACGGCAAGCCGGCGCCCGATCTCTTTCTGTACGCGGCCGAGCAGATGGGCGCGCAACCTGCGCGCACGCTGGTGATCGAGGATAGTCCGAGCGGCGTGCAGGCGGGCAAGGCGGCCGGCATGACGGTCTGGGGATTTGCCGGCGGCAGCCATTATCGCGGACGCGACGGGCAGGCTATACTGTCGGGTGCGGGGGCCGACCGGGTCTTCGCGCGCATGATCGATTTCTGGAAGGACGCCTGACGCCTGCCATGGCCGCCGAGAACGAAAAGTCCAGGCTCGACGACGCTGCGCGTGCCGGCTGGCTCTATTTCATTGCCGGTCACACCCAGGACGAGATCGCGAAGATGCTCCAGGTGTCGCGCGCGTCGGCGCAGCGGCTGGTGTCGCTATGTCTCGCCGAGCGGCTCATCACCTTCCGGCTCGAACATCCCATCGCCGCGTGCATGGAGCTGGCGGCGCGGTTGAAGGAACGTTTCGACCTTGCCCATTGCGAGGTGGTGCCGGCTGATCCCGCCGCGCCGCAGGCCACAGCGGGCATTGCCGAACGCTGCGCCAACCTGCTCGATTCCACCCTGCGTTCGGAAACGCCCGTCATCGTCGCGCTCGGGACGGGACGCGCCGTGCGCGCCGCGGTCGAGCGCGTCACGCCGATCGACCGGCCCAATCACCAGATCGTCTCGCTCGTCGGCAACATCTCCGCCGACGGTTCTGCGAGCTTCTACGATACCGTCGGCCGGCTCGCCGATCGCACCGGCGCACGGCATTACCCGATGCCGCTACCGTTCCTGATGTCGTCCGAGGACGAGCGCAACAAGATGGTCCGGATCGAGCCGATCGCGAAGGTGAAGGCGGTCGCGGAGAAGGCGGATTTGCGCCTCGTCGGCATCGGCCAGATGGACCAGAAGGCGCAGGTCCATGTCGACGGCTTCGTCACCCGCGACGAATTGTTCGAGATGATGCGGCAAGGGGCGATCGGCGAGATCACGGGCTGGGCCTATGATTCCAAGGGCCGCCTGCTGAAGGCCGGCACCAACAAACGGTTGACCAGCATTCCGCCGGAGGTCCCGGCGAAGACCACGACGATCGGCGCCGCCGTCGGCGCAGCCAAGGTGCCGGCGATCGCGGCGGCGCTGAATGGGCGGCTGATCAACGGTCTGATTACGGACGAGGCGACCGCAAGGGCGATTCTGGAGCGCTGAGGCGGTTCGTCGTTTCCCGCGCGGGGCGCGAGGCAGGGATTTCGCCACCCACGCCGCTGTCGTCGTCCGCGACCCGGCTACGCCAAGGCTTCGCCGGGATTGAGGTCTGGGGGCGCCGAAGGTTTAGCGAAGGCGGCAGGCGGACGATCCAGGACGCCGCAGCGCCGCTTGAGGCAAACCGACAGACGGCACGGAGTACTGGATGCCCCTTCGCGGGGCATGACGGGGAGGGCGACGCACGAGCTCCCCCGCATCGCAGCACTCATAAGTTGCCGAAACGTCCGCGCGCCTGCTTGACAACGGCCCGCCCTCAGCCGAACATACGCCCAACGCGTGGGCATATGCTCAAAAGCGCGAGCTTAGGGAGGTCACCGTGAAACACGTCCTCGGCGCCGTCTGTGGCGCGTCTGTCCTGCTGGCTGTCCCCGCGATGGCCGAAACGACCCTGACGATTGCCACCGTGAACAACGGCGACATGATCCGCATGCAGGGGCTGACGGGTGAATTCACCAAGAAGAACCCCGATATCAGCGTCAAATGGGTGACGCTGGAAGAGAACGTGCTGCGCCAGCGCGTCACCACCGACATCGCCACCAAGGGCGGCCAGTTCGACGTCCTCACCATCGGCACCTACGAGGTGCCGATCTGGGCCAAGAAGGGTTGGCTGGTGCCGCTCGCCAATCTCGGCGCCGACTACGACGTCGCCGACCTCCTGCCCAAGATCAAGGATGCGGTCTCGGTCGACGGCAAGCTCTACGCCGCGCCATTCTACGGCGAGAGCTCGATGGTGATGTACCGCACCGACCTGTTCGACAAGGCCGGCCTCAAGATGCCGGAAAGCCCCACCTGGGATTTCGTCGTCGACGCCGCCAAGAAGCTCACCGACAAGAGCGCCGGCGTCTACGGCATCTGCCTGCGCGGCAAGGCCGGCTGGGGCGAGAACATGGCGTTCCTCTCCGCCATGGCCAATTCCTACGGCGCGCGCTGGTTCGACGAGAAGTGGCAGCCGCAGTTCAACACGCCGGAATGGAAGGCGACGCTCACGACCTATGTCGACCTGATGAAGCAGGCCGGCCCTCCCGGTGCGAGCTCGAACGGCTTCAACGAGAACCTCGCGCTGTTCAATGCCGGCAAGTGCGCAATGTGGATCGATGCCACCGTCGCGGCGTCGTTCGTCACCAACCCGAAGGACTCCAAGGTCGCCGACAAGGTCGGCTTCGCGCTGGCGCCCAACACCGGGCTCGGCAAGAACGCCAACTGGCTGTGGGCCTGGAGCCTCGCAATTCCCGCCGGCTCGAAGAAGGCCGAAGCCGCCGAGAAGTTCATCGCCTGGGCCACCAGCAAGGATTACACCAAGGTCGTGGCTGCGAAGGAGGGCTGGGCGAACGTGCCGCCGGGCACCCGAACCTCGCTCTACCAAAACCCTGATTATCTGAAGGTCGCCCCGTTCGCCAAGCTGACGCTGGCCTCGATCGATGCCGCCGATCCGAACAAGCCGACGGTGAAGCCGGTGCCCTACGTCGGCGTGCAATATGCGGCCATCCCCGAATTCCAGGGCATCGGTACGCAGGTGGGCCAGCAATTCTCGGCCGCGCTTGCGGGATCGATGACGGTCGATGCCGCGCTCACCGCGGCGCAATCTTCAACCGAGCGCGAGATGAAGCGCGCGGGTTACATCAAGTGAGCTCGAGCTCTCCCTCCTGAGCTCAGACTTGCGGCCATCCACCGCTCCAGGTGGATGGCCGCCTTCTTCCCGCAAGCGGAGAAGCCAAGAATGGCAACCCGGCAGACGCAGCTTCTCGCACGGACGCTCCTGACGCCGGCCGTCGGGCTGCTGTTCATCTGGATGATCGTCCCGCTCGCGTTGACGATCTATTTCTCGACGCTGCATTACAGCTTACTCGATCCCGGCTCGGAAGCGTTCGTCGGGCTGGAAAACTTCCGCTACTTCCTCACCGACCCCGCGTTCCTCGCCTCGCTCCAGAACACGCTGGTGCTGGTCGGCTCGGTGCTGGCGCTGACCGTCCTGCTCGGAGTTCCGCTGGCGCTATTGCTCGACCAGCCGGTGATCGGCCTCAACATCGTGCGGTTGATGGTGATCGCGCCGTTCTTCGTGATGCCGACGGTGAGCGCGCTGGTCTGGAAGAACCTGCTGATGCATCCTGTGTCCGGGCTGTTTGCCTGGATCGCCTCGCTGTTCGGGTTGACGCCGATTGACTGGTTTACCGACGCGCCGCTGCTCGCCGTGATCCTGATCGTGTCCTGGCAATGGCTGCCGTTCGCGACCCTGATTTTGCTCACCGCGATGCAGTCGCTCGACGAGGAGCAGAAGGAAGCCGCTGAAATGGACGGTGCCAGCGCGGTCTCGACCTTCATCTACATCACGCTGCCGCACCTCGCGCGCCCCATCACGGTGGTGATCCTGATCGAGACGATCTTCCTGCTCACCGTCTTTGCCGAGATCTACGTCACCACGGGCGGCGGCCCGGGACTCTCGACCACCAACATCGCCTTCCTGATCTATTCGCAGGCACTGATCCAGTACGATGTCGGTACTGCCTCGGCAGGCGGCCTCGTCGCTGTCGTGATCGCCAACGTTGTTGCCTTTTTCCTCGTCCGTATCGTCGGTCGCAACCTGGAGGCATAAGACATGGCGCGTACGGCGACGAGGCAGCGGGTGGTGGTCTCGACCATCGGGGCGTGGTTCTTCGGCTTCCTGATCTTCTTCCCGATCCTCTGGATGGTATTGGCGAGCTTCAAGACCGAGCTCGAGGCTTTCGCGATCCCGCCGTCCTTCCTGTTCTTCCACTGGACCACGGAAAACTACGCGACGGTGCAGGAGCGCAGCGATTATGTCCTCCACGCGATGAACTCGATCATCATCGCCGGCGCCTCGACCTTGATCGCGCTTTTGATCGCGATCCCCGCGGCCTGGTCGATGGCGTTCTCGCCGACCAAGCGCACCAAGGACATCCTGCTCTGGATGCTCTCGACCAAGATGATGCCGCCGGTCGGCGTGCTGGTGCCGATCTACCTGATCTACAAGTCATTCGGCCTGCTCGATTCCCGCATCGGCCTCGTCTTCATCCTGTGTCTCGGAAACTTGCCGATCGTGATCTGGATGCTGTTCACATATTTCAAGGAGATTCCGCGCGACATCCTGGAAGCCGCGCGCATGGACGGCGCCACCATCGGCCGCGAGCTGATCTACGTGCTGACGCCGATGGCGATCCCGGGGCTCGCATCGACCATGCTGCTGAACCTGATCCTGGCCTGGAACGAGGCGTTCTGGACGCTCAATCTGTCGACCTCGAACGCTGCGCCGCTCACCACGTTCATCGCGTCCTATTCGAGCCCGGAAGGGCTGTTCTGGGCAAAGCTGTCGGCGGCTTCCACGTTGGCGATCGCGCCCATTCTCGTCCTCGGTTGGTTCAGCCAGAAGCAGCTCGTGCGCGGGCTCACCTTTGGCGCGGTAAAGTAGGAAGGGCTGCCGGATCATGGGTCAGATCACACTTCAGGACGTGCAGAAATCCTTCGGCCCCGTGCACATCATCAAGGGCGCGGACCTGGAGATCGCCGATGGGTCGTTCGTGGTGTTCGTGGGGCCGTCGGGCTGCGGCAAGACCACGCTCTTGCGGCTGATCGCGGGGCTCGAGGACGTCTCCGGCGGCAAGATCCTGATCGACGGCAAGAACGTGGTCGACACGCCGCCGGCCAAGCGCGGGCTCTCGATGGTGTTCCAGTCCTATGCGCTCTATCCGCATATGAGCGTGCGCGGCAACATCGGCTTCGGCCTGAAGATGGCGGGGCTGGCCAAGGACGAGATCAACCGTAAGGTCGAGGCCGCCGCCGCAACGCTGAACCTCACGCCCTATCTCGATCGCAAGCCGCGCGAGCTCTCCGGCGGCCAGCGCCAGCGCGTCGCGATCGGGCGTGCCATCGTCCGCAAGCCCAAGGCGTTTTGTTCGACGAGCCGCTCTCCAACCTCGACGCGGCGCTGCGCGTGCAGATGCGGATCGAGGTGACGCGGCTCCAGAAGCAGCTCGGCACCACCGCGATCTATGTCACCCACGACCAGGTCGAGGCCATGACCATGGCCGACAAGATCGTGGTGCTCAACGGCGGCAAGATCGAGCAATACGGCTCGCCGCTGGAGCTCTACGAGAAGCCGGCCAACCTCTTCGTCGCCGGCTTCATCGGCTCGCCCAAGATGAACTTCGTGACCGGCGAGCACGCCTTGCAGAAGGCCGCAGCAACGATCGGCGTACGGCCTGAGCATCTCAAGATCGAGCGCGACGGTGCCGGCGGCTGGCAGGGAACGATCGCGGTGGCCGAGCATCTCGGCAGCGACACCTTCCTTTATGTCGATGCCGGCCCGCTCGGCATGCTGACGGCGCGCTACATCGGTGAGTTGAGCCTGCACGCCGGCGACCATGTATCGCTGGTGCCGGAGCCAGCGCGCATCCATCGCTTCGACGCAAGCGGCAACGCCATCCGGGGCTGACAAGAAACGGCAAGAATCGGGAAAAGCAACATGTACCTGGAAAAATTCAAGCTGAACGGCAAGACCGCGTTCATCACCGGCGGCGGGCAAGGCATCGGCTTCGCCTGCGCCGAAGCGCTGGCTGAAGCCGGCGCCAGGGTCGTCATCGGCGATCGCGACAGTAAGGTCGCCGACAGTGCAAAAGCCAGCCTGAAGGCGAAGGGGTATGACGCCGAGACGGCGATCATGGACGTCACCGATACCAAGCGCGTGGCGGAAGTGGCCAACGACGTCGTTGCCCGGCACGGCAAGGTGGACATCCTCGTCAACAACGCCGGCATCGCCCGCAGCGAGACGCCGGCGGAGACCGTGACCGACGAGCACTGGCTCAATGTGATCGACGTCAATCTCAACGGCACCTTCTGGTGCTGCCGCGAATTCGGCAAGCACATGCTCAAGGCGAAGAGCGGCGCCATCGTCAATGTCGGCTCGATGTCCGGCTTCATCGTCAACAAGCCGCAGGAGCAGTGCTTCTACAATGCGTCCAAGGCCGGCGTGCACCATCTGACGAAATCGCTCGCCGCCGAATGGGGCGCGCGCGGCATCCGCGTCAACGCGGTGGCGCCGACCTATATCGAGACGCCGCTCAACGCCTTCGTGAAGAGCAATCCGAGAATGTACGACGCCTGGATCGGTGGAACCCCGATGGCGCGGATGGGGCAGGTCGAGGAGATCGCCTCCGTGGTGCTCTTTCTCTCGTCCGAGGCCGCGAGCCTGATGACCGGCAGCATCGTGCTGGTGGATGGCGGCTACACTTGCTGGTAGGCTTGCGTCAAAACTGACGAGAGCTTCCGGGGGCGACAATGCCGCGAGCGTATATCGGCGTCGATGTAGGGACCACAAGCACGCGGGCAGGGGTGTTCGACGAGGCGGGCACCTTGCTGGCTATCGCACGGCATCCGATCAGGATATGGCCCGAGGCCGGTGACATCGTCGAACAGTCGTCCCAGGATATCTGGGACGCTTGCACGGCGTCGGTGCGGGCCGCGATGGCGGAAGCTGCAATCGCGCCCGACAGCGTCGGCGGTATCGGTTTCGACGCCACCTGCTCCCTCGTGGTGCTCGACCGGCAAGGCGAGCCGCTCACCATCAGCGCCTCCGGCGACCGGCAGCGCAACGTCATCGTCTGGATGGATCACCGCGCCACGGCCGAGGCGCGGCTGATCAACGAAACCGGTGATGCCGTGCTGCGCTATGTCGGCGGCTCGATCTCGCCCGAGATGGAGATGCCGAAACTGCTGTGGCTGAAGCGGCACATGCGCACGAGCTTCGACGCCGCAGGGCACTTCTTCGATCTGGCGGATTACCTGACCTGGCGCGCCACCGGCTCGTTGCAACGCTCGACCTGCACGGTCACTTGCAAATGGAACTACCTCGCGCATGACGGCGGTGGCTGGAGCGCGCCATTCTTCAAGCGCATCGGCCTGTCGGACTTCGTCAACGAGAAATACGCCCGCATCGGCACCGAGATCGTCGCGCCTGGCACGCGGCTCGGCGCCGGTCTAACCGGTACGGCAGCTGCCGATCTCGGCTTGTCACCGGGCACGCCGGTCGGAGCGTCCCTGATTGATGCCCATGCCGGCGGCATCGGCGCCATCGGCGGCCGCGATGAATCGGAGGGCGCGACAGATGTCTGCGACCGCCTCGCCTACATCATGGGAACGTCGGCCTGCATCATGGCGACGACGAAAGAACCGTGCTTCGTACCGGGCGTGTGGGGTCCTTACTATTCGGGCATGGTACCAAATTTCTGGCTCAACGAGGGCGGGCAGTCGGCTGCGGGCGCTGCGATCGACCATCTTCTCAAGTCGCATCCCGGCCACGCCGAGGCGAGCGTGGCGGCGCGCAGCGAGGGCCTCGACCTCATCGAGTTTCTCGAGCGCCGCATCATCGCGCGCGCAGGCGGCGCCAGCCGCGCCGTGCTGCTGGCCCGCAACGTCCATGTGCTTCCTGAGTTCATCGGCAACCGCTCGCCCTATGCCGACCCTGACACGCGCGCGGTGATCGCGGGCCTCGATCTCGACACCGACATCGCCTCGATGGAACGGCTGTTCGTCGCCGGTCTGTGCGGGCTCGCCTATGGGCTTGCCGAGGTGATCGAGGCCTTTGCCGCGCATGGCGTCCATTCCAGCATCATGATCATGGGCGGCGGCGCCAGCCGCAGTCCGCTGGTGCGGCAGATCATGGCCGATACGACTGGCCTCACCGTGGCGCTGCCGCAGACCAGGGAGCCCGTGCTGCTCGGCGCCGCGATGCTCGGCGCAGTCGCCGGCGGCGCCTATGCCTCGATCGGCGAAACCATGGCCAAGATGTCGGCGCTGGGACAGAAGAGCGAGCCCACTACGCCCGACATTGCCGCCTTTCACGCCCGCAAGCGCGAGGTCTACAAGTTGCTGCGCGAGGTCGATCGCGGCAGCCGCGCCGCGATGCGTGGAATGGCCGGAGGTTGAAACGGATGTTGATTTCCTGCGGCGACGCGCTGATCGATTTTGTCCCGACGCGAAATACCGACGGGCGCGAAGCGGTGATGCCGGCGGTCGGCGGCTCCTGCCTCAACGTCGCAATCGGCATGGCGCGGCTCGGCGCGCCGACCGGCTTTGTCGGCGGGATCTCGACGGACATGTTCGGGCGCATGATCGCCGACCACGCCGCTGCATCCAATGTCGAGCTCGGTCTCGCCACAAGCAGCGATCACCAGACCACGCTCGCCTTCGTGCGTATCGTCGCGGGAGAGTCGCATTATGCTTTCTACGACGCCGAGACCGCGACGCGGAATTGGACCTACCGGCGCGGCTCTATTCCCTTCGATACGGTCGAAGTTCTCCATGTCGGCTCGACCACGCTGGTCAATGACCAGGGCGCGAGCGAGACCATGGCCCTGATCGCGGACGCACGAGCGTCCTCGACAATCTCCTTTGATCCGAACTGCCGGCCCAACCTCGTGAAGGACAAGCCGGCTTATCTCGCCCGCATGGCCGAGTTTTCCGGCTGTGCCGATCTCATCAAGATGTCAGACGTCGATTTTACCTATCTGTTCGCCGACGAGCCGTATCACCAGCGTGCGAGCACGCTGCTTGCACGCGGCGCGAGCCTCGTCGTCATCACCCGTGGCGACAACGGTGCGATCGCGTGGCATGCGGGGGCAGGGCAGATCGAGGTCGCCGCCCCCAAGGTCGTGGTCGCCGACACCATCGGCGCGGGTGACAGTTTTCAGGCGGCGTTGTTGTTCGCCCTGCACAAGCAGGGACGCCTCGCCCGACAGCAACTGAAGGATATCGGCGCGGACGAGCTTCGCGGTGCACTATCCTTTGCTGCCAATTGCGCCGGTCTCACCTGCACCCGTCCCGGTGCCGATCCGCCGTGGAGTCACGAGATTATCTGGAGCTTGTAGCGTCGCGTCACAGCGGTGCCACGACCTTCTCGGCGCATTTGAGGAAGGTCCGGATCAGCGGGCTGTGAGAATCCCGCCGCCAGCAGACCGCGATGTCGATGGAATCGGTCGCATCCCGCAACGGCCGGAACACGATGCCGCGCGGCGCCCCGAGCTGGGCGCAGGCGGGCAGGATGGCGAGGCCTTCACCGGCGAGAACCAGGTTCATCGCCGAATGCACTGTCTCTACCCGGCTCGCAATCGGCATCACGATCTGATGCCGCCGCAGCAGGGCCGCGACCGCGGAGGAGGAGGGGTCCCGCTCCGGCGGCGGCAACGCGATCAGCGGACGGCCTTGTAGTCGTGTCATTGACACCGCGCTCAGGCGCGCAAGCGGCGAACGGTTTCGCACCGCCAGCACGAACGGCTGCGCGCCGATTCGGGCCACCTGGATCTCGGGATGGTGGATCGCCGGCATGCACAGCGCGACCGTGACGCTACGGTCGAGCAGACGCGGCTCGCGCGTCGTGGCACTGAGCTCGGCGAAATCGAGATCGACGCCGGGAACGGATCGCCGCAACTCGGGGATGAGACGCGGCAGCATCGCGTTCGCCAGTACGAACATGTAGCCGACGGACAGCCGACCACGGCTGCCGGCCGCGACCGCGCGCGCGGCCTCGATGCCGTCGGCCGCCAGCGCCAGCGCCTCGCCGGCGCGCGCCAGCAGCGCCTGGCCCGCTTCGGTCAAATCCATGCCGCGCGTGCCGCGGCGGAACAGCGGCGCGCCGACCTCGGCCTCCAGCTTGCGGATTTGGACCGAGAGCGGCGGCTGCGCCATCCGCAGCCGCTCGGCCGCCTTGCCGACGCTGCGCGCCTCGGCGACGGCAACGAAATAGCGGAGCCGGCGAAGATCCATTGGCATACCGAAATCGTATGGGTTGGTGCTCAAAATCGTATTGGACGGCGAGTTAAAAAAACTGTCATCCTGGCTGTCAATGCTATCGGCCAACGGCGGCCCGCTTCGGAGCGATGTGACGATGAACGGCGATCCTTGCCTGCTATCCGCAACCGTGCTGCGCGGTCTCATCGCGACAAAGCAGATCTCGCCCGTCGAGCTCACCCGCGCGGTGCTCGCCCGCGCCGAAGCGCTCCAGCCCGAGCTGAACTGCTTCATCACGATCTGCGGCGACGAGGCGCTTGCCGCCGCGCGCGAAGCCGAGCGCAAGCTGATGGCGGGCGAGCCGCTCGGCCTGCTGCACGGCATCCCCGCAACCGTCAAGGACATCGTCAACACCAGGGGTGTCACGACCAGTTTCGGCGCCATTCCCTACAAGGATAATGTTCCGAACGAGGATGCCGTCGCGGTTGCAAGGCTGCGTGCGGAAGGCGCCATTCTGATCGGCAAGACCACGACGCCCGAATTCGGCAGCAAATGCCTGACCGACTCGCCGCTGTTCGGCCGCACCCGCAATGCGTGGAGCGCCGAGCGCTCGTCGGGCGGCTCCAGTGGCGGCGCGGCGGTGGCGGTGGCGAGCGGCATCGCGCCGCTTGCGATCGCAACCGATGGCGGCGGCTCGACGCGGATTCCCGCCGCTTGCAACGGCGTGGTCGGGCTGAAGCAGAGCAATGGCGTAATCCCGCATAGCCAGGCGCTGGACGTGTTCGGCAACCAGACCTATGTCACGCCGATGACGCGGTCCGTCCCCGACACCGCGCTGATGATGCAGGCGATGGCCGGCGAGGATTCTTGCGATCCCTGGTCGATCGGCGTTCCCGTGCCCGACTTCATCGGCACGGCCGCCCCGCGTGGCGATCTGCGTGGGCAGAAAATCCTGTATTGCCTGTCGCCACCCGGACGCCCGGTATCTGTCGACGTCGAGGCCGGCTTCAAGGCGAGCCTCGATCGACTTGCGGGCCTAGGTGCCGAGCTCGAGGAGTTTTCGGGCGAGGGGTTCGACATCGAGCCGATCTGGCGCGCCATCAATCACACGGTCTGGCGGACGCGCTTTGCAAAATTCGCGGCCGAGCATGGGGACGCGCTGAGCGAGGCCTTCCTCAGGCAGCTTGCGCTCGCCACCGACTTCAGCGGCGTTGCCTATCAGGAGGCGATGTTCGCGCGCACGGCGCTGTTCCGCCGGGTGCAGTCCCTGCTTGCGCATGGGCATCTGCTGGCGATGCCGACCCTCACCCGCACCGCCCTGCCGATCGATCAGGACCTGTTCGGCACCATCGAGATCGACGGCAAGCAGTTTGGCAGCGTCCGGCCGCACTGGTTCCCCTGGACCATGCCGTTCAACATGACCGGACACCCCGCGCTCAGTCTGCCCTGCGGCTTCGGCCGCGACGGCCTGCCGATCGGCTTGCAACTCGTCGGCCGCTTCCGCGCTGATGCGCACTTGCTGCGCGTGAGCGCGCTGTTCGAGGCGTCGCATGACCTCCTGTCCCGCTGGCCCGGCTGAGGTGAGGCACATGCCGCAAGGGACTTGTTTGCAAAGCACTTGCCTCCGATGCCCGGACATGTTGATCGTGCTGCGGATGAGCCCTGAATCCGAGCGCGCATGAGCGTATTTGTCCTCCGACGTGTGCTGACCCTGCTGGCGACGCTGGTCGGCGCGTCCGTGATCATTTTCCTGGTGCTGGATGCGCTTCCGGGCAACGCCGCGCAGATGCTGATGGGCGCCGACGCCTCGCCAGATGCGGTCCGCGCGCTCACCGTCAAGCTCGGGCTCGACCAGCCGCTGGCGGTTCGCTATCTGCATTGGATCAAAGGGCTGCTCGTCGGCGATCTCGGCAACTCCTATGTCTACGGCACACCGGTCGCCAGCCTGATCGTGGAGCGGCTGGTGTTGACCATTCCGCTCGCGATGATGTCCATGCTGATCACGGTGACGCTGGCGCTCTCGGCCGGCATCTACACCGCCGCCAACCACAACAAGCTCGGCGACGTCGGCGTGATGTCGCTGACGCAGATCGGCATCGCGCTGCCGAATTTCTGGTTCGCAATCCTGCTGGTGCTACTGTTCTCGGTACGGCTGCAATGGCTCTCCGCGGGCGGCTTTCCCGGTTGGGAGGACGGCGTCTGGCTCGGCATCAAGTCGCTGCTGCTGCCGGCGGTGTCGCTTGCGGTCGTGCAGGCCGCGATCCTCGCACGCGTCACGCGCTCGGCTGTGCTGGAAGTGCTGCGCGAAGACTTCGTCCGCACGGCGCGCGCGAAGGGCCTCGGCAAGCGCGAGGTACTGTGGAGTCATGTGCTGCGCAACGCCATGATCCCTGTGATGACGGTCATGGGCCTGCAATTCGCCAATCTGCTCGCCGGCACCATCGTGATCGAGAACGTGTTCTATCTGCCGGGGCTCGGCCGCCTGATCTTTCAGTCGATCGCCAACCGCGACCTCATCGTGGTGCGCAACTGCGTGATGCTGCTCGCGACCATGGTGGTCATCGTCAATTTCGTGGTCGACGTGCTCTATGCCTTCGTCGATCCCCGCATCAAGGTCCACGATCTGTGAGCGCGCCGTTGACCACCCTCGTCGACGCGCCGGCCGTAGCGCGCCCTCTGCCGGCCCGGACCTTCTGGCGCCGCGCGCTGCGTCATCGCAGCTTCGTGCTCGGCGGCGCGCTGAGCCTGCTGGTTCTCGCCTCGGCGCTGCTGTCGCTGGTGTGGACGCCCTGGTCGCCCTATGAGATCGACATCGCGTCAAAGCTCCGGCCGCCCTCGGCCGCGCACTGGCTCGGCACCGACGTCTTCGGCCGCGACATCGTTTCGCTGCTGCTCGCCGGCGCCCGCTCCACCATCATGGTCGGCATCATCGCGGTCAGCATCGGCCTCACCTTCGGCGTCTGTCTCGGCCTCATCGCGTCGGCCAGGCGCGGGTGGACCGAAGAGATCATCATGCGCTTCTCCGATTTCACCTTCGCCTTTCCGGCCGTGCTCTCGGCGATCATGCTCGCCGCGGTCGTGGGGCCCGGCATGGTGACCTCGATCGTCGCCATCGGCATCTTCCAGATCCCGACGCTGATCCGGCTGACGCGCGGCTCGGCCAACGCGATCTGGGCGCGCGAATTCGTGCTGGCCGCGCGCGCCGCGGGGAAAGGGCGCTTTCGCATCACCATCGAGCACGTGCTGCCCAACATCATGTCGATTCTGATCGTACAGGCGACGATCCAGTTTGCGCTCGCGATCCTTGCCGAAGCCGCCTTGTCGTATCTCGGTCTCGGCACGCAGCCGCCGCAGCCGTCCTGGGGACGGATGCTGAACGACGCGCAGTCGCTGCTGTTCCAGTCGCCGATGCTCGCCGTCTACCCGGGTGCTGCGATTGCAATCGCGGTGCTCGGCCTCAATCTGCTCGGCGACGGACTGCGCGATCTGCTCGACCCTCGACTGGCGCGGGAGCGATGATGATGAGCGAGCGCTCGTCCATGCCGTTGATCGAGGTTGTCAATCTCGGCGTGCGCCTCAACACCAGCCGCGGGCCGGCGCAGGCCGTGCGCGGCGTCAGCTTTGCGCTGAAGCGCGGCGAGACGCTCGGGCTCGTCGGCGAATCCGGCTGCGGCAAGTCGGTCACCGCGTTGTCGCTGATGGGGCTGCTGCCGGATAGCGCGTCCGTCACCGGCAGCATCAAGCTGGATGGCGGCGAACTCGCTGGTTTGTCGGACGCGGAATATTGTCGGCTGCGCGGCAATCGCATCAGCATGATCTTCCAGGAGCCGATGACCGCGCTCAATCCGATGCACACGATCGGCAACCAGGTCGCCGAGCCGCTGCGGCGTCACAGGAAATTTTCGGCATCGCAGGCGCGGCGAGAGGCGATCGCCTTGCTCGACCGCGTCGGGTTGCCTGATCCGGCCAGGCGCGTCGACGCTTATCCGCACCAGTTTTCCGGCGGCCAGCGTCAGCGCGTCACGATCGCGATGGCGCTCGCCTGCGAGCCCGACCTTCTGATCGCGGACGAGCCGACCACGGCGCTCGACGTCACCATCCAGGGCCAGATCCTCGACCTCATCGCCGATCTCATCGAGGAGCGCGGCATGTCGATGATCCTGATCTCGCACGATCTCGGCGTCATCGCCGAGAACGTGCAGCGCATGATGGTGATGTACGGCGGCACGATCATCGAGAGCGGACCGACCGACGAGGTGTTCCGCCGGATGGGCCATCCCTACACGCAGGGCCTGTTCCGCGCCCGACCGAAACTCGGCGCACGCAAGGGGACGCGGCTGACGACGATATCGGGCACGGTGCCGGAGCTCGCCGATCTGCCTTCCGGTTGCACCTTCGCCGATCGGTGTCCGCTCGTGATCGAGCAGTGCCGGGCTGCGCTTCCAGCAATGGTGGACGTCGGACCGGGCCATTTCGTGCGCTGCATCCGGACGGACGTGTCGATGGCCGAACGCGTCGGAGCGCTGACCGTATGAGCACGGCGCCTCTTCTCGACGTGAAGGATCTCGAGCAGCGCTACACGTTGCCGCGCGAAAGCGTGTTCCGCCCGCCCGGGCAGGTGCGCGCGCTCAACGGTGTCAGCGTGCGGGTCGACGCCGGCAAGAGCCTCGGCATCGTCGGCGAATCCGGCTCCGGGAAGTCGACATTCGCGCGGGTGGTGATGGCGCTGGAGCGGCCGACATCGGGGCGGGTCGCGCTGCTCGGCCGCGACCTCAACCGCATCTCCGCCGACGAGTTGCGCCGCGCCCGCCGCGATTTCCAGATGGTGTTCCAGGATCCCTACGGATCGCTCGACCCGCGCCAGACCATCGCGCGCATCGTCGCCGAACCGCTCACCGTGCTGGAGGGGATTGATCGCACGACGCTACGTGCCCGCGTCTCCGCAGTGCTACGGCAGGTGGGTCTGCGCGATGCCGACATGGAGAAATATCCACACGAGTTCTCCGGCGGCCAGCGCCAGCGCATCGCCATTGCGCGCGCGCTGATCACCCAGCCGAAGCTGATCGTCGCCGACGAGCCGGTCTCCGCGCTCGACGTTTCCGTGCAGGCGCAAGTCTTGAACCTGATGCAGGACCTCCAGGAGCAGTTCGGCCTCAGTTACGTCCTGATCAGCCACGACCTGGCCGTCGTCGACTATCTCTGCGACGAGGTCGCGGTGATGTATCTGGGCCGGATCGTCGAACAGGGCAGGCCTGAGGATTTGTTCGAGCGTTGCGCCCATCCCTATACGCGAGCGCTGCTGGAGGCCGTGCCGCGGGTGCGCGCCGGCGGAGGCCGGCGGCGGCGCGGAGCCCAGGCGATCGCCTCGCAATCGGCGGCCGCGACCGGCTGCCCCTATGTCTCGCGGTGCGCGCTAGCCGACCAGCATTGCCGCGAGGTTCTGCCTGAGCTACGCAAGGTGGGCGAGACGCATCTGGCCGCTTGCCACAAGGCGGAAGCCGTGATGGCGTTGCCGCAATTGCCCGTGGAAGGTTAGCGTCCGCGGCAGGATTGGCGTAGGCTTGAGACAAGACAAGGCCGGGGAGTTACGCATGTTCAGGAAACTATCGATCGTCGCATTCGCCGCCGCACTTGCCGCTGCTCCGTTGCCGGTGCTGGCTCAGAGCAAGAAGGACAGCGTCGTCATGGCGATGGCGCTGGAACCGCCGGGGCTCGATCCCACCAACGCCGCCGCCGCCGCGATCGCCGAGGTCACGCTCTACAACATCTATGAGACCCTGACCAAGATCAACGAGGACGGCACCACCTCGCCCCTGCTGGCGGAGAGCTGGACTGCATCGCCCGATCTGAAGACCTATACGTTCAAGCTGCGCAAGGGCGTCAAGTTCCACAACGGCGAGCCGTTTGACTCCGCAGCCGTGAAGTTCTCGTTCGAGCGCAACGCGGTCCCCACCAGCACCAACAAGGACAAGAGCCTGTTCCAGAGCTTCGAGAAGGTCGATGCGCCCGACGCCGACACGGTCGTGATCAGCCTGAAAAATTCCGAGCCGAACCTGCCGTTCCTGCTGGGGCAGGCGAGCGGCTCGATCGTCGAGCCGAAGAGCGCTGCCACCAATATCACGCAGCCGGTCGGGACCGGGCCCTATCAGCTGGGCGCCTGGGCCAAGGGCTCCTCGATGACCCTGACCAAATGGGCTGACTATCGCAACGCCGCCGCGATCAAGCTCGCGAAGGTGACGATCCGCTTCATCTCCGATCCGTCCGCACAGACGGCGGCGCTGCTGTCGGGCGACGTCGACGCGTTTCCCCGGGTGTCGGCCCAGCGCACCATCGCGCAGTTCAAGGCGGATCCGCGCTTCAACGTTATGGTCGGCGGCTCCAGGGCCAAGACCATCGTCGGTATCAACCATCGCAAAAAGCCGCTCGACGATGTTCGCGTGCGCCGTGCCATCCTCGCCGCGATCGATCGCAAGGCGATGATCGACGGTGCGGTCGACGGTTTCGGCACGCCGATCGGAAGCTTCTACGTGCCGGGCGCGCTCGGCTATGTCGACACGACAGGCATCAACCCCTACGATCCCGAGAAGGCCAAGAAGCTGCTGGCCGAAGCCGGCGTTACCACCCCGCTCGAGCTGTCGTTGAAGCTGCCGCCGCCGTCCTATGCGCGCCAGGGCGGCGAGGTCCTCGCGGCCCAGCTTGCCAAGGTCGGCATCGTCGCCAAGATCGAGAACGTCGAATGGGCGCAATGGCTGTCGCAGGTGTTCGCCGGCAATGGTCCGCATAATTTCGACCTCACCATCGTCAGCCATGTCGAGCCGTTCGATCTCGTCAAGATCACCGAGCCGGACTACTATCTCGGCTACAACAACGACGCCTTCAACGCGCTCTACAAGCAGATCGTGTCGACGCCGGATGAAGCCGCCCGTGCCAAGCTTCTCGGCGACGCCCAGCGCATGCTGGCCACCGATGCAGTCTCGGGCTATTTGTACCAGCCGCAGCTGATCACCATCACCAACAAGAAGCTGAAGGGCGTCTGGAAGGACGTACCCCAATACGAGAACGATTTCTCGACATGGGCGTGGGAGTAGGGCGCGCATGTCGATTGCGCGATGTCGGTGACGATCTCTCCCAACGGAAGAGATCGTCACGAGACCGGTCCAAACAAAAAACCTGAAGAACAACCCCATGCACAGTAGCCGAGGGTAGTGATTTCAATGACTTGCGCGCGACGCGATTGATGAGTTGCGCGTCGCGCGATGCCGTTGACGCGTCGGGCAAAACACTGGCATGATGGCATCATCGAAGAAGGCCGCGCCCGCTTGGTTTGATTGGGCCGCTCGATGCTCCCCCGACTTTGAACGTTCGGAACCCTCATGCGTTAGCTTGGCGCAGGATGGCCGCAGGCCGTGCGATCCGGCGCGAGGGTATGCGGAGTTCGGTTCTTGCTCAAACTATACAGGTGGCCATCCGACGACTGGCAGAAGATCGGCGCGGAGATGCCCTCCGAGATCATCTGGGCTGATCTATTGGACGCAACCGCGGAGGAAAAGCAGTTCGTCGAACGATTGCTCGGGATACGCGTTCCGTCCGAGGATTCGCTCAGCGAGATCGAAGCGTCGAGCCGCCTGATCCTCGACAACGGCACGCTCTATCTCAGCTCGCCGGCGGTCCGGCTCAACGAGAACAACGAGGCCGAGATCACGCCGGTGGGATTCGTCATCGGACCGCACGTGCTGGTGACGGTGCGTTTCGCGCAGCTGCCGATCTTCGAGGACATCGGCAAGCGCATCGGTTCCGATGACAGCCTGGAGAACGGCATGTGCGTGTTCACCAGCCTGATCGAGGCCATGGTCGACCGCGGCGCCGATGTCCTTGAGCATCTCGGCGCGAAGGTCGACAGGCTCTCGCGGGACGTCTTCAAGGGCGGGCTCGTTCGCAGCAAGCGGCCGGTCCGCTCCAGCCGGCGGATGCGCGAGGCGCTGGAAAACATCGGCGAGTTGGCGGATCGGCTCGCCAAGGCGCGCGATGTCCTGCTTGGCGTTGGCCGCATCGCTTCATTCGCCGGCGATGTCGGGGGTGAATGGATCACCGCCGCGTCGAAGAAGCGGCTCGAAGCCGTCTCCAAGGATGTCGCTTCGCTCGGCGATTACGAGACGCGATTGTCGGACAAGATCCAGCTTCTGCTCGATGCCGTGCTCGGCTTCATCAACATCCAGCAGAACGAGCTGTTCAAGATCTTGACGATCGTCTCGGTCGTCGGCGTGCCGCCCACGATTCTGGTCGGCATCTGGGGCATGAACTTCAAGCACATGCCGGAGCTGGACTGGACCTTCGGCTATCCGCTGGCGTGGCTCGCCATCATTGCCAGCGGCGTGCTGCCGCTGATTTGGTTCAAGCGGCGCGGCTGGTTCGAATGAAGCCGCGGCGCACCGTTCGAAATCGATGCGCCGCTTCTTCTGTCAGGCGACTTCGGCGGCGAATTTGCCGATCCAGTCGCGGGCAAGCGTCAAATCGGCCTGCGATAATTGATGGCCCGCCGGCAGGACCTTGTGACCGACCTGCGCGCCCGCTTCGGAAAGCAGTGATGCGAGCCGGGCCGAATTGCTCGCCGGCACGATCGGATCAGCCTGCCCGGACAACAGCAGGATCGGCTTGCCTGCGAGGTTGACCTTGGGCGGATCCGACAGCGGCACCATGGCGCGGAGCAGGATCGCACCAGCAAGCGCGTCCGGCTTCAGCAACAACAGCGCGGCTGCGATGTTGGCGCCGTTGGAGAAGCCGACCGCGACCGGCGCGGCGAGGCCATATCGCTGCCGCGCTTCCGCAACGAAGTCGCCGAGCTCAAGGGCGCGGCGGCGCACGTCGTCCTCGTCGAACACGCCCTCAGTGAGGCGGCGGAAGAAGCGCGGCATGCGGTGTTCGAGCACGCGGCCGCGCGGCGATAGCAGGGCCGAGCCGGGCGAGATCATCTTGCCGAGCCCGAGCAGGTCGTTCTCGTCGCCGCCGGTGCCGTGCAGCAGCAGGAGAGGAGGAGAGCCCGCGTCACGCGCGGGCTCGAAACGATGGATGAATGAACTCTCGGTCACGACACCCTCTCTTCCAGGTTCGGCAACACGCCCTCGATCTGCTTGCGCTGTGCTTCGAGGAAGCTCGGCAGCTTCAGGTCGTGTCCCAGCGTTGCCACGGGCTCGTCGACGGCGAAGCCTGGGATGTCGGTCGCGATCTCGAACAGCACGCCGCCGGGCTCGCGGAAGTAGATCGAGCGGAAGTAGTTGCGGTCGCGCTGTTCGGTCGGGTGCAGGCCGTGATTGCTCACGAGCCTTTGCGCCATCTTGCCCTGCTCGGCGTCATCGGCCGCGCGGAAGGCGATGTGATGCACGGAGCCGCCACCTTGGTGTCCGCGCAGGAAGCCCTTGGCTTCGTAGATGTCGACGACGCTGCCTTCGGCATCGCCCGGTGCCTTGAAGCGGATCACCGAGCCTTCGCGCGCCGTCTCCTTGAAGCCGAACACGTCGGTGAGGACGGCAGCCGTTTTTGCCGCGCTGTCGAGCAGCAAGGTCACGCCATGGAAGCCGCGGATCGCATGCTCGGCCGGCACCTCGCCATTGCTCCAGCCGGGCTCGCTCTCGGCGCCGGGGATACCGACGAGCGCGAGCGCCATGCCATCAGGGTCTGTGAACGGCAGCACGGACTCGCCAAAACGCTTCTCCAGCGCCTCATAAGCGATGCCCTTCTCGACGAAGCGTTGCGTCCAATAGCCGAGCGAGCTTTGCGGCACGCGGAAGGCGGTCTGGTGCGTCTCGCCGACGCCGCGGCGCCCGGCCGGCACGCCGGCCCAAGGAAAGAACGTCAGGATGGTGCCGGGGCGGCCGGTCTCGTCGCCATAATAGAAGTGATAGGTGCCGGGATCGTCGAAATTGACCGTCTTCTTGACGAAGCGCAGACCGAGATCACGGGTGTAAAAGCCGAAATTCCTGATGGGGTCGCCCGCGATCGCGGTCACATGGTGCAGTCCAGACATTGTCGGTCCTCCAAAGCTCGGGGAGCGGTCTTGCTCTGCAGGGAAATATCGTTCCGCTTTGGATTGGAGACAATCCATGCAAATATGACGGCTATGTCTACGATTTGGAAACAATCGCCGGCGCCAGCCCGTGGATAAGGTCGCCAGCCTGCGAGCCTTCGTAAAGGTGGTCGAAAGCGGCAGTTTTGCCGAGGCGGGCCGGCAGTTGCGGCTGTCACGCTCGGCGATCAGCAAATACATCGCCGACCTCGAAGAAAGCCTCGGCGTGCAGCTCCTGAACCGGACCACGCGCCATGCGAGCCCGACCGAGAACGGCCAGCGCTATTTCGAGCGCGCGGTCGTGATCCTGTCGGAGATCGAGGCGGCCGACCAGGCCGTGGTGCAAGCGCAATCGGCGCCGCGCGGCCTGTTGCGCGTCAACGCGCCGATGTCGTTCGGCACCCTGCGGCTCGGGCCGGTGCTTGCCGATTTCATGGCGCGATATCCGGAGCTGCAGCTCCAGCTCGTGCTCAGCGACGACCTGCTCGATCCCGTGCAGGACGGTTTTGACGTGACCTTGCGCATCGCGGAATTGGAATCGTCGAGTTTGATCGCGCGAAAGATCATCCCGGTGGCGCGCATGATCTGCGCTTCGCCCGATTATCTGGCGCGTCACGGCACCCCAAAACATCCGCAGGATCTGCGCGAACATGTCTCGCTGACCTACGGCTTCCTGCTCACTGGCAATCAGTGGAAGCTCACCGGCACCGACGGCGATCATTGGATCCAGCCGGCCTGGTCGCTCTGCGTCAACAATGCCGAGGTGCTGCGCGATGTCGCGATCAAGGGCAGGGGGCTCGCGCTGCTCCCGGAGTTCATCGCCGCCGACGCCTTGAGGACAGGCGAACTGCGAACGGTGCTGGACGATTATTCTGCGCCGCCGCTTGCGCTCTATGCGGTGTATCCGCCGACCCGACATCTGTCGGTGAAAGTGCGGCTGTTCATTGATTTCCTGGTCGAGCGCTTTGGCCGGGAGGGCGAGGCGTCAACCCGATCAAAATGACCCGCGCGGAAGGGCTGAGCCGAGATATGTCGGCTCCGCGCGGCTCGCTGCTCTATTTTTTGGTATCGAGGAATTGGCGTATCGCCTTCACGGTCACCGCCGGTTGCTCTTCCATCAGCCAATGACCGGCGTCCGGAATGACCAATTCGGTGACGTCAGTCGCGGCGTTTCGCATCACGACGGCCTCTGTCGCACCGAAGGATTTTTCGCCCCCGACAGCCAGCACGGGAATGGTCAACTTGGTCGCGATCGCCTTCTTGTTGTCCTCGGCGTCGGTTCGGATCGACCTGAACTGGGCGAACGCAGCACGCATGGCGCCCGGCCGCGCATAGAGCGCTGCGTAATGACGGCGTGTTGCGTCCGCGATCCTGGAAGGCGTCCCCGCGAAGTCATTCCAGAAGCGGTCGAGGTAGATGCGCTCGCGGCCCTTGACCAGCCGCTCCATGTCCGGGCCTCCGAGATCAAAATGCCAAAGCTGCGGGCTGCGAACCACCTCGTCCCATGGCGGCACCCCAGGCACCGGGGCATCCATCACGATCAGCTTCTCGGCCAGGTCGCGATAACGGGCCGCGTAGGCATAGGCCACCATGGTTCCGATGTCGTGGCCGACGACGACGGCCTTTTCGATGCCGAGCGCTGCGAGAACGGCCCGCATGTCGGCAGCCTGGGTCCATTTGTCGTAGCCATTGTCGGGCTTGCTCGAGAGGCCCATACCGCGAAGATCGGGCACGACAACGGTGTGGTCGCGCGCGATATCAGCGGCGAGCTTGACCCACATGTCGCCGGTATCACCAAAACCGTGGATCAGGATCACGACAGGCCCCTGACCGCCGACGCGAACATGAATCTGCGTGCCGTTGGCCGCGATGGTTTTGGTCTTGAAGCCGGACGGAAACTGTTCGACCTCGGCGCGCGCGGCAGGGGCGAGCAGCATGAGAAGAATGGCGAGACATCTTGCGCGCACCGGCGCCTCCGATCATCTTGTATCTCAGTCCAGTGACTGAACGCTGTTAGGCCGGCCGGAGCAGATCGTCCAGCGCGCTCATCGAGGCCTCTCGAAGCGCGGCGAGTTCGCGGGCGGCTCTCTCGCATTCGGGCCGGGACATCGTGACTGCCGCCAGCTCGACCTCACGGCAGAATTCGAAAAGGCGGACGAGGCCGAGCGCACTCGCGCCGCTGCCGAGCTGGTGCGCGCAGCGCGCGAGCTGCGCGGGATCGTCAGTCGCCGCAGCCTTGGCAATCTCCTCGACCAGCTTTTCGCTCGTCAGTTCCAGCAGGTCGTGGAGTTTTGCGATCTGCGCCGCGCCCAGCAGCTCCTTCTGGTCATCAAGGAAATGCCGGTCGATCAATGCGCCTGCGGCGAGTTGCGGCGCGGCCGGCTGGTTCTGGGCATCGTCCTCGATCGCCTCGCGCAGCGCATTGATCAGGATCGGCTTGCTGACGATCCTGGCAATGCCTGCCCCCGCGAGCCGCTCGCGGGCGCGGCCCGACATGTCCGCGGTTACCGCGATGATGCGCGGCATGGTCGGCAGACCGAGCTTGCGGATCCGCGATGCCGCCTCGACGCCGTCCATGTCGGGCATGTGCAGATCCATCAGGATGATGTCGAACGCCTGATCGCGGGGGAGCGCGACGGCCGACGCGCCGTTCGTGGCGATGGTGGCGTGGTGGCCGAGCCTCTTCAACATCGCTTCACCGACCTCGCAATTGACGGGGTCGTCGTCGACCAGCAGCACGCGAAGCTGCCGTGATGGCGGCTGAACCGCGCCTTGCGCGATGTCGGTGGTGGCGAGGCCAAGCGGTACCTCAAGCATG
Organism: Bradyrhizobium sp. GCM10028915; assembly: GCF_042666195.1. NCBI lineage: Bacteria > Pseudomonadati > Pseudomonadota > Alphaproteobacteria > Hyphomicrobiales > Nitrobacteraceae > Bradyrhizobium > Bradyrhizobium sp. GCM10028915. Next base: position 182,558 of record NZ_JBHTFN010000003.1, read on the forward strand.
AAGGAGCTGCCCGTACCCGGCGTGCTCGCCACCGTCAGCTCGCCGCGCATCAGGCGGGTGAGGCGCCGCGCGATCGCCAGTCCAAGGCCGGTGCCGCCGAACCGCCGCGCGATACTGTCGTCAGCCTGGACGAAATCCTCGAAAATCCGCTCGTGCATGTCGGGCGCGATGCCGATGCCGGTATCGCGCACGGTGATGCGCAGCAGGACATGATCGTCATGTCTCTCGGCGGCCGCGCTCAAGCCGATGCCGCCGCGCGGGGTGAACTTGATCGCGTTGCCGATCAGATTGAGCAGGATGCGATTGAGCCGCACCGGATCGCCGTGCACGGAGGTATTGACCGTCGCATCGCAGGCGAGATCGAAAGTCAGGCCCTTGTCAGAGGCCTGCGGACGCATCAGATCGGCGGCCGTCTCGATGAGCTGGTCGAGGCGGAAATCGCGGGTCTCCAGAGTCTCGGCGCTGGCCTCCAGGCGCGCATATTCGAGGATGCCGTCGACCAGCGCGATCAGCGTTTCGCCCGACGCGGCCGCGGTCGTGAGGTGGCGCCGCTGCGCTTCGCCGAGACTGCCGTCGTCGAGCAGTTGCAGCACGCCCATGACGCCGTTCAGCGGCGTGCGCAGCTCGTGGCTGACGACCGCGAGAAAGCGCGATTTGGTCTCGTTGGCCGCGACCGCCGCGCTGCGCGCACGCTCGGCGGCATCGTGCTCGGCAAGGGCCTGGTCGCGGGTCTTTTCCAGTTCGGAGGTGCGCTCGATCACCTTGCGCTCGAGCGTCGCATAGGATTCGCGCAAGTGAGCGGCCATCCGGTTGAATTGATCGCCGAGCGCCTCCAGCTCGTCGCCGGTCTTGATCGCGAGCCGCAGGCTGAGGTCGCCGCTGCCGATCCGCCGCGCGCCCTGCGTCAGGATCTGGATCGGCACGGTCATGCGCCGGCTCAGAAAGAGAGAGACCAGCACCGCACATGCCAGCAGGATGACCAGGAGAAAAGTCGAGCGCCCGATCGACGCATAGATCGGCGCATAGGCCTCGGTGAGCGGCAGCTCGACGAACACCAGCCAGCCCAACGAGGGGACCGTCGCATAGGTCGACAGCACGCGTTGACCGGACAGATCCTCCTTGACCAGGCCGCCGGAGGGCGGCCCGATGCCATCGAGCGCGGCTCGGACGTCGGGATGGCCGGAGAGATCGCTGCGGCGCAGCGCCCGCCACAAATCGGGATGCGCGATCAGGATACCCATGCGATCGACCACATAGGCCTTGCCGGTGTTGCCGACCCTGATTCCGGCGACGAGGTCCCAGATGAAGCGAAGATTGACCTCGGCGACAATCACATCCGGCGCCAGGCCCGTTCCGCGCGTGGCGAGTGTCATGAACGGCTCGGTGTCGCCGAGGAAGTAGACCGGCCCGTAATATGCGCGGCTTTCGTTGGCGCCGCGGAAGGCCTGCGAGGCGGAGAGGTCGGTCTTGCTGCCGATCCTGTCCGCGACACGGCGCGACACGCGCACCTGCTCGCGGCCTTGGGCGTCGAGCTCGGCGATGTCCGCAATCGCAGGCGAGAGGCGCAGGAGGCGGATGGCGTTCAGGCGCTGGTCCTCGTTCGTGGACAGCTCGGGGGGCAGGCGCGAGAGCCATCTGATCTGGTTTTCGATCTGGCCAATGAACTGGCCGATCTGGACGGCGGCGCTTGCTGCCTGCTCGCGCTGGGTCGCCGCCAGGAGTTGCTTCTGCTCGCGATAGGAGAACCAGACGTCGAAGCCGGTGTTGATGGCGAGCGCGGCGAAAGCGAGCGCGACGATCGAGTAGAGGTATTTGCGGAACAGCCGGCCGGGAGGTGGCCGCAAATCTCCCTGGTCGATCGTCTCGTTCACTCGCGGATCTCGTCGGCGCGCGCGAGCAGTGTGAATGGTATCGTCAAATCCAGCGTGCGAGCGACCGTGCGGTTGATCAGGAGCTCGTATTTTCGCGGCGATTGCACCGGCAGATCTCCGGCCTTGGTACCGCGCAGGATGAGATCGACATAGTCGGCCGAGCGCACTTCGAGCGTCGGCCCGTAGCTCATCAGCCCGCCCGCATCCATGAAATAATAGAACGGGTAAATCGCAGGGACGCGATATTTGGCCGCCGCCGCCACCGCCGCCTGCCGGTGGACCACCAGGAAGCTGTCGACCAGCGCAATCATTGCCGCCTTGGGGGGAGCGGAAAAGGGCCTGACGGCTTCGTCGATCTCCGTTGGCGCGCTGACGGGGGCGGGGATCACGGACACGCCGGCCAGTGCTGCCTCTTGCTCGATGGAATCGAGGAAGAAACGGCCGCCGCGAGGAGTGGTCGCCGGGTTGTACAGGATACCGACGCGCGCAAGATCCGGCACGGCCTCCCGGATGAGCTGAAGCCATTTGCCGCCCATCTCGGCGGTGCTGTTGGTGAAGCCGGTCACGTTGCCGCCGGGATGAGCAAGGCTTTCGACGAAGCCGTTGCCGACGGGATCGTTGGCGGTCGCGAACACGATCGGGATGGTTTTTGTGGCTTCCAGGACGGCCGCGGTTTCGACCGTCGAGCCGGTCAGGATCACATCCGGCTTGAGCGCCAGCAATTCCTGAACCGCGGTCTTCAGCCGATCCGGCGCGCCGAAGGTCGATCGGAGCTCGAGGCGGAAATTGACGCCTTCGACCCAGCCTCGCTGCCTCAAGCCCACGATGAGGCCACCCAGGCGGGAGGTCGGGCTGTCGATCATGCTCCTTCTGGTCAGCTCGTCGTCGAGCGGCAACGCCGTCAGCGATCCCACGACCCGCACGCGATCAGATGTTGCGCCGAGCGCCAGCCACCCCGCGGCGGTCGTGCTGGCAAGGCGAATGAACCCGCGGCGATCGACCGCGAGAGCGGAAGGCCGTTCGGTCATGACATTCTTTGCATGGTGGCTAGCCCCAGGCGCATGCTTAGCGCGAACGGCCGGCATCCACAATTGACGAAAAAATGCGCTTGTGACTGCTCATTCGCAGCGTTTGGCAGTCCGATACCGTATTCCTACGTCGGCAGTCGCTCGCAACACGGAAGATGGATATCCGGCGTGGCCTGATTAACGCTGCAGCGTGAATTCCTCTGCCCCCCGCCGCTGCTCCCACTTCGCCTGTTCCAGCTCGGGCCGGTCGCATTCGACTTCCGGATAGCCGATACAGAGATAGGCGATGAATTTCCAGGTGTCGGGCACGTCGAGAATGGCGTGGATGCGATTCGGATGGAGGATCGATACCCAGCCAAGCCCGATGCCCTCGGCGCGCGCGGCCAGCCACATCGCGGTGATCGCCGCAACCACGGAATATTCCGTCGTCTCCGGCATCGTCGCGCGGCCGAGGCCGTGACCGGTGTCGCTGGCCTTGTCCGCGAACACGGCGAGGTGGCCGGGGGCCTGTTCGAGACCCGACAGTTTCAGCGTGGCATAGCGTGCTGCGCGCTCACCGGCATAGGAATTCAGCGCGTCCGCGTTGCACGCTTTGAAGTCGTCGATCACGGCGCGACGCCGTGCGGCCTCATCGACGATGACGAAGCGCCAGGGCTGGCTGAGGCCGACCGAGGGTGAGAGACAGGCCGTCTCGATCAGGCGATCGATGGCGCCGTCCGGCAACGGATCGGCGCGAAAGCGGCGCACGTCGCGGCGCCACACGAACAGCTCGCGCAAGTGCTGGCGGAAGGTGTCGTCGAATTCGACCATTGCGTCACCCTCCGATCTGGAAAGCTGCGGCAACCAGCAGGATCAGAATCTCGCCGGTCTGCTCGAACGCGCCGAGGATGTCGCCGGTCTGCCCGCCGATCTGGCGGATGGCAAGTCGCGCCAGCATCAGGCCGGAGAGAGCGAGCAGGATCAGGCTCACCAGCGCCTTGCCCGGCCCAAGCGCGAGCACGAGCGCGAGGATTCCAACAGCGAATGCGATCGCAACGCTGCGGCCCGGCGGTGATCCCGCACTCGCCGACAGGCCGTCAGGTCGCGCAGGCGCGACCTGCGACATGAAGGCCGGCAAGCCCGCGCGGGCCGCAGTGTGCGCAGCGCACAGTGCGAGCGCGACGACCCACGGATTGGCGATCGTCGCGAGCGCGCTCCAGCGCAGGCCGAACGACAGGATCAGCGCGCAGACGCCATAGGTGCCGATCCGGCTGTCGCGCATGATCTCGAGCTTGCGCTCGCGGGTGCGGCCGCCGCCGAGCCCGTCGGCGGTATCGGCAAGGCCGTCCTCGTGCAGCGCGCCGGTGACGAGGGCGGTCGCGGCCAGCGCGAGCAGGGCGGCAAGGTTCGGCGACAGACCCAACAGGCTCGCGACCTTGTAGACTAAGGCGCCGGCAAGGCCGACCAGCAGTCCCGCGACTGGAAGAGCCCAGGTCGCGCGTGCGACGGCGCCGTCAGCTGCGGGCTTCGACAATGCGACGGGGAGGATTGTCACGAACGATGCCGCCATCCTGAGATCGGCGATGACGTCTCGCAAAAATTGGTCGCGCGGCATCATTTCAGTTTCATCGGCAGGCCGGCGACGACGAACTCGGCCTCGTCCGCAACGGCCGCGATGGCCTGGTTCATGAAGCCGGCGGCGTCGCGGAAGCTCCGCGCCAGCGCATTGTCGGGGACGATGCCGAGGCCGACTTCGTTGGTGACGAGAACGACGGGACTTTTCAGCCGGGGCAGGGCGCCGGCAAGCTCCTTGATCTCGCGTTCCCAGTCGCGCCCCCCATGCATCAGGTTGGAGAGCCAAAGCGTCAGGCAATCGACGAGCCGCGCGCCGCCGCCGTCGGTGGCGAGCAGCGCGGGCAAGAGATCGAGCGGCACTTCGCGTTCAATCCAGTCGGTTCCGCGGCGGGCGCGATGCATGGCGATGCGCGCCTCCATTTCGGCATCGAGAGCCTCGGCTGTCGCGAGGTAGACCGGCCGCCCGGGAAAGGCGCGCGTGCGCATTTCCGCGCGCTTGCTCTTGCCCGACCGTGCTCCGCCGGTGATCAAAATGACGGCCATGAAGTCTCCTGTCGGCCTGCACTAATCACCAAACGCGGCCAAAAACAAAGCCGAAATCCGCCAATCAGGGGCTTGCGCTCCGGCCACCCTTTGCGCAACAGGGGCAGGACAGGAGACGGGTGTGGGTTTTGCGGGTGCGATGGCGGTTGCGATGGTGGTGGATGCCCTGTTGGGCTGGCCGTCGTGGTTGTTCGCGCGGATCGGCCATCCCGTCACCTGGCTGGGCTGGCTGATTTCTGCCATCGACACCGCCTGGAATCGACCGTCTGATCCGCCGGCATTTCGCCGCGCCGCTGGTCTCGCCGGAGCGCTCGCGGTGATCGCGCTCTCGGTCGCGCTCGGCTGGGCGCTGCAGTCCCTGCTTCCCTTGGGCTGGATCCAGATCGTGCTGGTCGGCGTCCTCGCCTGGCCGCTGGTCGCCCTACGCTCCTTGCACGACCACGTTGCTGCCGTCGCAAACCCGATGCGAGCGGGTGACATCGCCGCCGCCCGAGACGCGGTCTCGCGCATCGTCGGCCGCGATCCCGCAGCGCTCGACGAGGCCGGGATCGCGCGTGCGGCGATCGAGAGCCTCGCCGAGAATGCATCCGACGGCATCGTCGCACCCGTGTTCTGGGGCGCGCTGTTCGGTCTTCCCGGCATTTTGGGCTACAAGGCGATCAACACGCTGGACTCCATGATCGGCCATCGCTCCGAACGCCACGAAGCCTTCGGCTGGGCCGCGGCGCGCATCGACGATGTCGCCAATTTCATTCCGGCGCGGCTGACCGGATTTCTGTTCGTGCTGCTGGCGCCCCAGCGATCCGAGGCGCTGTCGTGCATGACGCGGGACGCACGCCGTCATCGTTCGCCCAACGGCGGCTGGCCGGAAGCAGCCATGGCGGGTGGGCTCGGTGTGCGGCTCAGCGGTCCGCGGATCTATCACGGCAGCATCACGAACGAGCCATGGCTGAATGAAGCTGCGCGCGATCCGCTTGCCGCCGACATCGATCGAGGCTTGACGGTTTACCGCCGCACCATGCTGCTGCTCGCCGGCATCCTTGCGATCCTGGCCTTCGCGTGAAAGAACAGCGCATGCGCGAGCACGGTGGAAATCTCGATCAGGCCCAGCAGCGCTTCGGCGGTCGCGCGGAGGACTGGATCGATCTGTCGACCGGTATCAACCGCCTGCCTTATCCCGTGGGCGAGGTGAGTTCGCGCGCGTGGAGCGCGTTGCCGTCGCGCGCCGAGATCGAGGCGCTGCATCAGGCGGCGCGGCACGCTTACCGCACGAGCGCGGCGGTTGTCGCGCTCGGCGGCGCACAGGCGGCGATTCAACTGCTGCCGCAACTTGCGCCACCCGGCCGCGCGCGCATCCTCGCCCCGACCTACAACGAATATGCCGGGGTCCTCTCGGCCGCGGGCTGGGAGGTCCAGGAGGTCGGGGACTTCGACGCATTGGCGGGCGCGGACCTCGCCATAGTCGTCAATCCCAACAATCCCGACGGCCGATGCCACCCACCAAGGGATTTGCTGACGCTGCTGCCGCGCGTCGGTCGTCTCGTCGTCGACGAGAGTTTCGCCGATGTAGCCCCGCAGCTATCGCTTGCATCCGGGGACCGGCCGGGGCTGCTGATCCTGCGCTCCTTCGGAAAGTTCTATGGCCTTGCCGGCCTGCGGCTCGGTTTCGCGCTCGGCAATTCGTCCGACATCGCCAGGCTCGCCTCGATGTCGGGGCCTTGGCCGGTCTCGGGAGCGGCGATCTCCATCGGCTGCCGCGCGCTGCGTGACGATGCCTGGGCGGAGGCCACGTCCGCGCGGCTGGCGCGAGACTGCGGTCGTTTCGACGGCATGGTGCAGTCGCAAGGCTGGACGCTCGTCGGCGGGACCCAGCTGTTTCGTCTCTACGAGACGCCCGACGCGCCTGCCGCGCAGGAGAAGCTGGCGCGTCGCCATATCTGGTCGCGCGTGTTCGCGCGAGAGCCGACATGGCTGCGCCTCGGGCTTCCGGGCTGCGAATCCGAATGGACGCGCCTGGCCGAGGCTCTAGCGCGCTAGCGCGAGCAGGCCGTCGATGTCGAGATGTTGCTCGATGTGATCGGCGAGCGCATCGAGCGCGCTATCGACCCTGGCGTGATAGGGCTCGTCGCCGGCGGGAATGTCGAGCTTCGCCAAAAAGGCCTTGCGGAAATCATCCGACGTGAACAGGCCGTGCAGATAGCTGCCTTGCACGCGCCCGTCGCGCGAGATCGCGCCTTCCGGTTCGCCATTCAGCCTTGCGAATGGCCGCGCGCGATCCGGCCCATCAGTGCGGCCGATGTGGATTTCGTAGGCTTCGATCGGTTGATCCGTCGCGGCATGCACGGCCGCGACACGCGTCAGCGTCTTCTGCGGGCTCATCACCGTCTCGACATCCAGAAGTCCGAGACCCGGTGTGTCGCCGGCGGGGCCCTCGATCCCCTCGGGATCAGCGACGCTGCGTCCGAGCATCTGATAGCCGCCGCAGAGGCCGAGCACATGGCCGCCTCTGCGGTAATGCGCCAGGAGATCGATGTCCCAGCCCTGCGCGCGCAGAAAGGCGAGGTCGCCACGAGTGGATTTCGAGCCGGGAATGATGACGAGGCGCACGTCGCCGGGAATGGCCTCGCCCGGCCGCACCATCACGAGATCGACGCCAGGCTCGAGCTTGAGCGGATCGAGATCGTCGAAATTGGCGATTCGCGACAGCGCGAGACAGGCGATCTTGCATTGGCCCGGTTTGCGCGCATCGCTCAGGCCCAGCGCATCCTCGGCCGGCAGCTCGCCGGCGCGCGCGAACCAGGGCAGCACGCCGAGGCCGCGCCATGCGGTCTTTTCTTCGATTAGTCTGTAGCCGTCGTCGAACAATGTGGGATCGCCGCGGAACTTGTTGATGACAAATCCCTGGATCATCGCGGCATCGTCCGGGTCGATCACCGTCTTGATGCCGACGAGTTGCGCGATGACACCGCCGCGGTTGATGTCGCCAACCAGCACGACCGGCACGTCGGCCTTGCGCGCAAAACCCATATTGGCGATGTCGGCCTTGCGCAGGTTCACTTCGGCCGGACTGCCGGCACCCTCCACCAGAACGAGATCGGCGCGCGCCTTCAGCCGCTCGAAGCTCTCCAGCACGGCGCCCATCAATGACGGTTTCATCGCCGCATATTCACGCGCACGCGCGGTCGCGATGCGTTTTCCTTGCACGATCACCTGCGCGCCGACATCGGTCTCGGGCTTGAGCAGCACCGGGTTCATGTCGGTGTGCGGCTCGACGCCGGCGGCGAGCGCCTGGAGTGCCTGGGCGCGGCCGATCTCGCCGCCGTCAACGGTGACGGCTGCATTGTTCGACATGTTCTGCGGCTTGAACGGGACCACGCGCAGGCCGCGTCGCACAAAGGCGCGTGCGAGGCCGGCAACGATGAGCGACTTGCCCACGTCCGAGCCGGCTCCCTGGATCATCAATGCGCGCGCCATCGCGAGTTTCTTAGAACTCGACGCCGGCTTGCGCCTTGATGCCCGAGCGGAAGGGATGCTTGACCAGCGTCATCTCGGTGACGAGATCGGCGATCTCGATCAGCTCGTCCTTGGCGTTGCGGCCGGTGAGCACGACATGCGTCATCGGTGGCTTCTGCGTCGTGAGGAATTCGACGACCTCCGCGATGTCAAGATAGTCGTAGCGCAGCGCGATGTTGATCTCGTCGAGCACGACCATGCGGAGATTCTGGTCGAGGATCAGCTCCTTGGCCTTCTCCCAGCCGGCGCGCGCGGCGGCGATGTCGCGGGCGCGGTCCTGCGTCTCCCAGGTAAAACCCTCGCCCATGGCGTGGAATTGGCATAGGTCGCCGAAATGGCCGGTCAGCATGCGGCGCTCGCCGGTGTCCCAGGCGCCCTTGATGAACTGCACGACCGCGCAGGGGAAGCCATGGGCGACGCAGCGGACGATCATGCCGAAGGCCGAAGAGGACTTGCCCTTGCCGGCCCCGGTGTGGACGATGATCAGGCCCTTTTCGCCGCTCTTGGTCGCCATGATCTTGTCGCGGGCGACCTTCTTCTTCGCCATTTTCGAGGCGTGGCGGGCGTCGGTTTCGTCGGCCGTCTGGGTATCCGGTTCGGGCGTCATCGGACGGGGTCCTTCGGCTTGACAAGAGGCGGTCGGGGGCAAATGGTGGCCCGGCGTTGGTTCCTGTCCTACGACAGGCGAAGAGGGAATGCGATAGGGTCCGAATCGGCAAGATTTGGTTCCAAAATGCAGCCGCCCCCGCGACCGTGACCGGAGAGATGCCCGAAGCCACTGATCCCCTGGGGATCGGGAAGGCGGGGATCGAAGGGGAAACCCTGCTCCGCAAGCCGGGAGACCTGCCAACGCGGACGATTTTGGACCGGCGGACGGGGTGTTCCGCGACGGGGAAACGGGCCTTCGCAAGAACGGTTCGTGGGCCTCATCGCTTCCCGCTGTTTATTCTGGAAGAAGCGATGACCGTCACACTTCATGTCTGCATTACCTGCCGCGCCGGCGAGACACTTGGCGAAGGCGAGACGACGCCCGGCAAGCGCCTGCATGGCGCGATCCTCGAGGCCGGCGTGCCCGACGGCGTCAGCGTGGTTCCCGTCGAATGCCTGTCTGCATGCAACCAGGGTTGCTCCGTCGCGCTCAGCGCGCCCGGCCGCTGGTCCTATGTCTATGGCCGTCTGTCGGATGCGAATGCGAGCGATGTGGTCGCGGGCGCCGCGGCCTATGCGGCCGCGCCCGACGGCCTCGTGCCCTGGCGCAGCCGCCCGGAGATATTCCGCAAGCAATCGCTTGCCCGCATTCCCCCCATTTCCCCCTTGGCCGTCGTGCCGGAGGCCGCCGAATGAATTCGCTCGCAAAAGTCCCGGTCACGGTCGTCACGGGCTTTCTCGGCTCCGGCAAGACCACGCTGATCCAGCATCTGCTTGCCAATGCCAACGGCAAGAAGCTCGCGGTGCTCGTCAACGAGTTCGGCAGCGAGGGCGTCGATGGCGAGATTCTGAAATCCTGCGCCGATGCGAATTGCCCGGAAGAGAACATCATCGAGCTCGCCAATGGCTGCATCTGCTGCACCGTCGCCGACGATTTTATTCCGACCATGGAGAAGCTGCTGTCGCGGGCCGTCAAGCCCGATCACATCCTGATCGAGACCTCGGGCCTGGCGCTGCCCAAGCCGTTGCTCAAGGCGTTCGATTGGCCGGAGATCCGTTCGCGCATCACGGTCGACGGCGTGATCGCGCTGGCCGACGCCGAAGCTGTCGCCGCCGGCCGTTTTGCGCCCGACCCTGACGCCGTCGAAGCGCAGCGCGCGGCGGACGGCAATCTCGACCATGAGACGCCACTGTCGGAAGTGTTTGAGGACCAGATCGCCTGCGCCGACATCGTGCTGCTGACCAAGGCCGATCTTGCGGGCGCGGCAGGCCTCGAAGCAGCCAAGGCGGCGATCACCGCCGAGATGTCGCGCCGCGTGCCGATGCTGGCGATCACCGACGGCGCGATCGACGCGCGCCTCATCCTCGGCCTCGGTGCTGCCGCCGAGAACGATCTCGCCGCGCGTCCCTCGCATCACGACGGCGAAGAGGATCACGAGCACGACGATTTTGCGTCCGTCGTGATCGATCTTCCTGAGGTCACCGATATCGAAGCGCTGGTTGCATCCGTTCAGCGTCTGGCGCGCGAGCAGAATGTGCTGCGCGTCAAGGGTTACATCGCGGTGCAAGGCAAGCCGATGCGCCTCTTGCTGCAAGCGGTGGGCGAGCGCGTGCGCCACCAGTTCGACCAGCCCTGGGGCGCGGGTGCGAGGCAGTCAAAGCTGGTCGTGATCGGCGAGCACGGCGATATCGACGAGGCCGCGATCAAGGCGGGACTCGGTCTTTCAGGATCCGGTATCTGATGCACGTCGTCTTCCGCGAGAGCCGCGGTCTCGAGGAGATCGCGATACCAAGGGACATTGGCCAGGACCCGGCCGATCTCGTGGTGCTCTCGTATTCGGATTCCGATCTTGCCGCGTTCGCGGCCGGCTGGCGCCGTGGCCGCGACAGCCTGCCGTCGCTGCGGCTCGTCAATCTCGCAGAACTTCGTCATCCGCTCTCGGTCGACACCTATGTCGAACGCACGCTTGCGCACGCGCGCGGCATTCTCGTGCGTTTGATCGGCGGGGAATCCTATTGGCCGTATGGGCTCGCGGCCCTGCAGCAGCTGGCGAAGGAGCGCGGCATCGTGCTGGCCGTGCTGCCGGCCGACGGCCGCGACGATACGCGGCTGGACGCGTATTCGACCCTGCCGGTCTCGACGTTGCGGCGGCTCAAGGTGCTCTGCGACACCGGCGGCCCCGTCCCATCGCAAGCCGCGATCGCGCAGCTTGCGCTGGCTTCGGGCCTCTATGCGGGACCTGTTATCGGCGACATGACCGTGCCCGAGATGGGCTTTTACGATCCCGCGCGCGGCGTCATTGCCGCGCCGGCGTCGGGTGAGGGCAGGCCGCGCGCGCTCGTGGCCTTCTATCGCTCCTATCTCACCGCTGCCGACACCGGCCCGGTCGATGCCCTGATCGCCGCATTGCGCGAGAAGGGGTTCGACGCGTTTGGTGTCTTCGTTACCTCGCTGAAGGCTCCAGGCGTTGCAGATTGGTTGCGCGGATATCTCGCGCAAAATCCTCCGGCCGCGATCGTCAATGCGACCGCGTTCTCGGCGATGGGCGACGACGGCACGACGCCGTTCGACGCCGCATCCTGCCCCGTGTTCCAGGTCGCGCTCTCCACGGCCCGCCGCGAGGACTGGGCGAGCTCGCTCCGCGGCCTGTCGCCCGGCGACCTCGCGATGCATGTGGTGCTGCCCGAGGTCGACGGCCGCCTGTTCGCGGGCGTGGTGAGCTTCAAGTCTGCCGCGATGCGGGATCCCGATTTGCAATTTTCGCATCTGGCACACAGGCCTGACGAGGAGCGCGTGAAGGCCGTCGCCGCGCGCGTTGCGGCCTGGCGGCGCCTTGCGGAGACGCCGGCCGCTGACAAGCGGATGGCACTCGTGCTCTCCAACTATCCGGGCCGTCCGCATCAGATCGCGCACGCGGTGGGTCTCGATGCGCTGGCGTCGGTCGAGGCTTTGGTGTCCGACTTCGCGGAGGCCGGATTTGATCTCGATCCGGTCCATGCCCTCGGCGAGACGCTGCTCGAGCGGACCTTGAGCTGGAGCGTCGCCGATTACCGTGCTGCACTCTCGCGCCTTCCGCAAGTGTTGCAGGATGATCTCGCGCAAGCCTGGGGCGCGCTGGAGACCGATCCGGGTTGTCGCGACGGCGCGTTCCATTTCGCTGCGATTCAATGCGGCCGGTCGATCATCGCGGTTCAGCCGGAGCGTGGCGATGCGACCGCGCGCGATGCCGACTATCACGATCTCGCCCGCACGCCGCGCCATGCCTATGTCGCGTTCTATCTCTGGCTCCGCGAGCAGGGCTGTGATGCCGTCGTGCACATGGGCGCGCACGGCACGCTGGAATGGCTGCCCGGAAAATCCGTGGCGCTGTCGCAGGCGTGCTGGCCGGAAGCCCTGATCGGCGATTTGCCCGTCATCTATCCCTTCATCGTCAACGACCCCGGCGAGGCTGCGCAGGCCAAGCGGCGCCTGGGGGCCGTCACCATCGGCCATCTGCCGCCGCAGCTCGCAATATCAGCGGTGCCGGACGGATTGCGCAGGCTTGAACAGCTCCTCGACGAGTACTCGACGGCCGATGGTCTCGATCCCGCCCGCCGCCAGCGTCTGATCGCCGCGATCCGCGATGAGGCACGAGCGGCTGGCCTCGAAGACGATCTTGGCCTCGATGCAGCGGCCGCTCCGGCCGAAGCGATCCCGCGGATCGACCGCTTCGTCTGCGATCTCAAGGAAAGCCAGTTCGGCGACGGCCTGCACGTGTTCGGCCGCGGCGCCTGCGGTGAAGCAGAGCGCGACGCTTTGCGGGCCGCGCTTGCAGGCCGCCGCGTCGCGCCGGGGCCGTCAGGTTCGCCCTATCGCGGCCGCCAGGACGTGCTGCCCACGGGACGCAACCTTTTCGCCGTCGATCCGCGCGCGGTGCCGACGCCGTCGGCGCACGCGCAAGGCATCAAGCTCGCCGAAGAACTGCTACGTCGTCATTTGCAGGATCATGGCGACTGGCCAAAGGGCCTTGTCGTCGATCTCTGGGGCTCGGCGACGATGCGCACCGCGGGCGAAGAGTTTGCCATGGCGCTGCATCTGGCTGGCCTCGCACCGCGCTGGGATCATGCTTCCGGCCGTGTGACCGGCTACGACATCATCGCGCCCGCCGAGCTTGGCCGACCCCGCATCGACGTCACGCTGCGCGTCTCGGGCCTGTTTCGCGACGTCTTCTCAGGCCTTGCGCAATTGTTCCAGGCGGCAGCCGAGGCGCTGTCGGCCCGCGAGGACGAGGGCGACGAAAATCCCTATCGCCATCGCACATCGCGCGTGTTCGCGCCGCGTCCCGGGCAATACGGCGTGGGCCTCTCGGCAATCCCGGACGCCTTCACGCCCGAGACGCGCGAAGCCGCCGGCGAAGCGTGGCTCTCGGCATCGTCATGGGCGTTCTCGGCCGATGGCGAGGTCAAGCCCGATCGCGCCGGCATCGAGAAGCGGCTCTTGTCGGCCGATGCATTTGTTCACGTGCAGGATCTGCCGGAAACCGATCTTCTGCTCGCGGCCGACTATGCCGCGCATGAGGCCGGCATTGCGGCCGCCGCAGCACATCTCGGCGCGGCAGGACCATCGCTCTATCATCTCGACGCGACGCGCCCCGAGCAGCCGCATGCGCGTACGCTGACCGAGGAAATCTCCCGTGTCGTCCGCGCGCGCGCGGCCAACCCGGCCTGGATCGGGGGCATGATGCGCCACGGTTTTCGCGGGGCGGCCGAGATCACCGCGACGCTCGAGCACATGGCCGCCTTCGCGCATCTGGCCGGCGCCGTGCCGCCGCATCTGTTCGACCTCTACTACGATGCGACGCTCGGCCATGACGACGTCCGCGCCTTCATGGCCCGCGAAAATCCGGCGGCACTCGCCGCGATGGAAGCGTGTTTCACGCGCCTGCATGAAGCCTCGCTCTGGCGAACGCGCCGCAACTCGATTGCGGCTGCGCTGCGGGAGGCCTCATGAGTGCTTCCGTGGTCAAGGGCTGGTGTCCCGGCGCGCTGCGCCCGATGCAATCGGGCGACGGGCTGGTGGTCCGCGTGCGTCCGTTCGGCGGACGGCTCGACGCGGCGCAGATCTCCGGACTGGCTCATCTCGCCGAACGCCATGGCAATGGCCTGATCGACGTGACCAGCCGGGCCAATCTCCAGATCAGGGGCGTCAACGAGACCAGCCACAGGCTGCTGCTCGATGGCCTCTCCCAACTGGCGCTGCTCGACCCGGATGCGGAGACCGAATCCCGTCGCAACATCCTCGTGACGCCGTTCTGGCGTAGCGGCGACGCGACCCAATCGCTCGCCGCCGAACTCGAGGAGGCGCTTGCCGACAGCCGGCTCGAACTTCCAACCAAGTTCGGCTTCGCCATCGATGACGGCACCTCACGCGTGCTGGCGGGCGCTTCCGCGGACGTGCGGATCGAGCGCGATCGTTCCGGCGGACTGCTGGTGCGGGCTGATGGCGACAAACTCGGCCGCTCCGTCGCCCGTGGCGAGGCCGTGAGCACCGCGCTCGCATTCGCCGGCTGGTTCGTGACCTCAGGCGGCGCGAGAGGCGGGCGAGGGCGGATGGCGGCGCATCTTGCGGCCGGTGCAATCCTGCCGGCGGAATTGCGCGGCGAGGCCGAGCCGGCGCCGATCATGGCCGCGGCGCGTCCCGGCCTCTATGCGCAAGGTGCGATGGTCGGGGTCGCCTTCGGACAGATGGCGCATGCAACGCTCAACCAGTTCGCCGGTTGCGGACATGCGCTGCGCATGACGCCGTGGCGAATGGTTTTGAGCGAAGGCAAGCGCGTGATGCCGAACGCGACCGGCCTGATCACCGAGGCCTACGACCCTGCGCTGCGCGTCATCGCCTGTAGCGGTGCGCCACGCTGTCGCGAGGCGCATGCCGATACCCGTGGCCTTGCCGCGGCCCTGGCGCCGAACATCGGCGCGGCCGCACGGCTACACGTCTCCGGCTGTGCCAAGGGCTGCGCCCATTCTGGTCCCGCCGCCATCACTCTGGTCGCGACCGGCGCAGGCTTCGATCTCGTGCGCGCCGGGTCGACGCGCGATGAGCCCATCCTGCGCGGGCTGAATCGCGACGACATCGTCAAAGATCCCTCCATCCTGATGGGAGGGCACTGATGCCGCACACGTACGAGACCGACGGCGCGGCGATCTACCGGCAGTCCTTTGCCACCATCCGGGCCGAAGCCGATCTTGCGCGCTTCACGCCGGACGAGGAGCAGGTGGTGGTGCGGATGATCCATGCCGCCGGCATGGTGGGCCTCGAAGCGCATATCCGCTTCACATCAGGCATGGCGGTCGCCGCACGCGCGGCCTTGCAGAAGGGCGCACCGATCCTGTGCGACGCGCGCATGGTCTCTGAAGGAATTACGCGGGCGCGGCTTCCCGCCGCCAACGCCGTCATCTGCACGCTGGGCGACGAGACCGTTCCCGCGCTCGCGCAGTCCATGCGCAACACCCGTTCGGCCGCGGCCCTGGAGCTGTGGCGGCCGCATCTCGACGGCGCGATCGTGGCGATCGGCAATGCGCCGACCGCGCTGTTCCATCTCCTCAACATGCTGGAGGACCGGGACTGCCCACGGCCCGCGGCAATCATCGGCTGTCCGGTCGGCTTCGTCGGCGCGGCCGAATCCAAGGCTGCGCTGATGGCCGTTTCCCCGGTGCCGGCGCTGACGGTCGAGGGCCGCCTTGGCGGTTCCGCGATCACGGTCGCCGCCGTGAACGCGCTGGCGAGCCGGAGCGAATAGCGATGGGACGCATCATCTGCTGCGGTCTCGGCCCCGGTGACCCTGATATGATGAGCGTGCGCGCCGATCGCACGGTGCGCGGCGCGAGGCATGTCGCCTATTTCCGCAAAAAGGGCCGGCCCGGCCAGGCGCGCCGCATCGTCGAGGGCATGCTGGCTGCCGACGTCACCGAATATCCGATGGAATATCCTGTTACGACCGAGATCGCCTTCGACACGCCTGAATATGTCCAGTTGCTTGCCGGCTTCTACGACGAATGGGCGGAGCGACTGGCGCGGCTGGCGCGCGCGGTCGACGTCGTCGTGCTCTGCGAGGGCGATCCTTACTTCTACGGCTCCTTCATGCATCTGCACATGCGCCTGCAGGGCCGCGTCGAGATCGAGGTGATCGCCGGCATTCCCGGCATGGTCGGCTGCTGGAATGGCGTGGGACAGCCGATTGCGCTCGGCGACGACGTGACGACGGTGCTCATGGGCACGCTCGCCGAGGACGAGCTCGAACGCCGCATGCGCGATTCCGATGCGCTCGTGATCATGAAGACTGGGCGCAATCTCGCGAAAGTGCGCCGCGCGCTCGCTGCCGCCGGACGGCTGGACGATGCGTGGCTGGTCGAGCGCGGCACCATGCCGGGCGAGCGCGTGGTGCGGCTTGCGGAGATCGACGCCGCCGACTGCCCCTATTTTGCGATCGTGCTCGTGCACGGCAAGGGCCGGCATCCGGACGCCGCCGAATGACGGGCACGCTGACCATCGCTGGCCTCGGCCCGGGCAGCGCTGCGCTGGTGACGCCCGAGGTCTCCGCCGCGCTTGCCGCCGCGACCGACATTCTGGGCTACGCGCCCTATGTCGCGCGCGTGCCAGCGCGGGCAGGGCTCACTTTGCATCCTTCCGACAATCGCGAAGAGCTGCAGCGCGCGAGCGAGGCGCTGCGGCTCGCGGCCGAAGGCGGCCAAGTCGTCATCGTGTCCTCCGGCGACCCCGGCGTCTTCGCGATGGCGTCCGCCGTGTTCGAGGCGCTCGAACAGGCGCCGCAATGGCAGGAGCTGCCGATCCGCGTGCTGCCCGGCGTCACTGCGATGCTGGCGGCTGCCGCGCGCGCCGGCGCACCGCTCGGCCATGATTTCTGCGCGATCAATCTCTCCGATAATCTCAAGCCGTGGGCGGTGATCGAGAAGCGCCTGCGGCTCGCCGCGGAAGCCGATTTTGCCATCGCGATGTACAATCCGCGCTCGGCGAGCCGGCCGGAAGGATTTGGCCGTGCGCTCGCGGTGCTGAACGAGGCCGGCTGTGGCGACCGTCTTGTGATTTTCGCGCGCGCGATCAGCGCCGCCGACGAAAAGATCGAGACCGTCAGGCTGAACGAAGCCCGGCCCGAGATGGCCGACATGCGCACGCTGGTGATCGTCGGCAACTCGCAGACACGCGGCGTCGGCCGCTGGGTCTATGCGCCGAGGCAGGCCCGATGACCGAGCCACTGCATGATCTCGGCCACGCTCTCGACCCGCAAGCGTTCCGGCAGTTGCGGCCGCGAGATCATGATCACGGGCAGGCCGAGCCTGCGGGCGGCGTCGATCTTGGCGCGCGCGCCGTCGCCGCCGGAATTGCGGGCGACAATCCGGGTGATGCCTCGCGCGCGCAGCATCTCCAGTTCGCCCTCAAGCGTAAACGGCCCACGCGACACGATGACGTCCGCGGCGAAGGGCAGCGGCGCATCGGGCGGATCGACGAATCTCAGCGTGTAGGCGTGCTGCGGCTTGGTCGCGAACGGCGCGATGTGCTGGCGGCCGATGGCGAGGAACACATTTGCCGGCACTTCAGGCAGTGCGGTGACCGCGGCGTCGACATCAGGTATTTCGATCCAGTTGTCGCCGGGCGCTTTGGTCCACGGCGCTCGCTCGAGAGCGATCAGCGGCGTGCCGGTTTCCGCACATGCCGCGACCGCATTGCGGCTCATCTCGGCGGCAAAGGGATGCGTCGCGTCGATTACATGCGTGATGTGTTCCCGACCAATGTAATCGACAAGTCCGCTTGCGCCGCCAAAACCGCCGATCCGCGTCGGCAACGGCTGACCGGCGGGCGCGCGGGTGCGGCCGCCATAGGAATACACGGCATCGACGCCGGCGCGCGCGATCTCCGCCGCGAGCAGGCTCGCGTCGGCCGCTCCGCCCAGAATGAGGGCGCGCGTCATGGCTGATCCCTGGCTGACCATCATCGGTATCGGCGAAGATGGCCTTGCCGGGCTGTCCGAGGCAAGCCGAAAGGCGCTCGATGATGCCGAAACTGTCTTTGGCGGTGAACGGCATCTTGCACTCGCCGGCATAACCGGGCGCGGCCGTCCATGGCCGGTGCCGTTCGATGCAGAAATCGTGTTGAGCTGCCGTGGTCGCCCGACGGCGGTGCTCGCCTCCGGCGATCCGTTCTGGCACGGGGCCGGCGCGAGCCTCGCCGAGAAGCTCCATGGCGACGAATGGATCGCGTATGCGGCTCCCTCGACATTCTCGCTCGTTGCTGCGCGGCTTGGCTGGCGTCTGGAATCCGTTGCCTGTCTCGGTCTCCACGCCGCGCCATTCGAGCGTCTCGTGCCACACCTGGCGCGAGGGGCACGCATCATTTGTCTCGTGCGCGACGCAAAGGCGGCAGGCGATCTCGCGAAATGGCTGACGGCGCGCGGATGGGGTGCCTCGGCATTCTGGACACTCGCTGCGCTTGGCGGGCCGCGCGAAAGGATCAACGCGCATCGCGCCGACAGCTTCGCAGGCGATCTTGCCGGAAATCTGGTCGCGGTAGCCGTTGAGGCGGCGGGCGCGCAGGGCATCCCCCACAGCTCGGGACTATCGGACGAACTCTTCGTCCATGACGGCCAGATCACCAAGCGTCCGGTCCGTGCGCTCGCGCTTTCGGCGCTGGCGCCGCGTCCCGGTGAACGGCTATGGGACATCGGTGCGGGCTCGGGCTCGATCTCGGTCGAGTGGACGCTGTGCGGGGGCACCGCGATCGCCGTCGAGGCGCGCGAGGATCGCGCAGCGAACATTCGCAGCAATGCGACGGCGTTCGGGTTGGCACATCGGATCACAGTCATCGCGGGAAAAGCGGCTGAAGCCCTTGCTACGCTGGACGGGCCTGACGCCGTGTTCATCGGCGGCGGTCTCGACATCGCGATGTTCGACGCCATCTGGCCGCGGCTCTCGCCCGGTACGCGGCTGGTCGCGCATTCAGTAACGTTGGAGACGGAAGCGTTGCTCGGTGAGCTGCACCAGCGCCACGGCGGCGAATTGATGCGGGTCGAGATTGCGCATGCCGCTTCGCTCGGCCGCTACCGGTCCTGGGAGGCCGTGCGGCCCGTGGTGCAATGGAGCGCGGTCCGATGAAGGTCGCCGGGCTCGGATTCAAGCGGGACGTCACGCTGGCCTCGCTGCGTGAGGCGCTTCTGGCGGCCGGTGGTCCCGAAGGCCTCGCAGCAGTGGCGACGGTCAGCGATAAGGCCGACGAGGAGGTGTTGAAGCAGCTCGCGCGCGAATGCGGCTTGCCGATCAAGGCGGTTGCCGCCGAAATGCTTGTTGGCATCGACACGCCGACGCAGTCAAAGCTCGTCGTGGAAAAGTTCGGGACGGGATCGGTTGCCGAGGCGGCGGCGCTCGCAGCGGCCGGACCTCGCGCGCGATTGATTGCGACGCGGGTGGTCTCGCAGGATCGCACCGCGACCGCGGCGATCGCGGAAGGAGACGGCGCATGACGGTGCATTTCATCGGGGCAGGGCCAGGCGCTCCTGACTTGCTGACGTTGCGCGGCCGCGATCTCATCGCCGCCTGTCCGGTCTGCCTCTATGCTGGCTCACTTGTGCCCGAGGGCGTCTTGGCGCATTGCCCGCCCGGGGCGCGGATCGTCAACACCGCGCCGCTGTCGCTCGATGAGATCGTCGCGGAGATCGCCGCCGCCCATGCCGATGGCAAGGACGTTGCGCGGCTGCATTCCGGTGATCTCTCGATCTGGTCGGCGATGGGCGAACAGCTCCGCCGCCTGCGCACGCTCGACATTCCCTACACGGTCACGCCCGGCGTTCCCTCTTTCTCGGCCGCCGCGGCTGCGCTGGAGGCCGAGCTGACGCTGCCCGGCCTTGCCCAGACCGTGGTGCTGACGCGCACGCCGGGCCGCGCCAGCGCGATGCCCGAAGGCGAGAAGCTTGCCGCCTTCGCCGCCACCGGCGCGGTGCTCGCCATCCATCTGTCGATTCATCTGCTCGACAAGGTCGTCGCTGAGCTGACGCCGCATTATGGCGCGGATTGCCCGGTCGCGATCGTCTGGCGTGCGAGCTGGCCCGAGCAGCGCATCATCCGCGCCACGCTCGCAACACTCGACGCTGCTGTCGGGGGCGAGATGGAGCGCACCGCGTTGATCCTGGTCGGCAAGACGCTGGACTCGGCGGATTTTTCCGAGAGCCGTCTCTATGCTGCCGACTATGACCGCCGCTATCGGCCGGTCGGCGCCGAGCCGCGCTTTCCGGAGGTGTCGTGATGGCGGCAGGGCTCGTTATCTCCGCGCCGGCCTCCGGCGTCGGCAAGACCACACTGACGCTGGCGCTTGCCCGCGCCTGGCGCAACAGCGGATTGCGGGTGCAGTGCTTCAAGAGCGGCCCCGATTACATCGATCCCGCGTTTCATGCCGCCGCGACGGGACGCGCCTCGGTCAATGTCGACAGTTGGGCGATGGATCGCGGGACAATCTCGCATCTCGTCAGTCGCGGCATTGACGCCGATGTCGTGCTGGCCGAAGGCTCGATGGGTCTGTTCGACGGCGTCGCCGCGCGTGGCGTCTGCGGCACCGGGGCGACCGCCGACATCGCGGAGATGCTGGACTGGCCGGTGCTGCTGGTGATCGATCCCTCAGGACAGGCACAAACGGCGGCCGCGATCGCGGCGGGCCTTCGCGACTACCGCCCCGGTGTGCGCCTTGCAGGCGTCGTGCTCAATCGCGTTGCCAGCCCGCGCCACGAAGCCCTCGTGCGGCGCGCGCTGCTGGATGCCGGCATCGCCGTATTCGGCGCGCTGCCGCGCCATGCCGAGATCAGCCTGCCGAAGCGGCATCTCGGACTGGTGCAGGCCGAGGAGCAGGCGGAAATCGGCAAGCTGATCGACGAAGCTGCGCGCTTCGTCGCCGAGCATGTCGATCTCGACGCGGTGCTGCGTTCGGCGGCCACCTGGTCGCCGCAACCTGCCGCAAGCGGCGTCAACGTGACGCCGCCCGGCCAGCGCATTGCGCTTGCCCGTGATGCCGCGTTCTCCTTCGTCTATCCGCACATGCTGGAAGCGTGGCGCGCGGCGGGTGCGGAGATCTCGACATTCTCGCCGCTCGCCGATGAAGCCCCTGATCCGGTCGCCGATGTGTGCTGGCTGCCTGGCGGCTATCCCGAGCTGCAGGCCGGCAGGATCGCTGCCAATGCGCGCTTCCGCAGCGGATTGCGCGCCTTCGCCGAGACGCGCCCGGTGCACGGCGAATGCGGGGGCTATATGGTGCTGGGCACCGCTTTGACCGACGCCGATGGCATCAGCCACGAGATGACGGGCCTGCTCGGCCTGGAGACGAGCTTTGCCAAGCGCCGCATGCATCTGGGCTATCGTCTGGCCGAGCTCGCCGCGCCGATGCCGGGTCATCAGGCGGGTGCACGCCTGCGTGGCCATGAATTCCACTATTCGACCATAGTCGCGCAGCCCGACACGGCGCTGGCGGTCGTGCACGACGCGACAGGTGCGGTCATTGCCGAGACCGGCTCGCGGCGGGGACAAGCCACCGGCACGTTCTTCCATCTGATCGCGGAGGACCGGTGAGCGGTTTTGTCTCCTTTGTCTCCGCCGGGCCCGGCGATCCCGAGCTGCTCACGCTCAAGGGTGCAGCGCGGCTGCGCGAGGCCGACGTTGTGCTCTATGACGATCTTGCTTCAGGCGCGATCCTCGATCTGGCCCGGCCCGGCGCCAATCTCGTCGCGGTGGGAAAGCGGGCAGGGCGGGCCTCGACCAAGCAGCACCATGTCAACCGCCTGCTGGTCGACTATGCCGTGACAGGCGCGCGCGTGGTGCGATTGAAGTCGGGCGATGCCGGCATCTTTGGCCGGCTTGAGGAGGAGCTCGAGACGCTGCGCGAAGCGGGCATCGGCTACGAGATCATTCCCGGCGTCACCTCGGCCTGTGTCGCCGCCGCGCAAGCCGGCATTCCGCTGACCCGGCGTCACACCTCGCGCCGCGTGCAGTTCGTGACCGGGGCGGACGTCACCGGCGAGCTGCCGCCAGATCTCAATTGGGCGGCGCTGGCCGATCCGGAGGCGACAACCGTGGTCTATATGGGCCGGCGGACGTTTCCGGCGTTGGTCGTCAAATTGATCGAGCACGGGCTCGCCCCAACCACGCCGGCGTTGTTTGCCGAATCGCTCGGCCGTCCCGATGAGCGGCTGGTCCGCACCACCATTTCGGAACTTGCCGAGCAGCTTGCGCGGGGCGGAGCGGCCTCCACGGCGGCCGTCATCCTGTTCGGCGCGCTGGCGGGGAATTATCCGTCATGACCGCCTCGTCCGCCCGTCGCCCCTTGACGCCCGGCCGGCGAAAGAGGCACACAGGAGACGCATGGTGCTCGACGCGGCGCAAAGCGCCGGAGCATAATCGGGAATGGGGATGGGCGGACCCAGTTGCGGCGCCCAAAACCCCAGCCGCCCCCGCGACTGTAAGCGGTGAGGGACTTCGATCAGCCACTGGGCCGCGAGGCCCGGGAAGGCCGGAGACTCCCAGTGAACCGCGAGCCAGGAGACCGGCCGTGCATGTTTTGAGGCCAAGGCCGTCGGGTGTGACGGCAAGAAGGATCTGAGCCATGCATATCGAACCCGGACTAGTCTCGGACGCCAAGCTCGTATTGAGTTACGCAACCGGCATCGCTGTCGGCGGTGTTGCCCTGAAGCTCGCGGCTGAGACCGTGCGCGAGCAGGGCATCACGTCGTTCGCGGCGCGGACGCTCGCCACCACGGGACTTGTGTTTATCTTCTTCGAGATCCTGCCGCACTTCCCGGTCGGCGTCTCCGAAGTGCACTTCATCCTCGGCTCGACCTTGTTCCTGCTGTTTGGCGCGGCGCCTGCGGCCTTCGGCCTCGCGTTTGGCCTGCTGTTCCAGGGCATCTTCTTCGAGCCGCCCGACCTGCCGCAATATGGCATGAACGTCACCACGCTATTGGTGCCGCTGTTCGGAATCCAGGCGATCGCCACGCGGATCATTTCGAGCAACACGGCCTATGTCGATCTGAAGTACCGCCAGGCGCTGGCGCTTTCGACGACCTATCAGGCGGGCGTCATCGCCTGGGTGGCGTTCTGGGCGATTTATGGCTCCGGCTTCGGCGCGACCAACCTCGCCAACATCGCGACCTTCGCGGCGTCCTATGCGCTGGTCATCGTGATCGAGCCGCTCGCCGATCTCGGCGTGCTCGCGCTGGCGAAGTCGTTGCGCGGCGTCACCGCGCCCGGCCTCGTCACGCCGCGTTTGCACAACGCGGCCTAGAGACAAGCGAACGGGCGGCCATGATGGCCGCCCTTCGCAGCCACGATGCTCACGCTCTCTCTGATAGGCATCGGTTGCGGCGATCCCGAGCAGCTGACGCGCGCCGCGATTACTGCCATCAACGCGGCCGATCTCGTCCTGATCCCGCGCAAGGGGACTACAAAATCCGATCTCGCCGATCTCAGGCGGACGATCTGCGCGGATGCGCTCACCAGCGACAGGACGCGTATTGCCGAGTTCGATCTGCCCGTGCGGGACGCCGCTGAAGCGGACTATCGCAAGGGCGTGGACGATTGGCATGATGCCGTGGCCGCCGTCTGGTCGCAGACGATCGGGGATCATCTCGAAGGCGAAGGCAAGGTCGCGCTGTTGATCTGGGGCGATCCCTCGCTTTACGATTCCTCGCTGCGTATCGCGCGGCGGCTCGATCCCTTGCCGACAATCGAAGTCGTGCCCGGCATCACCTCGATCCAGGCGCTGTGTGCGGCGCATGCGTTGCCGCTCAACGACATCGGCGAGCCCTTTCTAGTTTCGACCGGACGCCGCTTGCGCGATGGCGGTTGGCCGGCAGGTGTCGATACCGTGGTGGTGATGCTCGACGGCGGCACGGCGTTCCAGTCGCTTGATCCGGCGGGCCTGCACATCTGGTGGGGGGCCTATCTCGGCATGCCCGATCAGATCGTCATGTCCGGCGCGCTGGCCGAGATCGGCCCGCGCATCGTCGCCGTGCGGCAAGAGGCGCGCGAACGGCACGGCTGGATCATGGACAGTTACATCCTCAAGCGCAGGCTGTGAGGCAAGCGAGGCAGCATGCTCCCCGAATGGGTCACCCAACAATGCCCCGACATCTCCGCAGTCCACCGCGAGGCGGCGGTGGCGCGGCAGGCGCAACTGACGAAACCGACCGGCGCGCTCGGCCGGCTCGAGCAGCTCGCGATCGAGCTTGCGGGCCTGCAAGCAACCGAGCAGCCGCGCGCGGCGCGGGTGCCGATCATCATCTTCGCCGGCGATCACGGCATCGTCGCGCAGGGCGTCTCGGCCTATCCGCAGGAAGTGACGATCGCGATGCTGGCGAACTTCGCCTCCGGCGGTGCCGCAATCTCGGTGCTGGCGCGTGAGCTGGGCTCCAGCCTGGAGGTCGTCGACGCCGGCACGCTGGCGCAGGAGGAGATGGCTGGAATCGTGACCGACAAGCCGCGCAGCGGTACGCGCGATTTCAGCGTCGAAGCTGCGCTCACCCCCACGGAGCTGGCATTTGCGTTCGAAGCCGGCCGACGTGCGGTGACGCGCGCACAGGCCGGGCAGCCCGATCTTCTGATCTTCGGCGAGATGGGCATCGGCAACACCACGACATCGGCGGCGATCGCGGCCGGCTTGCTCGGCGTGAGCGCCGCGGAGATCGCGGGCAGCGGTACCGGCATCGACGCGGCCGGCCGTGTGCACAAGGCGCGGGTGATCGACGCTGCAATCGCACGCCATGACGTTGCGGGCGCTGCGCCCGAAAAGATCCTGTGCGCCGTCGGCGGTCTCGAGATCGCCGCCATCTGCGGTGCCGTTATCGCGGCTGCACAGCACCGCATCCCCGTGTTGATCGACGGCTTCATCGTGTCGGTCGCGGCGCTGGCGGCGGTGCGGCTCAACCCTTCGTGCCAGCTGTTCCTGCTGGCCTCGCACCAGTCGGCGGAGCAGGGGCATCGGCTGGTGCTGCGCGCGCTGAACGTGCAGCCGCTGATCAGCCTGGATCTCAGGCTCGGCGAAGGATCGGGCGCGGCCATCGCGCTGCCGCTGGTGCGGTCGGCCTGCGCGCTCCACAACGGCATGGCGACCTTTGCGCAGGCCAATGTGCCTGATCGTCCGGCCTGATCAAATCGTCCGCTGATTGACGGAGACGACGCGCCAGCCGGTCGCGAGCCGGTCAATCCTGGTCAGCGACAGCGGATCGATCATGAAGCGCAGGGCCGCTTGTGGCGTCAGGTCGAGCGCGATGCACAGCGCCGCCCGGATCGTGCCGGAATGCACGACGAGCGTTGCGGCCCCGGTGCCGATCTTCGACAAACCCAGGCGGACCCGCGCGACCTGTTCCTCAAAGCTTTCGCCGCCGGGCGGCCGTCCGCGCGCCGGATCGCTCCAGAACCGTGCATAGGCCTCGCCACCGGTCGCGGCGAGTTCGTCATGCCGACGGCCGGTCCAGTCGCCAAAGTCTTGCTCGCTGAATTCGTCCAGCTGCAGCGGCTCGAGTCCCAGCGCGCGGGCCGTTTCGACGGTGCGCCGCGACGGGCTCGCATAGCTCGCGGCGTCCCGCGGCAAGCGCTGGCGCAGCGCCTCCAACTGCGCGCGAGCACCGAGATCGGCCGGCGCGTCGGCTGCATGGATGATCCCCGAAACGCCATCGACGGGCGCGTGCCGTATCAGCCAGAGGAAGGTCTCGCCTTCCATGCTTTTCTCCAAGGAAACTGGTCGTTGTGGCAATAGCGCCGCAACTGGCACATTGACTCTGTCTGGATCGTAATCCTAGATGCTCGCGACGGTTTCCCCGAGAGGGGATGAAAAGGGAATGCGGTGCGGGGACGTTGTCCCCAATGCCGTGGCTGCCCCCGCAACTGTAAGCGGCGAATCTTGCGTCACGAGCCACTGGGTATCTCGGTCCCGGGAAGGCGATGCAAGGTACTGACCCGCAAGCCAGGAGACCTGCCGTCAGCCGTGGTCACACGCGAAGATGTCGGTCGGGGAGTACAGACATTCGGCTTCACCGGAAGGCTGACAAGCCGGACGATGGGACCCTGGTTCGCGGTGACGTGCCACTGACGTCACTCCGAGGTCCAAGACCGTGTATTCCCTTCGTATTGTACGACCACGCCGTTTCCTACTGGCATCCGCCGCTCTCACATCTTTCGTCGCCATCGACATGCCAGCGGCCTTGGCGCAGCAGGCCCGCGAGCCACTGCCGCCCGTCGAGGTGTCGGCGCCACAATCCCGCAGGCAGGCCAAGCCGGCCGGACGGGACGCGCAGCGCTCACGCCGCGCAGCAGCGCGCCGGCCGGAGACTGCATCCGCAGTGCCCAAGCCCGTCGCGCCGACCACGGCGGCACAGACGCCGCTCAACACCAATGCCGTCGCCGAAAGCGCTTCGCGCCTCGGCCTGACCGTGCGAGAAACGCCCGCGACCGTGGAGGTGATCTCGGCCGCAACCATGCGCGAGCAGGGCTACCGCACCGTGTCCGACGTTGCGCAGGGAGCGGTGGGCGTCACAGCCGGCGACAATCCGGCCGAGCCTTCGGCTTTCTCCATGCA
The DNA here is from genome assembly GCF_042666195.1 of Bradyrhizobium sp. GCM10028915. Lineage (NCBI taxonomy): Bacteria > Pseudomonadati > Pseudomonadota > Alphaproteobacteria > Hyphomicrobiales > Nitrobacteraceae > Bradyrhizobium > Bradyrhizobium sp. GCM10028915. The sequence goes on from NZ_JBHTFN010000003.1 coordinate 209,314, forward strand.
CGGCTTCACCAACAGCCAGATCAACACGCTCTATAACGGCATCAAGATCGGTCCGCAGAACATGACCTCGCGGATCATGGACACGGCCAATCTGGAGGCAGTCGAATTCCTGAAGGGTCCGGCGTCGCTGATGTCGGGCGAGGGCGCCGCCGGCGGCGCGATCAACTTCGTCACCAAGCAGCCGCACACCGGTCCGATCCGGAACGAGGCAGATTTCTCCTGGGACTCGCTGAACTCGTTCCGGGCGCATTACGGCTCGGGCGGCAGCACCAATGTGCAGGGGCTGGACTACCGCTTCGACGTCAGCCGTTCCTCGCTCAACGGCTTTGCCGACGACACCAACACCAAGACGCTCGATGTCTCCGGCCAGCTCAACTACCGCATCTCCGACAGCCTCAAGGTCTGGGGCGCGATCGAGTATCGGGAAGATCGCTCGAAAGCCTATTGGGGTGCGCCGCTGGTGCCGATTGCCTTCAGCGGCTCGCATGCGACGACGGGGATCGTTTCCGGCAATTACGTCTCGAACTACAACAAAACCGATCTCGGTGCCGTCACGATCGACGACCGCACCTTCAATACTAACTACAACGTCCTCGACAACAGGAACGTGGCGAAGGAGGTGTGGCTGCGCGGCGGTTTCGAGCTGAATCTGGCGCCCGACCTGACGCTGAAAAGTCAAGCCTATGCTTACGGAGCTGAGCGCACATGGTTCAACAATGAGATCGAGGCGTTCAATTCCGGGACCAACATGGTCGATCGTGAGCGCTTCTATGTCGCGCACAGCCAACGCTTGGTCGGCAACGTCACCGATTTGATCTGGGATGCGAATATCGCCGGCTTTGACAACCGTTTGGTCACGACGCTTTCCTCAAGCTACCTTGATTTCGTGAGGCCGGGCGCCGCAAATTTCCCCGGCGATTCCGTTCCGCTGGTCGATCCGCCTCGCGGCTATTACGGCCTGCTCACCATTCAGCAGCAGACCGCGCGCATCGACAATGAGGCGCTGTCGTTCGAGGACCGGTTGAAGTTGACACGGACCTTTGCGCTGGTCGGCGGCCTGCGCGTCGAGCATATCGGGCTCGACCGCAATTCGACCGACAAGTTCGGTCTGGAGAAGGCGAACTTCCCGTTCTCGCAATCCTGGGTCCCGACCACGGGGCGTATCGGCTACACCTGGGAAGCCGTACCGGGCCTGACCTTTTTCAGCCAATACGCCACCGGCGCAGACATCTCGGCCAACAACATCTTCCTGCTCAATCCGACCGATCCGCTGAACCTGACCACCGCGCGCACCTACGAGACCGGCGTCAAGCACCTGTTCTGGGACAACCGGGCGGAGTGGTCGTTCTCGGCCTACGACATCCTGCGCAAGAACGTCTATGCCGCGGCCGGCGGCATGCAGCTCAACCTTGCCGGACGGCAGGAATCGAAGGGCGTCGAGCTTGCCGCGTCCGTGCGTCCGATCGGTCCCCTGCGTCTCTGGGGCAACATCGCCTATGTCGATGCGCGCTACGCCGACTTTAATTTTGTCGGCGGCTCGTTCTCCGGCAACACGCCGCCGAACGTGCCGCGCGTCGTGGCGAATGCCGGAGCGTCGTATCGGTTCTTCACGCCGTGGCCCGTGGAAGTCGGCGTCACCGGCCGTCACGTCGGCGACCGCTACAACACCGATGCGAATGTCGTGACGATGAAGGCCTACACTGTCGCGGACGTCTATGCCTTCGTCGACATCCCGAAGACGGTGTTCAACGCGGTCGACCAGGCTCGCCTGACTTTCCGGGTGCGCAACATCGCCGACAAGCGCTATGCGATCTGGGGCGATCCGTTCTATCCCGACCAGATCCTCTTGGGTGCACCGCGCACCTATGAACTCTCGGCCGCATTCAAATGGTAGGATGCTGATCGATGATGCGCGCGATCGTCCTGCTGCATCGATGGCTCGGGATCGCGTTCTGCCTGGTGTTCGCGATGTGGTTCGCGACGGGAATCGTGATGCACTTCGTTCCGTTTCCGTCTCTGACGGAAGCGGAACGCTTCGCCGGGCTTGGGCCGCTGGCGAGTGCTGGGACGAGGATTGCAGTCGCCGATGCCGTTGCCGCGAGCGGCATCGCGGATGCGACGCGCGTTCGCCTGATCCAGCGCAGCGACGGCCCGGTCTATGTCGTCTCGGGGCCATCGCGCGCAGGCGCAATCCGCGCCTCCGATGGGGGCGACGCGTCGGTCGCGTCTTCCGACGTCGCATTGGCCATCGCGCGAGATCACGCCCGCAGCCGCGGGCTGGATGCCGGACCAACCGAGATCGTTGCGCGCTCGGACTACGACCAATGGAGCGTGCCGAACGGCTTTGACCGCCATCGGCCCTTGTTTCGGGTTGCCCTCGGTGATGCCGACGGGAGGGAAGTCTATGTCTCCTCGCTCACCGGCGAGATCGTCCTGGATACGACGCGCAACGAGCGGACCTGGAATCTGGTCGGGAGTGTGCTGCACTGGATCTATCCAACGGTCCTGCGAAGCAACTGGTCGCTGTGGGATCGCGTGGTCTGGACCTTGTCGCTGCTGGCCCTGATCGCGGCTTTGCTTGGCTCTGTGCTCGGGCTTGCGCGGATCAAACCTCGCAGCGGTCTGATCGGCTCGCCCTATCGCGGCTGGCATGCGCTGCATCATCTCATCGGCCTCGTTGCGATGGTGTTCGTGCTGAGCTGGATTTTCAGCGGCTGGCTCTCCATGGATCACGGGCGGCTGTTCTCGCGCGGGCAATGGGCCTCCGCTGAATCCAGCGTGATGAACGCTTCACCGAACTGGACGGCGGCCCCATCGCTCGATCGGCAGCCTGTATCGCCATCGACCCGTGAAATCGAATGGTTTGCCTTCAACGGCACTCTCTATCGGCGGGATCGAACGGCCCTTGCCGGTCAGACCTTGATCAAGGCAGGGGACGCGCCCCGCGATGGACCGACGAGATCTCTGGATGTGCACGAGGTCCAGGGGTTGACCGCGCGCCTGGCGGCCGGCTGCGGCGGTCCGTCTGTACTTGCCGAGGACGACAACTATCCCGCGCGGTCCACTGTCCCGGGCGCCCCGGTCTACCGCTCGTATTGCGGTGACCTCTGGTTCGACATCGACGGCGCCGACGGCAATTTGCTGCAAAGGCTGGATCCATCGCGGCGGGCCTATCGCTGGTTCTACGGCGCGCTGCACACGCTGGATTTTCCGGTTCTCGTCGCGCACCCGTTGCTGCGCGACGGCTTGGTCGTCGGGCTCTGCTCCCTTGGCTTTCTGTTCTCCATCACGGGCATCATCATCGGCTGGCGCCGCCTGCGTCCGTCCTTCGCGGCCTGAGAGCCGGAGCGGGCAAAACCACCGCTTACTGATCGTACAATAAAGAGAGGCTGAGCCGACTGCCATGCATAGCTCATAAGCAATCGCATGGTCCGTAGGGCCGGTCGATCGCCTGCAAATTAGACAGTGCGTGCGGGGCGCGTGGATTGCGCTGCAGCGGATGTGGTGTTTCGTCCGGGAAAATTCGTGGTGCGCCGCACTTATGTCGCGTCGAACGATCCACACCGACGTGCTCTCCATGCGGGCAGGGCTGCACTAAAATGTGCCTCGCCGCGCCGCGCCGGTCGCGGGCTGGTCCAGTGCATTGCGACAACTCTGGCCCTATCCCGAGGCCATCGCTCTGTCGCACGCTCGCAAGCGGTGGCATGACAGGGGATGATGATGAGCGCTCTCGGTTTGCGATTGAACCTCGCGAAGGACGGGAACCACCCGGCGTCCGGTTCGAATGTCGTCCGCAGCTGACCCACACATGAGCACTGACGAAAATCACTGGGAAGTTGGCACCGATATCGGCGGCACCTTCACCGACATCATCGCGATCCGACACTCCCCCGCGGAGGCACGGATCGCGAAGGTGCCGTCGCGACCTCAAGCTCCGGTTCAGGCGATGCTGGAGGCGATCGAGGCGGTCGGCCTGCGCAAGAGCGAGGTCAAGCGCTTCGTCCACGGCACCACGCGCGTGACCAACGCCATCGTCGAAGGACGGCTGCCGAAAGTGGCACTGGTGGCGACCGAAGGCTTTGCCGACGTGCTGGAGATCGCGCGCTATCGTCGCCGCGATCTCTATCGTCTCGACGTCCCGCCAAAATCGCTGCCGCTGGTGCCGCCGGAACGATGCTTCGGGCTTGCTGAGCGCCTCGATCACGAGGGCCGGGTGCTGAAGGCGCTGGATGACGCGGAGATCGAGCGTCTGGTGGCCTGGCTGAAGGGGACCGGCGTGCAGAGTGTCGCGGTCGCGCTGCTGCATGCCTATGCCAATCCGGTGCACGAGAAGATGCTCGGCGAGCGGCTCAAGGGCGTCGTTGCCCACGTCTCGCTGTCGCACGAGGTCAATCCCGAGGCGCGCGAATACGAGCGGACTTCGGCGACCGTGTTCAACGCCGCGGCGATGCCGATTGCGGTGGAATATCTCAGCGAACTGGAGCTGCGGCTGCCGATCGGTCCCGGCCTGCAGGTGTTTCATTCGGCCGGCGCCATGGTGCCGATCTCGGCCGTGAAGCGGCGGCCGCTGGTGATGGCGATGTCGGGCCCCGCGGCCGGCGTCTCCGCATCGGTCAGCATCGCGCGCCAGCTCGGCACGTCCCGGATGCTGACGTTCGATATGGGCGGCACCACGACCGACGTGTGCCTGATCGTCGACGGTCAGGCCGAGATGACCGACGGCCGCATGCTCGGCGACAAGCCGCTGCGCCAGCCGATGCTCGCGGTGCACTCGATCGGGGCGGGCGGCGGCTCGATCGTGCGCAACGGCTCCGGTGGCCTGACGGTCGGACCGGAAAGCGCCGGCTCCGAGCCTGGACCGGCCTGCTACGGCCGCGGCGGTACCGAGCCGACCATCACCGATGCCAACGCCGTGCTCGGCTATCTCAATCCCGAAACCAAACTCGGCGACCGGATCGGAATCGATATCAAGGCAGCGACTGATGTCATCGCACCGATCGCGGGCACTCTGGGGCTGAGCCTGACCGACACCGCGCTCGGCATCATCAAGGTCGCGAACGCGACAATGGCGCGCGCCCTCCGCCGCGTCACCGTCGAGCGCGGCATCGACGGGCGCGACTGCACGCTGCTCGCCTTTGGCGGTGGCGGCCCGATGCACGCCGCGGGCCTAGCCGATCTCTACGGGATTGCCGAGGTCGTCATTCCCAGTGCATCGAGCGCGTTCTCGGCGCTGGGCTGTCTCACCGCCGATTTCAGCTTCCTCCAGCAGCAAACCCTGCGCGCGGCGCTTGACGACATCGACCTCGCCCGTGTGTCGGAGCGGATCGGGGTGCTGATCGACGATGCCTCGGCGCCGCTGATCGCCAACGGGGTTGCCGCGACCGAGATTCAGATTGAGCTGGTGGCCTTGATGCGCTACGCGGCGCAGAACGACGCCATTCCGGTGCCGTTCGTGCGACCGCTCGACATTATCAGGCTGAAGAAGGATTTTCTGGCCCGGCACCACGAGCTGTTCGGCTATGCGACGAGCGAGAGCTGCGTCATCGAATCCGTGCGGGTGCAGGCACGCCGTCCGTCGACGACCGTCGTGAGCCGGCCGGCCGTCGCGGCCAGGGTATCCGCCGGCAATCGCATTTGCTCGTTCGACGGCTTTCATGACATCGCCACAAGCATCATCGATCGCGCCTCGCTGACCGAGATCGTCAGCGGCCCGGCCATCATTGAAGACGCATGGTCGACCGTGGTGGTCCCGCCCGGTTGGCAGGCGCGGCCCGATGTTTCAGGCAATCTGTTCCTGACGCGGGGGGCCGCATGAAGCTCGATCCGTTCGTCGTCGAGGTCATCAGGCACGGGCTGTCGGCCGCGGCAGAGGAGATGAGCCTGGTGATGACGCGCTCGGCGCGCTCGCCGCTGCTGCGTGAAGCCGGCGACCTGTCGTCGGCGATCACGGACGGCCGCGGCGACCTGGTCGGGCAGGGCCGCGACATCCCGATCCATCTCGGCGCGATGGCCTATACGGTCCTCGAATTGCTGAAAGTGGTGCCGCGCGACAGCCTGAAGGACGGCGACGCTCTGATCTACAATGTCGGCCCGCTCGGCGGCAATCATCTCAATGACGTCAAGGTCGTGCGCCCGGTCTTCATCGACGGCGAGATCGTGGCGTTCGCGGTCAGCCTCGCACACTGGCCCGATATCGGCGGCACCTGGCCGGGCAGCTATTTTGCGAAAGCCATCGACACCTTCCAGGAGGCGATGCGCATTCCGCCGGTTCTGATCGCCACGGCAAGCGGCGTCAATACGCCGATCGTGCAGCTGCTCAAGGCCAATGTTCGAGATCCGGAATCCTGCGAGGGCGATCTTCTCGCCCAGATCGCCGCAACGAAAGCCGGTGAGAAGCGCATCGTCGAGCTATGCCGCGAGCACGGCAAGGCGGTCTTCACGGCGGCGCAGTCGCGCCTGCACGATCTCTCCGAAATCGAGATGCGCGAGGCGCTCCGCGAGCTGCCTGATGGCGTCTACGAGGGCGAGGATTATTTGGACGACGGTGGCGTCAACGACGCCCCGGCGCGCATTCATGTCAAGATCACCATTGCCGGAGACGAAGCGACCTTCGACCTCTCGGGAAGCTGCGGCCGCGTCTCGAATTTCTGCAACACGACACCGTTCATGGCGCGCTCGGCGGTGGCCTATGCCGCGCGCATCATGAGCGGGCGCGACATGAACCAGAACGCGGGCGCGCTGCGGCCGCTGACCATCATCACGCGCCCGGGCTCTATTCTCGAGCCGGGGTGGAATGCCTCGGTTGCGGCCGGCAATCACGAGACCTCGATGCGCATCGTCGATGCGATCTTCCGCGCTATGCAGGACACCATTCCCGAACGTCTGTCGGCTGGTGGGGCGACCACGGCAGGCGTCCTCTTCTTCGCCGAGCCGCGGCAAAACGGTTCGTGGAAGATGCTCTACGAGGTCCACGGTGGTGGCGAGGGTGCGCGGCATGATCGGGACGGCATCTCCGCGACGCGGGTGCATCTGTCCAACACTTCGAACACGCCAATCGAGGTGATCGAGGCGAATTACGCGATCCAAGTCGAGCAGCAGGCCATTCGTCGGAATTCCGGCGGCACGGGAGTCCATCGCGGCGGGGACGGCGTCATCCGTACCTATCGCATCCTGGCGCCGTCGATGCATCTGACCACCTGCATCGAGCGCATGGTGGTCGCGCCGTTCGGCATGCAAGGCGGCGAACCCGGCAAGGCCTGCCGCATCTCGCTGATCAGGCAGGGCGCGAACGTCGCGATCGACGGCAAGTCGAACCTGGTGCTGCAGCAAGGCGATCTCGTCACGATCGAGACCTGTGGTGGCGGTGGCTACGGCGCCGAGGCCGCGGAATGAAGGGATTGCGATGAGCAAATTGTTGCGAACCGGGCTGAATGCCGGCGACAGCGCGCCCATGGCCGTGGTCGGCGGCGAGGGCATCTATTTTCATCTGTCGGATGGTCGCAAGCTCATCGACGGCAGCAACACCGGCGGCGGTCTCGGACATCGTCATCCCGCGATGGTGGAGGCGATCCGCCGCGCCGCGGATACGCCCGTCGTGAACGAGGGCTGGACCTGGGTCGGCCGCGAGCAGGCGGCTGACGACTTGATGGCCACCGCGTTCAAGGGCGAAGACGATTGGGTTGGCGCGGTGCGCTTCTGCATCAGCGGCAGCGAGGCCAATGACATGGCGCTGTCGCTCTGTCAGGCCCTGACGCAGCGGTCTGCGCTGGCGACGCGCGAACGCGCCTATCACGGCATTACGGGCCTCTCGCGCAGCATGACCGTGCAGCCGCAATGGCATGGCGGCCTCGCGGTGCATTCAGGCGGTTCGCGGCTGCCCGCGCCGATGGCGCCGGTGCGGATATTGCCGCCACCGCACGGCGCGATCTACGGCGCGCCGGCCAACAATGTTCCGCCCAGCGAATATCTGGCCGATGCCACGCGCCTGCTTTCGGATACGGCAGCGACGATCATCGACTACACGCAAGGCGGCATCTACTACGATGGCGCCTATCAGGACGAGGTGGCGCGGTGCGCGCGGCAGGCCGGCTCCTACTGGATCGCCGACGAAGTGGTGACTGGTGCGGGCCGTGCCGGGCGCTGGTTCGCGTTCCAGGGAGCCGAAAGTCGTCCCGATATCGTGACGCTCGGAAAATCGCTCGGCGGTGGCGCGGCGGCGGTTGCCGCGGTCGTGGTGTCGAAAGGTATCGTCGAACGGCTCAAGGGCACCAGCTGGCAGAATTACGGCACGTTGCGCGGGCATCCCATCAGCATGGCTGCCGTCAGCGCCTATCTGAAGGTCGTGAACGATGACAAGATTTTGGAGCACGTCAGGGGCCTCGAAAAGCTGTTCACCCGCCGCCTGCTCGCCATCGCGCAGAAGCATCCAAGCGTGCAGCGCGTGGCGGGGCAGGGGCTGCACTGGACCGTGGAGTTGCACGGGCCGGACTGGCGCTCCTGGCACGCCGACACCGCCGAGGTGCCGATTGCCTCGCGCGTCGCGGAGCGGGCGCTGGAGGCCGGCGCCGTGATCGGGACCAGCGGCGAGCAGACTTCGCTGTTCCTCGCGCCGCCACTCGTGATTTCCGAGCATGAGGCCGGGCAGCTTCTGGACGCGCTGGACCACGGTCTCGATGTTGCGGATGAGGAGCAGACATGAGGATGGACCGTGCAGCGCACACGATGCCGATGTGCAGGCGCCGGCTGGCAAGTCCGGGCGATGCTGCGTTATGCTGCGCGCGCCAGCACGTACTTGAAACTGTAGCTTAGCTCAAAGACATCACCAGGAAATCGCTGATGCGTATCGTCAATGTTGCCGCCGCCCAGATGGGCCCGATCCAGAAAGCGGACAGCCGCGAGGCCGTGGTCAAGCGCATGATTGCGCTGATGGATGAGGCCAAGAGCAAGGGCGCCGACCTGATCGTCTATCCGGAATTGGCGCTCACGACCTTCTTTCCGCGTTGGTACGTGGAGGACCGGGCCGAGTTCGACAATTGGTTCGAGCGCGAGATGCCCAATGCGGCGACCCGGCCGTTGTTCGAGCGCGCGGCACAGCACGAGATGGCGATGAATTTCGGATATGCGGAGCTGACGCCCGACGGGCATCATTTCAACACTGCGATCCTGACCGACAGATCCGGCAAGATCGTCGGCAAATATCGCAAGATCCATTTGCCGGGCCATGTGGAATACGACACCAAGCGCTCGCACCAGCATCTGGAGAAGCGCTATTTCGAGCCGGGCGATCTCGGCTTTAATGTCTGGCGCGAGCTGGGCGGCATCATCGGCATGGCCATCTGCAACGACCGGCGCTGGCCCGAGACCTATCGCGTGATGGGCCTGCAGGGCGTCGAGATGGTGCTGATCGGCTACAACACGCCGTCGGTGAATGCGGAGAGGAGCGATGAAGGCGTCGAGAAACGGTTGTTCCATAACCGCCTCTCGGCGCAGGCCGGCGCCTATCAGAACGCGACCTGGGTTGTCGCGGTGGCCAAGGCCGGTAACGAGGACGGACACCCGCTGTTCGGCGGCAGCCTGATCGTCGATCCCAATGGCGAAATCGTCGCCGAAGCGAAGACGGAGGAGGACGAGCTGCTGGTCCACCCTTGCGATCTCGATGCCACCACATTCGGCAAGACCACGATCTTCAATTTCGCGCAGCACCGCCGCATCGAGCATTACGGCCTGATCACCAGCCAGACCGGCGCGGTGCCACCGCCGGAGAAGTGATGTCGATGGCGGACAAGGGCACATCAGGTATTCCCTTGCGCGAGCTCGATCCGCGCGACCGCTACAAGCTGCTTTGCGGCGTGGTGGTGCCACGGCCGATTGCGCTGGTGACGACGCTCGATGCCAACGGGGCGGTCAACGCCGCGCCCTTCAGCTTCTTCAACGTGTTCTCGGAGAGCCCGGCGCTGATCGTACTCGGGCTTCAGCACAAGCCGGATCACAGCCCGAAGGACACCACCCGCAACATCCATCGCGACGGCGAGTTCGTCGTTCACATGGTGGACGAGGCGCTGTCGGTGGCGATGAACGACTGCGCGGTTGATTTTCCGTCCGGCGACAGCGAGGTCGCCGCGGCCGGGCTGGCGACGCTTCCCTCAATCGAAGTGAAGGTGCCGCGCCTCGCCGCGGCCCCCTTTGCGCTCGAATGCCGGCGCCATGTCGCGTTGACCTTCTCGCCCGATCGCGAGCTGCTGGTCGGCGAGGTGCTCCGGGTTCACGCCCGCGAGGGCCTCGTCGATGAGGCCAACATGTATGTCGACCTCGACGCCTATCGGCCGATCGGCCGCATGTTCGGCAATCTCTACACGACGCAGCGGGACACGTTCGCGCTAGTCCGCGAGAGCCACGCGCAATGGCTCGCGCGGCAGGACGCCAAAGTGCTGAAGGACGCCTAGTGATTCGAGAACTGCACTGTACCCAGCGCCATGGTGACGGCCGCCTGTGTCGGGTCGATCACGGCAATGCCGAGCGCGTCTTCCAGCGGGCGGCGGTGCCGTGCCATGCCAGCGCAGCCCATCACGATGGCGCGGGCGCCGTCCTCGTCGCGCAGCGCGCGGCCGATTTCGATCATTTTGGCCAGCGTGCCTTCGCCCGAGGCGGTTTCGGCAACGCTCATGTTGAGCGGCCGCTCGCCGGCAAGACGTTCGGTCAGTCCCATCTGCCTGAGATAGCGCATGTGACGCGGGATCGAGCGCTGGGCGATCGCGATGACGCCAAAGGTCTCGGCGCGGGCCATCGCGGTCAGCACGCCGCACTCGGCAATGCCGAACACGGGGCGGTCGGTGCCTTCGCGACAGACCTGAAGCCCGGGATCGCTGTAGCAGGCGATGACAAAGGCCGCCGAGCTGTTGTCGCCCTCGACCAGCCGGCGCAGCGGCATGGCGACGCCATCGACATCGGCCTGGCTTTCGATGCCGAAGGGACCCTCGGCCAGCGTCTGGCAGACCAGTTCCGGCCCGCCCTCGAAACCGAGCGGCTTCAGCGCGTCCTCCAGCCCTCGCGTGACCGCAGGGTTGGAATTTGGATTGATGACGAGAATGCGCGGTCGGGACATGCTGGTCTTCCTGCAAAATTTCGATCACTTGGCTTGAGCCTATCATGGAGTGCCTCATGACTGAACCCGCTTACGACCTGATCATTCGCGGTGGGCGCGTCGCGACGACGACCGATGTCTTTGAAGCCGATGTGGCCATCTCCGGCGAGACCATCGCCGCTATCGGGCGTGGGCTTTCGCCTGCGAAGCGCGAGATCGACGCGCGCGGGAAACTCGTTCTACCCGGCGGCGTCGACAGCCACGCCCATATCGAGCAATTGTCCGCTGCCGGCATCATGAACGCCGACACCTTCGAGAGCGCGACCGTCTCGGCCGCCTTCGGTGGCACGACCACGGTGATCCCGTTTGCCGCCCAGCATGTCGGCATGAAGCTGCCGCAGGTGGTGGAGGATTATCACGCCCTCGCCAAGAAAGGCGCCGTGATCGACTACGCCTTTCACATGATCATTGCGGATGCGACCAAGGAAACGGTCGAGGAGCACATTCCGGCGCTGGTGAAGCAGGGCCACGCCTCGATCAAGATTTTCATGACCTACGACCGGCTCAAGGTCGACGACGAGCCGCTGCTGGACATCCTTCTTGCCGCGCGCCAGTCCGGCGCGATGTTGTGCGCCCATGCCGAAAACCACGGCATCATCGCCTGGATGGTGAAGCGCCTGCTCGCGCGCGGCTACACCATGCCGAAATACCACGCCGTCAGCCACGCCCGCGTGTCGGAGGCGGAAGCCTTTACCCGGCTGATCGGCATGGCGGCGCTGATCGACCAGCCCATCATGATCTTCCACGTCTCCACCGCCGAAGGCGCCAAGGTGATCCGCGATTCGCGCGGGCAGGGGTTGAAGGTGTTTGCCGAGACCTGTCCGCAATACCTGTTCTTCACCGCAGCCGATCTCGACAAGCCCGAGGTGGAAGGAGCCAAGTGGATGTGCAGCCCGCCGCCGCGGACGCATTCAGACCAGGAGGCGCTGTGGCAGGCGCTGTCGCTCGGCGATCTCCAGACCATCTCGTCGGATCACGCGCCGTATCGCTATGACGAGACCGGCAAGCTGCGCGCCGGCCCCAATCCGAACTTCAAGCAGGTCGCGAATGGCCTGCCGGGATTGGAGCTGCGCCTGCCGCTGCTGTTCGACGCGATGGTGTCGAACGGGCGGCTGGGCCTGGAAAAGTTCGTCGAACTGACGTCGACGGCGCCGGCCAAGATTTACAATCTGCATCCGCGCAAGGGCTCGATCGCGGTCGGCGCCGATGCCGATATTGCAATCTGGGATCCTAATCGCGAGGTCGAGATCGCCGATGAGATGATGCACGACCTTGCCGGCTACACGCCGTTTGCAGGCCGCAAGCTGAAGGGCTGGCCGGTGTCGGTGCTGTCGCGTGGCCGAGTGATCATCGATGGCAACAAGTGCCTCGCGAGCGCAGGCAGCGGCCAGTTCCTGGCACGCAGCGGCGGCGAGGCGGCCAAGCCCACCGGTCGGCTCGTGGCCGACATGGATCCGGAGCGGAATTTCGGAGCGAAGCTACTGTGACGGCGGATCGCGCGCGATGAAGATCGTCATCTTCGGCGGCACGGGGTTTGTCGGCCTCAATGTTGCGGAGGCGCTGCTCGCGCGCGGGCATGACGTCACGCTGTATGACCGTGCAGAGTTGCCGCCATCCGCGCGGCGATCTCTTGCCGACTACGGCGCACGGCTCCTAGCCGTACAGGGCGATATCATCGACGCAGAGGCCATCGATGCCCTCATCGCCGAAGGCGTTGACGCGATCGTGCTTGGAGCTGCGATCACCGCCGGTGACGAATTGGAGAGAGCATCGACCGCGCGCGTTCTCGAGATCAACGTGATGGCGCAGATCCCGATTCTGCTCTCCGCGATCCGTCATGGCGTGCGCCGGGTCGTCAATCTCTCTTCGGCATCGGCCTACGGCGCCACCGGTGCGCGGGTCGAGATTCTGGACGAGGACACGCCCTGCGATCCGGTCTCGTTCTACGCCATCAGCAAGTTCGCCTCGGAGCGTTCGGTCGCGCGTCACGCCGAGCTCTTCGGCGGTGATTTCCTGAGCGTGCGGTTGAGCGCCCTGTTCGGACCGTGGGAGCGACCGAGCTCCGTACGCGACACGCCGAGCCTCCAGTTCCAGATCTTGGCCGCCTTCGCCCGCGGCGAGCCGGCGATCATGCCCGAAGCGGGCATGAGGGACTGGATCTACGCGCCGGATGCGGCCGAGGCCGTCGCACTGCTGATTGAAGCCGAGCGGCCGCGCCACCGGCTCTACAACGTCTCCCGCGGAGGGCTTTGGCCTGCGTTGCAATGGGGCGAGGCCTATGCAGCGTTGCACCCCGGCCTGCAATGCCGGCTCGCGGCGCCCGGCGAGAAAATCGTCATCAAGCTGCATGGGGCCTATCGCGCGCCGCTGTCGGTGAACCGGATGGCGGATGAATTCGGCTGGCGCGCGCGGTTCGGCTGCGCCGAGTCGGCGGCCGCGATGAGCGCCTGGTTGACGCAGCATAAGGAGTGGATCTGAGATGCGGCTGCAGGGGCGCACGGCCATCATCACGGGCGCAGGCTCCGGCATCGGCCGCGCCAGTGCAAAGCTGTTCGCGGAAGAGGGCGCACGTCTTGCTCTGGTCGATCGCGATCCAGCCGGACTTCAGGAAACGTTGAGCTTGATCGGCGAGGCAACGACGCATATTGGCGACGTCGGCGATGCCGATTTCGCCGAGGCGGTGGCAAATGATGTGGTAGCACGGCACGGCCAGCTCGATATCCTGATGACTGCCGCTGGCTTCTCCTGTGGCGGCACCGTGTTGACAACGGACCCCGCCGATTGGGATGCGGTGTTCCGCACCAATGTCGGCGGCACCTGGCTGTGGGCGAGGGCAGCCGTGCCGCAGATGCAGCGGCAGAACAGCGGTTCGATCATCACGCTGGCGTCGCAGCTTGCGATTGCCGGCGGCAAGGGCAACAGTGCCTATATCGCCGCCAAGGGCGCGATTGTCAGCCTGACCCGGACGATGGCGGTGGATTTCGCGGCGGACGGCATTCGCGTCAACGCCATCGCGCCCGGTGCGATCGACACGCCGATGCTTCGCCGCAGCTTTGCGCGCCACGCCAATGCGGACGAGGTGCGCGAAGCCTCCCGCGACCGCCATGCCATGAAGCGGTTCGGCCAGGCCGATGAGATCGCGCAGGCCGCGCTCCACCTCGCAAGCGATGCCTCCTCGTTTACGACCGGCACCGTGATGGTGGTCGACGGAGGCTGGCTCGCGGCATGAGTGATGCGCTGACAGAGCTGGAAGCGAACGTTCGCGCCGATCTCGCGCGGATCGCGCATCCCGGTGCCGCCTGGCTCGAACCGAAGACGGGACCGGATGGCAAGCCGGCGCTGGATGTGCTCGTGATCGGCGCCGGTCAATCCGGCATCGCCATCGGCTTCGGCCTGCTGCGCTCCCGCGTCAGCAACATCCTGCTGCTGGACAAGGCCGAGGAGGGGAAGGAGGGGCCATGGCTCGCCTATGCCCGCATGCCGACGCTGCGCAGCCCGAAGGACTATACGGGACCTGACCTCGACATCCCCAGCCTGACCTATCAATCCTGGCATGAGGCCCGCTTCGGCACGGAGAGCTGGCAGACACTCGACCTGATCCCGCGCGGCCACTGGGCTGAGTATCTGCTCTGGCTGCGGCGCACAGTCGGCTTGCCGGTGCGCAACGGGAGCGAGCTTCTGGAAATCCGGCCGGCGCGGGATGGTTTGCTGGCCGCACGCGTGAAACGTGGCGATGGCGTCGAGACACTCCATGCGCGCAAGATCGTGCTTGCGACGGGGCAGGAGGGGATGGGGAACTGGATGATCCCCGAGCCGCTGAGCCATCTGCCCATGAGCTCGGTCGCAACCGTCGCCGACGACGTCGACTTCGAAAACCTTCGCGGCAAGCGCGTCGCCGTGATCGGTGCCGGCGCATCTGCCTTCGACAACGCAGCAACCGCGCTGGAAGCGGGCGCGGCGGAGGTGCACCTGCTGTGTCGTCGTGCGCAGATCCAGCTGATCCAACCCTATCGCTGGCTGACTTTCCGCGGCTTCCTCCGCCATCTCAGCGATCTCGACGATGCCTGGCGGTGGCGCTTCATGCGCACCATCCTCGACATGCGCGAAGGCTTTCCGCAGGCAACTTACGATCGCTGCGCAAATCACGCCAATTTCACATTGCACGAGGGCGCCCCGATCGAGGCGGCCCGCGAGACCGATCGTGGTGTGGAATTGCAGACGCCGCGCGGCGCCATACCTGCGGATTTCGTCATCTGCGGCACCGGCATCGACATGGATTTTTCCGGCCGTGGCGAGTTGCGCGCATTTGCCGGCAATATCGCAACCTGGGCCGACCGCTACCAGCCCCCGGAGAGCGAGCGCAGCGCGCGGCTCGGTCGCTTTCCCTATCTCGCCGACGATTATGCCTTCACCGAGCGTGTCGCGGGCGATACGCCGTGGATCTCGAATATCCATCTCTTCGCCATCGCCTCCACCATGAGTTTCGGTCCGTCGGGATCGTCGATCAACGCGATGACGACCGCGGCGCCGAAGCTAGTGAATGGCCTGACGCGCGGCCTGTTTCGTGCCGATGTCGAACGGCATTGGGCCTCGCTTCGCGCCTATGACGTGCCGCAGGCCGTGGTGACGCGGCCAGCGCGAAACTTGGAGGAATCGCGATGATCGTCCATGCGCCGCCGCGACAAAGCGTCCACAAGAGCGCATCAAGAGACTGGCGCGCAACTTGCTTCTTTCTTCACCTGTCCTGTCGGCGTTCTTGTCGAAAATTTTGGGGAAAACGAATGCGTTTTGTGTCTTTCAGGATGGCATCCTCCGTGCTCGCCACCACTGCGCTTCTGCTTGTCGCCGCTGCGCCTGCGCAAGCGCAAACCAGGGCGGAGACGCTGCGCTATGTCACCGGTGCATCGGTCAACACGCTCGATCCCAACATCCCGGGCTCGACGCGGGAATCCTTCGCACTGAGCATGAGCACTTACGACCGCCTTGTGGCGTTCGGCCGCAAGCAGCTCAACGGCAAATGGGTGTTCGATCTCGACAAGATCACCGGCGAGCTCGCCGAATCCTACGACGTCAGTCCGGACGGACTGAAGCTGACGTTCCGTCTGCGCAAGGATGCTAAGTTCCAGGACGGCTCGCCCGTGACCGCCGAGGACGTCAAATGGTCGCTGGATCGCTGCGTCACCGCGCCGATCCTCGGCAAGGCACAATTGCTGACGGGATCATTGACGTCGGCTGACCAGTTCAAGGTGATTGATCCCCTCACAATCGAAGTGACGCTGCCGAAACCCGACAAGCTCGCGCTGCCGAATCTCGCGACCGTCTACCCGCTGATCATCAACTCGAAAGTCGCCAAGGAGCATGCGACACCAGAGGATCCATGGGCCACGGCCTGGCTGAAGGAGCACACCGCCGGCAGCGGTGCTTATGTCATCGAGAGCTTCAAGCCCGGCGAGCAAGTGATCATCAAGCGCAACGAGGATTGGAACCGCGGCTCGCCCGACAAGCCGGCGTTCTTCAAGCGCGTAATCGTGCAGTCCGTGCCGGAGCCCGCGACCCGCGCCAATCTTGTCGAGCGTGGCGATGCCGATCTCGTCGTTGATCTCCAGGCCAGCGACGTGCAATCGCTCGAAGCCAAGGGCAAGCTCAAGGTGATCTCGACGCCGCAATACAATTCGATCACCTTCGTCTCGATGAACAACCAGATCCCGCCTTTCGACAACGTCAACGTCCGCCGCGCCGTCGCCTTCGCGCTGCCCTATGAGGACATGTTCAAGGCTGCCCTGTTCGGTCGCGGAGCCCCGCTGTTCGGTGCGACTTGGCCGGATGGCAAGCCGTTGAACGGCATCTATCCGTTCCAGGCGCCGGTGAAGACCGATCTCGACAAGGCGAGGGAGTATCTGAAAGCTGCTGGACTCCCGGAGGGTTTTTCGACCACCTTCAGCTTCAACGTCGGCCAGGCCTCGACCGCCGAGCCGATGGCGGCCCTCGTGAAGGAATCGCTTGCCAAGATCGGGATCAAGGTCGACATCCAGAAGCTGCCGGACGCGCAGATGTCGACGCAGATCAACGAGAAGAAGCTGCCCTTGTTCACGGAAGGCATCGTCGCCTGGCTGCCCTCGACCGATTACTTCTACCGCAACTTCTACACGGGCAATCAGCGCTGGAATTACAGCTCGATCAACAATCCGGAGCTGGCGACGATCGCGCAGGAAGCGCGCTTCGAGCCCGACAAGGCCAAGTACGAGGAGGATGGCCGCAAGCTCAACGCGATCCATTTCAGCGAGATGCCGCAGATCCCGCTGTGGCAGCCGAACCAGGACGCCGTGATGGCCTCGTCGATCGAGGGTTATACCTACGAGTTCCATCGCCAAGTGGATTATCGGGACGTCAGCCGCAAGTGATCTCGACATGCAAGGGCTCTGAATGGTGATGACAGGTCTTGGTGCGACGGTGGCGCGGGCGGGGAGGCGGCTTCTGTCGTCGCTGCCGGCGTTGTTCGGCGTGCTGGTCTTCACCTTTCTACTGATGCGGGTCCTCCCCGGAGATCCCGCGGTGTTCTTCGCCTCGGGGCCCAATGCCGGCAAGGAAGAGATCGAGCAGATCCGCAAGCAGATGGGGCTCGACAAGTCGGTGCCGGAGCAGCTCGTGTTCTATCTGTCCGATATCGGGCGCGGCAATCTCGGCCGCTCCATGATGACCGGCCAGCCGGTCCTGAAGGACCTTCGCGAACGGCTGCCGGCCTCGCTGGAGCTCACCTTCACGGCGCTGCTGATCGCGCTGATCGCGGCGGTCCCGCTCGGCGTGGTCGCAGCCTTGAAACCGGGATCGCTGGTCGATCACGGCGTGCGGCTGTTCTGTGCGCTCGGCGTCTGCGTGCCGACCTTCGTCTCGGGCCTGCTGCTGATCTATGTGTTCTACTATCTGCTCGGTCTTGCGCCTGATCCGACCGGGCGGATCGACGTCTTCACCTCACTGCCGCCGCAGCGCACCGGGTTCCTGTCGATCGATTTCCTGATCGCGGGGGACATCGAAGGCTGGTGGGCGGCCTGCAAGCAGTTGATCCTGCCGGCGCTGAGCATGGCCCTGTTCGTCATCGCGCCGCTGGCGCGGATCACACGTGCCTCGATGCTGGTCTCGCTCGGTAGCGATTTCGTGCGCACCGCGCGCTCCGTCGGATTGTCCTGGCAGAAGGTCGTCGTCACCTATGCGCTGCGCAATGCGATCCTTCCCGTCATCACCATTGCCGGCATCGTGTTCTCGACGATGCTTGGCGCCAATGTCCTGGTGGAGAAGGTGTTCTCCTGGCCGGGCGTTGCCTCCTACGCGCTCGATGCGCTGCTGTCGTCCGACTATGCGCCGGTGCAGGGATTTGTGCTGCTGATGGCTGGCATCTTCGTGCTGGTCAATCTGGTCGTCGATATCTGCTACGGCATCGCCGATCCCAGGGTGTCGATCGGATGACCAGCGCAACCCTCCGCCATTCGGTCTGGATTTTGCGCGGCAACCCGCTGACCGGCGTCGCCGCGGCCGGTGTCCTGCTGTTCGTCCTGGTCGCGATCTTCGGACCGTGGCTCGTGCCCTATGATCCCATCGTCTCCAATGTCTCGGAGGCCTTGCAGCCGCCGAGCGCGGCGCACCTTGCCGGCACCGACCAGCTCGGGCGCGACGTGTTCAGCCGCCTCGTCGTTGCGGCACGGCTCGACCTGGCCATCGCGGTCTCGGCGGTCGGCATCTCCTTCGTGATCGGCGCCGTCGTGGGCTCGTTCTGCGGCTATGCCGGCGGCAGGCTCGACCGCTCGGTCGGCCGCTTCGTCGATGTCATGATGGCCTTTCCGCTGTTTGTGCTGGCGATGGCGATGGTTGCGGCGCTCGGCAACCGGATCGAGAACATCGTGATTGCGACCGCGATCATCAATCTGCCCTTCTACATCCGCTTCGCCCGTGCCGAGGTCAACGTCCGGCGCAATGTCGGCTGGGTGGAGGCGGCGCGTTCCTGCGGCGAGAGTCATTTCTCGGTGGTGCTGCGCTTCCTGTTGCCGAACATCCTGCCGGCGATGGCGGTGCAAATCTCACTCAACCTCGGCTGGGCGATCCTGAACGCCGCCGGTCTTTCCTTCATCGGCCTTGGCGTCAAGCCGCCGACCCCGGAATGGGGCATCATGGTCGCGGAGGGGGCGCGCTTCATCTCGACGGGGCGGTGGTGGCTGGTGGCCTTTCCGGGCCTCGCGTTGATGATGGCCGTGCTGTGCTTTAACCTCCTCGGTGACGGGATGCGGGACATTCTCGATCCGCGCATGCGCACATGAGCGAGGAATTGCTCAGGATCGACGACCTCCACGTCGAATTCTCGACGCGACGAGGGATGGTCGAGGCCGTGCGCGGTGTGACGCTCACGGTCGAAGCCGGCGAGATGCTTGGCCTCGTCGGCGAAAGCGGCTCTGGCAAGTCGGTCACCGGTTTTGCCACGACGCGGCTGCTCGATGCGGCCGGCCGCGTCACCGCAGGCAAGATACTGTTTCGCGGGCAGGACGTCACAAAACTCAGGGGTGACGATCTCCGGCAGCTCCAGGGCGCCGCGATGTCGATGATCTTCCAGAACCCGCGGGCGGCGCTCAATCCGATCCGCGCGATCGGTTTGCAGATCGCGGACGCGATCCTCACGCACAAGCGGATATCGAAGGATGCCGCCCGCGCCGAAGCGCTGGAGCTGTTGCGCGCCGTCCAGATCCGCGACCCCGAGACGCGGATGAACGCCTATCCGCACGAACTCTCGGGCGGCATGTGCCAGCGTGTCATGATCGCGATCGCGATTTCCTGCAATCCCGCGCTGTTGATCGCCGATGAGCCGACGACCGGACTCGATGTCACCACGCAGAAAGTGGTGATGGACCTCCTGGCGGAGATTGCCGCCGCGCGCGGCATGGCGACGATCCTGATCACGCACGATCTCGGGTTAGCGGCGCGATATTGCCGCCGTATCGCGGTGATGGAACGCGGCCGCATCGTCGAAGAGGCAAGCCCCAGGACGCTCTTCGGCGCGCCGCAGCACGCCTATACCAGGCGTCTGGTGGCGGCGTCGCCAACCGCGACCTCCCGGATTGAGGATCTCGTGACGGAAGAGGAGCGGGAAGGCTACGCGGCTGTCATCGGCAGGCCCAGACGGGAGCCCGTCCACGGGACTCCGCCGCTGCTGGAAGTGCGCAAGCTCGCAAAACGCTTCGACGAGGGCGCTGCGGCGGTGGCGGACTTCTCGATGACGATGGCCGGCGGCGAGAGCGTCGGCCTCGTCGGTGAATCCGGCTCCGGCAAGAGCACGACGTCGCGCATGATCTGCCGCCTGATCGACCCGAGCGAGGGCGAGATCGTGTTCGACGGCCAGGCGATCGGCCATGTGGCGTCGCGCGACTTTCACCGCTCGCAGTTCCGCAAAGATATCCAGATGGTGTTCCAGGACCCGAACGAGAGCCTCAATCCGCGCTTCACCGCCTTCGACTGCATCGCCCATCCCCTGATGCGGCTCGATCGTATGCGTGGGGGCGATGCGCTGCGCAAGCGGGTGGAAGACTGCGCCGATCGCGTGGGGCTGCCGCTGGATCTGTTGCCGCGCTTTCCGCATCAGCTCTCCGGCGGCCAGAAGGCGCGCGTCGGCATCGCCCGCGCCATCGCCTGCCGGCCGCGCCTTCTGGTGCTGGACGAGCCGACCGCTGCGCTCGACGTCTCCGTTCAGGCCGTGGTGCTGCAACTGCTCGACCGCCTGCGGCGCGAGAACGACATCGCGCT
This sequence comes from Bradyrhizobium sp. GCM10028915, assembly GCF_042666195.1. Classification (NCBI taxonomy): domain Bacteria; kingdom Pseudomonadati; phylum Pseudomonadota; class Alphaproteobacteria; order Hyphomicrobiales; family Nitrobacteraceae; genus Bradyrhizobium; species Bradyrhizobium sp. GCM10028915. Next base: position 230,234 of record NZ_JBHTFN010000003.1, read on the forward strand.
GCTGTTCGTCAGCCACGATCTCAACGTGGTGCGGATGCTCTGCGACCGCACCATCGTGCTGCGCAATGGCGGCATCGTGGAGCAGGGCGAGAGCCGGGCGTTGTTCGACAATCCCAAGACCGACTACACGCGCAAGCTGGTCGAGGCGATCCCGCATATCGAGACCGGCCCGGTGCTGGCGGCCGCGCTTTGAGGTCTCGACTGGCCCAGCTAGTGCGGATATCGCGCTGGCGAAGGTCTGGTTAGTGGCATACCATTTGCACGCCAATGAGCTCTGGTTTCACCTGTTCTTGGCCAACGATGGCCGGCATCACGGCACTATTGGGAGGATTTCATGGATCGCAGGACCGTATTGAAGGGACTGGCCGGCGCGGGCGGTCTGGCATTGAGCGGCCTCTCGGCCCCTGCGATCGCACAAGGCGCCTCCGCGCGCACCCTGCGCTTCGTGCCGCAAGCAAATCTCGCCAATTTCGACCCGATCTGGGGCACGCAATATGTCGTGCGCAATGCCGCCGCGCTGGTCTGGGATACGCTCTACGGCGTCGATTCCGCACTGCAGCCGCAGCGGCAGATGGTCGAGTCCGAGGAAGTGACCGACGACGGCACCACCTGGACGTTCAAATTGCGGCCGGGGCTCAAATTCCACGACGGCGAGCCGGTGCTGAGCAAGGACGTCGTTGCGAGTCTCACTCGCTGGGCGGCACGCGATCCGATGGGGCTGATGCTCAAGGCGCTGCAGCAGGAACTCACCGCTGTCGACGACCGCACCTTCAAATGGGTGCTGAAGCAGCCGTTCCCGAAGATGCTCTACGCGCTTGGCAAGAACAATTCGCCTTGCGCCTTCATCATGCCGGAGCGCATTGCGCAGACCGACCCGTTCAAGCAGATCGGCGATTATGTCGGCTCGGGGCCGATGAAGTTCGCCAAGGGTGAGTGGGTCCCGGGCGCCAAAGCCGTGTTCGAAAAATTCGCCGACTATGTGCCGCGGCAGGAGAAGGCATCGTGGCTCGCCGGCGGCAAGCAGATGCTGCTCGACCGCGTCGAATGGATCGTGATGCCGGATCCGGCGACCGCCGCGGCCGCGTTGCAAAACGGCGAGATCGACTGGTGGGAGAATCCCATCGCGGACCTCGTCCCGGTCCTGAAGAAGAACAAGAACATCAGCGTCGACATCGGCGATCCCCTCGGCAATGTCGGCTCGTTCCGCATGAACTTCCTGTATCCGCCCTTCAACGACGTGCGGGCGCGGCGCGCAGTGCTGATGGCGATGAGCCAGGAAGACTATATGCGCGCGCTCGTCGGCGACGACAATTCGCTGTGGAAGTCGCTACCCGGCTTCTTCACGCCCGATACGCCGCTCTACACCGAGGCGGGCGGCGAAGTCTTGAAGGGCAAGCGCGATCTTGACGCTGCAAAGAAGCTGCTCGCCGAAAGCGGCTATTCCGGCCAGCCGGTGACGTGCCTGGTGGCGCAGGACCAGCCGATCACCAAGGCGTTCGGCGATGTGACCGCCGATCTCTTGAAGCAGCTCGGCATGAATGTCGATTTCGTCGCGACCGATTGGGGCACGGTCGGCTCCCGCCGCGCGCAGAAGACGCCGCCCGGACAGGGCGGCTGGAACATGTTCCACACCTGGCATGCGGGCTCGGACTGCATCAATCCGGCGCCCTACACCGCCATTCGCGCCAACGGCGACAAGGCGTGGTTCGGCTGGCCGAGCAGCCCCGGCACCGAGAAGGAGGTCACGTCCTGGTTCGAGGCCAAGAACCTCGACGAGGAGAAGGCCGCGGTCGCTCGCCTCAACAAGGTCGCGCTCGAGGACGTCGTCTACGCGCCGACCGGCTTCTTCCTCAGCTACACGGCCTGGCGCAAGAACGTCTCCGGCATCACGAAAGGGCCGCTGCCGTTCTTCTGGGGCGTGTCGAAATCCGCATGACCCTGCGCTGAAGCCAGATGCTCTCCTACATCCTCCGGCGTATCGCCTCGACCTTGCCCGTGATGGCGATCGTCGCGCTGTTCGTGTTCAGCCTGCTCTACATCGCGCCGGGGGATCCCGCCGTGGTGATCGCGGGCGATCAGGCAAGTCCGGAGGATGTGGAGCGCATCCGTCAGAGCCTCGGGCTCGACCGACCCTTCCTGATCCAGTTCGGCAGCTGGGTCTGGCGCATTCTGCACGGCGATCTCGGCACCTCGATCTTCACCAATCTGCCGGTCTCGACCATGATCGGCCAGCGTCTCGGGCCGACGCTGTCGCTGATGATGGTCACGCTCCTGCTCACGATCGTGGTCGCGGTGCCGCTCGGCGTGCTGGCGGCCTGGAAGGCGGGAAGCCTGATCGACCGGGCCATCATGGCCTTTGCCGTGTTCGGCTTCTCCCTGCCGGTCTTCGTCGTCGGCTATGTCCTCGCCTACGTCTTTGCGCTGGAGCTCGAATGGCTTCCCGTGCAGGGCTATACGCCGCTCGCCCAGGGCCTCTGGCCCTGGCTGCAAAACCTGATCCTGCCGTCGATCGCACTCGGCTGTGTCTACATCGCGCTGATCGCGCGTATCACGCGCGCCACCATGCTCGAAGTGCTGCAACAGGATTATATCCGCACCGCGCGCGCCAAGGGCCTCGGGCAGGGCGGCATCCTGTTCGTCCACGCGCTGAAGAACGCGGCAGTGCCGATCGTCACGGTGATCGGGATCGGCATTGCGCTTCTGATCGGCGGCGCGGTCGTCACGGAAAGCGTGTTCGCGATTCCCGGCCTCGGCCGGCTCACGATCGACGCGATCCTGCGCCGCGATTATCCCGTCATCCAGGGCATCGTGCTGCTGTTCAGCTTCGTCTACGTCCTCGTCAATCTGATGATCGACGTCGTTTATACGCTCGTTGACCCGAGGATCCGCTATTGACCGACACGACCGTCAATCCGCAAGCGCTGCCGGCGGGCTTCGTCCTCGCGCCGCAACTGCCGGAGATTCTTCGGCCCGTCGTGATCCGGCGCGGCTTCATCGGCCTGCTGCGGGGCCATCCCACCGTCGCCATCGGTGGCACGTTGCTGCTGATACTCGTCCTGATCGCGATTTTTGCGCCTTATCTTGGCACGGTGGATCCGACCGCACTTGCGCCGGCCAAGCGCACCCGCGCGCCGTCGGCGCTTTACTGGTTTGGCTCCGACGTGCTCGGTCGCGACATCTATTCACGCGTGCTGTTCGGCGCGCGCGTCTCGCTCACGGTCGGCTTGTCCGTTGCGATCTTCGCCTCCGCGGCCGGTCTCGCCATCGGCATCGTCTCCGGCTTCATCCGCTGGGCCGACGGCATCTTGATGCGCTTCATGGACGGCCTGATGTCGATCCCGCCGATCCTGCTGGCGATCGCGCTGATGGCGCTGACACGCGGCAGCGTCGGCAACGTCATTCTGGCGATTACGGTTGCCGAAATCCCGCGGGTTTCCCGCCTTGTCCGTAGTGTGGTGCTGTCGCTGCGCGAACAGCCTTACGTGGATGCGGCGGTCGCCTGCGGTACGCGCACACCGATGATCATCCTGCGCCACATCCTGCCCAACACGCTGGCGCCGATGCTGATCCAGGCGACTTACATTTGCGCCAGTGCGATGATCACGGAAGCGATCCTGTCCTTCATCGGCGCGGGAACGCCGCCGACCATTCCGTCCTGGGGCAACATCATGGCCGAGGGGCGGGCGCTGTGGCAGGTCAAGCCCTACATCGTGTTCTTTCCGGCGGCGTTCCTGTCGGTCACCGTGCTCGCCGTCAATCTGCTCGGCGATGGCCTTCGCGATGCGCTCGATCCGCGCATGGCCAAGAGCCTTTGATGGCGAGGGGCTGATCGCGATGGCACTGCTTGAAGTCGAAAACCTCCAGACCCACTTCCGCACGCCCAGCGGCATCAACCGCGCGGTGGAAGGCGTGTCGTTCCATGTCAACGAGGGCGAGACGCTCGCCATCGTCGGTGAGTCCGGTTGCGGCAAGTCGGTGACCTCGATGTCGCTGATGCGGCTGATCCCGGAACCGCCCGGCAGGATCGCCGGCAGCATCCGCTTCGCGGGCAAGGACCTGCTGCAAATGTCGGATCGCGAGATGCGCGCGATCCGCGGCAACGACATCTCGATGATCTTCCAGGAACCGATGACCAGCCTCAATCCGGTCCTGACTGTCGGCCGCCAGATCCGCGAGACGCTGATGATCCACCAGGGCCTGGACAAGCAGGCCGCGGAGGCGCACGCCATTGAGATGTTGATTCTGGTCGGCATTCCCGAGCCGACGCGTCGCGTGCGTGAATATCCGCATCAGCTCTCCGGCGGCATGCGCCAGCGCGTCATGATCGCCATTGCACTCGCCTGCAATCCAAAGCTTCTCATTGCGGACGAGCCGACCACCGCCCTCGACGTGACGATCCAGGCGCAGATCCTGAAATTGATGCTGGATCTCAAGCACCGGGTTGGCGCAGCCATCATCCTGATCACCCACGATCTCGGTGTCGTCGCCGAGATCGCCGAACGCGTCATGGTCATGTATGCCGGCCGCAAGGTCGAGGAAGCGCCGGTGGCGGACCTGTTCCGATCGCCGCGTCATCCGTATACGCAGGGCCTGCTCGGCGCAGTGCCGCGGCTCGGCTCGTCGCTGACCGGCACCGCGAGACGGCTGGCGGAGATCCCCGGGCAGGTGCCTGATCTGCGCAAGCCCATCGTCGGCTGCGTCTTCGCCGGACGTTGCGCGCTCGCGACCGATCTCTGCCGGCAGTATGCGCCGGGGCTCGAAGAGAAGGGGCCACGTCACGTCGCGGCCTGCCATTATGCGGCCAAGGGAGCGGTCGCGGCATGAGTCCCCCGCTGCTCCAGGTCAACGACCTCAAGAAGCACTTCCCGGTTAAAAAAGGCCTGTTCAGCCGCAAGTCCGAATCGGTCTATGCGGTAGACGGCGTGTCGTTCGAGATCGCGCGCGGCGAGACGCTGTCGCTGGTCGGCGAGTCCGGCTGCGGCAAATCGACGGTCGGCCGCGCCATTTTGCGACTGTTCGACATCACGGCAGGGCAGGTCATCCTCGACGGCCAGCGTATCGACGACGCTCATCCGAGCACGATGCGCCAGATGCGCCGCCGGGTGCAGGTGGTGTTCCAGGACCCATTCTCGAGCCTCAATCCGCGCATGCGCGTGCGCGACATTCTGGCCGAGCCGATCCGCAATTTCGGCCTCGCCAAATCCGCGATCGATCTCGAGACACGCGTGACGGCGCTGATGGACACCGTGCGCCTGCCGCGCGAGGCGCTGAACCGCAGGCCGCACGAATTCTCCGGTGGCCAGCGCCAGCGCATCGGCATCGCGCGTGCGCTCGCCGCCGAGCCCGAGCTGATCGTCTGCGACGAGGCGGTGTCGGCGCTCGACGTCTCGGTAAAGGCCCAGATCGTCAATCTGCTGCAGGATCTGCAGCGCGAGTTCGGCCTGGCGCGGCTGTTCATCAGCCATGACCTCGCGATCGTCGAGCACATGACCCATCGCGTCGCGGTGATGTATCTCGGCAAGATCGTCGAGGTGGCGCCGCGCTACGAGATCTTCGCCGCGCCAAAGCATCCTTACACCAAGGCGCTGCTCTCGGCGGTGCCGCTGCCCGAGCCTGGCGCTCAGCGCAATCCCATCATCCTCAAGGGAGACGTGCCGAGTCCGATCAACCCGCCGAGCGGGTGCCGCTTCCACACCCGTTGCCCATACGTATTCGATCGCTGCCGGACCGAGGAGCCGACGTTGCGCGCGGCTGGACCCGAGCAGTGGGTGGCCTGTCATCTCGAAGAAGGTGCGACGGTGACGAGCGGCTAGCCGTCTGGGCGGTCGCAAAGCTCTGGATCGAGGCGCAGGGGCGTCAATCGGGCGAGGATGACACTCTGCTCCTGTTTTGCCCGACGAGTCAAAAACGTTTGCGAGGAAAATTCATGTGTAAAAACAACCTCATTCTACTGTGCATGGGGTTGTTTTCGCGTTTTTTGTTTTAGCCGCCTTCAACCCTGGCGGCGCAGGAAGCCCGTGATCGTGACCTTTTCCCAGATGTCGGCCGCGGCAAACGGATCGGCTTGGTTGAAAGCCTCGACCTCGCTGCGGCCGGGCGCCTCGATCAGGAACAGGCTGCCAATCATCCTCTCGCCGTCGTCGGAGACCAGCGGCCCTGACATCACGATCTTGACGCCGAAGCGCGAGGTGTCGCTCAGGAAAGCCTTGTGGGCGTCGTAATTGGCGAGCCGGATCGGCAGCGCGCCGGCGCGGTCGAGGGCGTGAATGGCGAACAGCATGATGGTCTCCGTTTATATCACGTTTTCTTGGGACGGCCGCGGCTGCGGCCGTCCGGGCTTGTCGTGATGGCGGCGGTTGGTTACTTGCCGCCGAGCTTGCTGGCTTCTTCGAAAGTCGGGCAGCTCCGTTGCTCCAGCGGCACGTCGAACGGCTGGTAATTGTCCTTGGTGATCACGGTCGGCTTCAGCACGATCTCAGCAATGACGGGCTGGTTGCGCAAGGAGCGGATCGCCATCATGGTGCCGAGGCAGCCTTGAAAGAATCCGTTGTAATCGCCGCTCGCGAGCAGCTTGCCGGACTTAATCGCGTCGATCGCTTCCTTGGTGCCGTTGATGCCGATCACCTGCGCCTTGCGGTTGGCGCCGTCGAGGGCCTCGATCGCGCCGACCGCCATGGCGTCGTTGGCGGCGAGCACGCCGTCGATCTGCGCGTTCGACTGCATCAGATTCTCCATCACCTGGAGCGCCTGGAGCCGCTGGTAATTGCCGGGCTGCGAGGCCAGCAGTTTCGCACCGGCGTTTTCCTTCAGCGCGTCGTTGAAGCCGCGGACGCGGTCGACATTGGTCAGCGAGCCCTTGACGCCCTCGATGATGACGATGTTGCCCTTGCCGCCGAGCGTCTTGAGCAGGAAGCGCGCGGTCTCGAGCCCGAGGCTGTAATCGTCGGCGCCGACGAAGGACAGGAACTTGCCGCCGGCCGAGCGGTCGGTGATGTTGACGACGGGGATCTTGGCGTCGTTGATTTTCTCGACGCCAGGCACCATCGCCTTGTAGTCGACCGGCGTGAAGACGATGGCGCTCGGCTTCTTCACCACGACGTCTTCGATCTGGCTGAGCTGCTCCGGAATGCTGTCGGGCTTGGTCGGGATGTACTGCAGCGTCTTGGCGTTCAGCATCTTCGCGATGTTGTCCGCGCCGACTCGCACCGTCTGGAAGAACGGGTTGGTCTGGTTCTTGGTGAAGACGGCGATGGTCTCGCCGTCGGCTCGCGCTTGCGTGGTGAGCGCAGCCGCCATCAGCAGCGGCAGCGCCAAATAGCCCAGTGTCTGTTTCATGTTGCCTCCATCCCTCGTTTTGCTTGTTGGTCGTTCAAGAACTCATTGCGCGCGGCGGCGGGTCTTCATGTCGAGCCAGACCGCGAGAATGACGATGATGCCGGTGACGAGCGGCTGCCAGTTGGCGCTGACCGACAAGAGGTTCATGCCGTTCAGCACCAGCGTCAGGATCAGTGCGCCGATGAAGGTGCCGAACACGGTACCGACGCCGCCAAACAGCGAGGTGCCGCCGATCAGCACCGCGGCGATCGCGGGCAGCGTCAGGCTTTCGCCGATGTCGGCCTCGGCCGAATTGAGCCGCGACAGGAAGATGATCGAGGCGAGCCCCGCCATGGTGCCGGAGACGGCGTAGACCAGCAGCAGGCGTCGGGCGACCGGAATGCCGGAGAGCCGCGCCGCGATCGGATTGGCGCCGATCGCGTAGATCTCCTGGCCCCAGATCGTTCGCTGCGCAAACAGCGTTCCGATCCCGAGGAACACCAGCAGCAGATAGACCGGGATCGGCAGGCCGAATAGATAGCCGCTGCCGATCTGGCGGAAGCCGGCCGGGAAGCCGTGAAGGGTTTCGCCCGCCATGTACCAATAGGTGAGGCCGTTCAGCACCCAGAGCATGCCGTAAGTGGCGATGAAGGAGGGGATGCGCAGCGCGGTGACCATGACGCCGTTGAGGAGCCCAACGATGCCGCCGCAGGCAAGCCCCGTGAGTATGCCGAGCGCCGGCGAGCCGGTCTTGTGGATCACGGTCCCGGCGATGCAGGCGGACAGCGCCACATTGGCGCCGACGGAGAGATCGAGGCCCGCGGTCAGCACCACCAGGGTCAGGCCGGAGGCGATGAAGAAGGTCAGGCTCGCCTGCCTGAGCACATTGAGAATGTTGCCGAGGCTCAGGAAGGAATCGCTGAGCACGGCGAGCACCGCACAAATCAGCAGCGCCGCAAGCAGGCGATAGAACATTTGGATCGCGTCCTGCGACAGGAACGAGCGGGGCGGCGCGATGGCGTCTTTGCTGATGTCGGTCATGCGCGGCTCCGCAGGCCGTCAAGGAAGAGGGCAACGATGACGAGGACGCCGACGCTTGCGACCTGCACCGAGGACGGCAGCGAGATCAGGTTCAGCCCGTTGCGCAGCACGCCGACCGAGAGCACCCCGAGCAGCGTGCCGAGCAGCCAGCCATTGCCGCGCTCGAACGATGTGCCGCCGACGGCGACGGCCGCGATCGCATCGAATTCGAGACCGAGGCCCGCGGTTGGATGCCCGGAATTCATCCGCGCAGTCATCAAGAGGCCGGCGATGCCGGCCATGGCGCCGCCGATCGCATAGACCGCGATCAGCAGCTTGTTCGGTGAGAGGCCGGCGTAGCGCAGCGCCTCGCGGTTGCCGCCGAGCGCGAAGATGTAGGTGCCGAAGCGGGTGTGATAGAGCAGGCCGTGGAAGACCGCGTAGGTCACGAGTGCCATCACGATCGGCACGGGAATTCCCAAAAGCGTCGCCGAATAGATGTCGCGCACGCTGTGGGGGATGCCGACCACGCTGTGGCCGTCGCTGACGATCAGCGATAGGCCCTGCGCCATGCCGAGCGTGCCCAAGGTCGCAACGAAGGGCGGGATGCCCACGATGGCGACCAGCCAGCCATTGGCGAAGCCGAAGGCCGCGCCGACGAGGAGCCCGGCACCGAGGCCGAGCAACATCGAGTGGGTGGTGAGCGAGACGATGGCGACGCAGAGCGAGGTCAGCGTCAGCACCGCGCCCATCGACAGATCCAGCCCCTCGGTCATGATGATCAAGGTCATCGGCAGCGCGAGCATGGTCAGGATCGTCGACTGCACCAGCACGTTGGAGAGGTTGGCGACCGACAGGAAGCCGGGCGCGATCGTGCTGAACAGCGCGATCAGCAGCACCAGCACGATGGCAACGCCGGGAATCCGTTGCAGCGGATTCGGTTGAGAGACGACCGCGGCCTCACGCATGATGCATCCCCAGTCGCACGATGTTCTCCTCGGTCAGCTCGCTACGCGCGAGATGCCCGGCGATGCGCCCTTCGCGCATCACATAGGCGCGGTCGCAGACGTGGCAGATCTCGACCTGTTCGGACGAGATCATCAGCGCCGCCGCGCCTTCCGCGACAAGGCGGTCGATCAGGGCGAAGATTTCGGCCTTGGCGCCGATGTCGATGCCCCGGGTCGGCTCGTCGAAGATGAAAAGTTTCGAGCCGGCGGCGAGCCACTTGCCGATCACGACCTTCTGCTGATTGCCGCCTGAAAGCAGGCCGACGGTCTGCCGTGCGCTAGGCGTCGCAATGCGTAGCTGACGGATCAGGCCGTCGGCAGTGCGCTGCGCACTGCGCTGGTCGAACAACCCGCTCGGGAACAGTTTTCGCAGCGCCGACACTACCAGATTGTCGCTCACCGATCGCAGCAGCGCGAGACCTTCGCTCTTGCGGCTCTCCGGGATCAGCGCAATGCCGCGGCGGGCGGCGAGGTCGGGCTCACCGGAAATGACTTTGCCGTCGAACACGATCTCGCCTGATGTCACGGGATCGGCACCGAAGATCGCGCGCGCGACTTCGCTGCGACCGGAGCCGACCAGGCCACACAGGCCGACAATCTCACCGCGGCGCACCTCGATGTTGATGTCGGCGATCCCCGTCGATGAACTCAAGGCCTTGACCTCGAGCAGCAGCTCGCCGGGCTTGTCGGCAAAATTGCGCGGGTAGGTCATGTCGACGTTGCGACCGACCATCATGCGGACGAGCTGGTCCGGCGTGACGTCAGCAGGTTTGACGCCGTCGATGCGGCGGCCGTCACGCAGCACGGTGATGCGGTCGCCGAGCGCGAACACCTCCGCCATGCGGTGCGAGATGTAGACGATCGAGACGCCGTCGGCCTTCAGCCGCGCGATCAGCGCGAACAGCAGCTCGGTCTCGCGATCGGATAGCGCCGCAGTCGGCTCGTCCATCACCAGGATGCGGGCGTTCTGGCTGATCGCCTTCGCGATCTCGACCATCTGCTGCTGCGCCACCCCCAGCTTGTCAACGATGGTGGAGGGATCGATGTCAAAGCCGATCGTGCCGAGCACGCGCGCCGCGTCGGCCAAAATCTTGCGGCGATCGATCGTGCCGGGGATGCGGCCCTTCGGCTCGCGGCCGAGAAAAATGTTCTGGGCGATATCGAGATGGGGGACGAGGGAGAATTCCTGGAAGATCACGGCAATGCCGAGCTTCTGCGCGTCCGCGGCCGAGTGGATCGCGACCGGCTCGCCTCTGTAGTAGAACTCGCCGGCATCGGCGCGATAGGCGCCGCACAGCACCTTCATCAGGCTCGACTTGCCGGCGCCGTTCTCGCCCAGCAGCATGTGGACTTCGCCGGGGAAGACGGCAAAGGAGACGTCGTCCAGCGCCTTGACGCCGGGAAACTCCTTACTGATGTCGCGCAGCTCAAGGAGCGGGACAGGTGAGGCGGGCTCGACGGCTAATGCGGCGGTGCTCATGCCTGCGCTCCGCCTGCAAAGATCTTTCCGGGGTTCATCAGTCCGTCAGGGTCGAGCGCGGTCTTGATCGACCGCATCACATCGACGGCCTCGCCGAGCTCGTCGGTGAGATAATCGATCTTGCCGAGCCCAATGCCGTGCTCGCCGGTGCAGGTGCCGTCCATGGCAATCGCGCGGGCGACCATGCGGGCCTGCAGCGCCTTGGCGCCTTCGGCTTCCTCGGGCCTGGCCGGATCGATCAGAATCAGCATGTGGAAATTGCCGTCGCCGACATGCCCGACGATCGGCGCCGTAAAACCGTGCTCGTCCGCGTCGCGCCGGGTATCCGTGAGGCATTCCGCCAGTCGCGAGATCGGCACGCAGACGTCGGTGATCACGGCACGCGCGCCGGGGCGCAGGCCCAGGCCCGCATAGAGCGTGTTGTCGCGGGCGTGCCAGAGCCGGCTGCGATCCTCCGGTGCCTTGGACCAGGCAAAGCCGTGGCCGCCATGGTCGGCGGCGATGGCCTGTGCGGCCTCGGCCTGCTCGGCGACGGAAGTCTCGGAACCATGGAATTCAAAGAGCAGCGTCGGGGCTTCGCGATAGCCGAGCTTCGCGTAGGCGTTGATGCCGCGCATCATGACGTCGTCGAGCAACTCGATACGCGCGATGGGGATCGCGGACTGGATCACGGAGATCGCGGTGTCCACGGCGTTGTGCAGGGTGTCGAAGCTGCAAACCGCGGCCGAGATCGCCTGCGGCACGGGATGCACCTTCAGCGTGATTTCGGTGATGAGTCCGAGCGTGCCCTCGGCGCCGACGAACATGCGCGTCAGGTCATAACCGGCGGCTGACTTGCGCGCGCGTCTGGCGGTCCGGATCACGCGGCCGTCGGCCAGAACCACCTCCAGCGCCATGACGTTGTCCTTCATGGTGCCGTAGCGCACCGCCATCGTGCCGGAAGCTCGCGTGGACGTCATGCCGCCGATCGAGGCGTCGGCGCCGGGATCGATCGGAAAGAAAAGCCCGGTGCCGCGCAGCTCCGCATTGAGCTGCTTTCGGGTGATGCCGGGCTGCACGACGACGTCCATGTCGCTATCGTGCACCGTCAGCACCTTGTTCATGCGTGCGAAGTCGAAGCAGACGCCGCCCGCGACCGCGGCCGCATTGCCTTCGAGCGAGGTCCCGGCGCCGAACGGTACGATGGGCATATTCGCGCCAGCGCACAGCTTGACGATCTCCGCGACTTCCTGCGTGGTTTCAGGGAAGACGACGATGTCGGGCGGCAGGTTGCGATAATGCGACTCGCTCTGCCCATGCTGATCGAGCACGCCACGCGCGACGCTCGCGCGCGGGCCGATCATGCCTGTGAGGCGATCGGCCAATATGCTCGTGCTGACTCGCGGTCCCATTCTTACTCCCTGTCTGGCCCTGTTGTCGGACTCTTGTCTGGTCCGCCGTCGTTCAGCTTAAGCGGCTCTTGCGCTGCTAGCGACCTGCTTCAGGCCGAAATCATAGTTGAGGTGAAAATACTCGATGTCTACCATGCGACCATCGGGCGCACGGCCGGGCGGGCACTGCACAAATTCGCGGATCAGGCTGTCCTTGACGCCGAACACCACGTCGCTGTCGAGATACTGGTCGCCGGCCACGAACACATGGGTCACGAGTTGCTCGAAGCCGGGCGCCGAGATCATGAAATGCACGTGCGCCGGGCGCCAGGGATGGCGGCCCTGGACCGCCAGCATGTCCCCAACTGTGCCGTCATGTGGGATCGGATAGGCAGCCGGCTTGATCGACCAGAAATTGAAGCGGCCGTTCTGGTCGGTGTGGAAGCGCGCCCGCATCGCAAGATCGCCGATCTTGTCGAGCTGCTGCACGTCGTAATAGCCATCATCGTCGGAATGCCAGACATCCACGACGGCGCCGGCAAGCGGCCGTCCGTCGACGGTCGACACCGAGCCGGTGACGAGCATCGGATCGCCTTCCATCGGGCCGGAGATGTCAGCGCCGTTGTCTTTCTCGGGCGACGCCTGCACGAAGAACGGACCGAGCACCGTGGTTTCGGTGGCGCCTTCCGGCACGGGATGATTGATCGCGTCGACCAGCATGGAGACGCCGAGCGCGTCCGACAGCAGGATGAACTCCTGGCGCTTGTCGTCGCACATGTGGCCGGTGCGGGTCAGGAACTCGATGCCGTGTTCCCATTCCTTCTGGGTCGGTCGCACCTCGCGGACGAAGGCATGAAGGTGGCGCACCAGCGCTTCGCTGACCTGCTTGATCCGCGGATCGGTCGCGCCTGCGATCCGATCCAGCACCGCGTCCGTGATCGTGTTCTCGTTGAAATTTCGCATAGGTGCCTCCGTGAATCAGAGTTTGGGCTCGCCAAGGCCGGACAGCCGCTCGAGGTGCTTGACGGTCGCGATGAAGTCGGCGTCGCCGTCGCCCTGCGCGACCAGCGAGCCATAGGTCTCGCGCACCTGGGCCGCGAGCTGAAGCGGCACGCCGACGGCGTGGCCGGCACCGAGGATCAGATCGAGATCCTTGGCCATCTGCCTGCAGGAGAAAGTCGAGTCGAAATCGCGGCTGCGCAGCGGCGCGGTCTTGTATTTCACCATCGGCGAGGCGACCGCGCTGTCGTCGAGGACTTTCAGAATGTCCTGCCAGCCGATGCCGCCCTTGCGCGCCAGCGCCAGACTCTCCGCCATCATCGCGGCCGACACCGCGATCATCAGATTGACCGCAAGCTTCGCATATCGCGCTTCCTCGCCAGGCCCGAGATAGGTCTGGGCGCGGGTGAAGGCGGCGAGCAGCGGCTTTGCGTTTTCGTAGGTGTCCTCCGGGCCGGAGACGAAGCAGCTCAGCGCGCCGGTGTGGACGATACTGGCATTGCCCGAGACCGGCGTACGCAGGTAGAAGACACCGCGCGCCTGGGCGGCGGCGTCGACCTCTGCCGACGCCTCGACGCTTACGGTGCTGGTCTCGATCAGGACAGATCCGGCAGCCATCGCGGCGATGAGGCCGGTGGAGCCGAGCAATGCGCCGCGCAAGGCAGCGTCATCGGGCAAGGACGTGACGATCGCGGCCTTGCCATCCACGGCCTCGGCCGGTGAAGCGGCAATCGAAATGCCTTGCGTGCGAGCCTCCTCGAGCCGTGCGGCGCTCCGGTCGAACGCGGTCACGGCATAACCGGCCTTGGCGACGAGCACCGACATTGGCAGGCCCATCTTGCCGATCCCGATGAAAGCGATGTGTTTCGAAGCGTCCGTCATCGTTGTTGTCCTTGACGCCCTCAGGCGGCGTGTCCCTGTCGTTCGATGTCGTGCACCAGTCGCCGGCCGGATTGCACGAGCAGTTCCTTCTTCGCCCCCAGGCCCTCGGCCAGCAGCCGACCATTCCGCTTCTTCCACACGCCGCCGATCATCACGGCCTCGATATTGGCAAGGCTCGTCTGCATCACCACGGTGGAAACGGGATCGTGCACCGGGACGAGGTTGAGATCGGAGCAATTGATGATGACGAGGTCGGCGAGCTTGCCCGGTGTCAGCGAGCCGATCTGGTCCTCGCGGCCGAGCATGCGGGCGCCTTCCGTCGTGATCCAGCGCAGCGCCTCGCGGACGGGGATCGTGGTCGTCGCTGGAATGGTGCCGCTGGCCTTGCGCGACTCGGCGTTGTCGAGCGCCCGCTGCATCGAGAGCGCAACGCGCGCGGCGGAGAAGAGGTCGCCCGCCAGTACGGATTCCAGATCGATGCCGATGGTCGGCCGCACGCCGCGCTTGAGCAGCCGTCCGGTGATCGGAAAGCCGTGGCCCTGGATCATTTCGTTCTCCGGCGTCACCGAGAAGGAGACGCCGAGATCGACCATCCGGTCCAGCAGTGGGTCAGGCAGGTCGTTGCCGTGGACGATGTTGATTCCGGCGCCCACGAGACCCGCCTCGATCAGCTTCTCCCAGCCACCGGGCGTCTTCGCAGGACCACCGCCCTGATGCATCGATGCGATCAGCTTGAATTCCCGCGCCATGCGAAAATCGTGCATGGCGACGTCCAGCGTCGAATAGTGCGGGCCGAGGATCGCGAGTCCAAGCGTGACGAGGCCGTCGCGGTCCGCGAGGGGCCCCGCCAGCAGTCGTTCGACCTCATTGCGTGGATGCGGCACTTCCGAGAAGTGCCGCTCGCCCGGCTTCGGTTCGGGCTTGGGCGAGCCGTGGAAGAAGGCCGCACGGATACCGCTCTCGATCAGGCCGCGCACGGCGGCGTCGGTATGATCAGGCGTCGGATTGTTGTGGCACCAGTCGACCAGCGTGGTGGTGCCCTGGTTCATCTGGTTCAGCGCGCCGACCAAGGTCGCGATATAAATGTCCTCGGGCCTGAAGACCGTAGCGAGACCCGCATGCATGCGGCGGAAATATTCCAGCAGCGTCCAGTTGGCGGCATAGCCGCGTAAGCCCGTCTGCCAGGTGTGCATATGGGCGTTGATCAGGCCGGGGATGACGATGCGCCCGGTGCCGTCGACGATCTCGGTCTCGGCCGCGCCGCCGACGTCGATCGATGGACGGACGTCAACGATGCGGCTGCCCTCGATCAGCACGTCGCCGCCAGGTAAATCGCCGATCGTGTCATCCATGCTGATGATGACAGCGGATTTGAGGAGCGTGCGCCGCATCGAATCAAACTGCCGTTTTGATGGCGCCGGGCGGCTCGCCGGCCCAGGCGCGCGTGATCAGGTCGCGGATGGCGTCGCGTTCGAGCGGGCGCGGGTTCCAGTAGGCGTTGGTGACCGCGAGGTCGGCAGCCTTGTCGATGCCGCCTTCGGGCATGCCGATGTCGCGCAATGCGACCTTCGCACCCAGCCGCTTCGCGAGCTCGAAAAGTCCTTGCGGTGCATCGGCGGCGCCGATTGCGCGTGAGATCCGCGCCATCGCATCGGGCACGGCCGGCGCGTTATAGGCCAGCGCGTGCGGCAGCACGATGGTGTGGGTCTCGGCATGCGGCAGGTCGAAGGTGCCGCCGAGCGTGTGGCAGAGCTTGTGATGCAGCGCCATGCCGACGGTGCCGAGGCAGACGCCGCACAGCCAGGCGCCATAGAGCGCTTCGGTGCGAGCCTCGCGATCGTCGCCCTTGGCGGCGATGGCGGGCAGGGCACGCGCCAAGGCGCGAATGCCTTCTTCTGCCATCAGCGAGGTGACGGGATTGGTGTCGCGCGCGTAGAGCGCTTCTACCGCATGTGCGATGGCGTTGATGCCTGATGTCGCGGCCAGGCTCGCCGGCAGCGTCAAAGTGAGATCGACATCGTAGATCACGGTCTCCGGCAGGATGGCGGCGTCGCGGACCGTGGTCTTCAGGCCATTCTCGGTCTGGCCGACGATCGGCGTCATCTCCGAGCCGGCATAGGTCGTGGGAATGCAAAGCTGGTTGATGCCGGTGCGCAAGGCCAGCGCCTTGCCGAGGCCGGTCGTGGATCCGCCACCGAGGGAAATGACGCAGTCGGCCTCGCACGCCTTCATCGCCGCGAGCGCCCGCTCCGTGACCTCGACCGGCGTGTGCATGGTCGCGCCCGGAAAGATGCCGCCGTAGAGCGGACCGAGCGCCGCGCCCAAACTTTTGCCTTGCGCCTCCTGCTGCGGCGTCGTCAGCACCAGGGCGCGCTTGCCACCGAGCCGCTCGACCTCGGCCTTGGCCGAGGCCAAAGTTCCGCTGCCGAACACGACGCGGCAGGGCAGGTTTTCAAAGGTGAACGTACCGATCATGCGCCGGTCTCTTTGATGGGATAATCGACCTGGAAGCGTCCGATCCGCAAGTCGCCCAGCGCCTCGCGCACGCGCAGATGTTCCGGGTGGGTGGCATAGGCCGCGAGCGCAGCGTGGTCGGTGAATTCGGAGAACAGAACGACGTCGCAGGCGTAGTCGACATCGCTGACATCGAGACCGACTTCGATATGGGTGAGGCCGTCGATCCGGCCGCGCAAGCCCTCGAACAGGGTCTTGACCTTGACCCGGGCGGCGGCCCGCTCCGCGGGCGTCTCCCCGCGCAGCCGCCACATCACGATGTGCCTGATCCGGCCCGACATTTCCCTGTTTCCTCGCCTGCTATCTTGCTCGTGTTTGGGCCATTTTGACTTGCGGGATACGGAAATAAAGCTCAATAATCGTAAGTCTCTTTTCCCGTTTGCGAAAAAATGGACCGCCTGCTCCAGTTGGAAGTATTCGCCAAGACGGCTGAGCTCGGCAGCATGTCCAAAGCTGCCGAAGCCCTGCGCATGTCGAACGCTGCCGCGAGCCGCCATCTCAGCGCTCTCGAGGAGCGCCTTGCAGTCCGGCTGATCGAGCGCAACACCCGTCGGCTGTGGTTGACTGAGGCGGGGCAGGAGCTGCTGGAGCGCTCGAGCCGGGTTTTGAGCGAGTTGGCGGAGGCCGAGGACATCGTCAGCGATCGGGCGCTGTCGCCGCAAGGCATGCTGCGGGTCACGAGCTCGCTGTCCTTTGCGGTGATCTATCTGGCGCCGATGCTGCCAGCCTTCCGCGCGCGCTATCCGAAGCTCAACATGCAGATCACCACCGCCAACCGGTACTCCGATTTCATCGAGGCCGGCATCGACGTGGCGATCAGGACGCGCGAGCAGGAGCCGGATTCCAACATCATCGTCCGCCGCATCGGCCAGATGCGGCGGGTGCTCGCTGCTGCGCCGTCCTACCTCGCAAGCTGCGGCGAGCCGGAGCAGCCCGCCGATCTCGCGCGCCACAACATGCTGATCTACAATCTCGCCAACGATCCCTATTCGCTGCGCCTGCGCAAGGGCAATGGCGCGCAGATTGTTCGCATCACGTCGACGCTCGACAGCAATGACGGCCAGGTCATCCGCGGCGCCGCGCTGGCGGGGCTCGGCATCCTCGTCCAGCCGCTCTATATCGTGCAAAGCGATATCGCTGCGGGCCGCCTCGTCCCCGTTCTGATGGACTGGGAGCTGCCGCTGCTCACGATGAACATCGCCTACCAGAACCGTGCCGGACTGCCTGCCAAGATCAGGGTCTTTTCCGACTTCCTGGTCAGCCACATCCGCGAGCATTCGCAGCCGGGGATCTGGATCGACGCGGCGAAGTGAGCGACATTTTCGAATTCAGGCGGCTTTGCAGAAGGCACATCCATTGAAAGCCAGGACATCCGGCACCGCATGGCGGCATGCCAACATCGGTCGGCTGCTCAACAACGCTGTGCGGCGCTTCGAAGGTCGTGTGCTCGAACTGATGAGCGAGAAGGGGCATGGCGAAACGCGGATCGCGCATGTCGGCCTCACACGCAATCTCGACGTGGAGGGGACCAGACTGACGGAGCTCGCCCGGCGCGCCTCCATGAGCAAGCAGGCGATGGGCGAGCTGGTCGATCAATGCGCCGAGCTCGGCCTGGTCGATCGGATCGCCGATCCGACCGATCGGCGCGCGCGCATCGTCATGTTCACGCCGGCCGGGCGCAAATGGCTCGATGCGTTCCGCGACGCCGTCGACGTTGCCGAGCAGGAGATGCGCGCCGAGCTCGGCAAGGCCACGATGGACGCGATCCTGAAGGGACTGGCGGTCTATGGCGCGACGTTCGATACGCTCGATACGCTCGACGACGCCAAGTAGTCAGGCTACTTGACGATATCGTCAGGCGACCTTACCATGCGGAATAATGCTGGTAGGGAGAAGCGCCTTGGAAACATGTCTGACGGCCTCGGTGCTCATCGTGGGTGGGGGGCCCTGCGGCCTGATGCTCGCCAACGAGCTCGGCCGGCGCGGCGTGTCCGCGATCCTGGTCGATGAAAAGCCGGGCACGGCATTCAATCCGCAAGCCAATGCGACGCAAGCGCGCTCAATGGAGCACTATCGGCGGCTGGGTTTTGCCGACGAGATCCGACGCGAAGGTCTGCCTGCGGATTATCCGACCGACGTTGCGTATTTCACGCGCTACACCGGTTACGAGCTGGCCCGATTTCAATTGCCGTCATCGTCACGCGCGGGCGAGCTCGTCAAGGGCATGTCGGGCTCCTGGAGCGCCGCCGAGCTGCCGCATCGGGTCTCGCAAAAATACGTCGAGGCGGTGCTGCGCCGCCACGCCGAACGGCTTCCCGGAATACGGCTCAGCTACGGTCATCGTCTGATCAGCTACGTCGAGAGCGATGACGGCGTTATCGCCGAGATCGAATGTCTCGATGACAACAGCCGCTTTCAGGTCCGGGCCGACTTCCTGGTCGGAGCCGACGGGCCGCGCTCGATGGTCCGGCAATCGCTCGAGATCGTCTACGGCGGCGAAACCGGAACGCAGCGCGATTTCATGGGCGGCCGCATGCTGGCGGTCTATCTCCGTTCGCCTGGCTTCTACGCGAGCATCCCGCATGCCAAGGCGTGGATGTACAATTGCTTCAACGGCGACCGCCGCGCCTTCATGGCATCCGTGAATGGTCGCGACGAATTTGCGTTTCACACGCAGCTTCGGCCCGGCGAAGACGAGAGTGCGATCACAATCAACGAGGCCAAAGCAGCGTTCCAGCGCGCTTGCGACGCGCCGATTGACTGCGAAGTGCTGTCATTCGTGACCTGGACCGCCGGCCACGCGCTGGTCGCGAACGGAATGCAGCGGGGCAGAGTGTTCCTCGGCGGCGACGCGGCGCATCTGTTCACGCCGACCGGAGGCCTTGGCTACAACACCGCGATCGAGGATGCGGTCAACCTCGGCTGGAAGCTCGCAAGCGTCGTCAAGGGTGTGAGCCCGGCGGGGCTGCTCGACAGCTATGAGGTCGAGCGGCGTCCGGTGGCGCTGCGCAACACCGATTATGCGCGTCGCTTTGCCGACTCGCTCGGTCTGTTCGCTCCCGCGCCTGACATCGAGGACGCCACCGAGGCCGGCGACGAGGCGCGGCGGACGGCGGGCGTCTATCTCGAACAGCACGCCCGCGCGGAATTCAACATTCCCGGCGTCACCTTCGGTGGGCGCTACGACGGCTCGCCGATCATCGTCTCCGACGGCAGCCAGCCGCCGCCCGATGCCGCGAACGTCTACGTTCCGAGCGCCTGTCCCGGCGGCCGCGCCCCGCATACGTGGTTGGAGGACGGCGTCTCGCTGTACGACCTGTTCGGGTTCGAGTGGACGCTGCTCCAGTTCGGCGAGGTCATGACCTCTCAAGCGTCAGTCGTCGAGACCATCCGTGCGATCGGGGTTGATGTGAAACTCGTCACGCTGCCGAAATCCCTGCGCGATCTCTATGAGGCGGATCTGGCTTTGATACGCCCCGACCAGATCGTGGCTTGGCGCGGCAGCGCGTCACAGGCTGGTACGATCGGGCGCGTTCTTGCCCGAGCACTCGGACACAACGCGAGCGACGGCGCACGGCTGGCAAGCTGATCGACTCTCGCCGTTGCATCCGACCAGCGGCTGCGGCGGCCAATAACAACAAGACAACAAAACGACAAATGACACCGGAGGAGGAAACCGTGACGACAAGAGCATTGGAGCACTACGACGACCATGCCGCCGCCGGCGCCACTGCCGAGCAGACGGCGAGCAGCCGCCGGCGTATCCTGATCGCCGGCACCATCGGCACCGCGATCGAATGGTACGACTTCTTCATCTACGGCCTGATCGCGCCGCTGGTGTTCGATCAATTGTTCTTTCCGAAGTTCGACCAGCTCACGGCGACGATTGCGGTGTTCGCGACGTTTGCCGTCGGATTTTTGGCGCGTCCGCTCGGCGGGCTTGTATTCGGCCATTTCGGTGACCGTCTCGGCCGAAAGTCCGTCTTGCTGTGTACGCTGCTCATGATGGGACTTGCGACCATGTCGATCGGGCTGTTGCCGACCTACGCCAGTGCAGGTGTGGCTGCGACCGTCGCGCTCGTGGCGTTGCGCTTCGTTCAGGGGTTTGCGCTCGGCGGCGAGTCGACCGCGGCGATCCTTATGGCGATCGAGACGGCGCCCGGGCACCGGCGCGGCTTCTCGGCCGCGGTGATCCAGGCCGCAGGACCCGTCGGTGTCGTGCTCGCCTCGTTTGCGGCGCTCACGATCGCGCGGCTGCCGGAAGCGGACCTGCTGTCATGGGGCTGGCGCGTGCCGTTCCTGATCAGCGCGGTTCTGGTCGCGCTCGGCGTCTATATGCGCCTGCGCATCGAGGAGAGCGCGACATTCCGAAAGGCGAAGGTGACGGAAGCAGCGCCTGTGGTCGAAGCGCTGCGGGAACATTGGCGGCCGATCCTCATCGTATTCTTCGCCGAGATGGCGCAGACGTCCTATTTCTATCTGACAGCCATCTTCACCATCTCCTTCGCGACCCGTCAGCTCGGCGTCCAGAAAGACGTCATCACGCAGGCCGTGCTGTTCGCCAATCTCGTCGGGCTCGTTGCGATGCCACTCATCGGAGCCTGGTCCGACCGTATCGGACGAAAGCGTCTGTTCTTGGCCGGCGTGGTGCTTGCAGCCATCTCGATGTTTGCATTCTACGGTGTGGTCGCGAGCCGCGACACGGTGCTGGTGACGGGCGCGGTGATCCTCGCCGCGGGGGTGATCCATCCGCTGATGTTCGGCAGCGAAGGAAGCTATTTTCCGGAATTGTTTCCGACCCGCATTCGCTTCACCGGCGTGTCGATCGGAAAGCAGCTCGGGACGGTGCTCGGCGGCGGCATTGCGCCGCTGGTCGCCACCAGCCTGTTTGCGCAGACGGGCTCCACCTACGCGATCACAGGATACTACGTTGCGCTCGCGCTCGCGGCGATGATTGCGCTCGGCTTTGCGCGTGAAACCGGAAAATCGCGGCTGCTCGGCTAGAGCGAGCGCCATTATCAACCCCAGGGAGGTTTTTCATGGACGTCAGTCTTCTCATCAACGGGCAGGATCAGGCCGCTTCCAGCGGCAAGGTGTTCGAGCGGCGCAATCCGCTGTCGCAGGAGGTCGCAAGCCGCGCGGCCGCCGCGACCGCTTCCGATGCCGACGCCGCGGTGGCGGCGGCCTCCGCCGCGTTTGCCGCATGGTCGGCGCTCGGCCCGAATGCGAGGCGAGCCCTGTTGCTGAAGGCCGCAGATGCGCTTGAGGCCAAGC
Organism: Bradyrhizobium sp. GCM10028915; assembly: GCF_042666195.1. Taxonomy (NCBI): domain Bacteria; kingdom Pseudomonadati; phylum Pseudomonadota; class Alphaproteobacteria; order Hyphomicrobiales; family Nitrobacteraceae; genus Bradyrhizobium; species Bradyrhizobium sp. GCM10028915. The sequence goes on from NZ_JBHTFN010000003.1 coordinate 252,094, forward strand.
GCCACGCCTTCGTCCGGATCATGATGGCCGAGATCGGCACGACGGAGATCTGGTCGGCCTTCAACGTCAAGCTCGCGACCGGCATGCTGCGCGAAGCGGCGTCGCTCACCACGCAGATCGCCGGCGAGGTGATCCCGTCGGACAAGCCGGGATGCCTCGCGATGTCCATTCGACAGCCCGCCGGCGTGTGCCTCGGCATCGCCCCGTGGAATGCGCCGATCATTCTCGGCGTTCGCGCCGTGGCGACGGCGCTCGCCTGCGGCAATTCCGTCGTGCTCAAGGCCTCCGAGATATGCCCGGGGACGCACCGGTTGATCGGCGAGGTCTTCAAGGACGCAGGCTTTCCGCCCGGTGTCGTAAATGTTCTGACCAACGCACCGGCCGATGCGCCCGCTCTGGTCGAGCGCCTGATCGCCAATCCGGCCGTGCGGCGGATCAATTTCACCGGCTCGACCCGCGTCGGGCGCGTCATCGCGGAGCTCGCCGGGCGCCACCTCAAACCGGTGCTGCTCGAGCATGGCGGCAAGGCGCCTCTTGTCGTGCTCGACGATGCCGACCTCGATGCCGCCGTCGCGGCGGTCGCGTTCGGCGCCTTCATCAATCAGGGCCAGGTTTGCATGTCGACCGAGCGGGTGATCGTCGACGAGGCGGTGGCGGCCGCCTTCGTCGACAAGCTTGCGAAGAAGACAGCTGCGCTTCCGGCCGGCGACCCGCGCTCCGGTCCGGTCGTCGTCGGCTCGATGATCGACGAGGCGCCGGCCAAGCATGTCGTTGCGTTGATCGACGACGCGATCGCCAAAGGCGCCGTCAAGCTCGCGGGCGGCGACCGGGTTGGCACGGTCGTCCCGGCCACCGTGCTCGACCGCGTGGTGCCCGGCATGCGCATCTATACCGAGGAGAGCTTTGGTCCCGTCGTCTCGGTGATCCGGGCAAGTGGCGTGGATGACGCGGTGCGGCTTGCCAACGATACCGAGTACGGCCTCTCGGCCGCCGTGTTCGGCCGCGACGTCGCGCGTGCGCTGACGGTGGCGCAGCGGATCGAAAGCGGCATCTGCCACGTCAACGGCTCGACCGTGCATGACGAGGCGCAGATGCCGTTCGGCGGCATGAAGGGATCGGGCTACGGCCGCTTCGGAGGTCAGGCCGGGATCGCCGAGTTCACCGATCTGCGCTGGATCACCATCGAGACCCAGCCGCAGCACTATCCCTTCTGACCGCGCAACAAGCGAAGCCCATCAGGACGCTATTCATGAATTCGAAAGTTCTCACGGTTCGGGAAGCGACCCTCGGTGTGCTTCGCTCCTTTGGCGTCGATCGCGTTTTCGGCAACCCCGGCTCGACCGAGCTTGCCTTCCTTGGCGACTGGCCCGACGACATCGACTACGTGCTCGGATTGCAGGAAGCCTGCGTCGTCGGCATGGCAGACGGCTATGCGCAGGCCACGGGACGAGCGGCGTTCGTCAATCTGCACTCGGCGGCTGGGCTCGGTCATGCCCTCGGCAATCTCTTCACCGCATTCCGCAACAAGACACCGATGGTCGTGACAGCCGGGCAGCAGGCGCGCAGCCTATTGCGGATGCGACCCTATCTCTTCTCCGAGGACGCCGCACAGTTTCCAAAGCCCTATGTGAAATGGAGCGCCGAACCGGCGCGCGCCGAAGATGTTCCAGCGGCGATCGCGCAGGCCTTCCTCACCGCCATGCAGCATCCCCGCGGTCCGACATTCGTGTCGGTCCCGTCGGATGATTGGGCGCGGCCCGCAACCGCTCCACCGGTCCGCTGCATCGCGACGGAGTTTGCACCCGATCCGGCGGCGATCGTTCGGCTCGGCGCGGCGATCCGAGCCGCCAAAAAACCTATCTTCGTTGTCGGACCCGAGATCGATCGCAGCGGCTGCGTCGACGCGATGGTCGCTGTGGCCGAGCAGGCGAGCGCGGCCGTTTGGGCAAGCCCGATGTCGAGCCGTTCGAGCTTTCCGGAATTGCATCCGCTGTTCGCCGGCTTCCTTCCGGCAGCACCGGGAGGGCTCGCCCGCGCATTGCGCGGCGCCGATCTGATCGTCGTGGTCGGCGCGCCGGTGTTTACTTTCCATGTCGAAGGACAATGCGAATTGCTCGACGATGAAACGCCGGTCTGGCAGATCACGGATGATCCGACGGAAGCCGCATCCGCTTCTGTCGGTGACACCATCATCAGCACGCTCCCGAAGGCGCTGGCTGGGCTGCTGTCGGCGATGCCAGGGATCGCGGAGCGCGAGGTGCCGGCCGCGCGGATGCGGCCTGCCGTTCCTGCCGCGCAAAATCGGCTTCCGCCCGCTTATGCGCTCGCCCGGCTCTCCGCGTTGATGCCGGCCGATGCGATCGTGGTCGAGGAGGCGCCGTCGCATCGTCCCGCCATCCAACAATTCCTACCACGGCCTGGCGCGGACAGCTTCTACACGATGGCGAGCGGCGGACTTGGTTATAGCCTGCCGGCCTCGGTCGGCGTGGCGCTGGCGCGGCCAGGCCGCCGCATCGTCGCCCTGATCGGTGACGGATCGGCGATGTATTGCATCCAGGCAATCTGGACCGCGGTGCAACGCCGCCTGCCGATCACTTTCGTGATCATGAACAATTCAGGCTATGGCGCGATGCGCGCCTTCAGCCAGCTGATGCAGGCGCATCGCCCGCCCGGGATCGACCTGCCCGGGCTCGACTTCGTGGCGCTCGCAAGGGGAATGGGTTGTCCGGGGCAGCGCGTGACCGATGTCGGCGACGTCGACGCCATCTTGACCGAAGCGTTGGCATCAAGCGGTCCCGCGCTGGTCGATATCGCCGTCGACGACGCCACGACGGACCTGTTCAGCCATCCGCGCTAGCTGGCGGCAGAGGGGCTGGTCCGCGGCGACAAGACAGCCGATGGAAATTTGCCTCCGAAGGCACGGGTCTTGGGTTGGACACGCGACCCGTCGATCACCTCGAGTTGTCCGCAGCGATTCAAGGTATGCAACTTCCTGCCGGGCCATGCTGGCCCTGGCCGCAGAGAGTGGCGGATAATCTGCTTGAACGTCGTCGGCGACAGTTCGACGATTTCCGCCAGGGCGAGCGCTGCCCCATATCCGCCGGCACAATCCTGGACCGGGCGCCACAATTTGTCATTGATGGTGACGAAATTCCCCGCAGGCCGCGTGCTCGCGCGGTCGATCAGGACCGGGTTGCTGGCATGCGGCAACCACGGGCCCATGAGGTGCTCGGCGTGATAGATCGCCAACGAATCCGAATACCCGCCAGTGCCATCGCGCCAGGCTCCGAACAGATAGTGCAGGCCGTTGTGCCGCGTGATCGTCACATCGGCGAGTTCAAGTCCTGAAAGCAGCGTCGCGTGGCGCTCCCATTTGTCCGGGAACCGAACGCATTTATAGATGGCGACGTCCCCATTGGTCGAGCTCTCCGGGATCATCCACAATGCGCCATCGTCCTCGATCAGGAACGGATAGGAGAGGTGCCAGGGCTCGTCCAATACGGGCACGACCGCTCCGACCGGGCCCTTATCGTCGAACTCGATCGCGGAAATGATTCCTTTTCCAATCCGGTGATCGAGATCCTCAAAGAAGACGAATGTTCTTCCCTGCCATGTGATGGGGAAAGGATCGGCGTAGAAGTGGTTTCCGGGATCGGCAAGGACGTTCCAGCGAGGCCCTGACAGGTCTCCGGTCTGCCAGACGCCTGCGCCCTTGTTGATGCGCCATCCGACATGCCAATGCGGGGCATAGCAGCAGAGGCGATAGATCTCCTTGGCGATCGATATGGTGAGGCCGCGCGCGACATAAGCCGTTGGCGGGCGGCCGTTGTCCGCTCGGGCCGGTCGTGCCAGCTGCGGCACGATGCGCGGTCGTCCCGACAGGATGGCGGCCACCATGGTCAGGGTTCGCGCCATGACCGTTTCCAGGCCCCCGCTCAGACCGGCCGCGATTTCGGCGGAGGGATGGCCACGATCGAGGACTGCACCGTCGACCTCGTCGACGATTTCGATCACCGGCAGATCGCCGGCGAGAATGGCGGCAAGAGCTGCGTTTTCGCCTGCCACTCCATTGAACAGCGGGCGGAGATACTGCCGGGCGGAGCAGTTCGGATCCCGCGCGCCACCGGTGAAATCGACGATGACGTCTGCCGTGCCGGCGCGAGCCTGCATCCGGTCCGGACTGATCTTCAGCCTGTCGGTGCCGCTGTGTTTGCCCTTGTGCAACACCAAACGTTCGAGCTCGAACAGCATGTCGAGACCCGCCGGCCGCGGCTCCGCCGTTGCCGTCCACGCGATCTGGACCGGTACATCCCGCCCGTCGATCGACAGCGTCTCGCGGCCCATCCACCGCCGCGCATTCTCAATTTCACAGCGAAACTCGATGGTCATGTCGAGCCGATCCGTTTCAATGCGCCCCGATCAAATTACCTGGCCGAGAATTCGAACGTATTCCTCCACCATGGCGTCCACTGAATAGCGCAGCTTCAGGCCTTTGGCGTTTTGCCGCAGTTCGTCGCTCAGTCTTTGGTCCGTCAGGAGCCTCGAGACGGCCGCTGACAGCTTGGCGTGATCGGAGGCATCGACGAACAGCGCTGTCGGCTTCCCTTCGACGGACAACACTTCGCGCAAGACCGGAAGATCGGTGACGACCGAGGGAACGCCGGCGTTTGCAGCCTCCACGGCGGCGAGGCCGAAGGTCTCCGCCTGCGTCGGAAATACGAACACGTCGAGAGCGGCGAGAAACTCCGCCATCTGGCGCGGGGTGATTTCGCCGAGCAGATGCAGCCTGTCCGATACTCTCAGCTCATCCGCCAACTGCCGCAGCCGGGCCTCGTCGGCTCCCTGGCCGGCCAGCGAGAGATGCCAGGATGGTTGATCCGGCAGCAGCCGTATCGCCGCGTCCAGCCGCTTGTGCGGGTGCAATCTTGCTGCGCAGCCGAGCAGGGGGCTATCCGGCGGGAGATTGAACTTCTGTCGCGCAGCTTGCTTCGACAGGGTGAGCGCCTTGTCGTCGAAGCCGTGCGGGACATGCACCATGCGCGCGCGATAAGCCCTGGGGTAGCGCGAATACTCGCGCTGCATGTCCAGCGAGTTGAGCGTGATGCGGTCGAAGAAGCCGAGGCTGCCCATGACGATGTCGGCCGTACGGACCGGCCAGCTCATCGACAGCGCGGATGAAACCTGATTGGCGATGACAGGTGCGCGGCAGATCAGGCGCGCCACACCGGCGCCGATGACATTGCCGAAGTGCTGAAAGGTCAGAACGGCGTCAGGCCTGGTGGCCCTGATATGGCGGCCGAGCGTCCACAGCATTTGCAGCAGCGCCAGCGGATTTCCCGGCCGGCTCGACGCGCAATAGACCGTGTGGGGCGGCTCATCGAACGAATCCGACTTGCGGAAGAAGAAAAGATTGGTGACGCGATAGCCGCGGGCGGTCAGCCCGGCGCCAAGCAGGCGCGAGATCTCCTGCGCACCGGCGTTCTCAGCCTGGGTCTGTACGAGCAGCACGTGCGGCTTGCGTCCGCCACCGTTGGGCGACGGGAGTGCTGTCGCAGTCGTCTCGCCCAACGCCTTGTTTGGCTGGTAATGCAGCACGGATCCCGACCCATTAGAGAAGCGAATTTTCACCTTCTTAACTCCGTATCTACCATGCGGGCATCGCGCGGACACCGACTAGCAATAAACGGAGTTAATGCGCCCTGCCGCAAGGGCATCGTTCGTGAGGGAATTCCGCTGGTTCCCGACGAAGTGCAGAGGACGCGGGCAACCGCCGATTAACCATCGATATTTGGGTTGGAGCGGGCCCACTAAAGCATACGAAAACGACGCACATTCCGCCGGTGCGCCGACGGCTGCTGGTGCGCTCTCCTTCATGCGGGACACGCGCGACATATGCTGACGCTCTATTCGCCGGAGTCCGCGCCACGGACCGCGTAGGCGCTGCGCTTCGATGCCGAGAAACGCAGAAGCCCCAGAATCGAAGGATCGACGCCGGTTCGTCGGCGACAGAGGATGTTGAGGACGATGGTCGCGAGCGCCAGCGACACAGTGGCCGAGATCGCTGCGCCAAGAACGCCGAGCCAAGGAATGAGGACGAGAAATCCAACCAGCCGTAGCGCTACGTTCCCGGCAATCACGGGGACATACTCGCGCTCATGGCCGGTCAGTTGCAATATCGCCGCAGACGGACCGCCCGCCGCCTGGACCGCCGTTCCGATCGCGAGCACGATCAGGACCCAGTGCTGCGCAGCGAAATGTGGCCCAAACAAGTTGAGTAGATGGGGACCTCCAACCCAGATCAGGAGGAGTCCGCTGACCACGCACACCGCGGTCACTTCCGCCATGAGCCGCAACGTTCGCTCGAATTCCTGATGGTTCTTGCTGAAGTACAGCGAGGGGAGCCGACGTGCGCCAAAGCTGTACAATGCGGCCGACAGCATGGCGAAGATGTTGGCCAGGCGCGAAGCGGCAAAATAAATTCCGGCGGTTGCCGGGTCCAGCATCCAGTAGACCAGAATGACGTCGAAATATTGGTTCGCGGCTTCGAGAATGGATGCGACCCAGAAATGAAGCGCGCTCGATCTCCAGCGCGACGGCTCGGAACGCACCCCCGTGCCGCGGAAATCCGGTAGAACTCGCGCAATCGCGATGATCTGTGCGACCAGCCCGACCGACATGGCAATCGTCATCACGGCGATCAATTCGGCGGGATCAAGCTGCCGATGGCCGAACATGATTGAGAGCAGAAACAGCACCACGCTGACTCGCCAGAAGAACTCCCTGTTTCCTTCCCCCATGAGAATGCTGACCAGCGAGCGTGCGATCTGGCTGCCAAGCATCAGTCCGGCATTCACGGCTGTGTAGGCCGACACCGCGACAACCAGCAGCCACGAGGCGCCTTTGATGTTCGCGCCGATCGCGATTGCGCCGATCGCAATCAGCATCGCGACGGAGGAAATCTTGAAGCTCGATAGCAGCACGCCCTTGGTGAGATCAGGCTGATTTCCCACCCGATACTCGTTCAGAAATCGCACCAGCAGCGATTCCTGGCCCACCAGACCGACGACCGCTGCCATCTGGGCGACCGAAAGCCAGGTCGCAAAGATGCCAAACCCATTGGGCGACATCGTTCGTGCCGCAAGCGAGAACAACGCGAACGCAAGCGCGCCGCTACCAACCTTGAGAAGGATGGTTCCGGCAACACCGCGCGTCACGTCGCGCCGCATGAACTGGACGATGGATTCAATCATGGAGATTTAAGGGGCAACTTCCCCTGAAGAGACATTTTCCGATTACCTGCGACAGCCTAGCATGCCGAAAAACCGCGAGTGTTAATGGACGGCCTCCATGATCCCGCCGGCCGCGGCGACGTCGCGGCCATGCCTGTTGCTTCACTATGGAACATCGCTGACCCCATTGTCCCAGATAGAGCAAAGTGCGGCCCGGTCGCGTGGCGGCAGAGCGCCGCATCGACGGCCGATGAGGCGAGATGAGCCGTTGGAATGCGGACCGGCTCGGCGGGAATGGCCATCCCGAGCAAGGCGCGTGCCGGATCTCATCGGGCCGGGCAGGTCTCCGCTGCGTTAACCGAGATATCGAGAAATGATCGCGTTTGGTCCTACGATGCGACATCAGGCGAGAGAATTGCACGGGCAACCATCGTTGACCGTGGGAGCCTGGACCATGACGGCGGATAGCAACGTGACCGAGCCGAGCGCTGGATCTGCGACCGCGGCGATCGTCGTCGACATCGCGATCGTCGGCGGCGGCCTTGCGGGCTCGCTCGCGGCGGCCGTGCTCGCGCGGGCAGGGCATCGTGTCGCTCTCGTCGACAAGCGCGCGGTCCATCCGGACGAGTTTCGGGTCGAAAAAATAGGCGGCCGTCAGCTGGAGATGTTGCGCAAGCTGGGCTTCCTCGATGCGCTCGACAACGTGGCCTGTCGATATGATCAGGTGCTCAACATCAGGGAAGGCAAGGTGGTCGATGTCAGCGTCGGCCGGGCTTACGGGCTTCCATATGCCGATCTCGTCGCCATGGCGCGCAGCCAGCTGCCTGATCCGTCCAGCCTCATTGTCGATGAGGTCACTGCGGTCAATTGTCGCGACGATCTCCAACATGTCGAGCTCGCGTCAGGGGGGCGCATAACTGCGCGCCTCGTCGTGCTGGCCACGGGCATGGCGGGCGTGCTCGGCTACAAGCTCGGCATCAAGCGGCGCGTGCTGGCCGAGCGCCATTCGGTTTCGTTCGGCTTCACGATCGCCCGGCGCGACCACGCGCCGTTCGATTTCGAGGCGTTGACCTGTTATGGGGAGCGCACAGCGGACGGCATCGATTATCTCAGCCTGTTTCCCGTGCGTGCCGGCATGCGGGCAAATCTCTTCATGTTCCGAGACCCGACCGATCCGATCATGCGCGAGCTGCGCCGTGAACCGGAGGCGACGGTCTTGCGCCTGCTTCCGGGATTGCGGCCCTACCTTGGCGATTTCCACGTGATCGACCGGGTGCAGAATTGGGTGATGCACCTGTCCGTCGTGGAAGGACATCTCCAGCCCGGAGTCGTGCTCATCGGTGATGCGTTCCAAACGAATTGTCCGGCCGCCGGCACGGGCGTCGCCCGTCTGCTGGTCGACGTCGAGCGCCTCTGCACCGAATATGCGCCGCGTTGGCTCGGGACCGAGGGCATGGGCCGGGAGAAGATTTCTGAATTCTATTCCGATCCCGACAAGGTCGCGGCGGACCAGCAGTCACTGAAGATGGCGCGCTTCCGGCAGGCCCTGACGTCCCGCAACGATATTGGCTGGGACGTGCGGCGGCGGCTGCACTTCCTGCGACGCAGTATCACCCACCGGCTCGATCAGATGCGGCCCGGCTGGCTCGCGCAGGTTCGAAGCGCGCTACGCGCCTGAGAGCGGCACCCGGTCGGCCCCTCGCACCGGTCAGCGCGTCGGCGTTGAGGTCCGGGTCGGCAGGAACCTGAACTCCGACATCCGCTTGGCGGCCAGCTTGAGCCAAGGCGCCTGTTTCAGTGCGAACAAGGAGATGGCGCCCGTGGTGCTGCCCGCCTGCGTGACCGTCCACATCGGTGAAGGCTGAGCGCCGAACTGCTTCTTGTAGGGCTCGTCGCCGATGGTGAAATCGAGCATCTGATCCCCGCGCTCGATGCAATCCTTCGCCACCTGCTCGAACATCAGCGCGCCCAAGGACTGGCTTTTGTATCCGGCAATGTCGAAGGCGCCCATGATCACGAGGAAGCTGCCGTGATGGCTGAGTCCGAGCACGGCTGCGATGACCTCGCCGTTCATCTTCATCGCATAGAGCCGGACAAAGGAGCCGAGGCCGCGCTGCGCCACGTCGGAATAGAAGCCGTAATATTCGGGGCGCTGGAGCAGATCTCCGTCGCCGTGTGCCTGAAAGCGCGGCCCGCGAAATTTCTTCATCACGTCCAGCACCTCCAAGACAGCGGCACTGTCGCGGCAGCATGAAAAACTCAAGTCCCCCTTCTTCTGGAGCTGCCGGGCTTTCTTTGCGAGCTCCTTCTGGTAGGAACGGTCCAGCGCACTGGCGCGCCATTGCTCGAACGGCGCGACCAGAACGGTCGCATGGGCATTGGTGTCCATCGCTATGCGGCGGGGCGCAGCCAGCAGGTTCTCGATCGGAAGCCGTCCATCCGGCAGCTTGGTCATCCGGAGCAGATCGAACGGGCGGACGAGGCACCGGATTTCTGCGCAGGCACTCTCGTCCTTGAGCAGCTCGGAAAATACCTGCGGGCTGCATACGGGCGCGAGGTAGTCGGAAACGCGGAGGTCGGCGAATTCGACGGTCCGTATCGGGCCGCGCCGGATCCGCAGCAAGGGCAACACCATCGCAAGGGCGCCCGTCGCGCGGTGGCGGACCACGACAACCAGAGGAGTTGCGCCCACATGAGACGCGAGCCTGGTGTAGAGGGTGTCGAGCCAGAGCGGATGCTGGAACGCGGTGGCGGCCGAGTTGTCGAACAGCTCCGCGTAGTCCGGCGACAGGAAGTCGAATCCCTGCTCGATGGCGATGTCGAATGTGTTGCTAGGTCTGTTCATACGCAACCAAGAAAGCAGATGGCTCGGGACGATTGATGGAGCCGGATCTACGCTCTATAGCAGGGTCGTTACGGGGGAGACACCGGCGGCGTATGATTTGCATTAATCCTTCGAGCGAGGCGCGTATGGTTACCAAACCGCTAATTCCTCATCGAGCGGCCTCGCAGCCGAAACAGCCACGACCGCGTCAACCCCCCTCGTCAGAAATATTCCACTTTACCGAAATTCGGTTTTAGCGTATGTGTCGTCCATCCCGGCTCATCCTTGAGGGGCGATCTTGTGGTCGTCATGTTCGCGAGCCGGGCTTGCGGTGGACGCGGCAGCGTTCGGGTGCGAGAGGCTAAGGGCAGGGCGGATTGCTCTCCGTGAGCCCAGGCTGCGTTCCGACGAGCGGCGCTGCTAGGCTTCGTCTCGTCTGTAAGTTTCCGGCTCCGTCGACAGGGCTGGGAAAACTGCGGCGAAATGGCGAACCGTGCGTACGGCAAAAACCGTGTGGTCCTGGCCGTCGTTGCTACGGTCAAGCCCTGGCGAATGCGGCATCTGCGTCAACCGGCGCGGTGGCGGTGACTTTCGTTGGGACGAGGGAGGCCAAAGAGAACTCGGCTCCCGGGAGAGCACGGCATAAGCCGTCCAACCATCGCGCAGGGAAGGCCGAGTGATTGGCTACACCTGTATGCTGCTGTGCGGTTTTCCTGCGTGTGCTTTTCGCGCAGCGGACCGCGGGTGCCAGCCGGCACCCGGCCTTCCCTGCGCCCTCTTGGACAAGAGGGTGAAGCGACCAAGCGAAGCTCGGGCGAAATGCGCCGCGAGAACGCGAAGGCGTGTCCGTCTACCTCGAGATTCCGGTTCGAGCACCGATGTCTTGTCCCTAACGCTAGGGACAGACACGTTGCCGCGATCCGCTTAGCATGATCCGCCCGCTTGCTCGGGACCGCAGGAGGGAACGCGTATGTCGGACGACGTGCCTTCTGGGCAGCGTCGGTGCGTCCCGGAGAGCAGTGCAAGCTCGAGCCGGGGCGCCCGATGCAGCCGGCGGAGTCATCAAAGCGGACAGGGAGGAACGGGACATGAAGATCGGTTTCGCGCGAGCCTCGCTTCTTGTGGCATGCGTCCTTTTTGGAAATGCTGCTCACGCGGACATCAAAATTGGAATTGTGATTTCGGCAAGCGGCCCGGGATCCGCTCTGGGACAGCCGCAGCTCAAGACGGTTGCAGCTCTTCCGAAAGAGATCGGTGGAGAGAAGGTGACCTATATCGTCCTGGACGACGAGTCGGATTCGACCAAAGGGGTCCAGAACGCACGCCGGCTGGTGATCCAGGATAAGGTCGACGTGCTGGTCGGCTCCTCTCTGACCCCGGTGACCATGCCGATGCTGGATGTCGCGCTCGAATCGAAGACGCCGCTGCTGTCGCTCGCTGCCGCTACGGCCATCGTTCAACCGATGGATGAGAAGCGTGCCTGGGCTTTCAAGGTCGTTCCCAATGACGACCTCATGGCGGCCGCCATCCTCAAGCATATCGCGACATCAGGCGTGAAGACGCTCGGCTATATCGGCGTTTCGGATGGCTACGGCGAGGGCTACTACAAGGAGGTGAGCCGCCTCGCGCCTGCGTTGGGGCTGACCGTAACCACACATGAGGTCTACGCGCGCGCCGACACCAGCGTCACCGGTCAGGCGCTGAAGGTGATGTCGACCAATCCCGATGCCGTCTTCATCGCGTCCGCAGGAACTCCGGCCGTCCTGCCGCAGCAGGCGCTCCGCGAGCGCGGATACGCCGGGAAGATATTTCAGACACACGGCGTGGCCAGTGAGGAGTTCATCAAGCTCGGCGGCGCGAACGTCGAAGGTGCGGTATTCGCGGGCGAAGCTTTTACCATTGCCGCCGATCTTCCCGCAGGAGATCCGTTCCGTCGTTCGACGGAGGAGTTCGTGACCGCGTATGAAGCGGCGAACGGACAAAAGCCCAACATGTTCGCTGCTCACCTCTGGGATGTCGTGGCACTGATCGGAAAAGCTGCACCGGATGCGCTGAAGACGGCAAAGCCTGGCACAATCGAATTTCGCGCGGCGCTGCGGGACGCACTCGAGCGTGGGCAGAACATCTATCTCAACAATGGGCTGTCGAACATGAGCAAGGCCGATCACAACGGCTATGATGAGCGCTCGGCCTTTCTCATCAAGGTCGAAGGCGGGAAGTTCCGCCTGGCAAAGTAGCGGCGCGCCGATGCACGATCTGGTCTGGTCCGCCTCAGACCCAGCCGCCATCGACGATGTAGTGCTGGGCTGTGCAGGCAGAAGCCTCGTCGGAAGCGAGGAAGATGGTGAACTTCGCGACCTCGTCGGGCATGAGCTTGCGCTTCAGGCATTGTCGTTGCATGAGCTCGACCTCGCCCTGGGGTGTCATCCATTTATCGAGCTGGCGCTCAGTCATGATCCATCCCGGCGCTATCGCGTTCACGCGGATATTGTAGGCGCCGTAATCGCGCGCCAGAGAGCGTGTGAGACCGATCACACCCGATTTGCTGGCGGTGTAGGCGGCCATGCCGCCTTGTCCGGCGATCCACGATACCGAGCCGAAATTGATGATAGCGCCGGCGTTCGCCGCCTTCATGTCCGGCAACACGGCCTGCGCAGCAAAGAACTGGTGCTTCAAGTTGACCCCGATGCGGTCGTCCCAATATTCCGGTGTCATTTCCTCGGTGCTGTGCCGCTCGTCATGCGCGGCATTGTTGACGAGGATGTTGATCGCGCCGCGCACATTGCGCGCCTCCGCGACACCGGCACGTAACGCGGCAATATCGGTCAAGTCGACACGCATGAAACGCGCGCTAAGACCTTGATCCGACAGCTCGCGTGCCAGCGATTGGCCCGCGTCGACATTGATGTCGAAGAACACGACATTGGATTTCTGCTGTGCGAAGCGCCGCACGATCGCAGCGCCAATTCCCGATGCGCCTCCGGTGACGAGAACGACCTTGCCGGCGAGGTCGGAATAAACGGCAGCCATGGATATCCCTCGATTTGCGTTGGGGGCAGCGCGACGCGGCCCGACTCTCCCGCTCACCTTAGCGACCTCCCTCGTGAGGTGCATAGGTCAGAATTTCAGTTGCGTACCTCAAAAATCGAAGGCAGGATTGCATCAAAGAATAAGAGCCCTTGGGAGGAATGTGATGAGACTGCTCGGGAAACTGGGACTAGCCGTTGTCGCATGCCTGTTCGGAGCGAAACTCGCTGCGGCCGAAACGACGGTCAAGTGGCTGCACATCGAGGCCAACCCGGCCCAGGTCAAAATCTGGGAGGAGGTTGCGCGCGCCTATGAGGGGTCGCATCCCGGCGTCAAGGTCGAGATGCAGTTCCTCGAGAACGAGGCCTACAAGGCCAAGCTGCCGACCATCCTGCAATCCAAAGACCGGCCCAACATCATCTACAGCTGGGCCGGCGGTGTCCTGAAGACGCAGATCGAGGCCGGTGTGCTCGACGACATCACCGATTCTGTGAAGGGCTACAGCGACAGTCTCACACCGGCGGCGCTCGCCGCCTTCACCAGCAACGGCCGTGTTTATGGTCTGCCCACGGCGCTCTCGCAGGTCGGCTTCCTCTGCAACAAGGAGCTGATGGCCAAGGCGAAGGTCGACCCTGCCGGGATCAAGAGCTGGGACGATCTGCTTGCTGCCGTGAAGACGTTGAAATCCGCCGGCGTGACCCCGATCGTGGTCGGCGGCGCCGATAAGTGGCCACTGCACTTCTACTGGACGCATCTTGCTGTGCGCATCGGCGGCAAGGCGGCGTTCGATGCGGCGTTGCGTGGCGAGAACGGCGGCTTTGCCGGGGAAACCTTCCAGAAATCCGGCGAGCTGTTCAAGCAACTCGTGGATCTCCAACCGTTCCAGAATGGCTTCCTGGGTTTCAAGAACCCGCAGGCGGTCGGCTATTTCGGCGACGGCAAGGCGGCGATGACGCTCGCGATCAGCACGGTCTATCATCTGCAGCGCGCTCTCGCCGCCGACAAGGTCGGATTGATCGAAGACAAGATCTGCTGGTTCGACTTCCCGGTCGTGACCGGCGGCAAGGGCGCTCCGACCGATACGCTCGGGGGCATCACCGGTTGGTTGATCACAAAAGGCTCGCCGAAGGAGGCTGTCGATTTCCTGAAGTACTTCGTCTCCAAAGAGGTGCAGACGCGGCTTGCCGCGGGCAACTTCATCATCCCGGTGGTGCAGGGTGCGGATGTCGGCCTCAACAACGCCTTCATGAAGCTGATCGCCGCCAATCTAGCGAAGTCGAACTACCACCAGAACTTCTATGACCAGAGCCTGGGTCCGTCGGTCGGCCGCGTCGTCAACGACGTTACTGCCGAGATCGCCGGCGGCAGCATGAGCCCGCAAGAGGCTGCCAAGGCGATCGAGGCGGCGTGGAAACAGGGCAACTGACGGTGACGCGGCGGACCGCGAGCGTGTCGGCGATCGGCGCTGCTGGCGAGATGATCCCGCAGGTCACGGTCCGTGGCCCGAGTTGGGACGGCAGGCTGACGGTGCTCATCCTGTTCCTGCCGCCGGCGCTGCTGTTGTTCACGTTGTTCGTTGTGCTGCCGATCGGCGAAGCAGCCTGGTATTCGGGCTTCAATTGGAACGGGTTCGGCAGGCCGACCAACTGGATTGGCCTGGACAATTACCGCTTTGTGCTGGAGACCCGCGCCTTCTGGCTCGCTCTGCGCAACAACGGCCTGATCATCGCTGTTTCGCTCGCCATCCAGCTGCCGCTTGCGCTCACCCTTGCCTTGACGCTCGCCGAACGCTTTCGAGGGGCGGTGGCGCTGCGCATGCTGTTCTTCATGCCCTATATCCTGGCGGAGATCGCGACCGGGCTGATCTTCAGCTTCGTCTATGATGGCGACTACGGCCTTGTGGCCTCGATCTGGCGCAGCTTCGGCGCCGAGCCGCCGCATCTGCTTGCATCGACGGATACGGCCATGCTGGCGGTGCTGAGCGTGGTCGTCTGGAAGTACTTTGGCTTCCACATGATGCTATTCATCGCAGCGCTCCAGGGCCTCGACAAGAGCCTGGTCGAGGCGGCGCGTATCGACGGCGCGACCCGATCGCAAGCCTTGCGACATGTGGTCATCCCCTTGCTCTATCCGACGATAAGGCTCTCCGTGTTCTTCGCCATCGTCGGCTCGCTGCAGCTGTTCGACCTCGTCATGCCGCTGACGCGCGGGGGGCCAGCGGACTCCTCGAACACGATGGTGAGCTTTCTTTACAACAATGGCATCTCACGCATGCGGGTCGGCTACGGCAGTGCCATCGGCGTCATCCTGTTTGCGATCTGCGTGACCTTTGCCTTCACGTACAAGCGATGGTTCATGCGCGATGAGTAACGCCAGGACCATCCGCGCGCCGTTCGATCCCTCAGTATTGTTCAAGCTGGTGTTCCTCGCCGTCGTTGCCATCATCGTAGTGGTGCCGCTGCTCGCGACCTTGTTCGGTGGCTTCAAATCGCTCGGCGAACTGCGCGTCAATCCGTTCGGCCTGCCACGCCACTGGGAGTGGCAGAACTATGCCGACATCCTGTTCTCGGCACGCTACTGGCAGCTCTTGCGCAACTCGCTGATCATCTCGACCCTCACGGTGGCCCTGACCCTGATCGTCGCCTCGATGGCGGCGTTCACCTTCGCCCATATCAGGTTCTATGGCAGCTCGATGCTGCTGAGCTACCTGACGCTGGGCCTGCTGTTTCCGGCCGCGACGGCGGTGCTGCCGCTCTTCATCAAGGTCCGCGATCTCGGGCTGCTCGATACATATTTTGGCGTTGCCCTGCCGCAGACGGCCTTCAGTCTTGCGATGAGCGTGTTGCTGCTGCGGCGCTTCTTCAAGGACATCCCGTACGAATTGCTGGAGGCCGCGCTGGTCGACGGGTGCAGCTATATCAAATTCTTCCGCTATGTGACGTTGCCGTTATCGCGGCCGATCCTGGCGACCGTCGGTACCATCACCTTCGTCAACAGCTGGAACGCCTATCTGCTGCCGCTGGTGATGCTCAACACCGACGCGCTCTATCCCTGGCCGCTCGGTATCATGATTTATCAGGGCGAGTATTCGTCCGAGTGGCATCTGATCCTGGCCTTCATCACGTTGACCATCCTGCCGACGATCATTCTCTTCCTCCTGGCGCAGAAGCACATCGTCGCAGGCCTCACCGCCGGCGCGGTCAAGGGATGAACGGTACCTCACGGAGATCACAATGAGAAAAGTCGGCATCGGCATCATCGGCTGCGGCAATATCAGCACCGCTTATCTGAAGGCGGCCCAGCGCTTCGCGGTCATGGAAATCAAGGCGCTCGCCGATATGCGCAGCGATGCGGCAGAGCGGCAGGGCGCCGCCTTCGGGTTGCCGGCGATGCGGGTTGATCAGCTGCTCAAGCGAGACGACGTTGAGATCGTCATCAATCTCACTGTGCCACTCGCCCACACCGACGTCAGCCTGGCGGTGCTGAACGCCGGCAAGCACGTTCATTCCGAGAAGCCGCTCGGCATTAACGTCACGGAAGCGCGCAAGGTGATGGAGCTCGCCGCGCAGAAGAATCTTCGCGTCGGTTGCGCGCCCGATACGTTCCTGGGCGGTGGGCACCAGACCGCGCGCAAGCTGATCGACGATGACGCGATCGGCACGCCCGTGGCCGGCAGCGCGTTCTTCGGCTGCCCCGGCCATGAGCGCTGGCATCCGGCGCCGGGTTTCTATTATTTGCGCGGCGGCGGCCCTATGCTTGACATGGGCCCGTACTACATCACCGATCTCGTGCAGCTGCTCGGCCCGGTGGCGAGCGTGATGGGCTCGACCGCGCGTCCGAAATCCGAGCGGCTGGTCACCAGCCAGCCGATGAACGGAACGCTGATCCCGGTCGAAGTTTCGACCCATGTCGCCGGCACGCTCGAATTCGAGGGCGGGGCGGTCGTCTCGATCGCGATGAGCTTTGATGTGCCGAAGCACCGGCACGCGCCGATCGAGATCTATGGCGACAAGGGCAGCATGCTCGTGCCCGATCCGAACCGCTTCGGTGGCGAGGTGCAGGTCGCCAAGACCGGCGGCGACTGGGAACCGGTGTCGCTGACCCACGGTCATGTCGATGGCGAGTTCCGTTCCATTGGCGCCGCCGATATGGCCTCCGCGATACTGAACAACCGGCCGCATCGTGCGAGCGGCGCGCTCGCTTTCCACGTGCTGGAGGTGATGGAGGCGTTCCAGATCTCTGCCGAGGAAGGCCGGCGCGTCAAGATCGAGAGCCGCGTCGAGCGGCCGGCGATGCTGCCGGCCGGGCGTGAAACCGGACAGATCGACTGAGGACAGAAACATGCGCAAGGCAATGATTGTATGGGGCGGTTGGCCCGGGCACGATCCCGATCTCTGTGCTTCGATGATCCGTGGTTGGCTGAAGGCTGAAGGCTTCGAGGTGCGGATCGAAACCACCACCGCCGCGTTCGCCGATCCCGCGATTCACGACCTGTCGCTGATCATCCCGATCTACACCATGTCGACAATCGAGAAGGCGGAAGCGCTCAATCTCTGCGCTGCGGTCCGGAGCGGCGTCGGGCTCGCCGGCCATCATGGCGGCATGGGCGACGCATTCCGCGATTCCGTCGACTACCAGTTCCTGTGCGGCGGGCAGTGGGTTGCGCATCCCGGCAACATCATCGACTACAAGGTCGACTTGACGAAGCCGGATGATCCCATCATGAAGGGCCTGAAGAGTTTCGAGCATCGTTCCGAGCAGTACTACATGCATGTCGACCCCGCCAACGAGGTGTTGGCGACGACGACCTTCACCGGCGAGCACGCGCCCTGGATCGAGGGCGTGGTAATGCCCGTGGTCTGGAAGAAGCGATACGGCGCGGGCAGGGTGTTCTATTCCTCGCTCGGCCACCGCGCTTACGAACTCGACGTACCGGAAATCCGAACGTTGATGACCCGCGGCATGCTGTGGGCGGCGCGCGAATGAATGCTGGTGCGAGCCAGCCGGTGATTCGTGCCACGCTTGAGGACGTTGCGCGCACGGCGGGTGTTTCGCTCGCCACGGTCGACCGCGTCGTCAACCGGCGCGAGGGCGTGCGCGCCAAGACCGTCGCGCGGGTCGAGGCCGCGGTGGCAAAACTCGGCTATCGAGCCGACGTCGCGGCCGCGCGGCTTGCCCGCGGGCAGACGTTCCGCTTTGCCTTTGTGCTGCCGACGGGCAGCAACAGCTTCATGACCAACCTGACCGAGCAGGTCCAGCGCACCGCAGACTGGCTCGCCGGCCAGCGCGGCTTCATTGATATCCTGCGTGTCGACGTGTTCGATCCGGACGTACTCGCCGCCGCGCTGGAAAATCTCTCGCCTGCCTATCAGGGCGTCGCCGTGATCGCGCTCGACCATCCCAGGGTGCGCGCCGCGATCGACGAACTCACTGCGCGCGGGGTCGCTGTGGTGACCCTCGTGTCGGACGCGCCGAGCTCGCGCCGGCTGCACTATGTCGGCATCGACAACCCGGCGGCAGGCCGCACCGCTGCAACGCTGATGGGACGGTTCCTCACTGGTCGCAAGGGGACGGTGGCCGTCATCGCGGGATCGTTGTCGCTGCGCGATCACACCGAGCGGCAGTTCGGCTTCCACCAGATCCTGTCCAGCGAGTATCCGAACCTGCACGCGCTGCCCGTGATCGAGGGCCGCGACGACAGCGAGCGCACCCGGGAGCTCACTGCGGCACTGCTCGCGCGCCAGCCCGATCTGCGCGGCATATACTGCTGCGGCGCCGGGAACCGTGGCATCGCCGACGCGCTCGAGGCCTCGGGACGGGCGCGCGAGGTGGTCTGGATTGCCCATGAGCTGACCCAATACACGCGGCGTTTCCTGGTCCGCGGCACGCTCGATGCCATCATCAACCAGGATCCCGGCCACGAGGCACGGTCTGCGGCGCGAGTCCTGCTCGCGCATTGTTCGGGTGAGCCGATCAGCCCCGACCAGGAGCGCATCCGCATCGACATTTTTCTGCGGGACAATCTGCCGTAGCCTCGACTGACCTGCGGGGCGCATCAGAAGCTCTCGGCCATTGCGGCCAGGCGTCGATGGGCTCGTTCGCGAGCCACCTCAATGGGCTGTTGCGGTCCGGTGGTTGGTCCGATCGGAATGAAACGGACATTGTTGATACCGACAAAACGCAAAATTTCGCGCAGGTAAGGCGCTGCCATGTCGATGCGCCCGCGATTCATTCCGGTGGCGAAATCGCTGCCACTGGCAATGATGACGATGGTCGGCCGGTCCTTCAGCAACGGGATATACCCCAGCGACGGATCGAACCGAAAGGTGAGCCCGGGCTGGACGATGATGTCGAACCATTGCTTGAGCTTATAGGGAATGCCGAAGTTCCACATCGGCGTCGAAATCAGCACCCGCTCGGCGAGCGCTAAGCGCACCGCCATCCGCTCGGCTTCCGCGAAGCTGTCCCGCTGCGAGTCGTTGAAGGCCTGCGCCTTCATCCGTGCATATTTGGCTTCGACAATGGGGCCTGAAAATTCCGGCAAGCGCTCGCGCCAGAGATCCATAACGTCCACGTCCCAGTCGGGCCGAGCTCGGCGAAAGCCGTCGAGGAAAACGCGTGCGCCGGCGCCTGACCAGGAGTCGCCGCGGGGCGAGCAAGACAGGTGCAGGAGCTTCGCCACCGCTCATCCCAGCGCTTTGATGACCGCATCGGCCTTGGTCACGACGGCGACGTTCTGCATGGCGAAATCGATCGACGCGGCGTGCCAATCGGCGTTCATGGTCGAGCAGCAATCCTCGGGAACGATCATGAAGTAGCCCTTGTCGGCACCGGTCCGCGCCGTGTGCTCGACCGACATGTTGGTCCAGGCGCCGGTGTTGATGATCATGTCGCGGCCGGTGGCTTTCAGGATCGTTTCGAGCCTCGTGCCTTCCCAGGCGCTCATTCGTACCTTCTCGACCACGAAATCGCCGGGCCGTGGTTCGAGACCTGACACCGGTGCCGCCCCCCAGCTTCCGCGCACCATCGCCTTGCTGTCGACGAGACCCTCGAACAGCGGCGCATTCAGCGTCACGCCGGGCGCGCCGGGCTCGACGACGAACCAGACATGAATGATGGCGACGCCGCGCACCCGTGCCGTTTCGGCCAGGCGGCGGACATTCTCGACGACGCGCTGCTGCTTCGCGTGACCTGGCGCGCCGGAATCGGCAAAGGCGCCGCCGTCCATGATGACGTCGTTCTGGAGATCCTGGATGATCATGGCGCAGCGTCGCGGGTCGAGCTGCATTTCGCCGTCGGCAAGGATGGGGGCAGCGGAAGCAGAGCCCGCGGCCGCCGTGCCGCTGCCTCGCTTGCCGCTCATATAGGGCTCGTGGCGCGGTCCGACCCTGGTGGGAATGGCATAGACCGAGTGCGTCGAAGTCAGATACAGCGTGCGGAAATCCGGCCCGCCCCAGGTAAGGTTGGCGACGAGTTCGGGCAAGCGGAGCTTGCCGAGCAGCTCGCTCCGCGGCGAATAGACCCAGACCCCGCCGGGTGCCGTAACCCAGACGTTGCCGTGCTGGTCGCACTTCATGCCGTCGGGCAAGCCGGGCTCGAGCTCGGAGCGGATACCGCTCGCGAACACACGCGCACTCGACAGCGAGCCGTCGCCGTTGACGTCGAATACACGGATGAGTGCCTGCACGGTGTCGTTGACATAGAGCAGTTTCTCGTCGGGCGAGAAGCACAGCCCGTTCGGCTGGTCGAACAGATTGCGGTCCACGACGAGCTTCGGGTCGGCGCCGGGCACGACGCGATAGACGCCTTGGAAACCGAGCTGCCTCGGCCGCTCGACGCCATAGACCGGCATGCGGCCATACCAGGGGTCCGAGAAATAGATCGCGCCGGAGGAGTGCACGCAGACGTCGTTGGGGCTGTTGAGCTCCTGTCCCCCAAAGTGCGAGGCCAGCACCTCGCGCCGTCCGTCCGGCCGCTCGCGGATCAACGACGATGTCGCGTGCTCGCAAACGATCAAATTGAGCTCGGCGTCATAGGTCATGCCGTTGCATTTGTTCGAGGGACGCTTGACCTCGGCGACGCCGCGCCGCGCATCCCAGCGCCGGCGCACGTCGCCCGGCATGTCTGAGAACAGCAGATAATGATCCACCGGATGCCAGATCGGTCCTTCCGTAAAGTCAAAACCGGTGCCGATTTGCGCGACTGGTGCGTAGGGATCGATCAGGGTCTCGAATTCGGAGCGCAAGGTGACGTGGGTCATCGGTCGATCCTCTGGCGTCTAGGCCGGAAACCAGTTGCGCTGGGGCAGAGACTGCACGACCGGCCCAGGCACCTGGTCGTGCAGCCGGCCGACGACGTTGCCGCCTTCGATCTTGGCGGGGCGGTCGTGGACCGGCAGCAGATAGCGCGAATTGCTGAGCAGCTTTTTGATGGCGGCCTTCTCGGCCCGCTTGGTGGTGCCGTGGTTGCCAGTGGTGCGCGGCTCCCAGTCGTGGATCTCGTTGAAGGGCGTCACGATCTGGTCGTTGAAATCATAGATGACGTCGCCGCAGATGGTGGCGATGCCGTCGGCAGTTTCGACGATGATATTCATCGATCCCTCGGTATGCGCATTCGCGGCGTCGCAGTAGACACCCGGCATCAACTCGATGGGACCTGTGATCTCGAGGTCGAGAAAGCGCAGCGCACTCTTGGTGTGCAGACGGTCGATCAGATGCTTGATATCCGGTGCCGGATATTGCGGATGCATCAGGCCGGACACAGAATATTCAAGCTCCCGACGGTTGAGGACGACGGTCGTGTTCATCGGAAACAGATCGTCCTTGCCGGCGTGGTCGATGTGCAGATGGGTGTGGCAGACGAAACGCACATCGCCCATCCGCACGCCGTGCCGCGCAAGCTGGTTCTCGATCATGTGCTCGTGATACTGCAGGCCGCGCATCCCCAGCGTTTCCATGATCTGGTTGGAACGGTAACCGGTGTCTACCACGACCGGATACTTGCCGCCGAGGATCAGGAAACCGAGGGTGAGGACGCGGCGGGTGCGGCCGCAATCGCGGCCGAGAACCAAAAAGCTCGATTCCAGCTCAATATCGCCATAGTCCAAAATCTTGATCTCCAGCGGCATTCCGTCCCTCCCTGTGTCCGTTCTCGTTGTTTCCTCGGCGCTCAGAGCCGATAGACGCGCATAGCGGTGGTCTTGAAAATGGCTTCGCGCTGATCATCGCGTAGCGGCGCCGCGGCGGCACGGAATGCATCGATCAACGCGCGATAGCTGGTCCACAATTTCTCGATCGGAAAATTCGAGCCGAACAGGCAGCGTTCGGCGCCGAAGATCGCAATCGTATCGGTCAGGACGGATGCGATATGCGCGGGGTCGTTGCGGTGGATGAAGGTTCCGAGCCCCGATAGTTTCGACACGACGTTCGGGCATGCGGCGAGGCGGGCCATCCCGGCGCGCCACGCGGCGCGGCCTGCCGGTGAAAGGTCCTCCAGCATGCCGGCGTGCTGGAGGATAAAGGTCACCTTAGGGCAGGATTCCGCAAGGCGCGCAGCGTCAGGCATCTGTGGCGTGAACACCTGAAGGTCAAAGCTCCAGCCATAATCCGCAAGGCGGGCGATATTGCGCTGGATCACGGGATCGGTGCAAAGGTCCGGCCGCGCGGCAAAGCGATAAAGCGGGTTCTCGTGCCAATGCAGTTGCATGCGAACGCCGCGTACGAGGGCATAACGCTTCAGGCGGTCGAGCTGTGGACGCACGTCGTCCACCGAAAAGTCGGCGTAAGCTACGATGGCATGCGGCCAGCCGTGCTCCTCGGCGGTCTGCTGCACCCAAGCGGCCTCGTCCTCGAAGCGGTCATTGGCCCAGTTGGTCTGGACATAGACCGAGCGGGTAACGCCGCTGCCCTCGATGTCGCCGAGATATTCCTCGATCGGGTAATCGCGCCGGATCGGCTCGTACGGACCGAAGATGCGCGGCTGCATCGGACCCACCAGCCAGGGCAGGTCGGTCTGGCGCCAGATATGATGGTGCCCATCGACGACGTCGGTCACGCAACTCTCCTTTGTCCCAGCGCCAGCACATGCGCGACGATCGACGCGCTCGAGCCACCATCGACGAGGTCGTCGACGAAGCGTTCGATCGCGACCAGCGCTTCGGTCTGCGGGCGAAAGTCGGGACCAGCCGCGAGCGGTGTCAGCCAGCTCACGCGCCACGCACGGCGCGATAGTTTCGCGACCGCATCGCGCAGCGCATCGGGTTCGCCCCGTTCCAGGCCGTCGGAAACGATGATCACGGCAGCGCCCCGCGCGTATCCACCGAAGCGGGGCACGGCGAGAAACGCCTGAAGCGCATCGCCGATTCGGGTGCCGCCGTCCCAGTCGCTGACCGCATGGGCCGCCGCCCTGAGCGCCTGCTCTCGGCGTTTGAGTCGCAACGGGCGGGTGATGCGGGTCAGCCGCGTGCCGAAGGTGAAGACCTCGACGTTGGGTGCCGCCTGCACCAGCGTGTGCGCGAACTTCATATTCTCTTCGGTGCGGGTCTTCATCGAGCCGGAGACGTCAATCAGAAGCAACACCTTGCGCGGGCGTTGCCGCCGCTTCAAACGTCCCAGCCGGAGGATTTCGCCATCGCTGCGAACGGAGTCGCGCAGGGTGCGGCGCAAATCCGCGTAGGGTCCGCTGCGAGCCCGCATGCGGCGATGGCCGCGCCGCTTCGGCAGGCGCCTCGGCGCCTCGCGGGACAGCCGGCGCAGCGCATCGGTGGTCGAGAGCTGCGCAAAGCGGCGCTCGACCAGGGCTCCGGCGCGCGCAGCTGCGAGACCGGACTCGTTGGCCTCGTCCGACAACAGCGGCTCGTCGTTTCCACGGGCCTCCTCTTGCAGCCGAACAGTCTCGTCGTCCTCACCGTCATTGACGCGGTCGATTGCCTCGTTCCCGCGAAAATGCAGATCGAACAGCCGGTCGAACGTTGCGCGACGCTCTGGTGGAGGGGCTAGTGTTGCGAGGGCTGCCTGCCGAATGTCCTCCAGGCTGCGGGGACCGAGCAACTGGATTGCGGCCAGGAACGACGTCGTCTGTTCCGGTGCGACGGCAAATCCGTTCGTTCGCAACAAGCCGACGAACGAGATGAATACACGCGCAGCGCGCGGCAATTCGGGTTCGGCGCTCATGCAGAGGCCTCCGCCAGCAGGGCATCGAGGCGCGGCGAAATGAAGTGCAGATCCTCCTCGTCTTTCAAGGCAACGCCGATCGAGCGCCTGAAGGCATCAGGCCACCGTGCGCCGCCCTTGTGCAGCAGCGTGGCGGCCTCGGCCCAGTCGACGGCCTCGGCGATCCCGGGCGCCTTGCTGAGTGGTTCGCGTCGCAGCTTCTCGACGGCGGCGACGACGGCCCGCGCGGTGCCCTCGGCGACGCTGGAGGCCCGCATCATCACGATGCGCGCTTCGCGCTCGGCGGAGGGATAGTCGATCCAGTGATAGACGCATCGCCTCCGCAACGCTTCATGAAGATCCCGCGTGCGGTTCGAGGTCAGGACGACAACCGGGCGCTCAGAGGCGCGAACCGTACCGCGCTCCGGAATCGAGATCTGGAAGTCGGACAGGAACTCGAGCAGGAAGGCTTCGAATTCTTGGTCGGCGCGGTCGATTTCGTCGATCAGCAGCACAGTTGAGTCAGGTGCGCGCAGCGTCGCCAGCATCGGTCGCTCGATTAAAAACGTTTCGCCGTAGATGTCGACGCTCTCATCGCCGGCCTGGCGGATTGCGAGCATCTGGCGCGGATAGTTCCATTCGTAGAGTGCGGCAGATGCGTCGATGCCTTCGTAGCATTGCAGGCGGATCAGGCGGCGGCCGAGGACCGCGGCAATGGCTTTGGCGGCCTCGGTCTTGCCGACGCCCGGCGCGCCCTCGAGCAGCAATGGCTTGCCGAGTGCCAGCCCGAGATAGGCTGCGGTCGCCAGCCCCTCGTCGGCAAGGTAATAGGCTGCCCGAAGCGCTTTCTCCAGTGCCTCTGGGCTGTCGATGCCGACGATGTTGCTGCGGACGGCCATCGAGACCTCAGCGCCGCGCCTGAGGGCGCGCGCCGCCCTCCTTGATCGCGCGCAGCACCTTCTCCGGCGTAATCGGCAGATCGTCGATGCGCACGCCGACGGCGTTGAAGATGGCGTTCGCAACCGCCGGCAATACGGGATTCGCGCACATTTCGCCGGGCCCCTTGGCGCCGAAGGGGCCATCGGGAGCGGGGCGTTCCAATACGGCGATGTCGTGCGGGCAGATATCGCCAGGACCGGGCATGACATATTCGACGAAGTCGCGAGGGCCGTGGACCGGGTCGGGATAATAGGGTTCTGGCGTCTCGTAGAGCGCGTGACTGACGCCCATCCAGGCGCCGCCGACGAGCTGTTGCTCGACCAGGCGCGGGTTGAGCGCACGGCCGAGCTCATAGGCAGAATCCATGCGGATCATCGTGACCTCGCCGGTCTCGTCGTCAACCTCGACCTCGGCGACGAGACAGGCATGGGCGTAACAGGTCGCCGGCGACATCTCGCCGGTTTCCGGATCGACATTGGACAGAGGAACCAGGAAGATGCCACGGCCGGCGATGGTCTTGCCTTGCTTGAACTGCGCGGCGATGGCGACGTCCTTGGTGGAGATCGAGCGGTGCGGCGCGCCCTTGACGTGGATGTTGCCACGCCCGTCGGTTTCAAGATCGGCGGCGTTGACCTCCAGTTCCTCCGCGGCGGCCTCCATCATCACGCCGCGGGCCTCGCGCGCCGCCGCCATCACGGCATTGCCGACGCGATGGGTGCCGCGCGAGGCGAACGAGCCCATGCAGTGCGGGCCGGTGTCGGAATCGGCGGTGTCGACATAGACGTCCTCGACGGGCACGCCGAGCGTCTCTGCGCAAATCTGCCGCGTTACCGACTTCATGCCCTGGCCGAGGTCGATCGAGGATAGCGCCACGGTGAACTTGCCGCTTGGATTGGAATGAACCAGGGCTTGGCTGGGATCGCCGCCGAGGTTCATGCCGATGGGATAGTTGACCGACGCGATGCCGCGTCCGCGATGTCGGGTCATCTTAACGTCTCCTGGTGCCGAACACGGATGAGAAGCGGCCCGCCCCATGCGAGGGCGATGCCGGCCGCGGTGGCTGCGGCGGGGGCGGAGCGGGTGGTGGGGGCTCGCGCGGCGGTTCCCGTAACCCGGCCGTCGGCAGGCGATCATAGCTCGTGCGCTGCTGCGCCGGCGCAGCTGTCCTCGCGGAGGTGTCGGAAGGCGTCCGCGGGATGGCGGCGCGGCTGCCGCCACCGTCCTTGCGCGAGGAGGCGCGCTTGAACTCGTCGCGGATCGGCCATTTGGCTTTCTCCGCGGCGACCTGGACGCACTCGATCAGCGCCGTGTTCTTGGCCTCGCGCCGATGCGCCTTCATGTCGCCGTCGCGATAGGCATTGAGAATGCGGAACTCCATCGGATCCATGCCAATGAGATTCGCGAGCTTGTCCATCTGGCACTCAATCGCAAAATCCATTGCGGTGACGCCGAAGCCGCGCATCGCGGTCGCCGGCGTACGGTTGGTGAAGACGCAGTAGACGTCGCCATAGACGTTCGGGATGGTGTAGGGCCCTGGCAGGTGGGCTGCGCATTTCACGGCTGCATAACTGGAGAGCCGGGTATATGCGCCGCTGTCGAAATATGCGCGGATCTTTCTCGCGACGACCCGGCCATCGCGCATCACGCCGTCCTTGATGTAGATGCGCTCGGCGCCGCGCGGCGGGCCGTATTGCATCTCTTCTTCGCGTCCGAACACGTAGCGCACGGGACGTCCCGTTAGCATCGCACCTAGGATGCATAAAGGTTCGGTCAGCGTGTCCACCTTGCCGCCAAAGCCGCCGCCGACGGTGCCGCCGATGAAATGGAAGGTGTTGGAGGGGACGTCGAGAATCTTGGCGCAGGTGTCAACCGAGAAGAACAGCGCCTGCGTCGACGTATAGACGACATAGCGACCGTTGGTGTCGGGCGCCGCGATCGACCCGTTGGTTTCAGTCGGCGCGTGCTCGATTGGTGACATCTGGTAGCGTTGTTCGAGCACGTGATCGGCAGTCGCGAGTGCGGCATCGGCATCGCCGAAGCGGAGCTTTTGGTGGTCGTATCTGTCGTGATAAATGAAGGCATTCTTCGGATAGGTATCGTTGACGACGGGCGCGCCCGCCTTCAGCGCATCTTCCACGTCGAACACGGCCGGCAGCGGCTCATAGTCGATCCGTACCTTCGCAATGGCCTCAAAAGCCTCGCGCTCGCTGTCGGCGACGATGGCTAGGATCGGCTCACCCTTGTAGCGGACCTTGTCGACGGCCAGCGACGGCTCGTCGTCCTTGCCGAAATTGATCAGGCTCAAAAGTGTGTTGAGGTTGCGGGGCACGTCCGAGCCGCGGATGATCCGGCGCACGCCGGCTGAGCGTTCAGCGTCGGTTGTGTCGATCCGCCGGATCCTTGCGTGCGAATGGGTCGAGCGAACGACTTTCAGGTGCAGCATGCCCTGGAGCTTGTGGTCGTTGAAATAGCTCGATGTGCCCGTGACATGGCCGAGCATGTCCTGGCGCTGTGTGCCCTTGCCGATCTCCTTGAGATCGTCGTCGCGCTCGTCGGCGAAAATGTCTTTGCGCAGTTCCAGCATGATCTGGTCCTTCAGGCGCTCACCCGGCCGCCGGAGGCAGCGAGGATGGCGTTGATGATCGGCTCGTAGCCGGTGCACCGGCAGATGTTGCCGGAGATCGCCTCGACGACTTCAGCGCGGCTCGGGGAGGGATTGCGATCGAGCAATGCCTTGGCAGCCATCAGCATGCCCGGCGTGCAATATCCGCACTGGGCAGCAAAATTCTCGGCAAAGGCGCGTTGCAGCGGATGGAGGTTCGGTCCCTGCTTCAGGCTATCCAGCGTCTCGACGGAGCGGCCCGCGACCGTCTCGGCCAGCGTCAGACAGGAGAGATGAAGCTCGCCATCGATCAGAACGCTGCACGTGCCGCAGCCGCCCTGGCCGCAACCGAATTTCGGCGTTATGTCGCCGATCAATTCGCGGAGGGCGACGAGCAGGTTGGTGCCGCCATCGACGAAAATGGCGACCTCGCTGCCGTTGTGACGAAATTGCAGGGCAGTCTTGGCCATACGATCTATTCCTGACCCAAGAGAAGACGACGCAGATGTACGCCGACGATCTCGCGGCGATACCAGGCGCTGCCGAGCGCGTTGTCGGATGGCGATGTTCCTTCCGCGGCTGCGGAGGCTGCGGCCGCAACGGTCGCGGCATCGAGCGATCGGCCTTCCAAAGCGCGTTCGGCCGCCCGCGCACGTATTTGCGTCGGCGCCATCGATCCCAATGCAATTCGTGCCCCGGCGATCCGTCCGCCACTGATTGGTAGATGTGCGGCGAGCGTGATGACCGAGCCGCCTTTGGGCTTGATCCGCGCGATCTTGCGGTAGCGGAAAGCCTCCGGGCTTGTCGGTCGCGTGCAGGACACCGACAGCACGAGCATGCCCGCCTGCCTTTCACGCGACTGCAAAAACTCCTCAATTGGAATGTCGCGCGATCCAAAGCCGCCTTGCAGGGCCACCGTGGCATCGAGCGCAAGCAGGGCGACGGTGAAATCGCCATAGGGATTAGGCGCAAACAGATTGCCGCCCACCGTACCCATGTTGCGCACCGCCGGGCCGCCAATCGAGCGGGCAGGGGCGTGCAGGAAAGCGAGGTCACGCTCGCCCAGAATCCGGGCGAAAGTTACGCCAGCACCCAAGGTGATCCGCGGACCAGATGGGTCGATGCGCGTCAAGGCTTGGTCATTGGCGCGCACGATGGTCGAGAGCGAGATATCGCCTTCGTTCAGAGCGCGCATCACGAGCGTGCCGCCACCGAGATAGCGAGCGGTGCGATCGGACGACAGCGCGGCGGCGGCCTCGCTCGAGCTTGTGAAGGTCTTCACCGTCACAGTCATGTTGACACAGCCTCCTTGAGGTGTCGGCGGATCGCTACGAATCCCGCTTGGTAGATATCTTCCGCGACCATGTGGGTGATACGATCCTTGTCCTCCGGCCGCGTCGAGAAGCGCGATTCCCAGTGCCAGAAGGTACGGTCGCCGTCCGTCACGGGCAGCAGGCGGACGTGGGCTACGTAGTTGAACATCGGGACCGGCGTATCGAGCAGGCAGTAGCTGAAGGTCTGCTCCAGATCCGACAGCGTCAGCAATTGCTCGCGCAGCTCCGAGCCGTCCTGCAGCTTGAACCGCCTGACGCAGCCGATCTTGTCCGAGGCCTGCGCCCGCTCGATGGTGGAGGCCGCGACCGCCGGATGCCAGCGATCGTGCCCGTTGAAATCGCGCAGCACCGCCCACACGGACCCGGTCGGCGCATCCAGGATCGTGCTCTTGACGATATGCGGCACTGCGCTCAGCCTCCGAACTGGCGTTTGAGGGCGTCGAAGCCGCCCTGGAACACGCCGCCGCCGATATTCGCGACAAGCTCCGCCTCCCGCTCGGGTGCGCATTCGAACTCAGCGGTCCATTCCATGAAGGTCTGGTCGCCATCCGTGACCGGCGTCAGCCGAAGCGTCGCGACGTAGTCCTCGACCCCCATCGGGGATTCGAGGATCGAGTAGGTGCAGAACATGTCGTAATCGGACAGGCCAAGCAGCTTTTCCCGGATGCGATCGCCGTTGCGGAGGCGAAAATCCCTGACGCAGCCGATCTTGTCGGAGGGCTCGCCACCCTCGATGCGGCTTTCCGCAATCGCGGGATGCCAGTTCGGCAGACCGTTGAAGTCGCGCACTCGCGCCCAGACGCGATCGTTGCGCGCCTTGACGACGGTCGAGACGTAGACGCGGGCCATGGTGCGACCTCAGCTCTTCTTTCGGGGGCTGCGCTCGGCGGGCGGCTCGCCGTCGGCTGCAGGCGAGGGTGCAGCGGCTGGCTTCTCGCCACCGCCGCCGCTCTTGCGCGCGGAGTCCTTGATGCCCTGCATGTCGCGAGCTTCCCGGATCAGGCCTGGCATCTTGGCGAGGCTGCCACCTTCGACGCCGATGTCCGCCAGAAGCGAATCGATCAGCGGCGCCTGGACGCGGTAGCGCAGCGCCGAGTCGATCACCTCGTCGGTGGCGCTGCGGCCGCCATTCCCGCCATGGCCGTTGCCGTTGAGACCATCGACTTGCAGGATGCGGATGCCCTCGATCTTCTCCATCGGCTTGACGCTCTCACGGACGATGCCCTCGATGCGGTCGAGCAGCTTTCTACGGAATAGCGAGTAGCGCGCCTGGTCGGTCAGCACGTTCTCGGCCTCGTTGAGCATACGCTGCGCCTCGGCCTCGACTGCAGCGCGGATCCGTTCGGCTTCCGCGGCAATTCGCGTCTCCTCGGCCTGCTTCTCGGCGATCAGGATCTCCACGGTCTTGCGACGCTTCGCGATCTCGCTCTCGCGCGCGGTTATGACGCGCTCGGTGGCTTCAGTGGCATGCACCCGCGCTTCCTCAGCCGAGGCCTTGGCCGCGGATTCCTCCAGCGACTTGAGGTGGATAGCAATCGCCTTTTCCATCAAGACGGTCTCGACCTCCTTCTCGCGATTGATTTCGAGCTTGCGCAACTCGCGCTCGCGGCCGATGCGGGCCTCGTCGAGGCCGCGATCGGAGGCGATGCGGGAGCGCTCAACCTCTTCCCGCGCGGCAATCTCGGCTTCCTGGAGCGACTGGACGCGAGCGACTTCGAGCTGTTCGATCGAACGGCGGCGCTCGATTCGCGCCGCCTCCAGCGCATGCTCGCGCGAGACGTCGGTGGTCTCGACCTCCTTGCGCGCGACAATCTCGGCCTGCCTGACCTGGCGGTCGGCGTCGATGCGCTCGGACTTCTTGGTCGAGAGCGCGATGACGCGGTCCTCATCCGCGATCTCGATCGCCTTCTTGTGCTCGATATTGAGGACTTCGCGCTTCTTGGAGGACGTGATCCGCTCGGCCTCGAGCGCGAGATCGACGCCGATGCGCTGGCGCTCGATGGCGTCGCGGCGCTTCAACTCGGCCGCCTCGAGCACGGCTGAGCGCTCGATCTCGAGCGCGCGTGTGTCACGCTCGGCCTGGATACGCTCGGCTGCAACGGACTTCTCCTGCGCGATCCGGGCGGCTTCGATGGCTTCCCGCGAGGCAATGTCGGCTTCCTCGACGGCGCGGTTGCGGGCGATTTCCAGCGACCGCACGCGCTCTTGCTGGGTGATGCGGGCAGCTTCGGTGGCTTCGCGCGCCGCGACCTCTGCGACTTCCAGCGTCTGATTTCGCTCGATTTCCAACTGCCGGGTATTCTGCTCGACCGCGATGCGCTCGACGGCGAGCCTGTGCTCCCGGTCGATTCGCGCCGCCTCGACCGCGCGCTGCGCCTCAATCTCGGCTTCCTGGATGTTACGCACCTGCTGGATCTCCAGCGCACGGGTGCGCTCATCGGATGCGATGCGCTCGACATTGACAATCATGGTCTGGGCGATGCGGGCCTTTTCGGTCGTCTCGCGGGCAGCAATCTCGGCTTCGTCCACGGCGCGGGTCCGGTCGATCTCGCGGCGCCGGGTCTCCTCTTCGTTAGCGATGCGGGCGTCGGTCACGACGCGGTCCTGCTGGATACGCGCTTTCTCGATCGCTTCGCGGGCGGTGATCTCGGCTTCCTCGACGGTCCGCATCCGCTCGATTTCGCGCTGGCGCACCTCGCGCTCGGAAGCGATGCGGCTGGTATCGATCGAGCGCTGGTTGGCGATCCGGGCTTTTTCGATTTCCTCCCGTGCGAGCAGTTCCTTCTCCTCGATGGTGCGGGTGCGCTCGATCTCCCGCTGGCGGGTCTCACGCTCCGAGGCGATACGGGCTTCGGCGATCGCCTGGTCGTTGGCGATTCGCGCCTTCTCGATGGTTTCACGGGCGGAAATCTGCGCCTGCTCAGCTTCGGTCTCGCGCAGGGCCCGTTCGCGTGCGACCTCGGTGCGTTGCAGGGCGCGGCGCATCTCGATGTCACGCTCCTGTTCGAGGCGCGCCGTCTCGCTTTCGCGTTCGATCTCGAGAGCCTGCCGCTCGGCCTCCAGGTTGCGGGAGCGGATCTTGATCATCGAATCCTGCTCGATGTCGTTGCGCAGTTTGCGCTTGGCCTCGATGTCCTCCATCAGGCGGGTCAGACCTTCGGCGTCGAAGCGGTTCGAGGGGTTGAAGAATTCGAGATCGGTCTGGTCGAGATCGGTGATCGCGACTGATTCCAGCTCGAGCCCGTTCTGGGCGAGGGCCTCTGCGGCGTTCGCCTTGAGGCGGGCGACGTACTCACCGCGCTGCTCGTGCATCTGCTCGAGGGTCATCTCCGAGGCAACGGAACGAATGGCCGAGATGAATTTGCCGGCGAGGAGGGCGTGGAGCTGTTCGGGCTCCATGGTGCGGCGGCCGAGTGTGGCGGCCGCGATAGACACGGCTTCGCGGGTCGCCTGCACGCGGACATAGAAATCGGCCTCGATGTCGACGCGCATGCGGTCACGGGTGATCACGGCGTCCTGGCGGGAGCGCACGATGCCCATCGGCTGCACGTTCATGTTGACGGGCGTGTAGTCGTGGATGAACGGCAGCACGAAGGCGCCGCCGTTGATCACAACGCGCTCGCCGAGCAGGCCGGTCCGGACGAATGAGGTCTCCTTGGACGAGCGGTGATAGAGCCAGTTCACGATGTAGACGCCGACCACGATCACCACGACGGCGACGATCAGCCAGAGGATCAATTCACCGACCAGAGTCCCTGACATGTTTCTCTCCCTCGACCTTTCGGCGTTATCGCGCGCCGATCGCCTTGAATTTGCGAACCTGATCCGTCAGCGCCCGCTCGACCGGCAGCCGTTCCATTGAGGAGGCGCCGTAGAAGCCGTGGCAGTTGCGTGTGTTCCTCATGATGAAATCGGCATCGTCCGGATCGGAGATTGGTCCGCCATGAGCGAGCACCAGAATGTCCGGATTGACGCCGAGCGCGGCGGAGGCCCAGGTGTCGATGTGCGCTGGGCAATCGGTCAGCTTGAGTGCGGTCTGCGCGCCGATGCTGCCCCCGGTCGTCAGGCCCAGATGACAGACGATGATATCCGCGCCTGCGATCGCCATCGCGGCAGCTTCCTTCTCGCTAAAGACGTAGGGCGTCGTCAGCAGGTCCTTCTCGCGCGCCTTTGCGATCATGTCGATCTCGAGGGCATAGGACATACCGGTCTCTTCGAGATTGGCGCGGAACACGCCGTCGATAAGGCCGACGGTCGGAAAGTTTTGTACGCCAGCGAATCCGAGCGCTTTCAATTGGTCCAGGAAAAGATCCATGTCGCGGAACGGATCCGTGCCATTGACGCCGGCGAGCACTGGCGTCCTGGTCACCACGGGCAGCACTTCGCCGGCCATCTCCAGCACGATGGCGTTGGCGTCGCCGTAAGCCATCAATCCCGCGAGCGAGCCTCGGCCGGCCATGCGGTAGCGGCCGGAATTGTAGACGACGATGAGGTCGACACCGCCGGCCTCCTCGCACTTGGCCGACAGGCCGGTGCCGGCGCCGCCGCCGACGATGGGCTCGCCGCGCCTTGCCATCTCGCGGAAGCGATTCAACAGTGCAGCGCGTTCAAACCGGGCCATCGGTCACCTCGCTAGTCTCCGGCGCGCCCCAATGCGGCCGAACAATGTTCGGAACGCGCTGACGATGGTGGAGGCGAACTCGGGGTCATTGATATTCTTGGGAATGCGGATGAGCTGACGGTTGGCGGTCTGCCGCACGTTGCGCTCCAGCGTGCGGAACAGCGCCGCATCGGCGTCCGGATCCCAGAATGACTGTCCTCGCGCGTCGAGCGCGGAGACACCGCCCTCAGGCAGGAAGAAGCGCACCGGGCCGTCCATCCGGTTGAGCCGGTCGGCGATCCAGTGCCCCATGCGCTCGTTCTCCTCTGCAGTGGTGCGCATCAGCGTGACCTGCGGGTTGTGGACGTGGAATTTCCTGCCGCGGTAGCGCTCCGGGATGGTCTCGGGGGCGCCGAAATTCACCATGTCCAGAGCGCCCACCGAGCCGACATAAGGCACCCGGCTGCGGATGATGGCGCCAAAGCGGTCGTCGATGGCCGGGAACACGCCGCCCATCAGGAGATCGCCGACCTCCGTGGTCGTGAGGTCGATGACGCCTGCGAGCTGTCCGGAATCGACGAGCTTCTCCATTGAGCGTCCTCCGACGCCGGTGGCGTGGAAGACCAGGCACTCGAAATCCTCGCGCAAGTCGGCCGCGATCTTCTGCCCCGCCGGCGTGGTGACACCAAACATGGTGATGCCGACCGACGGCAATCCGCTGTCGCCGCGATCCTTCCGCGAATGCTGATCAAGGCGCGCCTTGACCATGCCGGCCAGCGCGTTGGCGCCGTTGGCCAGCACGGCGCGCGAGATCGAGTTGAGGCCCTGAACGTCGGTAACCGAATGCATCATGGTGATGTCCGCGGGGCCGACATAGGGCCCGACGTCGCCAGAGGCGACGGACGAGACGATGAGCTTCGGCACCCCGACAGGAAGCATCCGCATACCGGGCGCGACCAGCGACGCTGCGCCCGAGCCACCGGCAGAAATCACGCCGGCAACATTGTTCTGGCGTCGCAACCAGCTGGCGAAGGCCTCGGCCATCGCGGCGACGGCGGCGCCGCGGTCGGGTCCGAATACCGCCGATCCGCCGCGACCATGGTTCAAGGCAATCTCCTGGGCGGAGACGTCGCTGGCCGCGTGCCTGCCGCTGGTGGAGACATCGACCAATCGGGTTCGCAGGCCGGTCCCGGCGATGATGTCGCGGATGAAGCGGAGCTCCGTGCCCTTGGTGTCGAGCGTACCGACGACGAGGACGACCGGAGGGCCCTGCGTTTGTGCGGCGACCGGTTCGCGCCGTCGCCGTGCCGTCTCGTCGAGTCGCATCACCTGTGTCGAGAACATGCGGGCCGCAGCCTCGATGCGGGCGATCGGCACAGGTTGCGACCACCGTGTCGGCGGCGTCGGGTTTGACATGTAGATGCGGATCGCGCCGCCTGGACGCGTCTGCTGCGGAGGAGGCTTCGCTTCCGTATCCGCCGGTGGCACGTCGAGGTCGAGCTCGAGTCCGGCGTGCATTCCGACACCGAGCAGGCGCTGCTGCAGTTCGCGATCGGCGGCAAGCCGCACCGAATCGATGATGCGGTTGACGCGGCCGTTGACCATGATCGCGACATTGCGCGACACGGCGGTCGCCACGCCGATATTCTGCTCGATCACGAGCACGGACATGTCGCCGTCCTCGCCAAGTCGTAGCAGCATCTCCTCGACCTGGGCCACGATGACGGGCGCGAGCCCCTCAGTGGGCTCGTCCATGATCAGGAGCCGCGGGTTGGTGAGCAACGCGCGCGAGATCGCAAGCATCTGTTGCTCGCCGCCGGAGAGCTGGCCGCCGCCGTGATCCTTGCGCTCGGCCAACCGCGGAAACGTCTTGTAGATGCGCTCGACCGTCCAGGCGCCGCGGCGCAAGCCGGCGGCAAGCCGCAGATGCTCATCGACGCTGAGTGAACGCCACAGCCGCCGTCCCTGCGGAACGTAGCCGACGCCGAGTCGGGCTATGTGGGCAGGCGGCTGTCGGGTGATCTCATCCCCGCGGATGCGGATCGAGCCGCCGCTGACCGGCACCAGCCCCATGATGGCCTTGCATAGCGTGGTCTTGCCCATGCCGTTGCGGCCAACGACCGAGAACACGCCGGCCTCGAGCGTCAGATCCACGCCCTGCAGCGCATGCGAATGGCCGTAATAGACGTCCAGGCCGCGGACTTCGAGCGCGGCGGCGGTACGGCGGACCTCATTCATGGCCGCCTCCGAGGTAAAGCTCCTGCACTTCGGGATCGGACTCGATCTCTTGCGGACGGCCTTCCTTGAAGATCCGCCCGTTGTGCATCATCGTGACGCTCTCGACGACGCGCAGGGCGACGTCCATGTCGTGCTCGATGATGATGTAGCCGATATGCGCGGGCAGGGAGGTCAATATCTCGATCAGCTCGGCACGCTCGGTCGGCGACAGCCCCGCGGCGGGTTCATCGAACAGGACGAATCGCGGCGCGCCGGCAAGCGCAAGTGCGATCTCGAGCTGGCGCTGCTGGCCATGCGCGAGCTCGGCAACGCGCTGATCCTTCACGCCCGAGAGATGGACGGCCTGCACGAGATTTTCGGCCGCGTGCATCAACGCATCGTTCTGACCGGGGCGGAGAAACGAGAAGCGTCCCCGTGAGACGCCACGGCAGGCGAGGTAGACATTGTCCTGGACGGTAAGGCCCGGAAACAGCGCGGAGATCTGGTAAGTCCGGCGCAGGCCACGGCGGATGCGCTCATAGGGCGGGAAGTGCGTGACGTCCTCGCCGAAGAAGCGGATGGTGCCGGAAGAAGGTGGGAAGTCGCCGGTGATGCAGTTGAACAGCGTAGTCTTGCCGGCGCCGTTAGAGCCAAGCACGGCGCGCCGTTCGCCGGGGCGGACGGTAATGGTGATGTCGGTGAGTGCCGCCAGCGCGCCGAACAGACGTGTCACGCCGCGCAGCTCCAGCGCCGCGCCGGCGCCCACGACAGAGAGGCGTTGCGCGACGCTATCCATGGTGGGATCCTTGGCTGGATCCTTGGTCAGATTCTCGGCCACGTCGTCCGCTTGAACTTGCCGCGCCGGAGCGTTGGCGGCGCCGCCAGCTCTGCCAGAGTCCGATGACGCCGTCCGAGGACCAGAACACGATAGCGAGGAAGCCGAGGCCGATCAGGAGCCGAAAGCGGTTGCCGTCGAGCCCCAGCTTGACCAGGAAGTCGAGTGCGAAGGTCCGCAGCAGTACGAAGATCAGCGCGCCGATAAAGGGTCCGATGGGACGCGTGATGCCGCCGACGACTGCGATGATGAGGATATCGATGCAGGCCCCAACGCTCACGGATCCCGGCGAAATCTGCCGGTAATTCCAGACCTGGAGTACCCCTGCCAGCGCCGCGACGAAGGACGCGAAGACGTAGGCCGCGACGCGATGCGCATTGACGTTGAAGCCGAGTGCCGCCATGCGGCGGGGATTGTCGCGGACACCTTGCAACGCGAGGCCGAACGGTGCGCGGGAGATGTAGTCGACGGCGAAGTAGCACAGCGCGGCTACTGCGAGGACGATATAGTAGAATGGAATGTCGGCGCGCCAGTTGACGCCCCAGAAATGCGGTGTGGCAACGGTATTGATGCCGGTATGACCGTTGAAGATCGCCCAGTTCTGGTTAGTGAAATAATAGAACGCCGCGCCGATCGCGAGCGTGATCATGATGGTGTAGATGCCCTCGGTGCGCACCGCCAGCGCGCCGCCGAGCGTGCCGAATATGGTCGCGAGCGCGAGCGCCATTGGGACCGCAAGCCACCACGGCCAGCCCAGGCTGATATTGGCGTTGCCGCTGACGCCAAACACCGCGACCATATAGGCGGAGAAACCCGCGATGGTGAGCTGCATCAGGCTGACCATGCCGCCATAGCCGGCAAGAAACATCAGACTCAGCGCCATGGTTCCGAGGATCAGCGTGGTCGCAAAGATCTCGATCAGGAAGAAGCCGTTGGCGATCAGGGGCATGATTAGGAGAATGGCCGCGACGGCCCAGGCCGCCGGATTGTCGATCTCCGGCCATCCGCGCAATTTCGAGCGCTGCACCGCAGTGGCGGGACGAACCGGGACGCGGGCGTCGTGGGCGAGGGACATGTCAGCGCCTCGTCAACAGGCCCTGCGGCCGAATTGCCAGCACCAAAACCATGATCAGGAAGGTCACGACGATGGCGTAGGTCGGGATGTAGACCGAGCCGAGCTGTTCGGCGAGGCCGATGATGAGCGCGCCCAGCGCAGCCCCTGGGATCGAGCCCATGCCACCGACGATCACAACGACGAGGGAGGCGAGCAGGAAGCGGATATCCTCGCCGGGTGAGAGCGACTGGAACGTTCCGCCGACAACGCCCGCAACGCCAGCGAGGCCGGCGCCGAGCGCAAACACCACCACGAAAACGAGTTGGATCCGTACTCCGGTCGCAGCCAGGATGTCGCGATCGTCGACCCCGGCGCGGATGATCATGCCGATGCGCGTGCGGTTGAGCGCCAGCCACATCGCCACGCCGATCACGACGGAGGCGACGAAGATCACGAGTCGGACCAGGGGATAGCGGAGATAGACCGGCTCACCAGAGGACTTGACCGCAGTGACCAGCGGCAGCTCCACAGGTCCGATCAGCCAGTTCGGGGTCTGGATCTGATAGAAATCGCCACCGCATGCCCACAGCATCAAATCGGCGAACACGATCGAGAGTCCGATCGTCACCATGGTCTGGCGCAGGTCCTGGCCTTCCATGCGGCGGAAGACGAGGACCTGGAGCAGGACGCCGACCAGTGCCGTCAGGATGAAAGCGACGATGAAGCTGAGGACCCATGAACCGGTCGCGACGCTGATGGCGTAGCCGACATAGCCGCCGAACAAATAGAGCGAGCCGTGCGCGAGGTTGACGT
The DNA here is from genome assembly GCF_042666195.1 of Bradyrhizobium sp. GCM10028915. NCBI lineage: Bacteria > Pseudomonadati > Pseudomonadota > Alphaproteobacteria > Hyphomicrobiales > Nitrobacteraceae > Bradyrhizobium > Bradyrhizobium sp. GCM10028915. Next base: position 290,718 of record NZ_JBHTFN010000003.1, read on the forward strand.
TACGCATTAAGCCGAAGATCAGCGTAAAGCCGCTGGCGACAAGGAAATAGAGACCGCCGAGCGTGATGCCGTTGAAGAGCGCGTTGAGGAAGACCCGCTTGCGGCCGAACGCATCTTCGACGCTCTGCGGCCACACTGCGAAAATCAGCCAGAGTGCTACCGCGATTGCGATGATGACAATCAGTGCCCAGGCGGGATGGCGTTCGACAAAGCGGGTCATTATCGCCGCTCCGTCTTCGCGTCACCCCATCTCTCACCCCGCAAGCGGGGCGGAGGGGCACGCAGACCGTCGCCGGCCGCAAGCCCTGCCATGAACGTGCGCTCCCTATCGCGCGCGATCCTCGTTTCGGGATCGCGTTTGTCGCATCCTAATGCGGCTGTAACGGAGGCGCTTGATCGTGAGTATCTTTTCGCGTGACCTCAGGCGCGCAAAACCTTGGCCGCGCGGCGATAATCGGTCGGCGCCATGCCGACATTGGCAGCGAAGAAGCGGGTGAATCCGCTCTGCGACGAGAAGCCGAGATCGAAGCCGATATCGGCGATCGGCGCTTCGCTCGCCACCAGCGCCTCCAGCGCCTGCTCCATCATCAGCGTGTTGAGATAGAGGTGTGGCGTGACGCCGGTCTGGGTGCGGAAGAGCCGGTAGAAATGCGGCCGGGAAAGGCCAGATTCGCGCGCGATGGTATCGAGCTCGATCTCGGCGCCAGGACTCTCCGACATCATCTTGATGCACTTGCGCACGCGAAAATCCGTGACGGAACCGTTTGCGCGCGGATCGCGCGCGGTCGCCGCCTGTTGCCAGCTTTCGTCATAACAGATGTCGATCAGGCTTCTCAGCTCGCCATCGAGGCTGTTGAGCGAGGGAGCGCCGCACACGAGGGCGGCTGCGTGCCTGATGTGCTTGTCCAGCGCAACGGACCGCGTGAACTGGGTGCGGCCGAAGCGCAGGCGGTCGGCGCCGGGCGCGTCGGGCGCAAACCACTCCGCATTGACGTAGAGCACGAAGAAAACGGCGCCGCCTTCGAGATCGGACGGCAGGAAATTATGCGGCTCCCACGGATTGACCGCGACGACGGAACCTTCGGTGAGCTCGTAACGTCCGTCACTGACATCGATGCATGCGGAACGCCCGCCGACATGGAAGATCAAATGACCTTCGCGATGTGCGTGGATGTTGAAAGGGCGGTTCAACTGATAGACCGTCGCCCGACCAAAGCGGCCGTGGAAGACGGCGAGCGCCCGGCTCATGCCTCTCCTCCCAAAAGCTCTTGGTATTTTTTGGTAGCGTTCAACAACCGAGGAGAGAATGCAAGGGCGCACGTGTCGCGCTTCTGGCAAATCTCTCCCCGGCCGGTCATCGCTCGCGAATGAGACTAGGTCAGTATTTCTTACATTCCGGTACTGTGCGGCTCGGCAAACCGATTTTGGCGAACACCGCGGGATCGTAGCCCAGCGTTTGGTTGACGTCCGGGATCACCTTCACGACCTTCGAGAACAGCGCGCCCTTGCCGTCGTCGACAACCTCGGTGACGAAGTTGGTGCCGATCGCCTGGCGGTTGGAGTCCAGCTTGATCTTGCCGTTGGGTGCGTCGATCTCGATCTTGGCAAGGGCCTCCTTGTACTTGGCCTGATTGTTGGAGAGATCGCCATTGACCTGGCGGAGCGCCTGGATCAGCGCCATGGTCGAGCCGTAATAGTTGGTGGCGAGCAGCGATGGGCTCGGGAAGCGCTTGTTGGGCGGGAAGGCGTCCTGATAGTCCTTCACGAACTTCTGCCAACTTGGGTTCTCCCAAGTGTCGGCCTGGCCGCTCGCGGCCAGCGTGCCGATCAGGGCATTCTTGGCGTTTCCCTTGGACGACAGGATGGTCTGGTCGATCATGATCGAGCCGCCCATCAGATGCGCCTTGCCGCCGGCCTGCTGGTACTGATTCAGGAAGTTGACGGCGTCGGCGCCGCCGAGGCCGAGATAGATTGCGTCGACGTCGTCGGGCAGTGCGGCGATGACCGAGGCAAAGTCCTTGGTGCCGAGCGGCACCCATTGCCGGTTGGTGACCTGTCCGCCGGCACCGCAGAACTCGAGCACGAGGCCGAACACCTGCGTATAGATGAAGGAGTAGTCTTCGCCGACGGTCGCGATCTTGCGATACTTCTTTTCGTCATAAGCATATTTGCCGAGGCCCACCTGCCACTGCGCACCGTCCATGTTGTAGCGGAAAAAGTTCGGAGCCGGATCGACATAGGTCGTTTCCTGGGCCCCGGAGGCGGCGTTGATGAAGGTCAGTTCGGGATGGGTCTTTGCAAAATTTTTGACCGCGATGCCTTCGTCACCAGAGAGCGGCGACAGCAGGATCTGTACCTTGTCCTGCTCGATCAGCTTGCGCACGGCTCGTACGGCGGAGTCCGGCGTCGCGTCGGTCGAGGCGATGACAAATTCGAGTTCCTTGTCGCCGACCTTCTTGCCGAGGACGTTGAGGGCCGTCTGGAAGCCGCGGATGCCGTCCTCGCCGAGTACGGTGTAGGTGCCTTCGAGCGTCGCGGTGACGCCGACCTTGATCTTCTCCTGTGCGAAGGCGGTGCCCGAAAGTAACAGGCTGCTCAACGCGATCAGTCCTAGACTGCCTTTCAACATTGCTCTCCTCCCTGGGCGTTCTTGTCACTGTTTTTCACCGCGCCTTGACGCGCCCGCCGCGCGGTGCGGCGTTCGGACAAGGCTAACGGTGCTTGAAACGGAGGCTAACCGAACTCCGATGCAGCGCACGTGCTGGAGCCGTGCGCGGCTTAACGGGCAGTCTCATTTTGAATGTTGCGTCGCGATTAACATCGCGGTGCAACAGGCGTCAGGCTTCCCGATTTGCACCCGCCAGCCGCATGGCGGCCGCGGACTGCCGCCGCTTGAATTGGATCGCTCGAATAGAGGAGAAATCAATCGTAGGCGTTGCGTCATTTCGCGGCGCGCGGCACTCGCTGGTTATACGTTGTGGCAGGCGATCGTCCGACCGTCCGCACCGACAAATCGAAGTTGTGGCACATCGACGAGACAGCGATCGCTGGCCATAGGGCAGCGGGGCGCATATGCACAGCCGTGCGGTCGCGTGAAGAGGCTTGGCGGTTCACCCATTTCGATCGCGCCCTGGATCCGTTTCGATGGATCGGGCTTCGGAATTGCCGCCACCAACGCGCGCGTATAGGGATGGAGCGGATGATCCAGGACCGTCCGCGTCCCGGCCTGCTCCACGATGCGGCCCATATACATGACAGCAACGCGGCTGCTGATCTGCCCGATCACGCCAAGGTCGTGCGAGATGAAGAGCATCGACAGTCTCAATTGGTCACGCAGATCCATCATCAGATTGAGCACTTGGGCCTGCACGGACACGTCGAGGGCCGAGACCGGCTCGTCGGCGACGATGATGCACGGCGTGGGAAGAATGGCGCGTGCGATTCCGACCCGTTGCCGTTGCCCGCCACTCAGTTCGTAGGGGTAGCGAGCGGCGAAAGACGGGTTCAACCCGACGGCCGTCAAGGTGGCAGCTATGGCCGCGCTGCGCTCGGCGCGGTTCTTGAAGAAGCCGCTGATGTCGGCCGCCTCCGCCACCGAATCTCCAATTGCGCGCCGCGGGTTGAGCGATGCATTGGGGTCCTGGAAAACCATCCGGACGCTCAGACGCATCTCGCGGAGGCCGGAGCCGCGGGCTCCGATCATTTCGGTTCCCTTCAAATTGAAGTTGCCGCTGTCGGGCTGGACCAGCCCGACGAGGGCTCGGCCCAGCGTGGTCTTGCCGCAGCCGGACTCGCCCACGATCCCGAGGACCTCGCCTTCGGCCAGCGACAGCGATACACCATCCACCGCCTGCACCCGGTATTTCCGACCGGCCCGCCTGGCACTGAACGAGACCATCATGTCCCGGACCTCGAGGATTACATTGCCGCTCATGGCAGCTCTCCGCCGGCCAGCGGAAACGCGCAGAGCACCTCGTGCCCTTGGGAAGCCTCCAGGCGGGGCGGGGTCGCCACGCGGCACTCATCGCGCACCGCTGCGCAACGCAAGGCAAACACGCAGCCAGCGGCGACCGAACCTGGCAGCGGCGGCTGACCAGAAATGGTCGGCAGCCGGCGCGCGCCGGAATTTCGCGACGGCATGCAATCCATCAGTCCGCGGGTGTAATGATGACGGGGTGCGCCGAACAGCGCATCGACTGAAGCGGTTTCCACGATCTGGCCGGCGTACATGACAGCGACACGATCGGCGAGCTGCGCAATGACTCCCATGTCGTGAGTGATGAACAATATCGCCATATCGAGCCGATTGCAGAGCTCGCGCAAGAGCCCGAGAATCTGAACCTGTATGGTGACATCCAGCGCAGTGGTCGGTTCGTCGGCGACCAGCACCTGTGGCCTGCAGGCCAGCGCAATCGCGATCATGACCCGCTGGCGTTGGCCTCCGGACAACTGATGGGGATACGCGGACAGCTGCATTTTGGGGTCGGGCATACGTACCAGTTCGAGCAGTTCGCGCGCACGGACCAGCGCCGCTGCGCCCGAAATTCCCTCATGCACGCGTACGGCTTCGGCGATCTGATCGCCGATCCGACGAACAGGGTTCAGTGAGGTCATCGGCTCCTGAAAGATCATTGCCATGCGGCCGTGGCCCGCTTCGACACGTTGCCAGGGCTGCAGCTGCGTTACGTCGCAGCCCTCCAACAGGACGCGCCCGGCCCGGACTCGGGGACCGGGCTGCGGCAGCAATCCCATGACCGCAAGCGAGGTCATGCTCTTTCCGCAGCCGGACTCGCCGACGAGGCCGAGGATTTCGCCCTTGGCCAAGCCGAAGGACACGCCCGCGACGATGTCGACCGGCGCGGTTTCCGGCCCCACTGACACCGTAAGGTCGCAAACTGTCAGCACGGCCTAACCCTTCTCACCAAAGACTTGACGGAACCGCGGATCGAGTCGATCGCGCAATGCATCGCCGACCAGGTTCAGAGAAAATGCCGTCGCCACGATCATCATGCCCGGGAAGAAGAGCAGCCACGGCGCGCGGGTGATGAAGGTCCGTGACTCCGCCAGCATATTGCCCCAGCTCGGAATGTCCGGAGGGGCGCCGAGGCCCAGGAAATCGAGTGAAGCCGCGCCGAGCTGCGCGAACGCGAAGACGAAGCTGGCCTGCACGAGAAGTGGCGAGACCAGGTTCGGCAAGATGTGCCGACTGATGAGCCATGCCGCTCCGGCGCCCATGCTGCGGGACGCCTCGACATAGGTTTCCGCGCGCAAGCGCAGCGTCAGTCCGTAGACGATGCGGGTCGTCGTCGTCATGTAGCCGATCCCAATGGCCAGAATGACGGTGGCCACACTCGGGCTCAAGATGACAATCAGGCCAAGTGCGAGAAGCAGAGTCGGGAAGGCCATCAGCACGTCGACCATGCGCATCAGCAGGTGACCCAGCCGCGGGAACAGTGCGGAAAGTACGCCGGCCGGAACGCCTGTCGCGAGAGCGAAGACGACCACGCCCGAGCCGATCAAAAGTGCCATGCGTGCTGAATGAATGGTGCGCGACAGGGTATCCCGGCCGAATTGGTCGGTGCCGAACCAGTGGGTCATGTTCGGGGGCGTCAGGCGGATCAGGGGATCGATGGCATACGGATCGTAAGGCGACAGCCAGGGTGCGAAGACCGCGGCGAGCACAGTCGCCAGAAGGACGCCGAGCCCGGCCAGCGCGATCGGGCGGGCGATGAACGGCTTGAGCCACAATGTCACGCTGTTGCTGCTCATTGAAGTTCAACCCGCGAATCGAGCAGACGATAGCTCAGATCGACGATCAGATTGATCAGGAGATAAACCACCACGATGACCAGGATGACGCCCTGGATCACAGGGTAGTCTCGGCGAAGGATCGACTGAACGACGAGGCGTCCGATGCCGGGCAGGGCAAACACGGTTTCGGTCACCACCGCCTCGGACAGCAGCGCGGCGAAGGTGAAGCCAAAGGCCGAGACGACCGCCAGGAGTGCATTGCGCCAGATGTGGCGGCGCACGACCTGCCACGGCCGGATTCCCTTTGCCCGCGCCGTGCGCACGTAGTCCTCCCGGGAGACGTCGAGCATGCTGGCGCGCGTCAGCCGCAGGATCAAAGCAGCATTCGGAGCCGCAAGCGCCAGGCTGGGGAGGACGAGATAGCGGAGATTGACGACACCGCCTTCGAAGATCGACGGATAGCCGGAGCTCGGAAACCAGCCGAGCCACGCGGCGAAGATCAGGATCAGATAGAGCCCGACCCAGAACGTGGGTATCGAGGCCATCAGCATCGCCCCACCGGACAATCCCTGATCGAGCCACGTGCCGTGCCGGACCGCCGCAATCATTCCGATCGGCACGCCGATGACGGCAACCCAGATCATCGTCATGGTGGCGAGCAAGGTGCTGGTCTCGGCGCCATCGGCAATCACCGACAGCACGGGCGCCTGGAAGAAGATCGACCGCCCGAGGTCGCCCTCGAGCACATGGCCGGCCCAAGTGAGATATTGCAGGATGATCGGCTGGTCGAGACCGAGCTGGTGTCGCAAGGCGTCGATCTGGTCGGGAGTCGCGGTATCACCGAGCAAAACATAGATCGGGTCACCCGGCACGATATGGATGAACGCGAAGATGATGATGGACGCTGCCAGCAGCGTCACCGCCGTCGTTCCTGCGCGCTTGAATGCGTAAGACCACATGTGATTGGGCGCCTGTCAGCGGCAACGATGCGCGCCGGCGCCGGCGCTCGACAGTCCTCGCGGCCTCATTGCCCGTCCTTATTTCGTGGACACATTCCAGAACACGGGACCGTTTGGGTTGAGCCCCTTGAGCTTGGGAGAAGCAATGTCGTAGGTGTAGGCATCGCCTACTTTCATCACCGGTACCTGCTCATAGATCAGCGACTCGATCTTGTCCCATGTCGACTTGCGCGCGGCTGGATCGGTCGTGTTGATCAACTCGGCCCGAAGCGAGCCGATCTCCGGGCTGTCCCACCAGCCGGGATAGCTCGCATTCAGGAACGTGAGCAGCAGCGGGTCCGGCGCGAAGGAATGGTGGGTGACGAAGATGTCCCACTGTTCCGGCTGGCCGCGCATCTTCAGAAGGGTCGCCCAATCGACGACCATCATCTGAACATTGATTCCGGCGTCGGCCAGCTGACGGGTGAAGACAGAGGCTTCGTCATAGTGTGCCTGATAGTTCGTCGAGACCAGCAGGCGGATCGGCGTCCCCGTGTAGTCCGCCTCCTTTGCGAGCTCCTTGGCCTTCTTCGGATCGTGCGCACTATAATTTGAGGCGCCTTCCGTCGAGTACCAGGGGGTGCCATTGGGAAAGATCGATCCTTCGGCATTCCACAGGTCTTTGGGACCGAAGGCGACGCGCAGCGCCTGCGACTTGTCCAACGCGGTCTGGATGGCGCGGCGGAGCTTGTAATTGTCCTTCAGGATTCCCTGCTTCGAGTTCATGAAGAAAAGGCCGAAGATCGGCGCGTTGGTACGCTGCACCTGAACCGATGGATCTTTGCTCAGGGACTCGTACAGATCGCCGGAGATCATTTCCGCGTAGTCGTAGTCACCCGCCTGCACGCCGCTCACGCGCGTGCCGACGTCAGGCACCGGAATGAACCGGATCTTGTCGAAGCTCGCAACGCGGGCGCCGGCGAACCCGTCACCCTTTTCCTTCACCGGCTTGTAGCCCTCGAACCTCTCCACCTCGACATAGCGGTTCGGCCGCCACTCCACGAACTTGTAGGGCCCGGTGCCGACATAGTCCTTTTGCTCGATCGGCCGGTTCCCCGCTTTGGCGGCTATGTCTTCCGGATAGATCACAAGACCGCCATTGACGTCCGCAATGAGAGCCTTCCAGGCGCCGTTCGGCGCGGACAATTTCAGCGTGACTTCATACTTTCCGGTCGCCTCGACCGACGTAGCCGCCGCCATCAGGAGCTTGCCGCGCGCACCGAAACTGCCCCATCGCGTCATCGAGGCGACCACGTCCTTGGCGGTCATCTCCTTGCCGTTGTGGAAGAGGACACCTTCGCGGAGCTTGATGACGATGGTCCGACCGCCGTCTTCCGTGCGATCGCCCTCGGCCAGCATCGGACGCGGCGTATAGGTCGAGTCTAGCGCATACAGGGTCTCGAAGATGTGGCGGCCGATGACCGATGCGACGTCGGCGGTCGTCAGCATGACATCGAGCGGCGGCGGTTCTCCGATGGTGGCTTCGCGTAGCAGGGTGGCGGCATTGGCCTGCGCAATCAAAAATGACGCGGTGGCCAGCCCCACGACGCCACGCATCAAGACACTTGGACCGTATCTCATGATCGCCCTCCCGCCTTGTTGAGCCGCCTGCTTCCCGGTGCAGGGATGTGCCTTTCAGCTGTTGGGCTGACGGCACGCTATTGCTTGTTTGAAAGTTACATACACAATTCGGCGATTATCAAGCGAAAAATGCTGTTCTTGATGAGGCATGCCGATATACGTTTGGTCGATGCTGAAGGTTTCTTACGGCAGCTTCTTGCCAAGGGCGCAGGTTGATCTGACCTGGGAAAGGGCGGGCAATGGCGCGTGCAAAGCGAAATCACCCGGCGAGAGCCGTTGGTGCAGCAGTCTCGAAGCCGCCCGGCGACGACAATGTCGTGGCCGGCGACATCATCTCCCTCATCAGGCAGAGCGCTCCAAGCCTCAGCCCGTCCGAGCAACGCGTTGCCACGGTGCTGCTGGCCGATATGGAGTTTGCCGTTCACGCCAGCAATTCCGAGTTGGCCCGTCGGGCGCGCGTCAGCGAGCCGACGGTAACCCGGTTCAGCCGCTCCGTCGGTTGCCGGGGCGTCCGCGACCTCAAGGTGAGGCTGGCTCAAGCAATGGCGGTCGGGCGGATTTACGTTGAGCTTCCCCCGCATGTCGGGACCGATCTGGCGCGCCCCGCGCTCTGGCGGTCGGTGTTTCAGGAAATTCGCCGTGCAATTGCCGCTGCCGAGGAGGGACTTCGCAAGGAGGACATCGAGCGGGCTGCCGAAGCTATCTCCCGCTGTTCGAAGCTTGCAGCGTTCGGGGTGGGGGGCGGTTCCACTCTTGCGGCGGCGGAGGTTGAGAACCGGTTCTTTCGTCTTGGGATTGCCGTCTCGCATGCCTCCGATCCGAGCTTGATGCGCATGATTGCCGCGACCTTCGGACGGGATGATGTCGTCGTTGCCATCTCGACCACCGGTGCAGCCAACGAGGTGATCGAGGCAGCCAGTATCGCCAAGCAATACGGCGCCTTGGTCATCGCAATTACCAAGCCGCAAAGCAGGCTGGCCTCGATCGCCGATATTGCGCTTGGCGTACACGTGCCCGAGGCGCCCGACGCGCTCAAGCCGACGGCGTCGCGCTATGCATTTCTCGCCACCATCGATCTGCTTGCGGCGTCAACTGCCTATTGCAAACCGCTCGAAGCCCAGGCGCGCATGCGGCGGATCAAATACGAGTTGCTGAAGGGGAGCGACGGGGACGCCAAAGGGCCGCTGGGAGACTGAGCGGGCAATTAGCGCACCGCCCGCCTCTCGGGATTATATTCGCAGCATGGCCGCGATCTCTTGCGCTGCTTCAAGCAGCGTGCGGTCTTGTCCGCGCGCGGCGATGACCTGAAGGCCGAATGGAAGTTCGCACCGATCCGTTCCGCACGGCAGCGAAATCGCCGGCAGACGAGCATGATTGACAAAGGGCGTTAACGCCGCGTGCGCGCGCGGGCTCGCCGCGCGGCCACCGATCATGTCGGGTCCGAGCTGGGTGAATGGCCAGGCGACACAGGGAACGGTTGGCGCCAGCAGCAGATCAACCTCGGTGAAGAATGCCGCGAAAGCATTGGCGATTGCGGCGCTTGCCAGCAGCGCACCGGCAACGTCGGCGCCCGACCACGACAGCCCTCGCTCGATCTGTCTGGCGATGTCAGGATCGAACACGGTCGGATCCTCGCGGAAGGCATCTCGATAGAGTGCGGCGAGGCCGGCCTGCTGAAGCGGCATGATAGCCTCTTCCGTCGCGCCCGCCGGCCAGACGGGATCGCGCTGCGCGATGCTGAGGCCAGCGGCGGAGAGACGCGCGATGGCGAAAGCGAGCCCTTCAGCGACAACATCGTCGACGGCGACGTCGAGCCCAAGGCGCGGCGAGAACGCGATGCGCAGACCGGCGATGTTTTTGGCCTCTTGAGCGATGCCGGCTGAATCCGGATCGCGCGGATCGACGCCGGCCATGGCCTCGAACGCCAGCGCGATATCGGCAACGTCAGTGGCGATCGGCGCGATGACGGAGAGGCCGAAAAACGGTTCGGCGAAGCCTGGCCCATAGGGGATCGCGCCATAGGACGGTTTGAACCCCGCGACGCCGACATGGGCCGGCGGCCTGCGGCTCGAGCCGCCCGCATCGGTGCCGATCGCTAGCGGCACGAGGCCGGCCGCAACCGCCGTGGCAGGGCCGCCCGACGAGCCGCCGGGCGTCAACGTGGGATCCCGCGGATGCCGCGTTGGCCCATACAGCGGCGAGGTGGTCACGCCCTTGCAGGCGAATTCCGACGTTGCGCCGATGCCGACGACGACGGCGCCGGCCTTGCGCAGCTGCTCGATTGCAATCGCATCCTGCGGCGCGACGAATTCGGCGAACAGGCGCGAGCCCTGTGTCACACGCCAGTCACGGACCCAGATGTTGTCCTTGACGACGACGGGGACACCGGCGAGCGGCATCGTCTCGCCGGCACGCAGGCGATCATCGACCGCTGCGGCGTCGGCAAGCGTACGCGCAGGAGCGGTCGTCACCACTGCGTTCAGCGCCTTGGCGGCCTCGATGCGCGCAAGCGCGGCCTTGGCGGTCTCGACCGCACTCGCTCGTCCGGCGGAGACGTCGGCCGCAATCTCGCACGCGCTACTTCTTCCCTTTGTCATGGCCTCCCCAGACCAGTGCCAATGTGCCGCAGAGGGCGAGGCAAGCCAAGGCGAAGAAGGCGGCACCGAGACTGGCTGCGCTGTCCAGGAAGGACACCAGCGCCGGTGCTGCCAAGAGGCCGGCGTAGGATGCGGTCAGCACCGCGCCGGTGGTTTCGCCAATCCTGTCCTGCGGGGCGAGGCGTGCGATCTCGGCGACGAAGACACCGTTCCACCCGGAGGCCGTCAGGCCGAACAGAGTTGCAATCGCGAACTGGCCGGTCCGCCCGAGCGATACGCCATCGAGACCCAGCAGCGCGGCGCAGAACGTCATACCGAGGCCGATGACGACGAGAACTCCGCGCGAGGCATTGAGGCGCGTTGCGACGAAGCCCCAGCCGAGCCGGCCGATCAGGCCGCCGGCCTGGGCGCAGGCAAGCGCCATGCCGGCCTCGACATGGCTGAGGCCGAGCTCGCGGGTGCCGAGCGTGACGAAGACCGTATTGAGCGACACCTGCATCGCGCTGAAGGGCATCGAGGCCAGCGCCAGCATTGCGATGCACCGGTCCGCGGTCACCAGTGCCAGCCGCGTGCGAAGGCTAAGCTCCGGCAGTGGCACGACCTTGACGGCGTAGGCGGGCCGCAGGCGCTCGAACCACGCTATCGCCAGCAGCGCACAGGCGCCCACGGCGGCATAGCACCAGGCGGGCCCGAGCGAGATTGCGATCGCGGGCAGAACCAGCGAGCCGCAGACGGCGCCGATCTGGTTTCCGGTCTGGCGAACCGAGAACACGAACGCGCGCCGCTCGGCCGTCACGAGCCGCGCCAGCAGCACCGCGCTTGCGGGCGTCTCCGGTCCGAAGGCGAGGCCAAGACAGAGGCCGGCTGCGAGCAGGGCCGCCGTCGAGCCGAGCGAAGCCAGCGCCATGCTGGCGATGATCGCCGCCGCGCAGAGGCTCGCGATCCGCATCGAGCCCAGGCGGGCGATGAAGCCGCCGCCCCAGAACGAGGCGGGAATGCCGACCGCGAACACGGCGCAGGAGAACATCGAGAGCTGCCAGACCTCGATATGGGCGCGCGGTGCCACCACGCCCGGCGCGAACAGAGCCAGAGCCACCAGCGCCTGCAATGAGGTCGTGGCGCCAAGCGCGGGCAGCAATGCGGGGACTGGTCGAACGGCCGTGTTTGCGTCTACCATGGTGCAGCGCTCTCGGGGGGAACATTGTGGCAGGTGGCATTTCCATTCACGCGGTCGATGTGGCGAGCGGACGCCCGGCGCAGGGTCTGCGCGTCGAGATCTGGCGGATCGATCCGGACTCGCTGCGCGTCGCCGACGGACGGCTTGGTGTCAACGGCGTGCTCGATCATCCCGTTGCGCAGGGGGCGGGCGTGACGGCGGGCGAGTATGAGGTCCTGTTTCATCTCGGCGAGTTCTTTGGCGAGCGCGACGGGTTTCTCACGGTGACGCCGTTCCGCTTTCGCATCAAGAATGTTGACGAGCATTTTCACCTGCCGCTGAAATTCACGCGCTGGGGCTATTCGCTGTTCCGCGGCGCCTGATCAGTTGGTCAGCCGCCGCGATAACCCCGTTACGCGCTCCATAATCGCGACCAACGCGACGGTTGCAATGATCAGCACGCCCGACAGCGCGGCGATGGTGACGTCGAGCTTGCCCTCGAGGTCCTGCCACATCCGGATCGGCAGCATGTCGGTGGCGGCATCACGCAGGAACAGCGACACCGGCACGTTGTCGAAGGACGACATGAAGGCGATGAAGGCGCCCGCGATGATGCCCGGCCGGATCAGCGGCAGCACGATGCGCCGGAACGTGTAGATGCGGCCGGCGCCCAGCACGGCCGAGCTCTCCAGCAGGGTCGGCTCCAGCTGGGCAAGCGCCGCAATCGTATTGCGCACGACATAGGGCACGCAGACCACGGTGTGGCCGATTACCAGCGTCAACGGCGACACCGGCAGGCCGACCAGCGAGAACAGCATCAACGCGGCAAGGCCAAAGGCCAGCGCCGGCAGAACCAGCGGCGACATGAAGAGGGAATCGAGCAGCCGCGCCGACAGCGTCGGTGAGCGCGAGATCGCGAGCGCGGCGGCAACGCCGAGCACCACGGACAGGCCCGTCGCCCACAGTGCCACGATGAGGCTGTTCTTGGCTGCGAAGTGCAGCTGCCAGGCGTTCCACAATTCGGCGTACCAGCGCAGCGAATAGCCCGGCGGCGGAAAACGCAGCGAGAAGCCGCTGGTGAACGAGACGATCAGCACCACCAGCGACGGCGCGATGATGATGATCAGCGCAATCGCGGCGATCAGGCTCAAGACCAGCTCGAAACTGAACGCCTCCAGGGTGCGCTTGCGCCCGCTCATCACGCACCTCCATAGCCGCGCGACAGGCGGCCGAGCGTGGTGAAGACGGAGACGACCGCGAGCACCGCGAGCAAAAAGATGATCGAGATTGCGGAGGCAAACGGCCAGTTCTGCAGGGTCGAAGCCTGCTGGTAAAGATACATCGGCATGAACAGCATCTGTCCGCCGCCGATCAGCGACTGGGTGATGAAGGCCGTGATCGCGGCGGCATAGGTCAGCGTGCAGCCGGCGATCACGCCGGGCAGCGACAGCGGCAGCACGATCCGGAAGAACGTGCGCCAGCTTCCAGCGCCGAGCGAGCAGGAGGCGTCGTCGAGATTGGAATCGATCCGGCCGAGCGCGGTGATCAGCGGCAGCGTCATCAGCGGCATCTGCACCTGCGCCAGCGCGAGGACGACGCCGAACTGGGTGTAGAGCAGTTTCAGGGGCGTCTCGATAATGCCGAGCGATTGCAGCGTCGCGTTGATGATGCCCTGGCGGCCCAGGATGACGATCCAGGCGAAGGTACGGACCACGACGCTGGTCAAAAGCGGCAGCAGCACGATCAAGATGATGATGGTCTGAAGCCGCGGCCCGACCCGCTGGTAAAGCCAGGCGATGGGAAAGCCGAGCACGAGGCAGACGGCCGTCACCTCGGCCCCAAGCAGCAGCGTCGAGCCGAGCACGCTGAGGCTGAAGGGATCGGTGAGGAAGTGCAGATACTGGCCGAGTCCCCAATGGAGCGCGGCCGTGTCGTTGTGCAACGAGAGCCACAGTAATTGCAGCAGCGGCGCCACGAAGAACACTAGGAAGAACAGCGCCAGCGGCGCTGCCAATCCCATCCCGTAGGACGTGACGTCTCGTGATGCCGGTGCTGTGCCCATCATGAGTCCTTGAAGCTCTAGATCTTGATCTCGCGGTTGAAACGCTCGATCCAGGCCGAGCGCTGCTCGTTGATCTTCTTCCAGTCCTGGAACACGAATTTCTGCTTCAGCTCGGCCGTGTCCTTGGCGAGCACGCGCGCGATCTCGCCGCCCATCGCCACCTTGGAATTGGTCGGCACGATCAGGTAGGGCGGGTTCATCAGCGTGGTCTGCACTTCCGGGGTCAACGACGCCTCGATCAGCTTGAAGGCGAGCTCGCGGTTGGGCGAGTTCTTGACGATGTGGATCGTGGTCTTGAAGGCGATGGCACCTTCCTTCGGGGCCACGAACTCGACCGGCACGCCGCGCGCTTTCAGGATCTGGATGGCGTTGAAATTGCCGGGCGAGATATCGATCTGGCCCTGCTGGAACAGGGTGGCGAGCGCGCCGGGATTGGCGGCGACCGCGGCGAGGTTGGGCTTCAGCTCCTCGATCGCCTTGAAGCCGGGATCGACATTGGCTTCCGAACCGCCGCGCATCTTGGCGATCTCGACCAGCCAGCCGGTGCCGAGCGTCGAGTTAAGGTTGGTGATGCCAACGCGGCCCTTGAACTCGGGCTTCCACAGATCGGCCCAGGAGGTCGGCGGCGTCTTGACGGCTTCCGGATTGTAGGTGAGGCCGACGACCTGAAAGAAGGGGGCAGGGCCCATCGGCTCCTGGGCCTCGGCGATCAGGTCCTTGTAATAGGCGCTCTTCTCGACGGGGTATGGCTCGACCAGATCCTGGCCGATTGCGACCAGGGCCGGGCCGGGATCGTGCAGCATGACGTCAATCGGCGGATTGGCCTTGGCGGCGTTCACCTTGGCGATCTGGTCGACCGAGAGCATGGGGTCGAGCACCATCGCGGCATCGGCGTTCGCCTTGCGAAAGGCCGGCACCAGCACGGCCTTGTGCGCCTCCTCCCAGCTTCCGGTGAAGGTCGCAAACACCAGCGGGCGGGCCTGGGCGTAGCTCAGTCCGGGAAACGCCTTCATGGCGCCGAGTGTGAGTGCGGTCGTCATCAGGCTTCGGCGGTTCATGATCATGGTCGAACTCCCTCTGGACAAAAACTGAATTCAAAGCGTTGCAGGAAAAGCGTTTGCGAGCGACGGGGCGAGCGGCGCGAGGCGCACCGCGGCGCCGCTCTCCAGGGTGCGCGTCTCGCCGATGCGCGCCTGGGAGATCTTGACGCCGGAGCCGTCCGCGGTGGTGACCTCGTGGA
Source organism: Bradyrhizobium sp. GCM10028915 (assembly GCF_042666195.1). Lineage (NCBI taxonomy): Bacteria > Pseudomonadati > Pseudomonadota > Alphaproteobacteria > Hyphomicrobiales > Nitrobacteraceae > Bradyrhizobium > Bradyrhizobium sp. GCM10028915. The sequence continues at coordinate 306,103 of NZ_JBHTFN010000003.1, forward strand.
CGACGGTGGCTCCTAACGGCAGCGACATGCCGACCACGCCGGCAAAGCCGGTCTCGTCGCCAACGAATTGCAGATGCTCGGGGCGTATGCACACGGTGACGCGGCCGCCCTCGGTGAGAGCGCCGCCGGCGGGACGCGCAATGATTTCCGCGCCGGCATCGAGGCGGACTTTTGCGGCCGTGCGGTCTGCCGAGACGACCACGCCGGGCATGCGGTTGCTGGCGCCGACGAACGTGTTGACGAACAGGGTCTGCGGCCGGTCGTAGACGTCCGACGGCGACCCGAACTGCTCGAGCTTGCCGTGGCTCAGGACGGCGACGCGGTCGGCCATCGACAGCGCTTCTTCCTGGTCGTGGGTCACGATCAGCGTGGTGATGCCGGAGACGCGCTGGAGCCGCTTGACCTCGATCTGCATGTCGAGCCGCAGATTCTTGTCGAGCGCGGCAAAGGGCTCGTCGAGCAACAGGATTGACGGCTTGATCGCGAGCGCGCGGGCCAGCGCGACGCGCTGCTGCTGGCCGCCGGAGAGCTGCCGTGGCAACCGTTCCGACATGGTCGGCAGCTGCACCAGATCCAGCAAGCGCTGTGCTTCGCGCTGGCGGGTCGCCTTGTCGATCCCGCGCGCGGCAAGCCCATAAGCGACGTTCTCGCTGATGCTGAGATGGGGGAATAGTGCGTAGTTCTGGAACACGATGCCGACCGCGCGGCGGTTCGGCGGTAGCGCGTCGACGATGTCGTCGCCGATGATGATCCGCCCCTGCGTCTGCGCGATGAAGCCGGCGATGATGCGCAGCAGGGTAGTCTTGCCGCAGCCGGAGGGGCCGAGCAGGGCGATGATCTCGCCCCCTTTGATGTTGAGATTGATGTTCTCGACCGCGAGCGCGCCGCTCGGATAGCGGTGGGTGACGGCGTCGACCACGAGCGATCGGCCGCCTTGCGCTTCAGCCATGGTGTTGCCTCCCGTTGCCCCGGAGTAGAAAGCAAGTCTCATGCCCGCACCGGTCGCTTTTCGCCGCGAGGTTTGGCATGGTGGGGTGATGACGTCGGATCGATCGGTTTGCGACCTCACTGCCACGGCCCTCGCACGCGCCCTCGCGAAGGGCGAACTCTCCTCGCGCGACGCGGTCGAGGCGCATCTGGCGCGGATCGCGAGTCTTGATAGCCAATTGGCGGCCTTCGTGACTGTCGATGCGGAGGGGGCCCGCCGTGCCGCTGATATCTGCGACGCCGCGCCAACGCGGGTCGGCCCGCTGCATGGGGTGCCCATAGGGATCAAGGACCTCACCGACACTGCGGGGGTTGCGACCACGTACGGATCGGCTCTGTTCCGCGATCATATTCCGGCCGAAGACGATCTCGTGGTCGCGCGATTGCGGCGCGCTGGCGCGATCATTCTGGGAAAGACCAACACACCCGAATTCGGCTTCGGCGCGGTCTGTACCAACAAATTGTGCGGGCCGACGCGCAATCCGTTCGATCCGGTACTGACTTCGGGTGGATCTTCCGGTGGCTCCGCGGTTGCGGTCGCGGCCGGCATGGTGCCGTTGGCCCATGGCACCGATTTCGGTGGCTCCGTGCGCACGCCCGCAAGTTTTTGCGACGTCGCCTCGATCCGGCCGACGCCCGGTCGCATCCCGGCGCCGCATCGCCCCCTCGGCTGGGACATGCTCGCCACCCACGGTTTTCTCGCCCGCGGCGTCGACGATCTCGAGCTTGCGCTGTCGATCTGTGGGGGAGGCGATGTGCACGACCCACTCTCGATCGGTGTCGTCAATGAGGATCGGCCGGTTGCAGTGCGTCCCCGGATCGCAGCGACGCCCGATTTCGGGATCGCGGCCGTCGCGCGCGATGTCCGTGCACGTTTCGCCGCGGCCTGCGAGGCGCTCGGAGCCGTGGCCGATGTGGTGCCGTCCGCGCCCGATTGCGGCGGTGCGATCGAGGCATTTCGGACGCTGCGCGCCGCGCACATCGCCAACGGCTATGGCGAGCTGCTGAAGTCGCGCCGCGCCGAGCTGACGCCCACCGTGATCTGGAATATCGAGGCGGGCGCAAAGCTCTCCGCGGAGGACTATCTCAATGCCGAGCGTCGCCGCACCGCGATCTATCGCAGCTTTCGCGAGCTGTTCAGCCGCGCCGATTTCCTGGTAGCGCCGGCGGCGTCCGTTTTGCCCTGGCCGAATGAGATCAGCGACGTCACCACGATCGATGGCGCGGCGCTGGAGACGCCGATCGATTATCTCGCCGTCACCTTCATCGTGTCGCTGGTCGGTTTCCCGGTGCTGACCCTGCCGGCCCCCCGAGCGGAGAACGAGCTGCCGTTCGGTATCCAGATCATTGCACCGCCGGGATGCGAATCCCGCCTGTTTGCCTTCGGCCGTGCGATTGAGAACAAGCTTGGTTTTTCGCATCGCTGGCCGCAGCTCCCCTAGTTATCGCGATGCTCGAGCCGGGCGGCGAGCGCATCGGCAAGACCAAGGGTGGGTTTGGCAGCGGGCCGGCGGTACGTGCCTGCGGTTGCCTTGCGCAGGCGAAGCGCGACCAGGGCCTCGGCCTGCTTCACCGACGCGATGACTTGATCGACGACTGGGACGGGGATCCGGTCGGCCACGCGCTCGGCGAGGCCCGAGAGCGGCGCACCTGCAAAAATCAAGACGTCCGCGTCGTCCTCCACGATCGCGCGCCGGGCGAGATCGACCAGCACATCCTCCTTCTCGGTGCCGACCTCGGAGATCGCCTGGAACGGCGTATCGAGCATGCGGATGCCGGCGCAGCGCTCCCACAGCCCGTGGGCGCGGACGCATTCCTCGTACCAGGGGCCGAGCGCCTGGGCGAAGGTGACGATGGCGAAACGCCGTCCGGCCATGCAGGCGGTCAGCATCGCCGCTTCCGCCATGCCGACCACGGGAATGTCGAAGGTTTCGCGCGCGGCGAACAGGCCGGGGTCGCCGAAGGCGGCGATGATCGCGGCGTCGACCTTGCGATGCTGCCCGGCCAGCATCTCCAGCGCAATGGCACCGCCGATCTGTGCCTCGGTGCGTGTCGAGATATAGGGCACGCCGCGGGTCGCGGTGCAGGGGATCAGCTCGGTCCCGGGCGCAGCCGCGCGCTGCCCGACATCCGTCATCAACTGGGTGACTGCGGTGCTGGTGTTCGGGTTGAGCAGCAGCAGCTTCATGATTGCGCCGCCGTCTGCTTGGCTTGAGAGGCCGCGATGACTTCGAGCAGCGCCGTGCCGGTGCGCCGAACATGGGCGCCGAGCAGGCGTCCTGCGGTTTCGCTATCGCGCGCCTCGAGCGCGGCCAGGACGCCGGCATGCTCGTCGACCGAATTGCTCCAGCGCCGGTCGGCGCCGAGCGCGAGGTAACGCGCGCGCTCGGCGCGGGAGATCAGCGTCACGTGCGCCTCGCGCAGCGGCGTGTTGCGCGCCATGCGGACGATGGTGTCGTGGATCTCGCCGTTGATGGCGAAGTACTCGTCGAGCTTGCCGTTGCGATGATGACCTTCCATGCGGGTCTGAAGCGTGCGCAGGCGGGCGAGATCGCGCTCGGTGGCGCGCTCGGCGGCGAGCTCGGCGGCCAGCCGCTCGATGCCGGCCAGCGCCTCGAACAATTCCGAGATGCCGTCGACGGCGAGGTCGGCGATGCGCGGGCTGCGGTTGGGGCGGAGCTCAATCAATCCCTCGGCCGCGAGCACTTTCATCGCCTCGCGCAGCGGAGTGCGCGATACGCCCAGCTCCTTCGACAGCCTGGTTTCCTGGGTCTGCGATCCCGGCGGCAGCTCGCCGCGAATGATCATCGTCCGCATCCGCGCGGCGGCGCGCTCATGCAGGCCCATTCGTTTGAGTTTGGGCGACTTTCGGCCCGGGTTCGGTTCGGATTTTTGCGGCACGCCGGCCTTCCTGCTGACGTGCGATCGTAGCTAATTTCCTTCACGTGAGGTGCCCAAATAGAAGACGTATGTGGCTCAAAACACGTGCATATCGAATAAATTGTATGCAGCATGCAGATTGCGGGTTGCGTGGACCGATGCGGACGCGGATGATCCTTTTGAGGAAGCCGAGGAGCGCTTTCGCCGCAACGGAGCGACTGCGATCGATGTCAATTGTGCGCAAACGCCTCGGCATGATCACGCCGTCCTCCAATTCGGTGCTGGAGCCCGTCACCAGTGCGATGCTCGCCGGCGTGGCCGATGTCACCGCGCATTTCTCGCGTTTCCGCGTCACCGAGATCGCACTCGACGCCGCCGCGCTGAACCAGTTCGACGCCTCGGTGATGCTGCCTGCGGCGGACCTGCTGGCCGATGCGAAGGTCGATGCCATCGCCTGGAACGGTACGTCCGCAAGCTGGCTCGGCATCGGCAGAGACCGGAGCCTTTGCGAGGCAATCACGGTGCGCACCGGCGTGCCGGCGACGACCTCCACGCTCGCCTGCATCGATGCCGCTCGCGCGCTCGGCGCCAAACGTGTCGGCCTGGTCTCGCCCTATACCGACGACGTGCAGCGGCGGATCGGTCACGTCTGGGCCGAGGAGGGGATCGCCCCGCACGCGGAGCGGCACCTCGGACTGCGCGACAATTTCTCTTTCGGCGAGGTCGCGCCTGCGACGATTGCTGGCATGATCCGCGCTGTGGCGGCTGACGGCGCCGATGCTGTCGTCATCCTCTGCACCAACCTCGACGGCGCCGCGCTGGCGGCTTCGCTCGAACGGGAATTGAATGTCGCGGTGGTCGATTCGGTAGCGGTCACGCTGTGGCGAACCCTGGAGCTCGCCGGCGGCGATGCCGGGGCTCTTGCCGACTGGGGGCGGATCTTCCAGACATCGACGGTCATCAAGTCATGGAGACTCCTGTGACGCAGCTCGATCTTGCTATTCGCGGCAGTACCATCGTGACGGCCAGCGACGAGTTCCGCGCCGATATCGGCATTCGCGACGGCCGCATCGTCAGCATTGCCGATCATCTCGAAGGCGCAGCGCGCGAGATCGACGCGACCGGGCAGCTGGCCCTGCCGGGCGGGATCGACAGCCATGTCCACATCTCGCAGGCCTCCGGCCCCGACGTGGTGATGGCCGACGACTTCGCCTCAGCGACCCGTTCGGCAGCCGCCGGCGGCAACACCATGGTGCTGCCGTTCGCGCTGCAGGAGAAGGGCACGTCGCTGCGGACCTGCGTCGAGAACTACCGCAAGCTTGCCGAAGGCGAGTGCTATATCGACACGGCGTTCCATCTCATCATCTCCGATCCGACCGCGGTCGTGCTCGGGCAGGAGCTGCCGGCCCTGGTCAAGGACGGCTACACCTCGTTCAAGGTGTTCATGACCTATGACGACCTCGTGCTCAGTGACAAGCAGCTGCTCGAGGTCTTCGAGGTCGCGCGCCGCGAGGAGGCGCTGGTGATGGTCCATTGCGAGGGTTACGACGCCATCCGTTTCCTGACCTCCAAGCTGGAACGCGAGGGCCATATCGCGCCCTATTATCACGGCGTGTCGCGGCCACAGGCGGTCGAGCGCGAAGCCACGCATCGCGCCATCAGTCATGCCGAGGTGATCGGCGTTCCCATCATGATCGTGCACGTCTCCGGGCGCGAGGCGATGGAGCAGGTGCGCTGGGCTCAGCAGCGCGGATTGCCTGTTCATGCCGAGACCTGCCCGCAATACATTACGCTGACGGCTGACGACATGAAGGGTCTGAACATGGACATGTCAGGCGCGAAATATGTCTGCTCGCCGCCGCCGCGCGACGCGGAAAGCCAGCAGGCGATCTGGGAAGGCATCACCACGGGCGTGTTCCAGACTTTCTCGTCCGATCACTGCCCGTTCCGTTACGACGATCCCAGGGGCAAGCTGACGCCGAACGGCCGCACCTCGTTCCGCTGGGTGCCGAACGGCATTCCAGGTGTCGAGACCCGGCTGCCGATTCTGTTCTCCGAAGGCGTGTCGAAGGGACGGATCAGCCTGCAAAAATTCGTCGAGCTGACCGCGACCAACCATGCGCGCATCTACGGCCTCTATCCGCGCAAGGGTTCGATCGGCGTCGGCTTCGATGCGGATATCGTGCTCTGGGATCCCAAATTGAAGAAGCCTATTCGGCAGGCCGATCTGCATCACGGTTCGGACTACACGCCATGGGAAGGGTTCGACGTCACCGGATGGCCGGTAACGACGATCGCCCGTGGCCGGGTGGTGTACGAACACGGCAGGATCGTCGGCGACAAAGGCGCAGGCGACATTCTCAGCCGCGGCAGGTCGAGCCTGATCTGATCGGACTCAACGCGTTGCTGCTCAGCTATGGCGCCCGTGCGCGCGGCGCGAGGGCCGTCTCAAGTCCACAGATCATGCCGGTCATATGTTCGTATCCAGCCTTCGCATGCGGCAAAACGAATCTAATCAATTCGGACAAGGTTGTCAGGCCGTCCCCCATAAGGCGACGTCCTTGACACGATTCTCGAAGCTGCCTGGTGGCGTCGTCCGACCTGTGCCGGGCGCTCAGCCGCGCGGAATGAAGCCGTTCAACGAAGCGTCATGGCGCAGATGTTCGACCAGCCCGGCGGCATCGCGGCCGCCATTGCGCTTGGGATCCTTCATTTGCGCGCAGATCTCGGCGCCGCTTTTTCCGAACCGGATGAAGTCAACGGGAGCGAGTTGCCAGTCGATGCCGGCGCGGGGCGGAGCGGGAGCCGGTTCGTTTACTTGCGTCGAAGTCATGTGACAGCTTGAGCAAGGGATCGCCTCCTTGTCTTTACGGCTTTCTCCACCGTGGATGTTCATGCCAGCGGGCAGCATCCGCGCTCTCCTGCATGAACAGTTGATAGACGGTTGCCGGCGCGTCGCCGGCCCTACTTGCCGGCGTGGGCGCGGAGCTGATGTCATGGCTGGATTCTCCCGCACGTCAATTTGGGCAAGTATCAGTTCATTCGGATTTGGCTAGGCGGCCATTCGCAACAGATCGACGATGTCGGCTTCGCTTTTAAAAGGCCGCGGATTGGCCTGCACGAAGCGATGATTGATCGCAATCTTGCTGATCTGCTCGAACTTGTCTTCGCCGATCCCGACGTCGGCAAGGCGACCGGGTAGTCCAAGTCTCCTGGTGAATTCTGCGAAGGCGGCTGCCGCTTCCATGCCCGGCTCGCCAAGAGCCGCTGCTAAGCGCGTTTGCGCATCCTCTGTGAACGCCTTGTTGTAGCGAAGTAGGCTCGGCATGATGACCGGTGTGCAATAATAGTGTGGTACGCCGAAGGTCCCGCCAAGCACGTGGCCGATGCCGTGACTGGCTCCCATCGGGACCCGCGCCTGGAGGCCGAAAGCGGCGAGCCACGCGCCATATTGAGACAGTCGACGCGCCTCCAGATCATCGGGTTGCTGCAAGGTCCGTTGCATTCCCTCCCGAAGCGTGCGGATGCCGGCCAGGACCACCTCGTCGCTAAGCGGCGTGCCGGCGGGTGAGCACAATGCTTCGATGCCGTGGTCCATCGAGCGCGTTCCCGATCCCATCCAGAGCTTCGAGGGCGTATGGACGGTAAGGGCAGGGTCGAGAATGATCGCCACCGGCATCATCAGAGAATGGAAGAAGATCTGCTTCAGCCTGCTGCGTTCATCGGTGACGAGCGCTGCTGCATTGTATTCGCCGCCGTTCAGCGTGGATGGCACCGCGATCTGTCGAACCTTTGGCGATCGGAACGGAGAGACGGTGACGCCCGGGCCCATGGGAAATGGATCGAAACCCGCTTCGTCACGGATGTCATGTTCCATCGCCATGATGACGATCTTGGCGAGATCGATCGCCGAGCCTCCCCCGACGGCGACCACCAGGTCGGCTCCGGCGTCTTTGGCTTGACGGGCAACCTCGGCAGCTTGCTTGCGCGTGGTGTGCTCTGCAATTCCATCGAAGGTCGCGACATGTCTTTCGCCGAGCGCACGCCGGATCTTCTCGATCTCGTCGGTCTTGGTGTTCAAGGTGCGGCTGACGATCAGGAAGACGCGCTTGGCATCCAGCCGCACCGCTTCATCGTTCAAGGCCTCAGACGCAGCTTTGCCGTAAACGACACGGTCGATCGCCGGAAAATTGTGTATCCCTGCTTTGCGCATTTGCGTTCTCCCTGTGAGTTATCAAGCACCGATCTTCAAGCGGCGACAGTGTCGCGAATCTGTCGCGACGCCGTTTCCAGAAAGGCCTGAGCGAGATCGGGATCGTTGACGACGCGTGAGAGTGTCAACGCTCCGACCATCGTCGAAAGAATGGCCATGGCTTTGCTCCTGGATTCCTCGTCGCTCGTTTCGGCAATCAGGCGGCTGAGGATTTCGATATGCGCTTTGATCCCGCCTTCGAACGACGCTTTAACCTCGCTGCTCTGTCTGGCCACATCCGAGCCGAGCGCCACGATCGGGCAACCGTCCATCTTTTCGTCGCGATGATCCGTGCTGAGATAGAACCCCATCACCGCCCCGAGGGGATCCTCAGGGGCCGCGGCGATGGCGGTCGACCATCGCAGCGTGGCGCTCTCCAGCGCGCGCGTCGACGCCTGCGCGGCCAGGTCCTCCTTTGACTCAAACTGCTTGTAGAATGCGCCTTGGGTCAGCCCGGCAGCTTCCATCAGGTCCTTGAGGCCGATGCCGTCAAATCCCCGCGACCGAAACAGGCGGCTTGCGACATTGATGACGTTTTGCCGGTTTTCCTCAGCCTGAATGCGACTCACTCGCATCATTGGTCTCCCCATTTTAGATTGCGTTCGACATCTATTATCCGGTATAGAGCTCGAACGCAATCTATCTGGCATGAGGCCACGTTATGAAAAAGCGACAGATGATCGTGCTGGGGAGCGTCCTGATCGCGGGATGCGCGGTGGCCGCATTCGTTACGCTTCGCGCGCCGGCGGCCTCGGCCGTGAGCGATCCGAGGCAAGAAGCCCCGATCGTCAGGATCGCGGCCGCGGCGCGGGTGACCGGATCGGAGCGTGGCTTCACCGGCATCATCGGGGCGCGGGTGCAGAGCAGCCTCGGTTTTCGCGTTCCCGGCAAGATCGTGGAGCGGCTTGTGAATACCGGTGAGCAGGTCAAAGCCGGTCAGCCGCTGATGCGGATCGACGAAACCGACCTTCGTCTTGCGGTCACGGCGAAGCGCAACGCCGTTGCTGCCGCGCGCGCGTCCGTCGTGCAGACCGAAGCGGACGAACCGCGATACGCCAAGTTGGTGAGCAACGGCTGGGCTTCCCGACAGCGCTACGAGCAAGCCAAGGCCGCGCTGGATACGGCCGAGGCGCAGCTTGCGAGCGCTGAAGCCGATGCACGGGTTGCCGAGAACGAGGCGACGTACTCGATCCTGGTCGCGGACGCGGACGGAACGGTGGTCGAAACGCTTGGCGAGCCCGGGCAGGTCGTTTCGGCCGGCCAGACGGTTGTTCGGATTGCCAAGGCCGGTCCTCGCGAGGCGGTGGTCGCGCTCCCTGAAACGATCCGGCCGGCAATCGACTCCGTGGCCGAGGCCGGCGTGTACGGAGCAGCCGAAGGGTGGCGCTATACGGCGCGTTTGCGGCAATTGTCCGACGCCGCCGATGCCCAGACCCGAACCTATGAAGCCCGGTATGTCCTGGACGGTGAAGCCGCGGCCGCACCACTTGGCGCGACGGTGACCATTCGGCTACCGAGCCAAACGAGCGAGCCGCAAGTTCAGGTGCCGCTCGGAGCAGTGCTCGATGATGGCCGCAAGACCGGAGTTTGGATCCTCGACAGCGCCACCTCAACCGTACGCTTTCGGCCGATCAAGCTTGTTCGGGTGACCGACGAAACCGCCGTGATCTCCGGCTTGAATTCTGGTGATCCAATTGTTTCGCTCGGCGCTCACCTCCTGCTGGAGGGCGCTCGTGTCAGGACCGCCGCTGAAAGCCGGAGCAACTGAAGAGTCTCAATCGTTCCGCGCCAGCCGCTGGAGAAGCACATGTACAGCTACATCGTCGAGCAGGAAATCCGAAAGACCTTCGACCATGTCAACAACCATCGCTGGGATGAAGCGGTGAAGGCGGTCGCGCCGCACATCCATCACCGTGTTTCCGGCCATCACGCGTTGGGCGGGGAGCGCCACGACAAAGCGGCCCTGCGCCGCTGGTTCGAGCGGCTCGGACGCGTCCTGCCCACGCTCCATATCAGGGTCAACAACGTCTGGGTGAAGGGCTGGCCCTGGAACACCACCGTGTTTGTCGAATGGGACGGCACCGCAACGCTGCTCGATGGCGACGGCTCGTACGTCAACCGCGGTCTCCACGTGTTCACCCTGCGGTGGGGCAGAGTCCATGCCCTCGAGGAATTTCAAGATTCACAGGAAGCCGCGCGCGGGCTTGCCGCCCAAGCGGCAGCTGGCCTCAAGGAAGCTGCCGCCCAGCCAATTGTAAGTTAGCAGATGAACCTTAATCTTTCCGCGATCGCCGTTCGCGAACGGGCCGTTACCCTGTTCTTCATCATCCTGCGTTCGGGTTCAACGCCATTCTTGGCCTGATCGGACTGGCAGGCATCCTGATGCGCAATGCCCTGATCCTGACCGAACAGATCAAGGAGAATCGTGCTGCCGGCCTCGATGACTATCACGCCGTCATCGAAGCCACCGTGCAACGCACCAGGCCGGTGATCCTGACCGCACTGGCCGCCGTGCTGGCCTTCATTCCTCTGACGCATTCCGTGTTCTGGGTATCGATGGCCTATACGCTGATTGGCGGCACGGCAGTTGGCAAGGTCCTGATCCTGCTGTTCCTTCCTGCGCTTTATGTGGCCTGGTTTCGCATCAAGCCGGCCCCGGACGAGCTCTATGAGCGTTCGGCGAAGGATGCCGAATTGCGAACAGCAATCGCCGCCGAGTAGGGCGTCGGCGAAATCTATCCCTGCTGCGCCGTGGGTGCCTGGCTAGATAAGCCAGGCACTGCGTGGTCTCGCGGCGGCCTTATAGTTCAAAAAAAGAATGTGTGCAGCAGCATCGAAATGCGCCAGCGATCCTGTCCTAGACAGCCGAAAACGCGGCCTTATACGCAGGATTTAGACCAAATTATTTCCAAGTACGAGGACGGGGCCTGTCGTCCAAGTCACGGCACGTGAGCATCTAATCGCTTGACGAGTTCAAAAAAAGAACTGTAGGCTGCGCACAAGATGGCCGAACGCAACGGCCGCGACGTGCCGGATTTACGGCTGGACCTGTTCTGCGCGATGCCTCTTCGCAAAGGGCGCGACGAGCCGCCACCGGCGCAACAAAACAAAGCCGCACACTCGAGAAGGGGTGCAAGTTTGGGAGGACGCAATGCTGGTGAGATGGAAGATCGTCGCGGCTCTGGCTCTATTCCTGAGTGGTCCCGCATTCGCCGCCGACGAGCCGGGAATCTCTGCTACCGAAATCAAGATTGGCGGGGTTTTTCCCTTCAGCGGACCGGCATCATCGATCGGTCTCGTGGGCAAGGGGCTCATGGCCTACGTTCAGGCGTTGAACGACCGCGGCGGCGTCAAAGGACGCAAGATCAACTACATCGCCTATGACGACGGATATAGTCCTCCCAAAGCGGTGGAGCACGTCCGCAAGCTGGTCGAAAGCGACGAAGTGTCGTTCATGTTCGGCCAGCTCGGCACGCCCGGCATCTCAGCCACTGCAAAATACCTGAGGGCCAAAGGGGTACCGAGTGTCGCCATCGTCAGCGGCTCGTCCAAGTTCACGGACGTCGCCAATTACCCGCTGATCACCACGGGTCTTGTCAGCTACGACACCGAAGGAAAAATCTACGCCAAATACCTGACGAGAACGCTACCGAACGCCAAGTATGCCATCCTCTATCAGAACGACGATCTTGGCAAAGATTACGTCGCTGCCTTCAAGGCGTTTCTCGGCAAGGATTTCGACCGCAAGGTCGTCAGTGCTTCCTACGAGGTCACTGAACCGACGATTGACTCACAGATTACCAATCTGAAGAGCTCGGGTGCCGAGGCCTTGGTGATCGCCGGGACGCCGAAGTTTGCGGCGCAGGCCATCCGGCAAGCTTCGGTGATTGGCTGGAAGGCGACCGTAATCATCAATTTCCCGTCCGGATCGGTCGGAGGCACGCTCGCACCGGCCGGCCTCGACAAATCGGTCGGCGTGATGGTCGGGACCACCAACAAGGACGTCCTGGACGAGACATGGAAAGACGACCCGGGTATGCAGGCCTACCGGGCGTTTTTCGAAAAGTATCTGACGGGCGCCGATATCACCAACGGCAGCTATCTGACCGGTTATCAGCAAGGCGTCCTGCTCGAGCGGATCCTCAAGCAATGCGGTGATGATCTGTCGCGGAAGAATATTCTGGCGCAGGCGAAGAACCTGAAAGACGTCGTCGTTCCGACTGTGCTGCCCGGGATCAAGGTCAACACGAGCGAGACCGAGAACATGATCTGGACGCAGATGCGGCTGCAGCGCTGGACCGGCACGACGTGGCATGCGTTCGGAGACGTCCTGGACGCCAGGTCGGAGTGACGCTTGGCGCAGCCCGCCCGTTCTATCCATCCGCGGTAATTCAGGAGATCGTTTTCGATGTCGGCGAAGCCATTGACGTTTGCGCCACGGGAGCTCTCTGTCGAGCGCCGCACCGACGGCACGCTCATATTGAGGTCGCCGCTCGAATTGGGGCCATGCGACTGGCGCGTCACCGATTTTCTGCCGCGCTGGGCAAACGCGGCTCCGGACAGAATATTCCTCGCGCAACGCAATCCCAAAGGGGGATGGGACGAGATCACCTATAGCGAGGCATGGTCGCAGGTGCAGGCGGTCGGCCAGAGCTTGATCGACATGGGCGCAAAGCCGGCTGACAGGCTGGCAGTGCTTTCGGGCAACTCCATCGAGAACGCGGTGATCTCCTTTGCGGCGATGTCGATAGGTGTCATTCTGGCGCCTATATCGCCGAACTACACGCTGATGCCCGGCGGCCTTGCGCGCCTCAAGGACATCGCGCAGGTGCTGCGTCCGAACTTCGTTTTCGTTCAGAGTGGACGCGACTTTTCCGCGGCCCGTTCCATCCCCGAATTGGCAGACTCGACCTGGATCAGCGTCGATGGCGCGCCGGAGACGACGCCCTTCCGGGTCCTGACGGATCGAACGGACCGTGAAGGATTCACGCGTGCGTCGGGTGCAATCCCCAGCGACGCCGTTGCAAAAATTCTCTTCACCTCCGGTTCGACCGGCCTGCCAAAGGGCGTGCTGAACACGCATCGCATGATGGCGAGCTCGCTGCAAATGGGGAGCCTGCTGGTGTCGCCTCCGGAGGCGCCGGTTCAGGTCGAATGGCTGCCGTGGCACCATACGATGGGCAGCAACGTCATTCTTCACGGCATTCTCAGGAACGGCGGGACGCTCTACATCGATGACGGTCGGCCGCTGCCTCAGCTCTTTCACAAATCGGTGGCGAACCTCAAGGAGATCTCGCCGACGGCGATGTTCAACGTTCCCGCCGGCTATAACCTGTTGTGCGATGCCATCGAGAACGACTTCGCCCTCGGCGCCAGCATCTTCAAACGGCTGGATCGATTGAGCTACGCGGGGGCTGCCATTTCGCAAGGAACGCTCGAAAAACTCTATCGGCTGACTTCATCGGTCACGGGCCGGCGGATTCCGGTGATGTCGGGGTACGGGACGACCGAAACGGCGCCGACAATCAGCACGACGCATTGGGCAACGGATCGGCCGGGCGAGATTGGCCTTCCCGCGCCGGGCGTGCAGCTGAAACTGATCCCTGTTTCCGACACGTACGAGGCCAGGGTCAAGGGCCCCAACGTCACCCCCGGTTATCTCGGCAGAGCCGATCTGACGGAGAAGGCTTTCGACGAGGAGGGGTTCTACCGCATCGGCGACACCGTGTCGTTTATCGATCCCGAGAAGCCGGAGCTCGGTCTGCGTTTCACCGGCAGAATTTCGGAGAACTTCAAGCTCGCGAACGGCACCTGGGTTGCGATCGGCAATATGCGTGCCGCCATCCTGGCCGCAACGCGCGGCGTCCTACTGGACATTGTCGTTGCCGGAGAAAACCGTGATGCCTGCGCGCTGCTGTGCTGGCTGAATCCAACCGAGGCGGCGCGGATTTCGAACGCGCCGGCTGCGGATTTGACCTGCGACCCCAAGGTGATCGAATTCCTGAGACATCGTTTGCAGGAATACAATGAGGCCGTCGGAAGCAGCGAAAAAATCTGCACGTTCACCCTGCTGAAGGATCCGCCCTCATTGGCCGCGGGAGAAATCACCGACAAGGCCTATGTCAATCAACGTGCTGTGCTCAAGCACCGGGCTGAACAAGCGGACCGTCTCCACTGCAACGAACCCGACGCAGCCGTGATTCGAGTCTGATTCAGTGCCTGACGCCGGTGGCCGGCTCAAGCGGCGCTGCGGCGCGCCTTTGCCTTCGGCTTGTCAGGTGCGGCTGTCGTCAGCGGGCTTTGGGCGCCGGGGCCTGGATGGGTATGAACCTCCTTGGCCGAGAGCGGCTCGCCGCATTCAGAGCACACCATGACCGGGTCGAAGTCCTTTCCGCACTTGCGGTGCTGGTGCAGCAGCGGCCGGCCGCGCTCGTCGACCATGTGAGTGTCGCCCCAATGCACGAGCGCCATCATGATCGGATAAAGATCGAGACCCTTCTGGGTCAGGATATATTCGTGCCGCTTTGGCGCCTCCTGGTAGGGAATGCGGCGCAGAATGCCCTGCCGGACCAGCTTCTTCAGGCGTTCCGCAAGCAGATGGCGTGTAATTCCAAGCGCCGACTGGAATCCTTCGAAGCGCCGCGTGCGCAGAAAACATTCGCGCAGGATCAGAAGGGTCCAGCGGTCACCGATCACGCCGATGGTTCGGGCCATCGAACACGGCTCTTCCTCCAGTTCTTTCCACTTCATCCGTATTCTCCAATCATCCCAGCGAGACCCGCTCGAATCGCTGCCGAGGCCGCCACGTTTGCCTTACATTCTAGATAGGTACTGAATTCCAAACAATACCCGATGAATCGGTCAAACCAGCATAAATCTAGCCGAATTTGACAGTTCGTTTTTAGAACTATAAAGATGAGAACAGGCAAGCCATGCGATTGGATCGCCGGTCCCTGACCATCCAATACGCTCTGCGGGAGAAAGCGGTCATGACCCTCAAGGTTGAATTCCAGTTCGATTTCGGCAGCCCGAACGCGTATCTGGCGGAGGTCGCCATCCCCGGGATCGAGCGGCGGACCGCGGTAAAATTCGAGTACGTCCCGGTCCTGCTCGGCGGGATCTACAAGGCGACCGGCAACATGTCCCCGTTCGACTCGCTTCGCGGGATCAAGAACAAGCCGGAATACCAGGCGCTCGAGACCCAGCGGTTTATCCGCCGCCACAACATCACGAAATTTCGTCAGAATACCTTCTTTCCAGTCAACACTTTGATGCTGATGCGCGGCGCCGTCGCGGCCCAGTTCGAAGGCGTATTCGAACCCTATTTCCGCGCCGCCTATCATCACATGTGGGAGGAGCCCAAGAAGATGGATGATCCCGAAGTGTTCCGGACCGCATTTGCCTCCTCGGGGATCGACATCGACAGGCTGGTTACGCGCGCGCAGCAGGATGACGTCAAAAAGAAGCTGATTGACCTGACCAATGACGCCGTCGCCCGCGGTGCCTTCGGCTCGCCGACATTCTTCGTCGGTAAGGAGATGTTTTTCGGCAAGGATCAACTCCGGGACGTCGAGGAATCGATCGTCGAACAGACCCGGCAGCCCGTTTCCAAGACCGGCTAGTTACCGACTTGCGGTCCGTGCGGGTTGAGGCGAAGGGCTGACGGTAAGCCGGAGTTTATCCTCGGCCCGTCGGCAGAAAAACAATCCAGGGAGAGTGAAATGGCTGGTCCGCTTAGCGGCGTTCGTGTCCTCGATCTGACCGGCGTGGTGTCGGGCCCGTTTGCGACCATGTTTCTGGCGGACCAGGGCGCCGACGTGCTCAAGATCGAGCCGATCGGTGGCGATATCACCCGTCGCAGCCGGGCCACCATCGACAAGGACGGCGAGTTCTCCGCGCTGTTCATCTCGTCCAACCGCGGCAAGCGTTCGCTCTCGATCGACGTCAAGAGCCCCGCCGGGCACGAGGTGCTGGCCAAGCTGGTCGCGCAGGCCGATGTTCTGGTGCAGAACTTCCGGCCCGGCACCATGGAGCGCCTCGGCCTCGGCGTCGAAGAACTGCGCCGGCGTCATCCGCGCTTGATCTATGTCTCAATCAGCGGCGTCGGCGACACCGGGCCCTATGTGAAGAAGCGCGTCTACGATCCAATCATTCAGGGCCTGTCGGGCTTTGCCGATATCCAGTCGCAGCCGGTCACCAATCGCCCGCAGATGATCCGCACCATCGTGTGCGACAAGACCACCGCCGTGTTCACCGCGCAGGCGGTGGCGGCGGCGCTCTACGCGCGTGAGAAGACGGGGCAGGGGGATCATATCCAGGTCGCGATGCTGGACGCGATGATTTCCTACCTCTGGCCGGAAGGCATGATGCAGTACACGGTGGTCGGAGCCGAGGCCGCTGCCGCCGATCCCAACGACCGCCCGGATCTCGTGTTCAAGACCAGCGATGGTTACATCACGGCCGGCACCATCTCAGATTCCGAATGGCAGGGCTTCTGCCGCGCGTCCGGCGATCCCGAACTCGCCAACGATGCCCGGTTTGCGACCCCGTCCGCGCGTTCGGTGAACGCCACGGCGCGCATCAACAAGATGGCGGAGTATATCGGCCGGCACACGACCGCCGAATGGCTGGAGCGGTTGGACGCTGCGGATGTCCCTTGCGCGCCGATCCTGCGGCGCGGCGAGATCATCCACAATGAGCAGGTCGTGGCGCGCGGAATCATCGCGGAGTTCGACCAACCGAAGGTCGGCCGTGTGCGCCAGCCCAAGCCCGCGGCTCGCTTCGAGGTCAACCAGGCTGCCATCGGCGGACCGGCCCCGCGCGTCGGGGAGCACTCGCGCGAGGTGCTGCGCGAACTGGGCTACGATGATGGCGCGATCGACGATATGGTCGCTGCACGCACGTTACGCGTGGCCATGTAGGTCGATGCACTTCGCGCGTCCGGCGAACGGTTCTCAGGCCTTGGCAGGCGTCGGTTTAATTGGTGCGCGCGGAGCATTCGCGGCAACCGCTCGCTGGTAAGCCTCCCGGCTTCGCATGCGCTCGAGATAGGGCTGCGCATTGTCGCAGATGCCTACCCCGTAGGCGATCGCCCAGTCCAGGCACGTCGTCAGCAGGATGTCGGCGCTGCTGAATCGCTCGCCCATGATAAAATGTCGGCCGTCGGCCAGCGCGACCTCGACATGGCGCAGCTGCGCCCGAAAGTATTCTGCGGCTTGAGCTACGACCTCCGGCGCGACGCCGTAGATCGGGCCGAGCGCATCGGCGCTGTGACGGCGCATCACGTACAGGCTGGTGGAGTCGAGCTCGGTGACGATAAAGAAGCACCATTCCAGCCACGCGGCATAGTCGCGGGTGGCTTCCGGAATCAAGGCACGCTCCGGCGTCGAGTACATCCGCGACAGATAAGCGACGATCGCGGCGCTCTCGCCGATGCGGAAATCACCGTCCTGCAGCAGCGGAATCTTCTGGCGCGGATTGAGCCTGGTATATTCGGCGGTCTTGGTCTCGCCGGTCCGTGGGCCGATCGGTTTGATCTCGTAGGCCAGCCCCAGCTCGTGCATCGCCCAGTGCGGCCGAACGGTGCGGCTTGTCCCGACGCCCCACAAAGTGAGGTCTGGATTGTCGCTCATGTCACCATTTCTCTACGGCGGGGCGAAGATCGAGTTCATGGGTCCAGCCGTCGCGGCTTTGCTGATGGGCAAACCAATACGCTTCGGCAATTGAGGAGGTCTTGGTCAGGCTGTCGGGCGGGATCTCACTGGCCTCGATCCCCCTGGCCGCTTTCATGCGCTGATGAATAGCCTCGCTATCGACGCCAGCGTCGATGATGAGATGGACGACGTGAATGTTCTTCGGCCCGAGCTCGCGCGCCATCGCCTGGGCCAGCGCGCGAAGGCCGAATTTTGCCGACGAGAACGCGACAAATCCCTTGCTGCCCCGGATGCTTGCGGTCGCACCGGTAAAAAGAATGGTGCCGCATCGGCGCGGCAGCATGACGCGCGCGGCTTCGCGTCCGACCAGGAAGCCGGCGTAACAGGCCAGCTCCCAGGCCTTGAAGAAGAGCTTTTCGGTAGTCTCCAGCAGGGGCTTGTTGACGTTCGAACCTGCATTGAACAGGCAGATCTCGATCGGACCGATGTCGCGCTCGACGCCCGCGAATAGCTTCTGGACTTCTGCTTCCTGACGGGCGTCGACGCTGAAGGCGTGGATGTTGTGGCCTTTCGCCCTGAGCTCGTCGACAAGCGCCTGAGATTTGGTCGGATCGCGTCTGCAGATGCAAATAGTGTAGCCGCCGCTGGCAAACCGCCGCGCAACGGCAGCGCCGATGGCATCACCCGCGCCGACCAGCATCGCGACCCCGCGACTTTCTCCCATGCTGCCTCTCCAATAAGTTCTTATTTGATACGCTAGGGGTATCGGTTGGAAGTCCGGTTGTAAACGGTGTTCTCAAGAGCGCTGGAATAGGGCAGTAAGCTTGCCGTTTTCTGATCCGATCGTGACAACAAAATAGCGATTGACGAGTTCTAAAAAAGAACGCATGTTTCACTTCGAGGCGCAATGCTGAAAAAGGCGCCGATGTTTTTCAGTCGGGAGGCGGTTAGTCGTGGCGAAGCTGTCGCAAGCACTCGGTCTCGATCAAACCGCTTTTCGGTTTGCTGGCCGCATCGACCAATCGACAGATCGCCATCTTGCCAAAGCGGTGGACCAGATCGGGCCGATCGAGGACTGCGCCACGACCATGGTAGCCTCGATCGGCGCGATGGCGGATCCCGATCGTTCTGGTCTCGCTCAAAAAACGTGGTCCACCAGGGCCGATAGAACAGCTTCGCACACAGCGCGCCTAACCTAACTGGGAGAAGTTCCTTGAAAAAGAGAAATGCAACCGTCGCCGTGATCGGCGCGGGCGATTTCATCGGCGGCGAGATCGCCAAGAAATTTGCCTCCGAGGGCTTTACTGTCTTCGCGGGTCGCCGCAACGGCGACAAGCTAGCGCCGCTGGTCAAGGAGATCGAGGCCGCCGGCGGCGAGATCCACGCACGTTCGCTCGACGCGCGCAAGGAGGAGGAGATCGTCTCCTTCCTGAGCGACGCCGACAAGCACGCGCCTCTGGATGTCTGCATCTTCAACATCGGTGCCAACGTCAACTTCCCGATCCTCGACACGACCGAGCGCGTGTTTCGCAAGGTCTGGGAGATGGCTTGCTACTCCGGCTTCCTCGCCGGCCGCGAGGCGGCCCGGCTGATGCTGCCCCGCGGGCAAGGCAACATTTTTTTCACCGGCGCGACCGCGTCCTTACGCGGCGGCAGCGGCTATGCCGCCTTTGCCAGTGCCAAATTCGGGCTGCGCGCTGTGGCGCAGGCGATGGCGCGAGAGCTCGGCCCGAAGAATATCCACGTCGCGCACCTCGTTATCGATTCCGGCGTCGACACCGAATGGGTCCGCCAGCGGCGCCTGGAAGCGCTCGGGCCTAATGCGCTCGACGATCCGGATCTGCTGATGCCGCCGGCCTCGGTCGCGGCGTCCTATTGGCAGCTGTATCAGCAGCCGAAGAGCGCCTGGACCTTTGAGCTGGAAATCCGCCCCTTCGGTGAGAAGTGGTAGGAAGCGCAGATGGAACTCGCACTGTCTCCCGAAGATGCGGCCTTCCGTGATGAGGTGCGCGCTTTCATCGCCGAAAACTATCCGAAGGAAATGCGGGTCCCTAATCCGGAGACCGACCTGACCAAAGAGCAATCGTTGCTCTGGCACCAAATTCTCTACGAGAAGGGCTGGATCGCGCCGCTTTGGCCCAAGGAATTTGGCGGCCCCGGCTGGTCGATCACCCGGCGTTTCATCTTCGAGCAGGAGACCAGCCGGGCCGGGACGCTGCCGCCGTTGGCGTTCAGCGTCACCATGGTTGGTCCGGTCATTTACACCTTCGGCAATGATGCCCAGAAGCAGAAGTTCTTGCCGCGGATACTGTCGGGTGAAGACTGGTGGTGCCAAGGCTATTCCGAGCCGGGCTCAGGCTCAGACCTCGCCACCGTCCGGACCAAGGCTGTGCGCGACGGCGACCATTACATCGTCAACGGTCACAAGACCTGGACAACGTTGGCGCAGCACGCCGACTGGATCTTCTGCCTGGTGCGTACTGATTCGAGCGCCAAGCCTCAGGCGGGCATCTCGTTCCTCCTGATCGACATGAAGTCGCCAGGCGTGACCGTGCGTCCGATCATCACGATCGACGGTTCGCACGAGGTCAATGACGTCTTCCTCGAGGATGTCCGCGTTCCCGTCGAGAACCTGATCGGCGAGGAGAACAAGGGCTGGACCTACGCAAAATTCCTGCTGGGCAACGAGCGCACCAGCATGGCCGGGATCGGCCGGTCGACGCGCTACCTCGACCGGTTGAAGAAGATCGTGAAAGCGGAGATCGCAGCGGACGATCCGGCGCATCTCGAATTTCGCAAGGAGATCGGCCGGCTCGAGCTCGATGTGCTCGCGCTCGAGGCCACCGAGCTGCGGGTCGTTGCCCAGATGGCGCGCGGCATCGATCCGGGGCCCGCGGCCTCGCTGTTCAAGATCCGCGGCACCGAGATCTTCCAGGGCATTACCGAGCTCACACATCGTGCCATCGGCAACTATGGCCTGGCGCTTCGCGAGCAACCGTCGGGCGCAAACCAGTTCATGCCGGGTGCCGATTACGGCCACACAGCGTCGGAGAAATACCTGAACGCGCGCAAGCTCAGCATCTACGGTGGATCAAACGAGATCCAGCGCAACATCATCGCCAAAGCGGTGCTCGGTCTCTAGCAACAGCGCAACAAGAGGATCGGATGGATATCCAGTTCACGGAAGAGCAGGAACTGTTGCGTTCCAGCGTACAGCGTATGCTACGCGACCAATACAGCTTCGAGGCGCGCCGCAAGATCGTGGCCAGCGAAGAGGGCTGGAGCCGCAAGCAGTGGGGCGCTTTTGCGGAGCTCGGCCTGCTCGCCGCGCCATTCTCCGAGGAGAGCGGCGGACTTGGTGGCGGCCCGCTCTCTACTATGATCGTTGCCCAGGAGTTCGGCCGCCACCTTGTCGTGGAGCCGTACGTGGAGACGGTCGTGCTGGTCGGCGGCTTGATCGAGCAGGCAGGGACGAAAGAGCAGAAGCAGGCCTTCATTCCCGATATCATCGCCGGACACAAGATCTGGGCGCTGGCCTGGACCGAAAAAAACTCGCGCTTCGATCTCGCCAATGTCGCGGCCACGGCGCGGCGAGAGGGAAAGGACTACACGCTTAGTGGTGAGAAGACCGCCGTCATAGCGGCGCCTTGGGCCGATTATCTCATCGTCTCCGCCCGGACTGCCGGCAAGCGCGACGATTGTGGCGGCGTCAGCCTGTTCGTCGTCGACGCCCGGGCGGCGAATCTCGAATTGCGGAGCTTCAAGACCATCGACGGCCGCCGTGCCGCGGAGATCACTTTCCGCGATGTGCGCGGCGAGTTGCTCGGCAGCGAGGGCGAAGGCGTCGCCCTGCTGGAAGGCTGCCGCGACAGGGCCATCGGCGCGCTCTGCGCCGAGGCGGTCGGCGCGATGGCCGAACTGAACTCTGCGACGCTGGAATACGCCAAGGCCCGAAAGCAGTTCGGCGTCACCATCGGCAGCTTCCAGGTGTTGCAGCACCGGATGGTCGACATGTTCATCGCGCATCAGGAGGCGCTTTCCCTGATGCAGCATCTCAGTCTCAGCCTCGGTGCCGGCGAAAGTGGCATCTCGCGCCTCGCCTCCGGCGCCAAGTCGAGGGTCGGCTATGCCGGCAAGTTCATCGCCGACCAGGCGGTGCAGCTCCACGGCGGCATGGGCATGACCGACGAATTGAACGTCGGTCACTACTTTAAGCGAATCTCCTCGATCAATATCCAGTTCGGCGATCCCGCTCACCACTTGCTGCGTTATGTGCAGCTCGACGCGGCAGCGTAACCAAAGAGGCAGCCATGACGACAGAGGCAGTTATCGTTTCCACCGCCCGCACCGGCGTCGGCAAGGCCTATCGCGGTGCGCTGAACAACACCGAGGGGCCGACCATGGCTGGCCATGTGATGGCCGAAGCGGTGAGGCGCGCGGGCGTTGAGCCGGACGAGGTCGAAGACGTGGTGATGGGTTGCGCGATGCAGCAGGGCACCATGGTGATGAACGTCGCACGCAAGGGGGCGGTTCGTGCCGGCCTGCCGGTCACCGTCGCCGGCACCACGATCGATCGGCAGTGCGCCTCCGGCCTGCAGGCGATCGCGGTCGCGGCCCGCTCGATCATGCTGGATGGCGTCGAGATCGCGATCGGAGGCGGCATCGAATCGATCAGCCTGGTGCAGAACGACCACATGAACAGGTTCCACGCCGTCGACGACGAGCTGATGGCGATGAAGCCCGAGATGTACATGTCGATGCTCGACACTGCCGAGATTGTCGCCGAGCGCTACAAGATCGGTCGCGACCGGCAGGACGAATACAGCCTCGAATGTCAGCGCCGCATTGGTGCCGCGATGCAGGCCGGTCGCTTCAATGACGAGATCGTCCCGATCACAACGACGATGGCCGTCGTCAACAAGGACACCAGGGAGGTCTCCTATCAGCAGGTGACGCTGTCGAAGGACGAAGGGCCGCGCCCCGAGACCACGGCGGAAGGACTGGCGAAGATCAAGCCGGTATTCGAAGGCAAGACCATCACGGCCGGCAATGCCAGCCAGCTCTCCGACGGAGCATCGGCCTGCGTGCTCATGAGCGACAAGACCGCCGCCAAGAAGGGCCTTAAGCCGCTCGGCATCTTCCGCGGCTTCGTCGCCGCCGGAGTCGAGCCGGACGAAATGGGCATCGGTCCGGTCGCGGCGATCCCGCGCCTTCTCAAGCGCCACGGCCTGAGGATCGATGACATCGATCTTTGGGAGCTGAACGAAGCCTATGCTGTCCAGGTGATCTACTGCCGCGACAAGCTCGGCATCGATCCGGACAAGCTGAACGTCAATGGCGGCTCGATCGCGATCGGCCATCCCTACGGCATGACGGGCAGCCGGCTTGCGGGCCATATCCTGATCGAGGGGCGGCGGCGCAAGGCGAAGTACGGCGTGGTGACCATGTGCATCGGCGGCGGCATGGGCGCGGCCGGCCTATTTGAACTCGTCAACTGATCGGAAAGCGGAGAAAGCGCACGTGAAGACAGCAATCACTGAACTGTTCGGCATCCAGCATCCGATCATCCAGGGCGGCATGCATTATGTCGGCTTTGCCGAGCTTGCCGCCGCGGTCTCGAATGCCGGCGGTCTCGGCATCATCACCGGCCTGACCCAGCGGACGCCGGAGCTGCTGGCGAAGGAAATCGCGCGCTGTCGCGACATGACCGACAAGCCGTTCGGTGTGAACCTGACCTTCCTGCCGAGCTTCACTGCACCGCCTTATCCGGAATATATCGCCGCCATCAAGGAAGGTGGCGTCAAGGCGGTGGAGACCGCCGGCCGCAGCCCGGAAGCGTACATGCCCGCGCTGAAGGCTGCCGGCATCAAGGTGATCCACAAATGCACTTCGGTGCGGCATTCGCTGAAAGCCGAGAAGATCGGATGCGACGCCGTCAGCGTCGACGGCTTCGAATGCGGCGGCCATCCCGGCGAGGACGATATCCCGAACATGATCCTGCTGCCGCGCGCGGCGGATGAACTGAAGATTCCGTTCGTGGCCTCGGGTGGCATGGCGGATGCGCGCAGCCTCGTTGCTGCGCTGTCGATGGGCGCCGCCGGCATGAACATGGGTACCCGCTTCGTCGCAACCAGGGAAGCTCCCGTCCACGCCAACGTCAAGCAGGCCCTCGTCAAAGCCACCGAACTCGATACCGTGCTGGTCATGCGCGCGCTGCGTAACACCGAGCGCGTGCTGAAGAACAAGGGTGTCGATCAATTGCTCGAGGTCGAGCGCGAGAAGGGGGCGAGCCTCAAGATCGAGGACATCCATGAGCAGGTCGCGGGTGTCTACCCCAGGGTGATGGTCGATGGTGACATGGATGCCGGTGCTTGGAGCTGCGGCATGGTGGTCGGACTGATCCACGATATCCCGACGGTGAAGGAGCTGATCGACCGCATCATGAGGGAAGCCGAGCAGATCATCCGGCAGCGGCTGACTGGATTTCTTGACGGTACTGTCGCCGATCTGGCCACGCGCGCCGTTGCTTGACAAAGGTTTGCATGCGAGCGCTTCAGTGCCGAGATCAATGCTCGCTGATCGCATTGAGCAGCGGATCGGCGTGACCGATTGATCTCTCAAGTTGGGGGGGGGCGGGCCAGGCCGACAAGCAAGCTGAAATGTCGTTTTCACCGAGGAGCGGCCAATGAAGTACTATCTCTGCAAGTACATTCCGCCCCGGGCGGATTTCCTGGCGACCATGAGCGCCGCTGAGAAACAATGGATGAAGCAGCACGGTGCGTTCCTGGATGATCTGCTCGCAAAGGGGCAGATCGTCGCGCACGGTCCCGTCACGGACCCGCGTGGCGGTTATGGCGTGTCGCTCTATCAGATCCCGGACGATCTCGACATCGAGGCGGTCACCTCGGAAGATCCTGTCGTGAAGAACGGCGCCGGCCACTATGAGCATTACCCGATGATGCATTTGAAGGCGCGCGGCTGAGATCCTCCCCTGGACCAATTTGGCAGCGTGGGTGGCATGACCTTTGATCTGTGCCAGCACGGGTAGGCCATCGCGATCGGCGAGACAGCGTTTTGCAAGGATGGGATCCGCGGCGCCGTCGGCATTGGCGGGGGAGGCGGCCGGCGTAATAGTGCCGTTGGTGCGGAACGCTGCCTTCAATCCGGGAACTTGGCCGGACGGCGTGCTGCACGTCAAAAAAGTATCAGTTCACATCTGAAATGGTGGTGGCGTGCCTAGGTACTGGTCGCTACTCTGCCAACGAGAGGAAGCGCTGAACCAATCAGCCGATAAGGGAGCGGAGGCGGATCATTACAAGCCGCACCGGCCTGAAGGGAGGGGACATGGAACCGGACCTGGAAGTTGTCCAGATACGGCGCGGCGAGTCATTCAAGGCGTGGTCGCACGGCTACCCATTCCACACCGTCCGCTGGCATTTCCATCCCGAGTACGAGCTCCATCAGGTCGTGGCCACCAGCGGACGCTATTTCGTCGGTGACTTCATCGGCGACTTCGAACCAGGTAATCTCGTGCTCACCGGCCCCAATTTGCCGCACAATTGGGTGAGCGATCTGCCGGCAGAGTGCGCCATCCCGCTACGCGGACGCATCCTTCAATTCAGCGAAGAATTCATCGGCGACCTGATGAAGGTCATGCCTGAGCTTTCGGGCCTTGCCGCACTGCTGGATTTTTCCCGGCGTGGTGCGCTGTTCACCCGCAGCACGAGCGATGCGCTCGTCCCACTCATGGAGGAGATCGTCACGGCGAACGGCGTGCGCCGGATCGAGCTGTTCTTGATGATCTTGGGGATACTCTGTCGCGCCGCGCGACAGGCGCGTCCGCTGTCCAGCCCAAACTATCTGCCCGATCCGTCTGGCTACATGTCCGTGGGAATGAACAAGGCACTCGCATTCATCCGGAAGAATCTGACGCAACCTTTCGGCGAAGCGGAGCTTGCTGCGATCGCCGGTCAATCGCAAAGCGCATTTTCGCGCTCGTTCCGCCGGCACACGGGCATGTCATTGGTGCAATACGTTAAGCGGCTGCGTATCAATCTCGCTTGTCAGATATTGATGAGCGACGAGCAGGCTTCCATCACCGACATCTGCTTCGAGGTCGGCTTCAACAATCTCTCCAATTTTAACCGGCAGTTCCTGGCCGAGAAAGGCATGCCCCCTTCGCGCTTCAGACGATTGTTGGCGCACAACATCGATGCGGCGCACGCGGCCTAGCCGCATAGGAGCAAAGAAGGAGGATCGTTACGGAAGAATGACGCGGACACGCCGACGGCGGTCCGCGACAGCAATCGTTCGACCAGAATTCTGCGCGGCTCCGAGCACCGGCGCTCATCGTGCCGTCGGAAACGGAAGCAGCGAGGGCCTGACTTCGAAGGATCAACGACGACACCCTGACACCCAGTCTGGAAAGGAAATCTGAAATGAGAAAGTTCTCTGCTAAATATGCGGGCACAATTGGCATAGCCCTCTCGCTGCTCGGCACAACAGCCATTTCTTCGCGGGCCGCAGAGGTGAAGAACGCGACCGTCGCCTTCCTGATGCCGGACCAGGCCTCCACCCGCTATGAACAACATGATTATCCGGGCTTCGTCGCGGAGATGAAGAAGCTGTGCGACAGTTGCAAGGTGATCTACCAGAACGCCAGCGCGGATGCCGCGCGGCAGCAACAGCAATTCAACTCGGTGATTTCGCAGGGCGCCAAGGTAATCGTGCTCGACCCCGTCGACTCCACTGCCGCGGCATCCCTGGTCAAGATGGCACAATCGCAAGGCATCAAGGTCATTGCCTATGACCGGCCGGTCCCCGACGCCAAGGTCGATTTTTACGTGTCCTTCGACAATCAAGCCATCGGCAAGGCTATCTCCGAATCGCTCGTCGAGCATCTTAAGGCCGCCAACGCGACGGCGAAGGAGGGCGAAGGCGTACTCGAAATCAATGGATCGCCGACCGATGCCGCTGCGGGACTCATCAAGAAGGGGATCCACGAGGGGCTTGATAAGAGCGGCTATCCAATTCTGGCCGAATACGACACGCCGGACTGGGCGCCGCCGAAGGCGCAGCAATGGGCGAGTGGCCAGATCACCCGCTTCGGCAAGAAGATCCTCGGCGTCGTAGCTGCCAATGACGGCACGGGCGGTGGCGCAATTGCCGCCTTCAAGGCCGCAGGTATCGAGCCGGTGCCGCCGGTGACGGGCAACGATGCGACGATTGCCGCGCTTCAGCTCGTCATCGCAGGCGATCAGTACAACACGATCTCCAAACCCAGTGAGATCGTGGCAGCTGCTGCGGCGCAAGCGGCGGTGAAATTCCTCTCCGGAGAGATGCCCAAGGCGGAAGCTACGCTATTCAATGCGCCATCGAAGTTGTTCGTGCCGGCCGTCGTCACTCAGGAGAACCTGAAGGCGGAGATTATCGATAAGAAGATCCAGACGGCCGATCAGCTCTGCACGGGCCGATATGCCGCGGGTTGCAAGAAGCTTGGCATCACGCAGTGACGACGTCGGTCCCGGCCGCTTCCGGCGGCCGGGACGAAGGATGAGAGGGCGAATTGGGACATGACCACGATCTCGGATGCCGATGACGCGCAGGGCGGACCGCGCAAGCCGGTCTTGAGTCTTCGCGGAATTTCCAAGCATTTCGGCGCCGTGTCCGCCCTGACCGATGTTGATCTCGATGTGCATGCCGGCGAAGTCGTGGCACTTGTGGGTGATAACGGTGCAGGAAAATCCACGCTGGTGAAGATCCTTGCCGGCGTGCACCAACCCACCTCCGGAACGATCACGTTCGGCGGTGAACATGTTGTCCTGTCCGACCCATCCATGGCACTCGGCCTCGGCATCGCCACCGTTTTCCAGGATTTGGCCCTCTGCGAGAATCTCGACGTGGTCGCAAACATCTTCCTCGGCCGCGAGCTCAACCCGCTGCGGCTCGACGAGGTCTCCATGGAGCTTCGCGCCTGGACCTTGCTCAACGAGCTGTCAGCGCGGATCCCGAGCGTGCGAGAGCCCGTGGCGTCGCTCTCCGGCGGACAGCGCCAGACCGTGGCGATCGCGCGCTCGCTGCTGACTGAGCCGAAACTCATTCTGCTCGACGAGCCGACTGCGGCGCTCGGCGTTGCCCAAACCGCTGAGGTGCTAGACCTCGTCGAACGCGTTCGCGCACGCGGTCTCGGCGTCATCATGATCAGTCACAACATGGAGGACGTCCGCGCGGTTGCCGATCGGATCGTGGTGCTGCGCCTCGGTCGCAACAACGGCGAGTTCGATCCCGACGTGTCCAATCAGGATCTCGTTACGGCGATTACCGGAGCGGACGAAAATTCTGTCTCGCGCCGCGCCAGGCGGCGCCGCGCCCCTCAGTCGCCGGAGCTTGGGCGATGACCGACGACACGCAACAGGTTTCGACGGCGCGGTTGCTCGACCGCAGTGACGAACGAGTCAAGCACGCGGACACGCTTGGAAACATGATCGGCGCCTTTGTGGACCGTGTGCGGTCGGGTGATCTCGGAGCGCTGCCGGTGGTCGTCGGGCTCATCGTCATCTGCGCGGCGTTCGAGACTCTCAACCCTGTTTTTCTCGCGCCGAACAATCTGGTCAATTTGCTTTTCGATTGCGCGACAGTGGGTGTGATCTCGCTGGGCATCGTCTGTATCCTGATGGTCGGCGAGATCGATCTGTCGGTCGGATCGGTGAGCGGGTTCTCTTCGGCGCTCGTCGGCGTGCTTTGGGTCGCTCAGGATTGGCCGGTCGCCGTGGCGATCGTCACGGCGTTGGTGCTGGGCGCTGCCATCGGCGCGCTCTATGCATTTTTGTTCAATCGTCTGGGTATGCCGAGCTTCGTCTCGACGCTGGCCGGCCTGCTGACGTGGCTCGGCCTGCAGCTGTATCTGCTCGGCTCCTCCGGCTCGATCAACCTTCCGTATGGATCGACGCTGGTCAATTTCGGACAGATGCTCGTCATGCCGTCGATCGTATCCTACGTGCTGGCGGCGGTCGCGAGCGTGGTTATGTTCGTGACCGGCTACCGAACGGCCGCGCGCCGGCGGGCGGCGGGGCTATCGGCCAGTTCGCTTGGCCGCATGGTGCTGAAGGCGCTGCTGGTCACCATCGTGCTCGAATTCGTTGTCTATTATCTCAATCTCGGGCGCGGCATTCCCTGGATGTTTGGTCTGTTCGTCGGCTTGTGCGTGATCATGAATTACGCATTGACGAGAACCAAATGGGGCCGCTCGATGTCTGCCGTCGGCGGCAATCGCGAGGCGGCCCGTCGGGCTGGCATCAACGTTCGCCGGGTCTATTCGACCGCATTCATGTTGTGCTCCACGCTGGCCGCTGCCGGCGGCATTCTGGCCGCAGCGCGGCTGGCATCTTCCAGCCAGCAGGCCGGGACCGGGGATGTGAACCTCAACGCGATCGCCGCCGCGGTCATCGGTGGCACGAGCCTGTTTGGCGGCCGCGGGAGCGCCTATTCCGCGCTCCTCGGCGTCATCGTCATCCAGTCCATCGCGAGCGGCCTCACGCTGCTCGATCTCTCCTCGTCGCTGCGGTACATGATTACGGGCGCAGTCCTTGCCATTGCAGTCATCGTCGATTCGCTGGCACGGCGCTCGCGCCTTTCCCACGGCCGAGCTTGAACAACTCTCATAGGAAAAGGACAAGCCTTGGCCCAGGAACTTGCAGAAAAAGTCGCGGCGATCACCGGCGCCGCATCGGGCATCGGTCTCGAATGCGCTAGAACATTGATCGGGGCCGGCGCGCGGGTAGTGCTGATCGATCGGGCGGAGGAGGCGCTGAGCAGCGCCTGCGTTGCGCTGGGCGATCAGGCGATTCCTTTACGTATCGACCTCACCGATCCCCTGAGCATGGAAGAGATGATGCCGCAGGTGCTGGAGAAAGCGGGTCAACTGGACATCTTCCATGCGAATGCTGGTGCCTATGTCGGCGGCGAGGTGCTTGGCGGCGATCCCGACGCGTGGGACCGCATGCTCAATTTGAACGTCAATGCGCTGTTCCGGTCGATCCATGCGGTGCTGCCGCACATGGTTGAGCGCAAGAGCGGCGACATCATCGTCACCAGTTCGATCGCAGGTCTCGTGCCTGTCGTCTGGGAACCGATCTATACCGCGTCCAAGCACGCCGTGCAGGCTTTTGTGCATACTCTGCGCCGGCAGGTCGCGAAACACGGTTTGCGCGTCGGCGCCGTTGCGCCCGGTCCAGTCGTGACCGCGCTCATCAAGGATTGGCCCAAAGAGAAGATCGAGGAGGAAATGGCGGCCGGTGGCTTGATGCAGCCCGTGGAAGTCGCGCAGGCAGTGCTCTTCATGTTGACGCGCCCGAGAAACGTCACCATCCGCGACCTCGTCATTCTGCCGCAGAGCAACGATCTGTAACATCTTCCGATCGGCGATCCTGAGATGAACAAGCAACCCGATAACCGCCATTTCCTTGGCATCGATGTCGGCACCGGCAGCGCACGGGCCGGACTCTTCGACCGCTCTGGCAGGCTCCTGGCGAGTGACAGCGCCCCTGTTGCACTTTGGCGGGAGGCTGGCGAAGTCGTCGAGCAGTCGAGCGAGGATATCTGGCGTGCCGTATGCCGCAGCGTGCGTAGCGCGGTGGTGCAGGCGGGTATCGCGGCGGACAGTATCGCCGGCATCGGCTTTGACGCGACCTGCTCGCTGGTGGTGCTTGGCGAGGCGGGTGTGCCGCTGCCCGTCGGGCCGTCCGGCGATCCTGCTCGCAACGTCGTTGTATGGATGGATCACCGCGCTGCGGATCAGGCGCGCCGTATCAACCAGACGGGCGAGAAAGTTCTCGACTATGTCGGCGGAACGATCTCTCCCGAGATGGAGACGCCGAAACTGTTGTGGCTCGCCGAAAACATGCCCGAGACGTTCTCCCATGCGTGGCAGTTTATGGACTTGACTGATTTTCTCACTTGGCGTGCAACAGGGAGTTTGTCCCGCTCCATTTGTACCGTGACGTGCAAGTGGACCTATCTGGGCCACGAAGACCGCTGGGACGATCAATTCTTCCGCAGCATTGGCCTCGGCGTGCTGCCGGATGAGCAGTTCCGCAGGATCGGCACCGAGATCGTGCCCGGCGGGACCAGGCTGGCAGCGGGCCTGACGGCGAAGGCCGCGGCCGATCTCGGACTCGCGATAGGTACGCCGGTCGCCGCCGGCCTCATCGATGCACATGCCGGCGGTGTGGGTACGGTGGGGGCGCGCGGAGCAGCGGGCACGGTGCTCACGCGCATGGCCTATGTATTCGGAACGTCCGCCTGCACCATGTCGACCACCCCGGACCCGTCCTTCGTCCCTGGCGTTTGGGGACCCTATTTCTCCGCCATGGTGCCTGGACTTTGGCTCAATGAAGGCGGACAGTCGGCCGCCGGCGCTGCGATCGAGCATCTTTTGCAGATGCATCCGAATTCGGCGCAAGCGACAGAGGCTGCGGGCCAGAAGCAGCAGACGCTTGCCGATTGGCTTGCCTCGGAAATCGAATCACGCGGCGGTGCCGAAATGCTCCCGGAGTTGGTCGGCGAGATTCATGTCGTCCCCGAATTCCTCGGCAATCGCGCGCCGTTCGCCGATCCCGGCGCGCGCGCACTGATTGCGGGCCTTGATATGCGCTCGGATATGGAAAGTCTGCTGGCACTTTATCTTGCCGGACTTTGCGGCCTCGGCTGCGGGGCCCGGCAGATCGTTCGCGCTCAGCAAGACAAGGGCATTGCGGTCGATACGATCGTGGTCAGCGGCGGTGCTGCAAAGAGCCGCCTCGTGCGGCAGGTCCTTGCCGATATGACGGGTTTGACGGTCGCTGCGTCGGCCTCTCCGGAGGCCGTCCTGCTCGGCTCCGCGATGCTTGGATCAGTTGCCTCCGGCGACCATACCGACCTCAGCGAGGCGATGCAGGCGATGTCGGTCTTGGGAGACATCCATCAGCCCCAGGCCGCTTTGGCAGGCTGGGTTGATCAGCGCATGGGAGCCTTCGAGGCTCTGCAGAAGGTCGGCCGGGCAATTAGAAGTGCTTCTTAGCTCTTGCCAACTGGACCCGGCACCAAGCACGGCATCTGACCGGGCCGAGCCGCGATCCTAGACCATCCGTGGTTCTGAGAGCCCATGGGGCAAGGTCGTTGCGATCGTGAACGGTGAGCGCCAATGAGGCAGGACCGCTGCATCCTGGCACGACGCATCTGGTCGCGGACCTGACGGAGAAGTTCGACGACATCAACTGGCTCGTCGCGGCCAAAGGCGGTCGCCAGCGTCAGGGGGCGGCTGAAGGGATCCTGTGGGCGGGGAGTAACCCGGGTCTCGCCCCGCTGTAGGCGGGGCGAGATGCCTGCTTTTCTCAGATGAGGAAGTCGGTCGGGTGCAGGCTCGCGGCGTGGACACCGTCGAGTGTAATGGTGTCGCTCGCCGATACATGAATCACGGCATCGCCGTCGGCATTGTCGCTGATCAGCTTCGACAGCGCCGTCCAGTCCGCAAAGCCGTAATCGTGCAGGTTGATCAGATCGTGCTCGGTCACGGTGCTGCCGACCGCCTTGTTTCCTTGATCGAAGTCGGTGATGAGGTCGTTGCCGGAGCCGGTGTTGAAGACGAAGGTGTCGCTGTTCCCGCCGCCCGAAAGCTGGTCATTTCCGGCGCCCCCGTTGAGCATATCCTTGCCGCCGGTGATCGAGCCCGGTGTTGCGGGATCATAGACCTTTGCATCGCCATACAGAAAGTCGGTGGCCGCTCCGCCGGTGAGGATATCGTTGCCGCCATGGGCATTGCCGGACATGGTCGGAGCGTCGCCGAACAGCATATCGCGCGCATCGTCGGTGTACTCGGTGCTGATCTTGACCGTGAGGATGTCGTCGCCACCCTGGGCGTTGTCGGTCAGGGACGTGGAGGAATCTCCCGACAGCGACGCACCGGCCCAGACGTTTTCGCCGCTCATGGTCAAGATGATGTTGTCGTTGCCGCCATGCGCATCGCCGCTGATGGAGCCGATGGCATCGCCGCTGGCTCTCGCTGAACCCTCCCGGGTGTTCAAGCTGATGTCGAGCGTGTCGTTGCCGCCCTGCGCCGTGCCGCTCATGGAACCACCGGCATCGCCGGCGTACACATTGTCGAAGCCTCGCCAGCCCACAGCGCCCGTGATGGTGTCACTGCCGCCGTGCGAACTGCCGGACATGCCGCCGGCGACATCGCCGAAAGCATGCACGTTGGTGTACATCGAGTGGTCTTGGGTATCGATCGTGTCGTTGCCGCCCCTGGCGTCGTCCGTCATCGCCTGGGCATCGCCGACCACGAGGGCGGCGTTTCAGCCGTAGTTGACGTTGACCGTGAGCGTGTCGTTGCCGCCGTGGGACTGGCCATGCAGCGTCGTGTTGTCGTCGCCAAAGATCGTGACCTCTGCTTCGGGCTGAGTGATGGTTGCGGTCACGGTGTCGTTGCCGCCCCAGGCGTCCGTTGTGGTCGGAAAGTTCGGATCTCCGATGGCGGTTTCGATTTGGCCAAATTGGTCGAGCAGGATGTCGATGGTGTCGTTCGGCAGATGCTGCATGGCGTAACTCCCATTTCATTGTCGGAGGCGGGCCTGGCATCGGCAAAACTCTTGAGCGATGTGCCGTGACCACGCTTCACGGAGACGAATCTAGTTTTTGTCGATGGCGGAGATTTGCTGGAATTCGGGACAGAGTTTGTTCGCGACAGGTTTCGCTGCGCCGTGCGGGAAACTGGTCGTTGCGCACTCGCGATTGCGATGTCGCCCCGCGCGTCGGGGTACGACATCGCCGCTTTGATTTAATTCCCTCAGATGATGAAGTCGGTCGGATGCAGGTTCGCCGCGTGAATCCCGTCCAGCGTGATCGAGTCGTTGCCGGAGAGATGAATCACGGCATCGCCGGAAGCATTGTCGCTGATCAGGCTCGACAGCGCCGCCCAGTCCGCGAAGCCGTAATCCTGCACATCCATCAGATCGTGTTCCGCTGCGGTGCTGCCGACGGCCTTGTTGCCCTGATCGAAGTCGGCGATCGTGTCGTTGCCGGAGCCGGTGCTGAAGGCGAAGAAGTCGCTGTTTCCTCCGCCCCACATCCAGTCGTCGCCCGCTCCGCCGTTCAGCGTGTCGCTGCCGCCGGTGATCGAGCCTGCGTCGCCGGTTCATAGATTCCTGCATCGCCATACATGAAATCCCGGCCGACGGCGCCATTGAGAATATCGTTGCCACCATGAGAATGACCGGCCATGGTCGGCGCGTCGCCGTACACTGACGAGACCGCATCCGCGTACTGGCCTTCGATCTTGACGGTCAGGACATCGTCGCCGCCCTGGGTAAGATCCATCAGGGACGTCGACGAGTCCCCCGACAGGGTCGCGCCGGCTATGGCGCTGTCGCCGTTCAAGGTGACGGTCATATTGTCATTGCCGCCTTGCGCAAGGCCGCGCAGGGCGCCGATGGCATCACCGCTGACAGTCGCCCCGCCGTCCATGGTGAGCACGCTGACATCGAGCGTGTCGTTGCCGCCGTGCGAGGTGTCGATCATGGAACCGCCGGCATCGCCGGCGAATTGGTTGGCGCCACCGCGCCACCCGATCGAGCCGGTTATGTCGTCATGGCCGCCCTGCGCGTTGCCCGACATGTCGCCCGCGACGTCGCCGAAGGCCGAGACAGTGGTGTAGACCGTGCCATGGGCATCCGCGACGATGGTGTCGTTGCCGCCGTTGGCGTCGTCGATCATCGATTGGGCATCGCCCACCACGAGAGCGGTGTTCCAGCCGCCGCCGATATCGGCGAACAATGTGTCGTTTCCGCCTTGCGAGTGACCAAGCAGCATCGATTGGTCATCGCCGAAGATCGTGAGCCTCGTATTGAGCTCGGTGACGGTTGCCGTCACGGTGTCGTTGCCGCCCCAGACGTCCTTGGCTGCGGGAAATCCGAGATCTCCGTACACGGTCTCGATTTGACCAAACTGGTCAAGGATGACGTCGAAGGTATCGTTCGGCAGATGCTGCATGGCGTAACTCCCATTTCATGTCGGTAGCGGGCCTGACGTGTGCACCAGTCTTGCGACACGCTTGATCGACACGCTTCACCGGAAGCAAATCTGCCCTTGGTAAATGGCAGAGATTTGCAAGAATTCAGGAGAGAGTTTGATTGCTCGCATGGATCTGCGGTCGCGCTACGAGAAAGAGAATGTTGATGGAACTGTCGGCGAGGATCTACCGCGGATTGGCGCAATCGACTGCGAGCTTACTTCTCCTCTGGTTGGGATGAAGTGCCGCTTTCTCCGTCGTCATTTCCTCGATCAAGTCGGCGATACCCTCTCTCGCGATCTTGTCAGTGACAAGAGACAACAACCGGCTATGGTGCGCGATCTTGTTGTCGATCTCATCGCATTTGCCGCACGTGAGCATACCCTGCGCCATTGCAGGCAGAGCGAACGAGCCACCTGGGACTAAAAAATGTTCATTGCCGAGCTTCGTTCCTGCCGCCATGGACGGTTGGGACGCTGGCTTGCTGTGCGAGCCAATGACGGCCGCGGTTTTTACTTGTGCGTCGGAGGGACCTCATTGAGGAGCTTCGAGACCGCAGTGACAAGCTGGGCCGGTGCAAGCGGCTTCTGCAACAGGATGCGATTTGGGACGCCCTGCGAACCCCAATCGTTCGCCGCAGCGCCCGTCATGTAGACCACGGGAAACGTCGGCTCTCGTTGTCTGAGCTGTCTGGCCAATTCCCAACCGCTGAGCGTGCCCTTGAGGTTCACATCCGCGACGAGCGCCCGGTACTCCTTCATGCCGCTTCTGAAGAGAGTCAGAGCTTCCTCGGCAGACGAGAGGATGTCAGTCGCGAAGCCTGCCTCCAGCAGGGCTTCCTCAACCACCGCCTGCAATGGGTATTCATCCTCCACCACCAAGATGAGAGGCGACGGCGCTGTCATGTTCACTCCGTCTCGGAACGCTGGAACTTACCTATGTTGAGGCGGCTTTGTTCCCTGAAAATGTGTCCAAAAGTGAACATAGGCCGATCCGAGGGCCCCAGGGAGCTGGCCGGCTGCATGGCGGATATCAAGGCCGACGAGACGGAGCATGGGCGCACTCTCAATCTTCCGTTGTGGAGGACGTAGCGCCGATCCGCATGATGGTCTGCGACATGCTGGAGGAGTTGGGCCACAAGGTCATCGCCGAAGCGGGCACCCTGAAGGAAGCAATCGAGGTCGCGCGGGTGGCTGACTTCGATCTGGCCATTCTCGACCTGAGGCTTGTCGATGAAACGACTGAACTGGTGGCGGAGATCACTCGTGGTCGCGGGTTGC
Source organism: Bradyrhizobium sp. GCM10028915 (assembly GCF_042666195.1). Taxonomy (NCBI): domain Bacteria; kingdom Pseudomonadati; phylum Pseudomonadota; class Alphaproteobacteria; order Hyphomicrobiales; family Nitrobacteraceae; genus Bradyrhizobium; species Bradyrhizobium sp. GCM10028915. The sequence goes on from NZ_JBHTFN010000003.1 coordinate 342,196, forward strand.
AATTTTTCTTCCTGACCGGCCACACATCCGATGGATTGCCGGGCGGCTTCCGCAATGCTCCCCGATTGGAGAAGCCCGTCCTCTGCTCCGCGCTCGCGAAGATGATCGAAAACTGCGCCAGGTCTTGACCAGCGAACAGGCCGCTCGCGGCGAGCTTCACGCTGCCAACTTGCCCTTCGCCAAGCTTTCAAGATGCTTCCACGCCAAAGCGGCCCTCAACCACTTCAAACGCTCGGCAGCACCGGTCGCGGCGACCGCTTTGCGCATTGCGGCGATGGCCTCTGCTTGATGGTCAAGGTCTCCGGTCATCGGAGCGATCATTCGCTCGAATTATTAAAGCCGACGAAAATTTACGGCCCGGAAAACTACCGGCTTGCCCCGCCGTGGAGCCTCCATCCAAGCCCTGTGCTCGCTCAGTCCGGCGCCATCCGCTCGCCTCGTCCTGCGAGATAGGCATCATATGTTAAAGCGCGACTCGGCAATTGCAGCCCGCCGATAACCTGGCAACAGGCTGGGGACGCGGGACGATGGCACAGTCACGCTATCCGTTGATCCGGAGGTGGACACCGGAAGAGCATCAACAGCTGCTGGTGATGGCGGCGGCTGGGCGCCGACCCGACGAGATCGCCCAGGCGCTCGGCAGGACAGAGCCGGCCGTGCGAGGCCGCGCCAACCTGCATAACATCCCGCTGCGACTGGTGACGCAAAAGCGAAACGGCCCATGATCAAGGGCGCGTTTGGACCAATGCCGATGGACTATTTCGTGTGGCCGGCGAGGGGAGGCGGCCGCATCTTCGTCATCGACACCGGCTTCAATGCCGAGGTCGCGAAGCAGCGCAGGCGAAATTACCTGCGCTGCCCGGTAGAGACGCTTGCCGCGTTCGATATCGACGCTGCCCACGTCAAGGACGTGATTCTCACGCATCTGCACTACGACCACGCCGGCAATTTCGACCGATTTGCGCATGCGCGGTTTCACGCTTCAGGAGCGCGAGCTTGCCTGTGCGACCGGGCGCTACATGCTTTATCCTCGGCTGTCGCATTCGTTCGAAGTCGAGGATGCCGGGAAGCGTAGCTGTGCACGTTACATCGGTGCGGTCGCTGCTCGCCGACGAGACCTCGACCAAATGGCTCGATGCTGCCGTGAATACCAGGCTGCCTTGGGGCGCAGGGTACCGGACCCGCTGCCGGGCGCCAGGGCGCCGCCATTCGTGCCGGTGCTGCCGATGATGCCTGTACCGCCGAGTATACCGCACCGTCTGGCTGCTGGCTGCGAGGGCCGATGAAAGGATCGGGTAGGTCCGACGACCTTTCGCACTGCCCGGTCGCTGCCTTCGGAAGGCGGCGCCAAATGTCGGTTCGTAGACGAGGACCGAGGTTTGCAACGCAGCGCCAAGCCGACGCGACTGGCTCATCCTCAATGGAAGTTGGCGCTCGGTCGGCGTGTTTGCTCACGGAGGCCGATGACCGAGGAACTCCAGAACTCTATTTGGCGTGCGACAAGATCCTTTATTGCCAATCAGCCCGGCGCTAGTCTCGAGCCCATTGAGGCGCCGTAAACTTATTCCAGCCGCGAGTTGAGGGGCGTTCGTTGCATCGGAAGGAAGATGGATGAGGGCAGTGATCGTCGGTGCGGGAATGGGCGGGTTGATGACGGCCTTGGCGCTGCGTCAGTCGGGAGTGTTCGCATCGGTCGATGTCTACGAGCAAACGAAGGTGCCTAGCACCGCAGGCGCCGGGTTGAACATCCCGCCCAACGGGGCGCGAATATGTCGTTGGCTAGGCGTCGACCTGGATGGGGGAGATTCCAAAGGCCCCGACGGGGTCATTGACGGCGGCCGCGCGGCAATCCTGGAGTCGACACGACAGTTCAACGCAGATGGGAGCGTGACAAAGAGGCCATTCGATCATGTCACCGCCGCAGGCGACGGCGCCGGCTTTCATCACATGCACAGGCTGGACCTTTTGATGTGCCTGTACAAGCGAGTGTCCGACTTCGGTATCGACAGCGGCGCGCCATGCCCGATCGCGGTGCACATGGACTGCAGACTGACGCAGCTGCGTCAGACCGCAGGCGAGGTAATAGCGACCTTTTCGAATGGTCGAACCGCCACGGGAGAGCTTCTCGTAGGTGCGGACGGGATCAACTCTGCGACGTTACAGCTGGCGTGGCCGAATTCGCGTCCCAAGCGTTGGACGGAGGTAACCTGCTTTCGAGGACTCATTCCGCGGACGGGGGTTGCGTCCCTCCGCAAAGCGAACGGTAACCCGCTGGACCACAATCCCATCAACTCCTTCAGCATGGACCGCCATCGGGCGGATAGGAGCGGCGCGACCACGTACTGGGTACGCGGCGGCGAGTTGTTGAACGTGTGGATCGCGCATTATGAGCCTGAGTCCGCCGCGTTCGAGCAGGAGGAGGGCGACTGGTTTCCCGTCAGTCAGCAGGAGATCGTTCGCGAGGTCGGCGAGGCATTCGCGGGCCATCCCAGCAGAGACGACCTCATCGCTCTGTCGGGGGCGATCGTTCGTCCTACCAAGTGGGGTCTCTACGATCGCGATGCGCTCGAAACCTGGGTGCAGGGCCGCATCTGCCTGCTCGGTGACGCGGCGCACCCGATGCTTCCCACATTCGGTCAAGGAGCTGCTCAGTCCTTCGAAGACGCCGCCGCCCTTGCCAGCGCGTTTGCGCTTCACCAGCGCGATGTGCCTACAGCCTTGTTGCACTACGAACGCGTGCGGCATTACCGCGCTACCCGCTTTCAATTGGGATCCAAATTCGCCTTCGACCATTTGCGAGCGAAGGACACCGCTGAGCAGAAGGCGCTACTGGAGAGACTCGATGAGCGTGTGAGTCCTGCCTTTGCCCACGATAAGCGCGGCGGCGAGGACGATTCCTGGATCTACGCCTACGACGCCCGCAAGATCGGCAGCGAGTTGCCTGCCAAGAGGCTAGGTCCGTGGGACTTCCGCCGAACCGCCAAGGTAAGGTACGGTGGGATCAAGCTCTGGATGCCCGCCAATCCGGCGAAGGGTACGCGCCGCGTCACGCGCGAAGAGGTCGCTCTGCACAACACACAGAACGACTGCTGGATCATCATCTCGGGAAAAGTTTATGACATCACCGAGTGGGCCCCTCATCACCCTGGCGGCGCTGGAATCGCACGAATGTACGCTGGCAAGGAGGCCACTGCCGAATTCGGTGACTATCACAGCACCGAGGCCGTCGCGCACATGGCAAATTTTTGCGTGGGCGCTCTCGTCGAGAATTGAACCACCTCGTCGTAGCCGGGCACCCGGCGGCACTGCCGTAGGCCGCATCCGAGCCGCGCCATCGACCCGCCTCGCACATCGCGAAGAGAATTCCGACAGCCGGTAGACTTCCAAATATCGTGCCGGCTCGCGACGGCTGAGGCGCACGACATTCGCGGGCCAACGCACTTACCGTCACGCGAGACGACCGCATCGGTCGCCGAGGCGAGTAATGCCATTCGAGTTCTGGTCGTGGAGGATGAAGCTCGGATCTGCAGCTTGATCGAGGACGCCTTTTCGACGGCGGTTTCGAGGTGCCTACTTGATCAATTCGGGGGACGGTCGCGCGGACGACGAACCGGCCGCGCGAGTAGCCGCCGGAAACCGAGGCTCGCAATCCTCGACCTGCGCCTCGAGGAAGCCGTTCGCGACAATGAGCGCCTTGACCGCCTCCCGGGTGTCTCGACCTCAGGCAGCGATGGCCTGGTCGGCGGCAGCCTCCAATTCGAACGGTACCGGTCGGGATGGCTCCCGATCCCGATTCACTAACCCAAGTCTACCTAAGTATGGTCACTTCATACCTGCGCGCGATGGCGCCGACCAAGGGCTAATGTTACTGATACATCCAGACTGAAAAGTAACGGAACCGGCCCTGCGAGCCGGCAGTTGCGGGACGAGACCGGCGGCGTAGCGCCCGCCGGCCCTTCTCCCGATCTAGCGGCGCTTCGCCGCTCAACTGACGCTTACGGCCGTAGTTTGTGCAGAGAGTCCGCCATGAGAAACATCGCCGACCTCCTGATGTGGTTCAGACGGGGAAGCCCACGCGTGTCCAATACTCAGGTTGCAGCTATGGCTGAAGATCGATCCAGCATGGCTGATTTTGTCCGGATCCTGCAGGCCTGCGATCAAGCCCAGTAAGACAGGGGTTTGGTGCGAGCGCGTCAGTCCGTGATGCGGACGTCCGAGCAAACCAAAGCCAAGACCTCACACCACACTGCGTCCAGCTGTTTATGCCTAGCACTTCCGTTCAGGGTCAAACAGCGACAAGAGCAGAGGACTCTGATTTGCAGCTTCGGGCAAACTGCGGAAGTCACTCGGCTCCAGCCTTGGTTCAGTTCGGCGCTGATGTCAGTCAGCCCCAACGGTTCGCGCGCCGCATACAATGAAGCTAGCGCGGGATTCTGCTAGGCCCGGGCCGGGCCCAGCAACCGCCTGCTGAGACATCCAATGACTTCGCACTCTTGATTGGCCCCGCGGCTGATCGAACAATTAAAGGTGCGGACGGTTAAAGCACGGCTGATGCAATCGTTCCTCGCGGCGGAACAGGTGAGTTGGCCGCAAGCAGCGCCTTATCGTTGGCAAGCATCGCTTTTCGAGCGCACGACGATCGCCATCGACGTTGCGGCGTCATCGATATCGACGGCAGGTCATTCAAAGGGCCAGATCCGGCATTACGGCTTCCACTTCGTGCCGCTTAGTCGAAGATCTCTTGAATCGGTGACATGTCGGCTTTCGGCGGCAAACCACAAGTAAGTTCAGCCTAGCATCTACCGCTGCTGTTGACTCCAAGCAGATGAAGCCTTGGGATGGGTATACGACTGCCGAACCCGTCGAACTGGGCCAGGGACTTGCGGGAGCACAACCACATTCTTGGTGAGCTCTTAGCCAGTGTTTCTGACCGCCTCTGCCAGCATGGAGTAGAGCTGCTGCTTGCTGAATTCCTTGGGCGGCTGCCTCTGCACTGCGTTCCGCGACACCTTCCGTGCGACTGGACGGGCGCAGGCAGCCGACGAGGTCGGCCTCAGCTTCGGGCGCGGCCTTATCTTGGGCGTTGCTGTGGGCGGCTTGTGGCCGCGCTTCAAGCCCAGACGGGTCAGCATGCCGCAGACCGCGTTACGACTGCACCCGAGACGACGCGCAATCTGCGCCGCGCTCTGTCCTGCGGACCAGAGCCTGTTGAGGAGCGCTATGTCTTTCGCATCCCAGCCCATGAGAGATATTATAGCGCCGGCTGCCGAACACGCCAGTCTAGTCTTCGTCCGGCTCGCGCACGACCGGCGGTTCGTCGGCGTCATCTTTCTCTTCGTCGTCCTCGTCGTCTTCATCGGGATCTCTTGGCGGCATCGCGGTGCCCATAAGCACAAGCGGTGTCCAGTAGATCGCGGCGGTGGAAAATGCTTTGAAGGTATGTTGCTTCATGTGGCTGCTACTCCTCGAGAATACGCGTAGTTCGCATATTCATGGCGGACGGCACGCGCGTCCAGGGCGCGATCGGTGCAAACGAGATGGAAACATCAAGTCGACGACATGAGCAAAGGAGGGCAACCGGCACGCAAATGGCGGCGTTTTCAGCTACTTTATGCCCGAGAACTCATTCGGCTCTATGTTCACCAAAACCTCGCCGGTGGTGATTTCGGGAACTCCAAGATCGAGGTCATGTAGACTTGCTTGAACAAACGCGAGTATCTTGTCGTTCGCTGCATTGGCGCTTTCGCGATCGTCAAATATCATCACGGCGATACCAACGCCGTCGCCCGCATCCAGAACTTGGTAAGATCTGAAGCCGTGCGATTGCCTTAGGATCTGGCCGACGCCGCTCTTGGCGCGGCGAGCGGCGTCCGCTACCGAACGAACCTTGGTGTACTTGCGAATGACCATGTACATGAGGCCACCATCACGCCTCGACGCATCAAAGCATATCGGTCCCGGTCGGACTAGGGCCAACTTCCGAGACCGGGCCACAGTGTCCGGCTAGGCGAACAGGGCAACGCGCCTTTTCCAATGAGTCCTCCTCCCCCGCGCATGGGGCGAGGTGCTGAGGCTCAGGAGCCCTCGAACTTGAACGATACGTTGAGCTTGGCGCGATAGGCCTCGACCTTTCCCTTGCCATCGAGCTGCATATCCAGCTTGACGACCTCTGCAATGCGAAGATCTCGGAGAGATTTTGCAGCTTGCTCGACCGCATTTGCGGCGGCCTTCTCCCACGAGTCGTTGCTGGTACCGACCAGTTCAATGACCTTGTAGACGCTATCAGGCGTGTCGTCCTCCTGTCCGGGATGACGAAGGAAATCTAGCATCAGGATCTCGACCCCGATACGGGGATGCCGTCCGGAGCCGGAAAGGGACAAAATTGCATTTGGCGGGGGCAGCTTTTGGCCGGAGCCAACCTGCCGGGCCAGCGCCATCATGTCCGCTCCTAGCGAGCAGACGGAAAAACGTCCGATTGCCTGTCACTTTCCTGTTTGACCCGGTGCCGACCATTTCAGTCTCGGGTCACTCGATCGCGGCTGCTGAGACTAACCAAAAATACGAACCGGCTAAGCCGTCCAAGCCCCTGGCTCCGGCGCTTGCCACCAGGCAGGGATTCGCATCCGTGCTGGCTTGCCCTTGTCCACCTGCTCTAGCGACGGTCTGTAGATAGCTATCGGTCAGATCTCATGATTGGCCGCGGAAGCAGGAGCACTACATTGATCTGGCGATCGAGGATCGTCGTGGCGATGATCGTCGTCTTCGAACTCATCGTGGCGGAGCATTTAACTTAGTGCTAGAGACAACCCTCGCTCAGGCCGGCAGACCGGCATCACATCCACAATCTTGTCTCCCGACCGGTTGCGCTTTCACATTGCCATGCCAGCGTGGAGATCGGTCCAAATCTTACCGCAGCGTCGCCCATCAACCGGGTGGTTGCGTCGCGGACCGAGGACAGGATCGTCGCCCGGCGAAACGTGGACGGCTCGATTAATTGAGCGCGCTGCCGCGTATTGCCGCCAAAGTGAGCTTATGAATTCGGAGGCCAGGCCCGCAATTAATCCATCACGCTGCCAGATTTAAGCCGCATGGGGCCCATATCGCCGCGAAGGCTTTGCCGGAGGGGACGCATTGGCGCGAATATCGGTGTTCGCAGTGCAATAGATCTTGCTCACTGTCCATTCGGTCTTGAACGAGGAGCAGAAGCCCTCCGTGGCCGCGTCGTTCCTTCTTGCTCGCAATTTGCGTTCGACCTTTATGGATCACTCGGCCTCGAGCTTCATGCCTTTCGGCTCGGCCAGAGATCAAAGAGCGTCAAGATGTTCTGCCGACCCCCGCCGCCCTGGAGCAGGACAACGCGACATGCTCGCGATGCTGGCGACGCTGGAGTTCTCGATCTCTGCTCTGTCGCGCCTTGGCCCCTGTCGCTAGCGCCCTGAAACCTGAACAGCACATCCTGCATGAGCCTCATCCCGCAGGATGCGCTCTTCAGAAGCTAGAACCGACAGCTATCAGCGGCAGCCGTAGCGACCGTTAATCAGAACGCGGAGACATGCCGTGCCAACCGCGGCCGCGCCAACGGCCGCGCCGCCTACGACCGCGCGCCATGTGGTGCGCCGTGCAACGCCGGCGACTGACACGAGTGTCAAGGGGCGCCCGACGCGCAGGGCGCCAATTTCCTCTATGTGCGCCGTAATGGGCCCTAGGGTTACCGGATCAACCAATTTGCAGCGCCGCGCGCCAATCAGCGTGAGGATGATTGGGGGGGCGTGCCCCGAATCGATGTGGTTTGCCATCGAAGCCGTGTGCGAGCGGCCACTAATCCTTACCTCCTCGTGATCTATGGCCTTTCCATGCTCGATCTAGTGGAAGGCGGATGCACTTAGGACGAAGTGATGCACTGGCGCGAGCGGTTCAGGGCTCGCTGCGGGGCGGCCTGACGTTGCTCAGCAACAAGTCCACTGCCAAGATCGACACGCTGGTCTATCGCATCAATCACGCCCCAACCGCGCCCTGTTTCGCCGGGGCAATTCGGAAGAGCGGAAATCGATCCATTGCCAGTGATCGTCCCTGAGGCACGGCTTACGGGCACCGAGTCGGCCATAGGCTCGATTGCCGCAGTGGCTGACGTGACGAGCGCGAACAGAGCGATGAGAACGAGCGGCGATGTTGGATCAGCGGATCCCCGGTTCGAGCCCTGGTGCGCCAACCATATCAAAACTGTTCGTGTTCAATTAAATTACGGATGGGGTCGACGAGAACAAGGCGGATCTGGTGCGACGTTTTTTGCGTATCGTGCCCCGGATAGCAGTGCGACTTATGCTTTTCCTTTGTTTCTGCATCTTCGCGCAATGCGATACGGTGTGCAGATTAAACGGCACAGGTCGATTACGCGCTCGTCGTAGAATAGGATACCAAGGCGCGCAAATGCACAACCTGTTTTGCCTAGTCGCCTCGTGATCCCTCGACCGTTTCTGCGACAGCTTGGTGATTTAATCCCCGTCGCGGCAGCCAGGATCGGCAGGGCTGCGATCGACTTGATCTTCTCGATCGCAAAGCGCGAGGTGCGTGCTCGAAGTTGGAACCAGCAATCCGGCCATAATCAAGAAGCGTCGGCAGGGTGGGCTGGTACGGTGAAGTGAAAAATTGCGCCGTGGGGCTGGTTGCGCGTCACCCACAAGCGTCCGGCATGCGCTTCGATAATCGAACGACAGATCGACAGTCCCACCCCCAAACCGCTGGGCTTCGTCGTGTAGAAGGGGGCGAAGGCGTGCTCGAAGGTTTCAGAGCTCATCCCCGGTCCCGAGTCCTTCACCTCGACGAGAACACCGTCCGGTGCACCCTGCGCGGTGGTGATCAGCACTTTCTTGGCTCCATTCGCGACCGTGCCGATTGCCTGGACAGCGTTGATAATCAGGTTGAGAACCACTTGTTGCAATTGGACGCGGTCGCCCTCGACAAGCGGTAAGCTGTCTGCAAATTCCGTCTGCACTGAGATGCCGTTCTTCATCGCTTCGCCGCGGGTAAGCTCAATAACGTCCCTGATCGCCTCATTGATGTCCAAGCGATCCTTCCGGGGCGGTGCTTTTTTTACGAGATCGCGAATTCGTTGGATGATGTCGCTGGCCCGAGCGGTATCGTTCATAAGCCAGTCCAGTGATTCCCTGACCCTCTCAAGATCCGGCGGATTTCTGTCCAGGAAGCGCGCGGCCGCACCAGCATTCATGGATGCCGCGGCAATCGGCTGGCTCACTTCATGCGCGATCGAGGCCGTGAGTTCGCCCATGGTGGCGAGGCGGTTAGCGTGCGCAAGCTCCTTCTGTATCTCGCGCAGCGCCTCTGCGGCCCGCTTCTGTTCGGTGATGTGCCGTCCAACGCCGCGATAACCGATGAAGTGCCCGGACTTGTCGAGCACCGGTAGCCCGGAGACGGACACGTAGCGCTTGCCGCCATCGGGCGTAGGGCGCGCGAGCTCGAAATCGCGGAACGGCAGGTGGGCATCGAGCGTCTCCCGATGCTTGCGCCAAGCCTCCTCGTCGGGCTCCAAGTAGGGCACTTCCCAGCGCGTCTTACCAAGTTCAGAGTCCGACGCGGGTGCGTCGACCATGCCTTCGGCGAATTCCTGGCGAATGAAACGATGCCGCGCATCGGATTCCCAGTACACGTCGAAAGAGAACTGTACGAGAGTCCGGAAACGCTCCTCGCTCTCCTGCAGAGCCACTTCCGATCGTTTGCGCTCCGTCAGGTCAACGACAAAGGAGACACCCTGGTCTCGTTGTTCGTCGAACGCAGCCATGCCGATCAACACCGACACGCGGCTTCCGTCCTTGCGGAAATACTCTTTCTCGAACGGCTGCACGCTACCCATCTTTTTTAGTTCCGGGATCCACCATCGCTCGTGGCGGTCGAGCCATTCAGGCGGCGTCAGGTCAGTCCAGCGCAGGCGGCCCGAGACGAGATCCTCACGGTCGTATCCCGCGATGTTGAGAAACGCATCGTTGGCCTCCAGAATCGAACCTTCAAGCTCCCAGATGATGATTCCGATGATGTTGGCATCGACAAGGCGTCGGATTTTCGCTTCCCGTTCTCCGAGATCGCGGTACAAAGCCGCATTTTCCAGCGCGATTGCTGCCTGTGAGGCGAGCAGCTTCAGCACCGCAATTCGCGCCGGTGCAACAACGTAGGGCGTCAGTGTATTCTCGAGGTAAAGCACGCCGATAACTTTCGCACGGTTGATCAGGGGCATGCAGAGAATGGAACGAGCGTTGCGCTGATTAACGTAGGGGTCCGCGGCAAAGGGAGGCTGGACCGTGGCATCCTCGAGAACCGCGCACTCTCTGGTTCGCAGTACGTAATGGAGAACGGATTCGGGAAGGAGATCCGCGGTCACCGCTGTATTGCGCATTTCAACAGTAACTTCATCGCCGGTTGTGGTGGCTTCCGCTTCGATGCGCGGCTCGGTGTCGTGCGACAGGATCAGCAGACCGCGTTCAGCCCCTGCTTGTTCGATGGCAGTGCGCATGAGCGTCTCGATAAGCGTCTCCAGAACCATCTCACCTGACACCGCTTCCGACACCTTGATGACAGTGGCGAGGTCGAGATGCTCGACCGGCGCTCCAATCGTGCTCATCGGGCCTGGCTCTGATCTCGCCTCCCTGAGGTGCGGATGCATATCCTCAAGTTGCCGCACTTTGCCGTCTGCCCCCCAACGAACATAGCAGTCGCGCGCTCTCCGCAAATAGATGCCAGAAAAGTCTTCGAAACCACGCTCGCCGTAAAACCGCGCGGCCAATTCATAAGCGAGCGCCTCGTGGTGGACGAAGCCGTTGTCGCGAGCGGAGCGGATGGCTTGTTCATAGAGACGCTCCGCGTCCAGTTCTCTGCCTTGGAGACGGGCGATCTCGGCGCCGGTTAGAATAGCGCGGTCCGCGAAATTCTCCGGGCAATTCTGTGCCCACAAATCGAGCTGCGTGTGGTGCCCAGTCAGGGCCTCAAGGTGCCCTTGACGTTGTTCGGGCTGTGCCGAATTCCAGCATGCAGCGTGCGATAGCGCTGCATAGAACTCGTATTCCACCGTCTCGAGTAGCTGCGGTGGTGACCACGGCAGTCTCCGTGCCTTCGATGCGGCGTCGACGGCCGACGAATAGTCGCCGGCAAAGAAGCACGCTTGCAGCTTGCGGATCCAATACCAGCTCTCGGGCAGCGCGAATGCCGGATCGGCGGCCAAACGCCGTTCGAACCGAAGCTCGTCGGACGGGTCGTCGTGCAGAGCGCCGAAACGCCGCGTCAGGCCGCGCAGCATACGGATTAGCCCAACCTGCGGCATTATGATGTCGGCCACCAACGCAAACTTCGCCTTCTTGCTCAACTGCAACCCGTGCTCGGCTTCGCGCTGCGCTTCTGCAAGCGCATCGCCCGCCGCAAGGAAATTCGTATTCAAGCTGGCGCAGCTGAAGGCCGCGAACGTGACATCGCCACTGCTACTCGCGGCCTCAAATGCCCGCTGAAAGGCGTCTCGGGCATGCCGGAGCTGCTTGGTCCATGAAAGGACAAGGTTGCCGTAGTTCAGGTAGGTCCTGGCGTGCACGCGCGAAAACCCGCACCGCTCGACCAGCTCAGTGCCGATACGGCTGAATCGAAGGCCCGCCTGATAGTCGCCGAAGCGCGCGCCGGCAATGGCGCCGAACATGACGTAAGGAACGCATGAAGCATCGTTGTTCCCCCACTCGAGGCTGATCTCCACCGCTTTTAGGGCCACCAGTGAGCGAAGGTTCGCATCAGTGAAAAACGCCGGCGGCATGAGCGCCGTCAAAAGATCTATGGTCGCTAGTGCGAGTGCATCACTCATTAGCGGCAGATCCAATAGCTCCTCGACCGACCGATTCCCGAGCCGAGATCGGACGTGCTCGTATTCGCGTCGGACGTCATCATCGCTTGGGTGGACTACCCATCGAATCCCGAGTTGTTCCAGATAGCTGAGACCGGCGCTAACCGCGCGGTCCGGCTCACTGAGCGCCGTATACAGATCCACCCGGCGGCGCGCGACGACAGCAAGGTCGGCGGCGGTCGCGGTTCGCGTCGTCAGCTCCTGTAAGCGCTGTTCTGCCTCCAGGACCGAGCCGGTCACGAACTCGCATTCGGCGCGATGCAACTCGAACGCAAAGGCAAGCTGCTGGCGTTGTTCCCAGCAGTCGTCTGGTAACATTGCGGCACCGGCAGCGGCATAGTTGAGCGATGCCGCGTAGGCCGCCGCCCCCCACGCGCGCAGGCTGGCTGTCAGATTAAGCTCTGCGAGTTGCTCGCGTTCGTCTCGCGAGGTGATCAAGGACTCGCCACGGTTGAGCTGGTTAACGATCTCGAAAATAGCCTTCTCCCACTTCTCCCGGGGGGTCTGCGCCAGTAGCTCCCGACCGATTCGCAAATGCAGCGCCGCGCGTTGATCATCAGCAATCAGCGAGTAGGCGGCTTCGTGCACTCGATCGTGGACAAACCGATACACTCCTGGCTGGTGCTCGACCAATTCCTGGCGAATGGCCTCCCACAGATCCGCGTGTACCCGCTGCTCGGAGCGACCGAGGACGATCGAAATTGTCCTCGTGTCGGCGACGTTGCCGAGACAGGCCAGCCGCTGCAGCGTGATCTGCGTCTCGGCAGGCAGGCGGGTCAGCTTTGCGATCATCAGATCCACGACATTCTCGGTGTGGCCCTTGACGCGAATGCGAGCGAGATCCCAGCACCAGAACCGTGCGTCATGATCGAAGCGGACCAATCCCTCTTCGGCAAGCGCCTGAAGGAATTGAATCACAAAGAATGGGTTGCCGGCCGTCTTATCGTGAATCAACTTCGCGAGTGGCGCGGCACGCTTCGAATCGCAGCGAAGAGCATCGGAAATCAAACGCGAAATGTGTGAGCTGGCAAGCGGCTCTAAAATGATCTGCTGCACGTTAGCGCCAGCACTCTTTATGGCCTCAAGCCTGTACCACAATGGATGAGCGAAAGTGACCTCGTTGCCGCGAAAGGCGCCGATGAGCATCAGGTATTGCAGATCGGAGCGGGTTAAAAGGTCCTCAACCAGATCGAGCGTGGCGGCATCGACCCACTGGAGATCGTCGAGGAACAACGCCAATGGATGCTCGGACTGTGCGAATACCCCTATGAAGCGCCGGAGCACGAGACGGAAGCGGTTCTTTGCTTGCTGCGGGGGGAGCTCAGGGACGGGTGGCTGCTCTCCGACGATCAGCCGCAATTCAGGGATCAGGTCGGTAACGAGTCGTCCATTGGCGCCCAGCGCACCATGAAGCGCTTGGCGCCAGTGCGTCAGCTCGGCTTCGTTCTTGCTCAGAAGGAACCGCACGAGGCTCTGAAAAGCCTCCACTACCGTTGAATAGGGAATATCGCGTTTGTACTGGTCGAACTTGCCTGATGCGAACAGCCCGTGGGACGGAACGAGGCGACGATGGAGCTCATTGACTACCGAGGATTTACCAACGCCGGAATAGCCGGTAACCAGCATCAATTCCGGCGCGCCGCTCTTGATCATCCGGTCAAAGGCGGACAGCATGGCTTCAATCTCGCGGTCCCGTCCGTAGAGCTTCTCAGGGATCCGCAGTCGGTCGGGCGTGTCGTATTGTGCGAGCGCAAACTCTTCGACGCGGCCTCCGGTTTCCCATTCGATCAGGCAGCGGCGTAGATCATGTTCGAGGCCTGAAGCGCTCTGGTAGCGTTGCTCGGCGGATTTGGCGAGCAGCTTGAGGACTATGGTCGAGATTGTAGCCGGTACAGTGCTTACCCGCTCGCCGGGCGCCACTGGCTTTCGCGCAATGTGGCAATGCACCCACTCCATGGAATGTGCCGCTGAGAACGGCAACGAGCCGGTCAGCATCTGATAGAGCGTAACGCCAAGTGAATAGAGGTCACTGCGGAAATCGATCGAGCGGTTCATCCATCCGGTCTGTTCGGGCGCCATGTAGGGCAGCGTGCCCACGATGAATTCCGGCGGCCCAGGGGCGCGTCGCTCGCGGGCGAGGCGCGAGGCGATACCGAACCCGGTGAACCGGACCCGTTCGTCCTCGCAGTTCACCATAATATGCGCCGGCTTCACGTCCTTGTGGACGAGGCCGCGTTGGTGCACCTTGTTCAGGGCTGCGGCGATGCCGATCGCGAGCTGCAAAAAGCGTCCGATGTCCATGGGCGCACCAAGCAACTGTTCGAGCGGCTGGCCACCAGGATCCTCAAGCAGCAGCACTGGACGGTCACCATCGCACTCCAGCCCGAGCGGCCGCATTGCCCAGGTCTCATCTAATTGGTCTTTCAGCGCAAACTCGTGATCAAGACGATCGAGGAGGCCGGACGAAGCGTGTTTCGCCTTGGGAAGTACCGCCAATACAGTTCTGCATGCGCCATCGGAAGCCGGACGCAATGGCCGACAAAAGATGCGGTCATCGTCCTCCCATAGCACTTGGAACCTGCTGTCCATGCGCATCAACCCAAAACACTGGGTTCAACCCCGAAGCCTCCGCGTGACCAATGTCAGGTGAGGAGGTACTGTGTTGCGCTCTGTGGCCACATCGACACTGCCATAAAAGCGGGGTTCTGCCCAGCGTAAGCTGCGGCGCCAGGCAGATGACGGCGAGAAAGCCGAAGCGGCGCTAGCCGGACATCAACCGTGATCGCGCGCGAGCCGGCGGGCGAATTCAGCGGTGTATCGAACTCGAAATATGCTGCCCGATGCGTCGCCCCAACTTCTGCTGGCCGTCCGGACCGGCTCGAATGCGAACGGCTTCTGCGGCTCAGGTGTGGTCTGGGCACCGGATTGCTGTGCGGTGCGGCCCACGAGCTGATTGGCTCATAAAGCGGACGCGCACCGCCTTTGATTTCGGTCGCCGGCCTTCATCCTACTCAGTGGTAACAATCCGTGGTTAATGTCACCATCATTCAGAATTCAGAGCTATCGGATGTAGGCGCGCCAGCCGCTGACAGCGCCCTTTACATCCCGCGGCGTCGATTGGCTTCGGCGCTGGCGTTTCGGTTCTCATGTTGTGCGCGGATCGGCCGATCCGTCGACCGTGCAGGCCACAGCCTCAAATAGCAGTTTGAGATAGTTGCAGGTCCTGATTTGCACTTATGCGGCTGTGTCGTTGGTTCGTTGGTTCGAACGTTTGTGAGATAGTACGACGTCCGAGGACACTTCCTGAAAGTAGCTCAAACTTGCCCATGATGGACTGGAGCGAGAGAGGATGATCGTACCGGTGGTCATCCGCGCAGAGGGTTGAATTGCTGGTCGGCATCGTGAGGTCCTCCCCAGGCGGCGCGGGAGAGGTTTGTGCCCGTTAACAGCGGCGCCGGCCGGCGTGTCGCGCCCTTGGGTTCCTGAGATGATCAGAGCGGCCTGTCCCGTTGCGCAATGCAGCTTACATGGGAACGTCAATTGTCGCACATCTGTGTCGACGAGCCTGGATTTGTACGGGGTTCGCCAGCATAGGCGGGCCGGTGCTCACGAAGCTGGGGCATGAAAGCAACAGTCCACAACACGTTGCACCAGCGCACCACTGTTAATTTGCGCGATCGGGACGATTCAGGCCTGCTCTCTGCAACGAACCTAGTAGCTGCGGGGGATGACAATGACTGTCACGCGTGCGATTGGCGCTGCTGCCTTGTTTCTGATGACGCTTAGCTCTGAAGCCTATGCTGCGCGCCAGCACAGACCGGGAGAGCGGATTTCTTGCTCAGAGGTCAAATACTACGTTGCTAAGTATTCGGCGGCCCTGGCTGAGATGTATGCCCGTAACCACGGGGCCACCGGCGCCCAGATCGAGCGGGCGCGGCGTTGCTTGGCCTCGAATGAGGCTGCCGAAACAGGGCAACGCAGGTCCTATAGCGAATGAGCATGACGCAGCCTTCGTAATAAAGCGCGCTGGCCGGGGATATCCTGCAAGGTCAGGGCTGTACGCCTACCCGCGGTCGCAGCTGACGATCGAAGTTAGCTGATTGCCTTGCACGCGCAGATAGGCCTTCCGACTAGTGGCCAGGCGAGCGCGCGATTGCACACTCGCACGCGAGGCCGCTCCGCAGTCATGTCCTCCTCCGCTCATCGCATGCTGATTCCCAATCATCGGTGTCGGGCCATATCCTCTTATCGCTCCAATTTGGTGCCAAAGGCTGTCGCAGCAATTGCACGCTCGACCTCGGAAGCCAACACGCTCAGATGATCGGCGAGCCTCGCGAACAACTCTCGCTTTTGCAGGTCGGTGGCCAGATCGCTGATCGATTTGCAGTCGGCTGCGGCTTTGAGGAGGTTCTCCAGCTGCTCTTGCATGTCTCTCATCATCTGTGTGCCCCAAAGGCACCCTCGGCTTCATTCAGTTGAACCGATTGAGGCGTACTTGAGCTCCCGCCGATCCATTTCCGAACGGAGCGATTCAGCATAGGTGCGCAGATTGTCACCGACAACGCGGGAGCGTCCGCCATTTGCGCGATCAGTCAACACCAGTCGCCGCACGCTTTCCCAAAGAGAGAATAAGGTCTGATCTTTCGTTTGAAAAGTTCATCCACAGATCCCCAGTACATGGCGCGCCGATAGTACCGCGTACCTCATGAGCGAGATTGTTCGGTCGCGGACATTGCCGTGGAGAAGACAGGCGCCCGTTGCACATTGGCCACATCGTTCATGTCCGGGATAACGGTTGATCACGCCGAAAGGCGCGATGGTTTGCGGCATCCCCCGTTTCAGTTACTGCGTCGGCAGAACCAAAGCGCGAGATCGGGCTGCATTCATAGAGAAGATCCCCTCGATTTCGAGACGCATGGTATCGTGGCATTCGCACGCCACCGCTGCGAGCCGCAATGGATCAATCTCGATTTCTCCTCGCCGTTCAGATCTGATCGCTCCGGAAGCGCGCAGGTTGCGCATCAGGAGCGTCACTGTCGTTCGTCGCACACCCAGTATTTGCGAAAGCGCCTCTTGGGTGAGTGCGAGGACGTCGTGGTCGGCACGGTCGCGAAGATGGAGCAGCCAGCGTGCCATGCGGGCTTGGGCCGGATGCAGCGCATTGCAGGCGCCGCCGATTTGTAGCTGTATCAGCATCGCTTTGAAATGAATCTGGACTGCGTGGCGGATCGCGGGGCTTCGGCTAAAAGCGGCGTGGAATCGCGATGAGGGGATCCGCGAGGCGATGCCCGCGGCACGAACGACGGCGGTAACGGCCGAAGGGGACGGCCCTAGCACGGAAAGAGTGCCTACTGCTCCCTCGCGCCCTATTGCGGCGCTGGCGACCGTCTGTCCGTTGGCCATGTCGATCATCACAGAAATGGCGCCACTATGA